>JBFMDN010000086.1:0-21735 GCA_040753915.1 Thermodesulfobacteriota bacterium | reverse complement strand
CTTCTTCGCCAATACCCGCGTGATCGCTGCTGTCAGCGTCGTCTTCCCGTGGTCTATGTGTCCAATCGTGCCAACGTTCACATGAGGCTTTTTACGCTCAAACTTCGCCTTGCCCATGGGCTCCTCCAGATTCTCTGAACTTTGCAATCACCTTTTCCGTAACGGACTGAGGCGCGGGTTCGTGGTGAGAAAATCGCATGGTAAACGATCCCCGGCCCTGCGTAAGGCTGCGCAGGTCCGTGGCATACCCGAACATTCGCGCGAGCGGCACACGCGCACCGACGGTCTGTATGCCGGCCCGGCTCTCAAGGCCCAGAATCTTGCCTCTCCTGGCGGTGAGGTCACCGAGCACGTCCCCTATAAATTCCCCCGGGATCACCAACTCCACGTCCATGATCGGCTCCAGCAGGATTGGAGCGCTCTGCTTGGCAGCCTCTTTGAAGGCCATGAACCCGGCTGTTCGGAATGCCATCTCGGAAGAATCTACTTCATGATACTTGCCATCTGTCAGCGTGACCTTGACGTCCACCACGGCTCTTCCTGCTAAGACACCGGCTTCCATGGCTTTGCGAACGCCCTCTTCCACGGGCTTGATGAATTCTTTGGGAATGGCTCCGCCTACTATTTTGTCGACGAATTCAAAGCCCTGCCCACGCTCTTTCGGTTCAACTTCCATCATCACTTCCGCGAATTGACCTTTGCCCCCGGTCTGCTTCACATGACGATAGTGAGCCTTGGAAGGCTTGGTAAGTGTCTCGCGGTACGCAACTTCCGGTTCCCCCACATCGGCTGCCACATGGAATTCTCTGAGGAGCCTGTCTGCCACTATCTCCAAATGGAGCTCGCCCATACCCGACAGCACCGTCTGACCGGAATCTCGATCGATCTGCACGTGGAGCGACGGATCCTCGCTAAGAAGCCTGGTCAAGGCCTTTGAGAGCTTTTCCCCATCATCCCTCGACTTCGGCGCTATGGCAACCGAGATGACCGGTTCGGGGAATTCCATAGACTCCAACATGACGGGATCTTGGCCATCCGTCAGGGTGTCCCCAGTCCTCGTGTACTTCAGGCCGAGAACAGCCACGATATCTCCTGCAGAAGCCTCCTTGATGTCCTCACGCTGATTCGCATGCATCTTGAGGATGCGTCCCACGCGCTCCTTCTTTTCCCGGCTCGAGTTGTACACCGAGGCTCCTGCTGGGATGGTACCGGAATAGACCCGGAGGAACGTGAGATTACCCGTGTACGGGTCGTTCATGATTTTGAATGCGAGAGCAGCGAACGTGCCATTGGGATAACGCTCGACGATCTTGCCTCTGGCATCTTTTCCCTGTATCGGAGGCACGTCGCATGGTGACGGGAGGTAGTCGACGACGGCATCCAGAAGTTGCTGAATTCCCTTATTTTTGAATGCCGCCCCTACAAGGACCGGCGTAATTTTCAAATCGAGGGTGCCCTTGCGGAGCGCTCGCTGGATACTGTCCGCAGGCAGGTTTGAGTCACCCTCCAGGTATTGTTCGAGCAGAACCTCGTCTAATTCGCACGCGCTCTCTACCAAAGCCTCTCGAGCACGATTGGCCTCGTCTAGCAATTCGTCGGGACAGTCGCTCACCGAAAAATTCATTCCCATTGACTCCTCGTCAAAGACGAAAGCCTTCATGGAAATAAGGTCCACGACTCCGCGGAAGCTTTCTTCCCGGCCGATGGGGATTTGGAGAAGGACAGGTTGTGTGTTAAGTCTCTTTTTCATCATATCAATAACGCTGAGGTGATCGGCTCCTGTTCTATCCATTTTGTTGATGAACGCAATCCTGGGGACCTTGTACCGATCAGCCTGCTTCCAAACGGCTTCCGATTGCGGCTCCACGCCTCCGACACCGCAGAAGATCGCTATTGCGCCATCGAGCACTCTCAGGGAGCGTTCCACCTCGATGGTGAAATCGACGTGTCCCGGTGTATCGATGATGTTTATGCGATGGCCTTTCCATGAGCAGGCCGTTGCTGCGGACGTTATGGTAATTCCGCGCTCCTGCTCTTGCTCCATCCAATCCATGACCGCCTTGCCGTCATGAACCTCGCCCAGTCGATGAGAAACTCCCGTGTAGAAGAGGATTCGTTCGGTCGCTGTCGTCTTTCCTGCATCGATATGAGCCATGATCCCGATGTTTCGGGTTTTATCCAGCAAATTACCGTTCATTGCCTCTTGTCGACGATTACCACTTGTAGTGGGCGAAGGCCTTGTTGGCTTCGGCCATCTTGTGGGTATCTTCCTTTTTCTTCACTGAGCTGCCCTTGTTTGCGGCAGCGTCGAGAAACTCGCCGGCGAGCTTCTCTTTCATGCTCTTTTCGCCCCTGCTCCTGGCGTACTGAATTAGCCACCGAATTGCCAGAGCCTGTCGCCGTTCGGGGCGGATCTCGACTGGCACTTGGTAGGTGCTACCGCCCACTCGCCGGGATCGAACCTCGAGCACGGGCTTGGCATTGTCCACTGCCCGTTCGAAGACCTTGAGAGGGTCTTCATTCACTCGCTTGGCGATGATATCAAATGCGCCGTATAGAATGCCTTCGGCGACGGATTTCTTCCCTTCCCACATGATTCCGTTGACGAATTTGGTCACGAGCTTGCTGTGGTACATCGGGTCCGGCAGCACATCGCGTTTCGGTACTTTCCCTTTTCTCGGCATCCGATTTCACTCCAGTGAGGGCCAATTCCGGCCGGGTTTTCTTCAGCGTCAAGAACGGGCTAATCCGTGCAGCTTCCAGGCGGCTTGGTTCGGAAGGCCGTGCAGAGCGTCTGCTCCGCGCAAACAGTCAGTGATCTGTTCCCTTCAAAACCTGCCCCGTCCCGAGGGACGGTTTGCCCGGATCCGTTTCGCACAGATCCTTCGCTCGTTCAGTTTGGAGTTTCTCCGGGGTCGCGCTTCAGCGCGCAACTCCTCTCGCGACTGAGCTCCCCGGAAAGGTCAGCGCGGACTACTTGGGCCTCTTGGTTCCGTATTTGGACCTGCCCTGTTTCCGGTCTTGCACGCCATAGGCGTCCTGGGTGCCTCTAATAATATGGTACCGAACACCGGGTAAGTCCTTGACGCGTCCGCCGCGGATCAAGACGACGGAATGTTCCTGCAAGTTATGCCCTATGCCGGGAATATATGAGGTGACCTCGTATCCATTGGTCAGACGCACCCTCGCCACCTTCCTCAGCGCGGAGTTCGGTTTCTTGGGCGTGGTTGTGTAGACCCTTACGCAGACGCCCCGGCGCTGGGGGCAGTTGGTCAGAGCAGGGGCGGAGGTTTTTCTCCGGGGTTTCTCCCTTCCCAATCTGACCAATTGGTTAATGGTCGGCATACGCCAGTACCTCCAAACATGTATCTGCTAACTATGCCCACATCGTGAATCTCTTGTCAATAGTTTTTTCGCCGTAATCGAAAGCTTTCCCTCTTCCCTACTCAGCGCCCATGATTTCCCGCTCCAGGGCCTTCGTGATTGCCCCTCCTCGGGCCCGGCCCCTCATCCAATCATCCAGGGAACTTGCTTTGACGGCGACACTTTCGGTCTCTGCGGGGAGGTACGGAATGGTGAGGACTGTGTCCTGCCACACTTTCAGCGCAGCGAGGGATACCAGACGGCGGGGACAGCATCGTCATGAATCGATGCCCTTACACGCCTTTCCCGAGAACCCTCTCATCGTGCATCAGCCGCTCCTGAATCCCCCTCCCGATCTGATAGGTTCGGTCGAATTCGGACCAGAACGTTTTCTCCTTTTCCTTCCACCCTGCGCCGAAGCGCTCGTCAAAAAACGCTCCCAGCCTCTCAAACAGAAGCTTCCACGTCGGCTCTCCCCGTTCGTGGGCGCTGAAAATTGCGGCTAGCAACTCGTCGAGCTCTGGGAGGGTCTCTTTGGGAAGATAGGAGATAGCGCCTTTTCGAATACACGTCATCAGAGTTTCGGGGTTGACCGCATTGGCGGTGAGCATCACGGCCGGAAGGTTTCTTTCCACCGCTTCTTCCAGCAATTTTATTCCGTTCACTCCCATGATGTCTAGAATAACAAGATCATAGCGGTTAGTTTTCAGCTTTTCGGATGCGGTGTCATAATCTTTTGCGCATTCTACCTGAGATCCTTCAAGAATTTCCTCGATGGATTCGAGAATGTCGGGCTCATCATCTACGGCCAGAATACGTTTCCCTGAGAGATAAGATTTCGTGTCCATAGTTTTGTACTCCGCAAGGTATGATGGTTACACCGCGTCCTCGGGGAATTAGAACAGGTTCGCGGCGAGTTGTCAAGGTTGATGGGGTGTGTTCGTGGTTGACCGCGTCAGATCTCATCGCGACACGACGCGATACGTCTCGCAGGAGAGCTCGGCCACGCCAAAAAGGGCGGTCTCGGTTCCTCTGGGCGTGTTCTTCAGACTTGAAAGAAACCGTACTGTTTCGCTTGACTAAGGGACGTGGTCCCTGTAATTTGATGACACTCATCTTTGGCACATGACGGTTTGGAAATCTTCGGGACTCACCACTACGACAAGAAGGAGGTTGAGGTGAAGGGAGAAAGATGTGCTTTCGTTGTCATGGTCTGCTCAATTGTCTTGGGGTTGCTCGTCGGCTCAGCGGTTGCTCAGGCACCGCCTCTGGAAAAGTGGAAACCGGCATTCGACCCCTCAGGTGCGAAGTACAAGTGCATTGTGTCCAATGTCTCTCACCCTGTCCTCAAGGGAGTTTACGCAGGATTCGCCATCCGTGATGAGCTCTGGAAGAGGACCAACGGCCAGATCTATCTCGAATACAAACCCTTCTCCATGCTTGGGGGGGAGGTTGAGGTCCTCAATCAACTCCAGATGGGCGCCATTCAGGGCATGGCCTGCAGCTCAGTGGCAGCCACTAACCTTGGACCCCGGTTCGGTCTCGTAAATTTGCCATTTCTCATCGATTCTTTTGAAAAGCTCGACAAGTTCGTTGGCAGTGGGCAGCTTTTCGATCACTTTATGATGGCCATGGACCATCAGGGGATTATGGGGCTCGACATCACAGGGTATGGCAATTATGGTTGGGCCACGACCATACCAGTCCGAACCCTTGCCGACGCAAAGAAAGTCAAGTTCCGGACGGCTGAAGCTGCAGTCAACCAGTTGCTGTATCAGGAGTGGGGATTCAGCCCTGTTGTGATGCCATGGCCGGACGTGCCGGTAGCCCTGAAGCAGGGGGTCATCACCGGCTTGGATCACACTCCCAGTGTGTGCAATATCACCAAGAAATTCGAGGTGGCCAAGTATTTCACGTACGTCAACTATGCCCAGGGGCTTTTCATCTGGATCTTCAATAAGGCCTGGTTCAACTCCTTGCCGGCCGATCTTCAAAAGACCTTCAAGGAAGTTGTCCACGAGGTCTGTGCCAAGATCCGCAAGGAAACCGTTCAGCAGGAGGCTGATGAGATTGCCGCTGCCAAGAAGGATGGCATCGAATTTATCAGCCTTTCGCCTGATGAGATGGCAACCTTGAGGAAATTGGGCGACGCAGTTCACAAGAAGTACGCGCCGGAGATCAACAAGTTGTACCCGGGAGACACGTACCGACCGGTTAATTACCTGGAAGAGGTCCAGGGTTTCATCGGTTACAAACCATAGTGTTGACACTCATTGTTGGGGAGGAGCTGGTGCTCCTCCCGTTCACCGGTTGCGATGAGACAGTGCGGTGAACTGAGGGTATTCCCGAGAAGTCAGGTCTTTCATTCGACAGCAAGCGTGCCGCGTCATGAGGGGGTCGGCGACGCTCTGCTCTGAGATTAGGCATAACCTAGACGATCGCCGGGCGCACGTGGAGGAGGAAGATTTCTCTGGTTATCATGCGCCAACCGAAGGCTCACTGTCATCGATTCAGGGTCTGCCGTTATTCTCTGCGAGCGGCAGTAGAGCGGGATGAGCAAGTGCATGGCTCACGCGTCTGTGTGCTGAGGGACGGGGTACGTTTCTGTTCCGGAAGGCAATAGCCGGACCGCTATTTGCCAACGATCCGAAGGAAGGGACCTATGTTCGCAAAGATCCTCAACGTAATCGACAAAATTCTCACCTTTTTCGAGGACTGGACTCTTTTTATCAGCGTGATGGTGGCTCTGGTTGCGCTGTTCTTCAATGTGGTGCTGCGGTATGGCTTCCACTACACCTTGGCCTGGTCGGAAGAGCTGGTGCGGGAAGTAATCATTTACACCACATTTATCGGCTGCACGGTGGCGGTGAGGAATCGCTCCACGATCAAGATTGACGCGTTGGTGCAACTGGTCCCTTCTCTGAAAATTCCTCTGAGTTACTTCAGCAACGTGGTGACCCTGATCTTTGCGTCGATGATGTTCTACTATGGGTGGAAAATGGCAGCGATGCAGGTCATGACCAACCAGAAGACCATCATCATGGAGATTCCCCTCGTCTATCTGTACGCGATCCTCCCGCTTATGGGTGCCACGATGTTCATCCGGACTATCCAGGTGATGTACCAGGATTTTCAGCAGAACCGCAACGCGCGGCCAGTAGAGAAATGACGACCAGGCCGAAGGGATCCCATGCTCCCCATCTCGGCGAAAGCCTTGCCCCCGATGCACGATTAGGAGAGACACCCCCATGGAGTCGAGCCACGGAATTATCCTTTTGATTCTGTTAGGCTGCATGGCCGCTTACGTACCCGTGTTCATGTGCCTATTCTTCACAGCCGTCCTCGGTTTCGTTTTCTTCACCGACCTTCCACTCCTGTTGCTTGCCCAGACTCTCTTTCGGAGCCTGGACAATTTCGCGCTGGTGGTGGTCCTGTTTTTTATCCTCTGCGGCAACATCATGACTGCCGGGTCCATCGTAGAAAAGCTCATCAAGGTGGCCAACGCCTTGGTGAGCTGGTTGCCAGGAGGGCTTGGCATGGCCGGTGTGCTCGCGTGCGGTCTTTTCGGGGCCATCTCAGGGTCCACTGTTGCCACGGTGGTGGCCCTTGGCGGCTTCATGATCCCCGCGCTCCTCGAGAACGGCTATCCGAGAAAGTACACCCTGGGAGTGATGACTACCTCGCCGAATTTGGGAGTAATCATTCCGCCGAGCATCGGGATGATTCTCTATTCAATGATCAGCAATGTGTCGTTGGAAGGGCTGTTCCTGACCGGCTTTGTCCCCGGTATTCTGATCATGCTGGTTACGTGCGTGTACACCTACTTCTATTTTCGCAATGATCAACAGATCATCCGCACACCGATACCCAGCAGCCGAGAGTTGCTCGCCATCCTCAAAGAAGGGTTCTGGTCCTTGATGTTGCCGGTCATCATCTTCGGCGGTATTTTCTCGGGGGCCTTCACCGCCAATGAAGCCGCTGTGGTAGCCTGCGTGTATGCATTTATCGTGGAGCTGTTCATTCACCGTTCAATGAAGCTGAGCCAGGTGAAAAAGGTGACAGTCTCGTCGGCTGTCACTTCGGCGACGCTGCTGATCATTGTCGCGGGAGCTACCTGCTTTGGCCGGTTGCTCACTCTCGAGAACATTCCCGGGAAGATAACAGAGGCAGTTTTGACCGCGATTCAATCGCCGTGGACCTTCTTGCTGGTTATGAACCTCCTGCTCCTGGTCGTGGGAATGTTCATGGACATCATTTCTGCCACCATGATTCTCGGTCCAGTGTTCTTGCCCATGCTCGCCGCGTTTAACGTGGACCCCATCCATTTCGGTCTGATTCTAACGGTCAATCTCGCGATCGGTTACTGTACGCCACCAATGGGAGTCAGCCTTTATATTACCGGGGCTATCGCGGATAAGGACTTGATTTACGTATCCAAAGCCGTTCTTCCCTTTGTCGCGATCCAGATCGGCGTACTCATGGTGATGACCTATATGCCGAGCGTGGTGCTTTGGCTCCCGCGGGTTATGGGATTTATTCAGTGACTTCAGCGGGGCGGCCGGTCATTCGGGCAGATCAAGACCCCTGCCTGCAATAGGCTTTGGAAAGATACACGCGCCGAGCTTGCCTGAACAGGAGCAAAAAACCTCCATCTTCTCTCTCGAGAGGATGGAGGTTCGTGTCGAATAGCTGGAATCAGGACACGATTACGCGGCTGCGATAGCCCTTCCTTCGTGGAAGGCTTTCAGGTTTACCTCCAAGAGTTTAGGTTTGAGCGATTCCTTGAGAACCTCTTCGTAGACCGAGGAGGGGATGTCCAGGAATGTGGAGAGCACGCCGAGGAAGATCACATTGACCACACGCGGGTTGCCCACTTTGGCGGCCACGTCTGCCGCGTTGAGAACAACCGCGTCCGGGACTTTTTCCTTGATCTTGCTTAAAACGTCCGGAGGGTATTCTTGCTGCCCGGTGAAGACAGCGGGAGGCAGTATCTTGTGATCATTGACGATAACCTTGCCGTTCCGGGAGAGATAGGGAAAGTATCGCAAGGTTTCGATCTGCTCGAAGGACATGAGCACGTCTGCTTCACCCATTTTGATGATTGGAGAGCTGACTGTCTTGCCGAACCGGACGTGACTGGAAACAGAGCCGCCCCGTTGGGCCATCCCGTGGATTTCGTTCTTCTTCACGTCGTATCCGTGGCGGGCGGCAACCTTTCCAAGCACGTCGCTGGCCAGGATGATTCCCTGGCCACCCACCCCGACTATCAAGACATTGTATACACGATCCCCGCTCATTGCGCCTCCTTGATGGCCTCGAATTTGCAAACCTCGAAACATGTACGACACCCAACACACAGCGCCTCGTTAATGGTTGAATAGCCCTTGCGTTTTTCTCCCTCTGCAGGCTTCTCGATCTTGACGAATTCCAGCGCGGGGCATCCCGTGTTGATGCAGGCTTTGCACCCCTTGCACACGTCCCGATCTATTCGCAATGGCGTATCCGGGAGAATTCGACCTGTCTTGAGCAGAGCGCAGGGAGCACGGGAGATAATGACGGATGGCTCGTCTGCTTCCAGCTCCTCACGGATGACCTGTTCCAGCTCCTTTACGTGATAGGGATTGACAGTATGAATCCTCTTGAAGCCGAACGACTCAGCCAACTTTTCGATGTCTGCAGTGATGGTGGGTTCTTCGCGAAGGGTATATCCAGTCCCAGGGTGCTGTTGAGCCCCGGTCATTGCGGTGGTTCTGTTGTCCAAGATTATAACGGTTGTCGAGCCGCCATTGTACGCGAGATCCAGCAATGGAGTCATTCCGGAATGGAAGAATGTGGAGTCTCCAATTACCGCGACCGCCTTTCCTTTGGCAAGGTCGCCGAGCACCCTATCCAGGCCTGCAGCGATGCCTATGCCCGAGCCCATGCAGAGGCAGGTGTCGAGCGTGCTTATAGGGGGGAGCGCGCCAAGGGTGTAACAGCCTATGTCCCCGGCAACATAGACCTTGGTCTTCTTGAGAGCCGTGAAAGTCGCCCTGTGCGGACACCCCGGACACATGTTCGGCGGTCGCATGGGAAGCTCGATGTCAATTCCGCCTATGCTGACTGAGGACGATTTCCCGGTGAGCGCGATTTCCACCTTCTCGGGGGAAAGCTCTCCGCAAAGCCCTGTCAGTTCCTTCCCTTCAACGGGGATTCCCATAAGCTTGACGGCTTCTTCGATAAAGGGATCGAGGTCTTCGATGACCACCAGCCGCTTTACGCGAGAAGCAAAGTCTCGAATGAGCTTCTCCGGCAGGGGCCACACCATGCCGAGCTTCAGGAACGACGCGTGAGGCATAGCTTCTCGTGCATACTGGTAGGCCACGCCAGCAGCGATGATTCCAAGCGCCTCGTCGCCCATCATGATCTGGTTGTAGCGGAATGTCTCGGCAAAGGCCGCCAGATCCTTTAGTCTCTGTTCCACGACGGGGTGTCTCCTCCGCGCCATGGCCGGAAGCATGACGTTCTTCAACGGATCTTTCTTCAGGCCAAGCTCTCGCGGGCCCTCAACGCGCTCCTTAGTCTCCACCAAGGACATGGAGTGGGAGATTCTGGTGGAGCTCCTCAGGATCACCGGAGTGTCGAACTGCTCACTGATTTGGAGCGCCTCCCCCAGCAAGTCTTTCGCTTCTTGGCTGTCTGACGGCTCGACGCACGGAACTTTCCCGAACTTCGCGTAGTTTCTCGTATCCTGCTCGTTCTGGGAGGAGTGCATTTCCGGGTCGTCACAGACAACGATCACAAGGCCGCCATTGACTCCGGTGTAGGAGAGCGTCATGAAAGGATCGGCGGCAACGTTGAGTCCCACATGTTTCATAATGGCCATAGACCTGGCGCCCCCGTAACAGGCTCCCGCTGCAACTTCCAGCGCCACTTTCTCGTTCGGCGCCCAGCCCGCTTTGATTCGAGGGTACTTTGCCCCGATGTTTTCCAGGATCTCTGTGCTCGGAGTTCCCGGATAGGCCGAGGCCAACCGAACGCCGTACTCGTCGGCGCCTCGGGCAATGGCTTCGTTTCCAGACATTAGCTCTTTCACGGCTGCTTCACCTTTCGTCAACTCCGGTCGAGCCGGATGAAGATATTCCCCCAACTGGGGGGTAGGTCCCTTAAACGCTGCACTGTCAGCGCTGTTGCTCGAGTAGATCATGAGGCGACGGGGAAGGACGGCTGCGTGCACGAGCTCGCTTTTCTGATCCTAGTCTGCGGTGAGACTCGTGTCAAGAATTTCAGTGCGAGAAGGATGGTGTACCGAGGTGAGGGTTGAAATCAAAAGAACAAAGACCAGGGCGTGAGCCGTCGGAGTAACCACGATACGCTCGCGAATCGGGACCACCGAGTTCATGATTGTGAACTTGGAAGCCAGGTCGTTGAGACTGATGCCCGTATGGGTATAGGCCTGAATCAAGGGACCGGGTGCGGGGGTGATTCGTAGGCCGTTGAAGAATCGTCAGTCACATCCACATGCAATACGAGCTCTGAGACAGATTCTACTGGACTGCCCGCAAACTATCACGTGCCAGGCACGCGACGTCCCTGCCGGCCTTCTTAGCCTCGTACAAGGCCCTGTCAGCACATTGAATAAGTCCTTCAGCGGTCGTGGCGTCATTGGGAAAGGTGGCTACTCCGACAGACACGGTCAGGGTCCCATCCGGCAGGACCTCTTCTCCTTCAAATGACGTCTCCCTGACCTCGCGGAGGATGCGGTTCGCAAGCTCCAGGGCCTTGGAAGTATCGGCACGCGGGAGTACCATGGCAAACTCTTCTCCCCCATACCTCGTCACGATGTCGTAGCTTCGACAGACGGACTTGAGAAGTCGTCCTACGCGCGCCAGAGCAGCGTCACCCTTTTGGTGCCCATTCATGTCATTAAAGATCTTGAAATTGTCAATATCTATCATGAGCAGGATTAAAGACGTCCCCTGGATGCGCGCATTCTCTATCTCGCCACTCAAGGCCTCGTCAAAGTACCGCCGATTGTTTACCCCGGTAAGTGAGTCAACATAGGACAATTCCATATAAAATTCGCGCTCGTACGCCTTGCGCCTTAGCTCTCGGTGCTCCAGGGCTTTTCGAACAGCAACCTGGATTTGATCGACTGTGAAAGGCTTGATGAGGTACTCGATAGCGCCAGCCTTCATGCACTCAACAGCGTTTTCAATCGTGCCATATCCCGTGATGACAACGACGTCGGTCTCGCTCTGCTTGCTTTTCAAGCTCTTGATCAACGCGAGCCCGTCCATGCCGGGGAGCTTCATATCGGTCACAATCAGGTCGTACGGGAACTTTTCGTTTCGATCGAGGGCTTCGGCTGCGTCACCGCACACGTCTGCTTCGTGCCCCATGATCTCCAATGACTCGACCACCACGCCTCTCACGAGGGGGTCGTCGTCCACCACAAGAATTCTGGCTTTGCGATCGTGAGATTCAAAAGCTGGAAGGGAGTGATTCATGACTCTCGTTTGCCATTTCAGACCGCTCCCCCCCGGGGTTCGGTCCAAGGAAGCGCAGGTAACTCCGGACTCCGCCCACTAACGACGCGTCGAGCTGTCGTAAGCTCGCGTCAATTATAGCACCATATTTTGTGTTGTGTGAGAAAAATTGCTCTCCGAGGCATTCATTCCCTGGTCCCGGGTAGCAAGTGAGGGCGCCGCGCGCGTGACCAGCAAGGTTTGTCCGAACAACTTTTGCCGATCATATCACAATTCTGCAACAGGCCCCAGTCAACTGGTATTGCCGACATATCACCACCCGAAACGCTCGTGAGACAGTTTATGGGCATTCCTCTCCCCCTCCCTGTCTCACAACTGATTGAGAGCCTCCGCCACTACCGACGTTTTTCTTATGAGGAGCTAACACAACGCTTACTGCGGGCGAGTATGCTCGCTTGGCCGCAGGTCTCATGAGGACCTCGTGGGGGCCAAGACGCATTTCTGCGCCACCACGCTATCTGAAGAACAGGATGGAGATCGTGAAGAGCAGCATTAATCCGTTCCCTCGCGACAACAGACTCAATCCTATCAAGATGCTGACCGTTACGTGGCTGTTCAGCCTACTCCTTCTCCCCGTGCTTGCCATGATTGTTTGGAACATGTATCAGTCGCATTCTGAAATCGCTACACGCGAATTCAAGTTGCAGCAGCTCGTCGGCGACATCGTCCACAAGAACGAGGTTCTCTCCACATGTGCCCGCATGGCAGCCGTAACAGGTGAGTCAATCTGGCAAGCCAAGTACAGAGAGGTGGAGCCCGAGCTGGATTCGGCCGTAACACAGGCGGCCCTTATGGCACGCGACTCCTATGAACGCAATTATGCTGCTGCCACAAAGGGGGCATACTCAAAGCTGATCGAGATGGAAGGACTCGCGCTTGCCATGGTTGACCAGGGGCGTTTGAAGGATGCTCAAAGTCTGCTTTTCGGGGCCGAGTACGAACAGCAACGTCTCCTTTACTCCGACGGAATTAAGAATCTGGCAGCCGGAATACAAGGACGTATCGAGCAGAATCTGTCCTTCTTGCAGAAGCGCATGACCCAGGTTGGGGTCTTGGGGTGCATTTTGGTGGCGACGCTCCTTTTCATATGGCTTGGCGTGGTATTAGTCATCACTCGTCAGTTGAAGGAGCGAAAGCGCGCGGAGGATGCCTTGCGCGCGAGCGAGGAGAAATTCCGATATCTGGTCGAGAATGCACCGCTGGGAATCTTTCTCTGCGACCTTGATGGCACTATTACTGACGTGAATCCGGAATTGGGAGCTATTCTTCAGCCCGACTCACATGAATCTCTCCTTGCCATGAACGTATTGAGCTCTCCCATCTTTCAGCGAGGCGGCGTCTCAGGGGCGGTCCGACAGTGTCTAAAATCAGGACAGTCGAGCATCACAGAACACCCGTACATATCTCGGCCCGGGCAGTATGTCTACGTCCGTCTCCATCTGACCCCATTCCGGGATGCGGATGGCAATATCGCGGGAGTTCAAGGATTGGTCGAAGACTTTACCGAGCGAAGAAAAGCCGAAATTGAGCTGAACTGGGCTCACGAAGTCGCATCCGCTGAGGCGCGGAAGCTCAGGTCTCTGATAGAAGGGATGGAAGAAGGGGTTCTGTTTGCGGGCCGGGACGACGTCGTCACCGAGATGAACTCGTGGTTCCTGGAAAAGACGGAGATGGACAGGGATCGGCTCAGTGGTCTGACTCTCTGGAATTGCGGTCTTAACGGGATCCTTGTGGATGAGCTCGACAAGCTTATCAGGAACTACAAGGCTGGCCAATTCCAGGCGCCGGTGGTGCTCAACCGCGATTTCAGAGGCACCCACGTCTCTGTACGAGTTCAGCCCATCTTCCACGAGCGAGAATATATGGGGGTCATCCTTAATGTGGTCGACGTCTCAGATTTGGTCCGGGCCAGGGAGCGAGCCGAGCAGGCGGATAGGAGCAAGAGCCAGTTTCTGGCCAACATGAGTCACGAGATTCGAACTCCCATGAATGCAATTATCGGGATGACCGAGCTTTGTCTAAACACGCCTCTCACCCAAGTACAAAAGGAATATCTCCAGGCGGTAGAGGTTTCGGCAAACTCTCTGCTTGCTCTTATCAATGACATCCTTGATTTCTCGAAGATCGAGGCGGGAAAGCTGGAACTGGCCCCCACGGACATGAACCTGCTCGACAGCGTGTTTGGCTCGGTGCATTCTCTGGCGAGCCAGGCCCATTCCAAAGGGTTGGAGCTTACGTGCAGCGTGTCTCCCGACGTGCCTGCCCGTCTGATTGGTGACCGGGAGCGCCTGAGACAGATCCTCCTGAACCTGATAGGAAATGCTATCAAGTTCACGCATCACGGCGAGGTGTCTGTCAACGTGGAGGTTGAGTCGAGGGACGCGAGCCACGTACTCCTCCATTTCGCCGTGTCCGACACGGGGATAGGAATACCGAAGCACAAGCAGCAAACCATATTCAGGGCGTTTGAACAGGCAGACGGCTCCACGTCACGCAATTTCGGCGGGACCGGTCTGGGTCTTGCCATCGCCTCACAGCTTGTGGAGCTCATGGGAGGAAGGATGTGGGTAGAGAGCGAGCCGGGAGTGGGGAGCACGTTCCATTTCACCGCTTCCCTCGAGATCGTGCCCGCAGGATCGGAACAGGAAGATTTGCTTACATCAGAGCTGCTTCAGGATCTCAATGTCCTCATTGTTGACGACAACGCGACGAACCGCCGCATTCTTCAGGAATTACTAACGCGTTGGAGGATGAAGCCGACTGCGGTGGATGGAGGATGGGCCGCTATTGGCGCCATGCACGAAGCAGTCAAGAATGGCCAGCCCTACGCTCTGGCACTGATAGACTGCATGATGCCAGGGATGGATGGCTTCGAATTGGCCGACAAAATACGACATACTCCCGAGCTTTCAAAGATCCGACTTCTCATGCTGACTTCAGCGAATCCGGAATTCTCCTCAGAGCGTTGCAGAGAGGTGGGGATAGGGGCCTTTCTGCTGAAGCCTATCCATCAGTCCAGCCTATTCAACGCTATCGTGAACATCATGCGCGACGAGCAACAGGGGGGAGACCGGACGAAGGAACGGTACCTCCAGACCCTTCTCCCTTCGAAGAAGCGCCTCAAAATTCTCCTGGCCGAGGACAATGCCTTCAATCAGAAAGTTGCGGTAGGCATGCTGGAAAACATGGGACACACGGTGGCTATAACGGCGAACGGACAGGAAGCAGTCGAAGCGGTGAAAAGAGAAGCTTTCGATCTTGTCCTCATGGACGTGCAAATGCCTGTCATGGACGGTTTCGAAGCAACGCAAGCCATAAGAGAGTATGAAAAGGGACTGAGAAAACATACGCCTATCGTGGCCATGACCGCGCACGCGCTCCTCGGGGATAGGGACAGGTGCCTCGCTGCAGGCATGGATGATTACATCTCTAAACCGATCAGGAGCTTGGAGCTCGCTCGGACGTTGGAAAATGTTGCCAGGGAGCGACCGTACGAAGCCGAGGAGAAGCCCGCTGAAGTCAAGACCGACGGCACGATGGATCTGACGCCGCTTCTGGAAGCAGTGGGCGGGGACAAATCCCTCCTTGCGGAGATGCTCCGGATCTTTCTTGTTGATTGCGACGAGTTGTGGCGTCAGATCCGGCGCGCCGTTTCGGAAGGCAATGGAGAAACTCTGCAGTCGTCTGCCCATACGCTCAAGGGTATGCTCGGAACAGTGTCTGCATCCGCTGCTTGCTCCGTAGCCCTTGAACTGGAAAACATGGGCAGAAACGGTTGCCTGGAAGGGGCGGATCAACTGCTCCATAGCATGGACCGGGAGCTACGCAAACTGAAAGAGGAATTGTCGAAGCAGCAGAAGAAGAGTTTACAGTCGGGGTCGGGCTGACAACTACGATAAAACGTCGCGATCGTCGCGTGATGGACCGATAATGAGGTGGCGATGAAGGTTCTGGTCGCGGATGACAATCAGTTCTTTCGGCGCTTGCTGGAAGTGAACTTGACGAAATGGGGACATCAGGTAGTCCCTTGCTCTAATGGTACAGAGGCCTGGAAGATTCTGTCCCGGCAGGACTGTCCTCAATTGGCGATCCTGGATTGGGAAATGCCTGGAATGGAAGGGGTAGAGCTCTGTCAAGAGTTGCGTAAGCTTGTTGACAGGCCGTACGTGTATGTATTCCTCCTCACTGCCAAGACACGCAGGGAAGATGTTCTGAAGGGCCTAGATTCGGGCGCGGACGACTACATCACAAAGCCCTTCGATCCACTGGAGCTCCAAGTTCGCATACGGACCGCAACCCGCATCATCCAGCTCCAGGAAGATCTGATGAAGTCGATCAAGGCCTTGGAGATGCGAGCATCGGAGGATTCTCTCACAAGACTGTGGAACCACGCAGCCATCCTTGCCCGACTGAAACAGGAGCTCGACCGCTGTTGCAGGGAGCGGACGTCGTTGGGCGTCATCATGGTGGATGTGGACAATTTCAAGCAAATCAATGACTCGCAGGGACACCAGAAGGGGGATGAGCTGCTCAAGGAACTGGCCGCGCGGATCAAAACAGTGCTTCGCTCCTATGACAGCGTGGGGCGATATGGTGGAGACGAATTCCTCATCGTCTTGCCCGGCTGTGACCTGAAGGAGACTGAGGCGCTTGCGGAGCGACTGCGCTCGGCGACCATGTCGGACCCGTCTCGTGAAGCCGCTATGGCATTCCATTGTACAACCAGCTTCGGTGTGGCTTCAACAGACTGGACCGGCGATTACGATTTGGGGAACCTCGTACGCGCCGCGGACGCTGCCCTGTACCAGGCAAAGAGAGCAGGTCGAAATTGTGTGAGGTGTGCATCTTCCAACCCGGGGGCCTGGGGGACCGTGCACGGTTGAAGGACCCATTTCAGGGATGATCCTCAAGCACTCCTTTTCGGAGGCTCGATGACATATTGGGTATCCCTCACGGGCTAAGTGGTCCATTTCCTGAATACGGTCACGTAATCTGCCACGACGTAGGGGCACCCCTCGTGGGTGCCCAGGGCGGGCACGAGGCCCGCCCCTACAGTGTCAACGAAGCGCTCACCACGTACACCGCGGTGCGGATACAGTACCGTATTTGTGCCGTCGACCACTAGTAGAGGATTTCACAAGTACCGTCAGGTGTTATCGGCACGACAGTTGGTGCGAGTGCGGCAACACGCGTTTGCAGTGGCGGCGAGGACCGAATTCAAGCGAAGGCCGGTTTGAGACAGGTTCTTAACCTGCACTTCCCTAAGGGGATCTGTTTCCCGAAGACGCTACCGTATTCTGCCATACCGGCCGCCTCCTATCGCGATCGGGAGGGTTGTGCCACAATTTCTAACACTTGGGTAACGGAATTTGAAACTGGAGCGTTTCTAATATGGGTGTCTGCATTTCGAGAGAGATTTCTCAAGAGGAGGGGCCATGAACGGGTTGCTTCATGAGCACAGAGACAGAACTGCGGGCCTGGGAAGCGTTGGGCTCTTCGCGATATTCGCGCTCGCCCTAACGGCGGCACTCTGTCTGTTTCAGGCAATGGCGGGACCATGTCATGCGGGTCAAGTGAACATCAGCGGAGCAGGAGCAACGTTTCCGATGCCCGTTTTCAACAACTGGATCGAAGCATACAACAAGACGAGAAGGGCTACGGTGACCTATCGGGGAATAGGGTCGGGAGGTGGAATCGCGCACATCAAGGCAAAGACCGTTGACTTCGGCGCATCGGACAATCCCCTGGACCAGGGGGATCTTGAACAGATGGGGCTGGTTCAGTTCCCCATAATCATGGGCGGTGTGGTGCCGGTGGTGCACATCAAGGGAATTCAGAAGAATCGCCTCAAGCTCACACCGGAAGTACTCGCGGATATCTACCTGGGCAAGATCCGGATGTGGAACGATCGAAGGATCAGAGCCATCAATTCCGACCTCTCGCTTCCAGATGAAGAGATTGTCGTAGTCCACCGCGCGGACGGCTCGGGCACAACGTATATTTTCACCACATACCTTTCGAAGGTCTCGAAAGAGTGGAAAGAGAATCTCGGCGCGAGCAAAGAAATACGATGGCCGACCGGTGTAGGCGGAAAGGGCAACCCGGGAGTAGCAGGCCTGGTTAAACGCGTCGAAGGATCCATCGGGTATGTGGAATACGCGTACGCAGTCAAGGACAACCTTGCAACCGTTCAGTTGCAAAATCGTGAGGGAGCATTCGTGAAGCCCAGCACTCAAAGTTTCCAGGCTGCAGCACAAAAGGCCGACTGGAAAAATGCGCCCGGGTTCGTCATGGACCTTACCAACCAGGCTGGTGACAAGACGTGGCCAATTGTTGGGGTCTCGTACATTCTCATTCAGAAAGACCAGCCTGACGCGGAGAAGGCCATCGCTATGCTGACGTTCTTCGACTGGGCCTATAAGAATGGAAACACAGCCGCAGAGAGTCTTCATTACGTCCCGATGCCATCGAACGTGGTCGGACTTGTCAAAGACCTTTGGGGAAATCAGGTCACTGCCCAGGGCGTAGGTGTCTGGAAAGCCCCTCATCAGGCGGTCTCTCGCGATCAGGATTAGTCAGAAACCCATTGTTCTCCGGCCTCGTGGTGAGGGCTCCTTTGTTCTCTGGTCGCGGAGCGACGAGGTGAGATCCTTGCCCGAGGCGGAGGCCGCGTCATGGAGTCGACAGCAACCACAGGGCTTCACGAACCATCCACGCGCCTTCGAAAGACGCGAGACGAGCTCGTCATCTCCTGCTTCGGATGGGAGAGGAGATTTGTCATCTACGAGAGAAGCCGTCGAAAGAAAACTGATACATTCCCGCGTCCCTGAACCTCCCACCCCCGAACTCCCTCTTGCGGACCACTATTGACACGGCTGATATGTCGATCAAATGGTACGCTGAGTCCCACCGGGACATCAGAGGCGCCCCGCAACAGGAGACCACAACTTTGGCATCGCGCTCCGGGATGCGGACTTCGACGACAGAAGAACGGTGCTTGTGCCCCTGGAGAATGAGCCTGATGTCTAACTGAGAACAGATGTTGAGAAGCTCCCCTGCCTCAGACAGCGCGTGTGCCCAGAAGGAGGAAGCTCGTATGACAGGTATGACCGGGTGATGGAGGAACACAACCTTTGTGGACGCCGGGTACAATGCTGCCTGTTCTCTGAGCCACAACCTCGTTTCCCGGCTTATCCTGCCGGGCCACGACGGAAACGAGTGAATCGAATTGAGGCCAAAGAAAACGGTATTGGATTCCTCGTGATGGTAAAGGATCTTGTCCGGGGCCCCGAAGAAGCGCCTGAAGCGGTTCATGGCAAGGGAAGGCACCATCCATTCCCAGACAGCGCTGAAACAGATTTCCCGGTTTCCGGGAACGCAGATGAATGGTATACTGAGCGACATGAGGAAATCTCGAGCCCACCGAAACTGTGAAATTCGCCCGCGGTCGGTGACATCGCCGGTCACGACGAGGAGGTCAGGACGGTGGTCCAAGATGTCTTCTGCCAGGGATTGAAGTCTTTCCCGGCAAACGTGGCTCCCGAAATGGAGGTCTGAGAGATGGGCAGATCTCATAGCCCCCAGCCTAAACCGGCAGCCTCTGCAAGTCAACGTTTTGGCGGGATTTGAAAAAATGCTTGATTCTTTTGGGTGAATTGATTAAAATTTCAAGCAAAATTCTTGTGCCTGATGTCAGGCAACTATTGTCCATGTTTCCCGGCGCTTGAGCATGCCTCGATTTGAGGGAACAAAGGAGCAAAGGATGAAAGGTTTGGTCTTCGCGTGTGGAGCGGCACTTCTGATTCTGGCCGCGGCAGGAACGGCATTCAGCCAAAGTTACTACGGCTATGGATACCCTGGAGCGGGCCAGGAGTACGGAGCGGCGTACGGGCAGCAAGGCTATGGAGCGTACGGACAGCAGGGATACGGACAGCAATACGGGTACGCTCAACCGGGTTACGGGCAACAGGGATACCCGCAAGCGTACGGGCAGCAGGGATATGATACGCAAGGCTATGGAGCGTACGGACAGCAGGGATACGGACAGCAATATGGATACGCTCAACCGGGCTATGGGCAGGCCTATGGTTACGAGAGTCCTGGAGGCCAAACCGGATACTACGCGAGTCCGGGGCAGTATCCGTCCTACGGACAGACTGCAACTCCCGTGGCTCGGCCTGCAGCTAGGCCCGCAGCGGCACAGCGAACCGCCACGGCAGCGGCACAACCACAACCAGCGGAGAGCACGGGCGTGCTTTCCTCCGAAGACCTTGAGTCGAGCGACATTTACTGGGACGGCAGGGATTATCTCGTTGAAGAGCAAGATCCCCAGGATGCCCCGACCACTCAGATAACCCCGGCCCCGCAGCAGCGTCCTGTTCAGCCTGTTGTCAGAGAGGGGAGCACTACTCCAAATCGGGCCACCATACAGCGCCCCACGCGTGCGGCGCGCCAGAACGTGCGTCGCCAAGAAGCAGCTCCTGCGCCTCCTCCCCCTGATCAGAAAGGAATATCGTGGGGCAAAGAAGAAAAGCCGGAATCCAAGCGCAGCTTTTCGTGGGGACAAGCTGCTCAGCCTTCCATAGTCCGGTCTGAACCCGGCTCGTCATCGCAGGCTCCGACCGCTATTCAGCCTCAGGTCACCACTCTGCCCGCGCCAAAGGAAGAAGCGAAGACCGAACCCGCTGGCAAGAAGTTTCAGTGGGGCAGGCAGTAGCCGGGGAACTAACGCTGCTCCTCCCCGAGAGGTGTACGCATGGCATTTTCACGAAGCCTCATGTTCCCTCGTCCGATTGTAAGATCACGGGAGAGCGATGGGGCTTCGGATTCCGCTGTTTGCTTTCTTGCTTGCTTGAGGCTTAGGCTGGAACGCCATGCGAGCGGGGATCTCCGGCCTAACCCCCGCCGGTCTCTTTCCGCTTCGTCAGCGACGGGGGAAAAGAGACGGCGTTGAATTTGCCGCTAAACCAGCCTGTCGCATCGTACGGGGCTGTTGCATCGCACCTGTTGCTGCTCACAAGATGTTGACAGCTCCCGAGCCTTCTTGTATAGATTGCTATCGCTCCTGATAGACTCTCCGTTGTGCCGGGGTAGCTCAGAGGCCAGAGCAGATGATTCGTAATCATCAGGTCGTGGGTTCGACTCCCATCCCCGGCTCCAAATTACCACTTATGTTCAAAACGCGCACACTGCCTTCAGATGGCGGTTCGGCTTCCTGAGGACAACCATTGTGCCAGATTTGCACCAGTTGGCCATGCAAACCCTTTCTCATGCCTCCATTAGATTGACTAGATCTGGATCTGAGAAGTGGGGCTCGGTCCGATTGGATTTAAGACCCACATCCCTTGCCGCGGCCAGTTACTGTGTTGATTCACCGTCCTGAAATACAATATCTTGCTTCGGAACCGAGAAGACGAAAACCCTCTGACTCGTATCCACAACCACTGCCTTTCCGTCGGTACTCAGCAGCTCTTCCAAGCTCAACGTCTCCCCTTCTATGTAGTCCTGCACGTCCAACAGAGCCATCAGATACGTGTCCAGTACTACTTTGCAAACCTCTTCGGGCGTGTAGGTTTTCCTATCCGGGTCTGTGAGGATGGTCATGGGAACAGGTTGCCTCAAGACCGAGCGCAACAACTTTCTCAGCCTCGCAAGCACAACATCCTTCTTCATCGTGCCTCCTGATCTGGGTCTTCCCATTCTACGCGGAATGTCTCACCTCACATTCCGCACCTCCTGGTGCAAGTTTGTATGATTTTTCATTCTCGTTTTTTTGGATGGTACCGGCCACCAAACGGGTTGCGAAAGATTTCTGGTGTGAGGTCGAGGATTTCGAGGTAACGAA
>JBFMDN010000085.1:0-22110 GCA_040753915.1 Thermodesulfobacteriota bacterium | reverse complement strand
AAATACGGTCACGTAATCTGCCACGACGTAGGGGCACCCCTTGGAAAGTGTCTCAAAAGCCTGCAGTCCGTGATAATCGTGGCACACCCCCTCACCCTGACCCTCTCCCCCGAAGCGGGGGAGAGGGGATTATTTAGGCTCACTCTCCCTCTGGGAGAGGGTTGGGGTGAGGGTGCCTTTCCACGCATCGACGCCAAATCGTGCTACGATGTTTGGTGTGTCCCGAGTTTTGAGACAGGTTCCTTGTGGGTGCCCAGGGCGGGCACGAGGCCCGCCCCTACAGTGCCAACGAAGCGTTCACCACGTACACCGCGGTGCGGATACGGTACCGTATTTGTGCCGTCGACCACTTAGTATCTTGCACTCATAGGAGACTGACCTAATTAAGCCGGTCAGGTCGGGACAACGTTGGGAGCACGATTCTGCTCCGATCTGAGGTTAAATGACAGGCTGCTAGCTCAAGTACTTGACCATATTTAGGAAACAATGTGCTGAGGCGGTCCGTTCACCCTCAAACTGTTCGTCATTCCCTCGTTTCCCTCCCCTACCCCGTTCCATCCCCAGACAGAATCTTCAACCGAAAAGTCTGTGGCTGAACCACGCGCAAAGACTGCATCTAAATTGACTCCTTTCGGGCTGTGTCATATAATGCCCGCAAAAGATTGGGCTGTCATTGCGACATTTCGACAGTGGAGCGGCGGCCGCGATTGGTGCGCGAGAGGCTGGCGCAATACATGAAGCAGCCATTTTTCGGTTCTCAAGTGCCCGTTATCGAGCACTGGGGCGTCAGATGGTGACAGCTACGGGGCAAGAGTTGTGGGGGGCGGTTCGATACCCCACCCTTGTCCCCACGGCGCATGCCGGGCTGCAATTGGCCTCTCGTGCCACAACACGATGATAGTACCGAAATGATTTCAGTGAGATGAGACAGACTCACTGAGCGGAGCTGTTCTTGCCTGGTATACTCGCCATAATTCCTGCCAGGGGCGGATCAAAGGGGCTCCCTCGAAAGAACCTTCGACTGTTCTGTGGAGTCCCGCTCGTGTCTGTAACCGTCTGGCAGGCAGCCCAATCCGTCAGCATTTCCAGAATCGTCGTGTCAACTGACGATGAGGAAATAGCGGCAGCCGCAGAGCGCTTCGGAGCCGAAATCATTGTGCGGCCGCCAGATATCAGCGATGACGCTGCTTCGTCTGAATCTGCTCTCCTGCACAGTCTCGATTCCCTCCGGGACAGAGACGGATACGAGCCCGATCTCGTGGTTTTCCTGCAATGTACATCCCCTGTTCGCTACCAAGGGGACATCGATCGGGCCGTTGCCACGCTCGTGCGCGAAGAGGCAGACTCTCTCCTGTCGGTCGCACCGTCGCACAGGTTTTTGTGGAGCAGGGCGAATGGCAACGCGAGGCCCGTAAATTACGACCCCGTCCATCGTCCGAGACGCCAGGAGCGGACGCCCGAATTCGTCGAGAACGGTTCGATCTACGTGTTCAAGCCATGGGTGCTCAGGCAGTTCCGCAACCGCCTTGGGGGCAAGATCGCTTTGTTTGAGATGGACGAGGCAACTTCCTTTGAGATAGACGATGCTTTCGATTTTGAGTTGGTACAGTGGATAGCCCGCTCCCGTGGCGTACCGATGCCGTCCCATGAGATGCTCTCAGATCTCAGACTGCTTGTACTTGATTTTGACGGCGTTCTCACCGACGATCGAGTGCTTGTGATCGAGGGTGGCAAAGAGGCTGTGTGGTGCAGTCGAGGGGACGGGATGGGGATCGCTCTCCTGAGGGAGACCGGCCTGCCGATAGTTGTGCTTTCGCGCGAAACGAATTCAGTGGTGGCCGACCGGTGCCGAAAGCTCGGGATCCCAAGCTATCAGGGAATCGGTGACAAAGAAGCGTTCCTCGAAAGTTATTGCCGCGATTCAGGCATACCGCTACGACAGGTCGCATACGTCGGCAATGATATCAACGACATCGAATGCATGAAGAGGGTGGGCCTTCCCATAGCCGTTGCTGATGCTCATCTGGAAGTCCGAAAAACAGCTCGGCTCATCTTGAATGCCGCGGGAGGGAGGGGAGCGGTCCGGGAGCTATGCGACCTGATCTTGACGCGATGGGGGTCAGGTCTTGTTTCTTGACCAATGTATCATGACGATCGTCTGTGAATAGGCCACTGGCCAGGTCTAGACCGAGCAGCCTCTCTCAAAAGGTGACCGGAAGATCAAGAAACAAAACCTGACCCCGCATCTCTGCATGAAATGAGTGAAATGACATCTTCAGTAAGAATCGGTGACAGGGAGATAGGACGGGGCTTTCCCTGTTTTATCGTGGCCGAAATCGGCATCAATCACATTGGGGATCTCTCGGTGGCAAAACGCCTGATGGATGTGGCACGCGCTGCGGGATGCGATGCGGTCAAGTTCCAGAAGCGGAATCCGGAAAAATGCGTGCCTCCCGAGCAAAAAGGAATCGCGCTGGAGACCCCTTGGGGCCACATGACGTACCTGGAATACCGGTCCCGGGTTGAGCTCGACGGCGACGCGTACAAGGTAATCAAAGAATACTGCGACCAACATGGACTCCTCTGGTTCGCATCGAGTTGGGATGAGGACTCGCTAGAATTTATGGAGCAGTTCTCGCCGCCGTGTCACAAGATCCCTTCGGCCTGTCTTACTGACCTGGCACTGCTGAGACAATACCGGGAGACAGGGAAAACGCTGATCCTGTCAACAGGGATGTCCACTATGGACGAGATCCGAGCTGCGGTGGGAGCTCTCGGCCGCGAGCGTCTCATCCTTCTTCACTGCCACAGCTCATATCCAGCCAATGAAAACGAGATCAATCTGCGAGTAATGGCCACACTGGAAAAGGAATTTGGAGTACCGGTCGGCTATTCCGGTCATGAACGTGGACTCCAGGTCAGCCTCGCGGCTGTAGCGCTTGGGGCCTGTATGGTCGAACGGCACATAACCTTGGACAGGACTATGTGGGGAAGCGATCAGGCCGCGTCTCTGGAACCGCATGGTCTGCACAAATTGGTACGAGATATTCGTTTGATTGAAAAGGCTATGGGTGACGGACTCAAACGCGTGTACCAGAGCGAGGTCCCCGTCCGCAACAAACTTCGAAGGGTCCGGACAGAGAGCTGATGACCCACGTTCTGGCCTTTTTCGGAGCGGATCTTGTCCGTCGCAATGCAAGAGCGTTCCTCCAGTGGGCCCATAAGCGGGGACGCGAGCTGCTCGCGCTGGATTCCCACGCCATGGCTCATGCGGTACGAGCGGGCCTTCCGTGTACCACGTTGGAAGACTGGTTGGAGCCGGAGGTTATCGCCAGGGCGGTAGAGAATTCGATACTGTGCTCCGACAAGTGGTTCGAGCCGGCAAGAGAGCACTTCACCGTGGAGGGGGTTTGTCTCCCCGAGGTTGACAAGTCGTCCATGAAGTGGTTCTGGACGGATGCGCTTCTGGCACTGGAGTTGGCCCGGTCTCTTCAATCACGAAATTGTTCCCTCTCCTTTTTCCGGAATCTCCTCCCGAGAGCATCCGTAGGCCATCCGCGTTCGGACGCGTGCAACACATTGTGGGGAAAGGAGGCGTGTTCCAAGTCTGTGCATATCCGGCTGGATCAGATCCTTCCGGACATCTCCTTCACCTCGGTACGGGGCGGTCTTTCTCGAGTGAGCGAGGCCCTCTTTACCCGCGGTAAGAGCGAGCGAAGGAGATTGGAAAAAGCGATTCCTCCGAACAGTATCGTTTTCGTGATCGGGCCGGAAGAGGAAGTCCGCTTCTCCCATCTTGTCGATCAATTCTCCAGATCCTTCCCGGGCAGAGTCGGGGCGGTAATCGCGGGCGCTCCCTCGGATTCGGCAATTGCAATGATTTCCAATTGGGGAGTGCCTGTACTGCAAGGTCCCAAATGGCCGGTCTACCGGTGGCTCTCGGCCCTTCCCTCCTGGCTGCTGCCGTCGCCGAACAGAGATTTGAGTCGGAAATTCCTGGCAGGCTATCTACTGGCCCTGGAGGCTGCCGACGGAACGGTGTGGCAACTTCCGATGCAGCATCTTGGATTCCATTTCAGGTATTACTGTGTCTATCGCTGGCCGCACCTTCTCACGGAATCCCTGGTCTATTGGAGGAATCTGTGGAGCCGGATCCGCCCTGCCGGAGTTCTCGTGACATCACGGGATGAGGCGGTATTCGCGCTCGCAACCATAACGGCCAAGGAAGCGGGAGCTCTCACCTTCTGCATACCCCATGGGGGGAATTCAGGATTCAAGCGTGACAGTACCCCTCTCCCCCACGATTGGGTCCTGTGCAATTCGCCTCTACAGCAATCGCGCTTTGAGCTGCGAAATGTTCATCCGGCCCGGACGGTGGTATGCAAAGGGCTGCTTCCAGCCAATGAGTATCAGGTTTCCCCTTTGCAGAAGCAGGAAAGCCCCCCCCGGTGGCGCATTCTTGCTCTTACCGAGGCAACTGGTGAAGGGGTGAATCTGGTCACATACACCAGTCCCAAAGCTCATGTGAGAGCTCTGAGGATCGTGGCAAGTGTGCCGGAAGATTTGGCTGACAAGACAGAAGTTTGGATCAAGACGCATCCCCATATCTCTGATAAGGAAATCATTGAAGCAGCGGGAAGTGAAGTAGTGCGGCTCTTGCTCCCTTTGAAAAGCGATCTTCACACGGCACTGGAGCGAGCTGATCTCGTGGTGGGTGTCAATTACCGGGGCACGGCCCTTATCCACGCCATGAAAGCAGAAAAGCCGGTCATTCAGTTGCTTACAGAGTGGCCGGCACTCGAGAGAAGAGCGGATTTCCCCTATCATATCCTGGAGGAAGGCACGACCGTAGCTCGTACCGCTGAAGAATTCTGGAATCTTGTGCGCTCCTTTTTCACCCAGCCTGACGCTGCACACCAAATGCGGGAGAAGTCGAAACGGTTTTTTGCGGAGCAGCTCGACGACAGCCGCTTTCCCGGCGTGGTCAGGCTGGTCGACGAGAAGCTGGGAAAGAGACCTGCGTCTTTGCTTGTTGAGAATTGATTGCGGGCACAGGAATCAAAGACAGCGACACCAATGATAGCTTCGGCCAGACAGCAAGACCGCTTGAATAAACACCGCTGCCGGGCATCGACCAGCACCATGGTGCTCATGGGCTTCGGTCTCATGGCACAGTTGCATCAGCGGAGTGCATAACGCGTGTTTCGGGTGCTTCATCTTATACATGCCTTCAATAGAGGAGGTCTGGAACGCTGGCTATTATCTATGCTCCGCACAATCCCCCGGGATGTGTGCGCAATAGACATCTGCTGTAAGGGGCAAGACACGGGCCCTTGGGCCCAGGATGCCGTCGAAGCCGGGGCTCGAATATTTCACGTTCCACTCGGCCCCTCTCACGTTGGCTTTGCAAAAGGTTTCTCCGAAATACTGATCAATGGCCCATACGACATTGTGCATAATCACCTGGACGTGTACAGCGGGCTTCCGGTGCTGATAGCGAAACGAACCAACGTGCCCGTTATTTGCACATTCCACAACACAGATTTTTCCAAGGCTCACCCATGGTGGCTTCGGCTGCCGATCATGGAACAGATCCGCAGATCCTATGGCTATTTCAGCATGGGGTATTCGATACGTCACGCGGACCTGGTCACTGCCGTTTCTCGCGGGGTGCTCGAGTCGGTGATCGCCGGAAAGGTCACTCAAGGGCTGCCCCCGCGAGTCCTGTACCTGGGAGTTGAAACACCGCGGCCCGTCACTTCAGAAGACCGAGCACAATTCAGGAGATCTCTCGGATTCCAAGAAGATACTCCTGTGGTGCTCCACGTAGGCCGCTTCATGGAATTGAAGAATCATCGGGGACTCATTGACATATTTCAACGGGTCGTCGACAAGATCCCACGGTCGCGCCTGCTCCTCGTGGGGGAAGGCATACTCCGAGGGCAAATCGAAAGGCTGACGCGAGAGCGGGGCTTGAGTGAGCTCGTGCGATTCCTGGGAGCCCGGGACGATGTGACGAGCCTGATGTCCGTGAGCGATCTTCTCCTCCTCCCTTCCCTCTTCGAGGGACTCCCCATAGTGGCTCTGGAAGCCAACGCGTCCGGTATTCCGGTTGTCGGGTCCCTCGTTCCGGGCCTGATCGAGGCCCGAGAGCACGGAGCTGCGTGCATCCTTCACCCCGTGGAGGACATCGGGTCTATGGCGGAGACGGTCATCGGTCTCCTTGCCAACCCTGAAAGAGCCCAGTCGCTTGGGATGAAAGGCAGGGAACAGGTGGAAGCATTTTTCGGTGTCGGACCTGCCGCGGAGCGTTTGCTGAACCTCTATTCCGAATTCTTGCACGCGAGACAGTCGTCGCGATTTGATGACGGTATACCGGGAGATCATTCTTCGGGGCCGCGGGCGCAAAGTTGTACGAGATAGCACCAATTGACATTCTGTTTGCCGTGCTTCTGGCCATGTCCGTTCCGGCAGCGGTGATCTGGTACTTGAGCTCCGCTCGGGTTTCCAAGCTTTTCCGCGACCTCGTGATCCTCGGCGGCCTCTTGTGGATTTGTCTTGCTTTTTTCAACGAAGACTACGTGTACATGATGCTCGGCATTACTCGAGCTGACGCAGCAGTGCACTGGAGAGCAGCTCTGGAGGCAGCCCAGCAACTGGAAGAAGGCAAGTGGCCATTTCGGAGAGCGCTGCCGTTAGGGAATGAGACGTACGTCGCGTATCTGACGTTTCTCCACGTGATACTGGGAGCCACGAACTATGGCGCCATAGCCATCAACGGATTCCTGGCCTTTCTCGGCGGACTGACGTTGACCCGCTCCCTGGCACAGGTCTTTCCTCTCGGACGAGGGCGGGAGAAATGGTTCTTTCTCCTCATATTCTGCCCCTCAACCGTATTCTGGACAACAGCCAATATGAAGGAAGGCCTCATGTACTGGGCAATCTGCCAGATACTCGCACCTCTGATCGAGGCATCTTCTACTCGGCGAGCCCCTATTTCTCTTATGGGGGTGATAGGCTTAGGGGTAGCGGGCCTTTTCAGACCTCATATTGCCATGATTTGGGTTTTTGCCGCAGGGATCTCCATGTTGATGTTCAGAAAGCGGATTGCCTGGGCAGTTCTGCTCCTTCTCCTCATGCCGATGGTTTTTCTGGCCCTGCGGGCTTTTGTAGGCAGCAGCCTGATGTCCCCCACTGAGGCTCTGGAAGTAATGGAGAGACAATACCAGGGCCTGAATTCCCCTGGGGCAGGTTCCTTCATTGATCATGGCACCGAAGGCCCGATCTTCTTCGTGTCCGGATTTGTCGCCACATTCTTCCGGCCTTTTCCATGGGAAATCAAGTCCCTGAGAACGTTGATCGCTTCTGCCGAAACATGGGGATTGACTTTTATTCTCATTCTGGCATGGCTCCAACTCGGCTCGAATGAGCGTCGTCAGCTTCTTCGCTTTCCCGCTATCTGGTCCTCCATCATGATATGCTTATTTTTTTCAATCATTTTCACGTATCTCCCCATCGAGGGCATCATCGTCCGGCAGCGAGTCCAACTGATCCCCGGAATACTTGTCGCTGCTTTGACGCCCATCTTGTTCAGAGAGCATGTGCGAGAGCAGAAAAAACTCCTGGAGCTATTGCCGAAGGTCGTCCCGCAAGTCTCTCCCGGTCTTCGCTCAGCTTTTCGGAACAAGGCCGGCAAAGATCTCAACATTCGTCGTCCCGAGCTACCGCAATCTTTTTCATGATAAGTCATTTGCAAACTAGTCCCCTCGTCATGGAAAAAGTGCTGGTCGGTGTACTGCTGGCCGCATTTGCAGCTATCGTGATGTGGTGGAGGAGACCATTACTCTGGCCCAGAACAACATTTTGGACCGTCTATGGGGCGTCTCTCATAGCCATGCGTGCGATGCCGTTCGTACTGTTCTTTGTGGTATTCGGAACAATGAGAGCCACAGGAGATGTTCCGGAGTACTATTACCCGCAGGCGCAGTCGGTTCTCCATAACATGCTCCCAATTCGTGACTTTCCCGTGCATTATGGACCTCTCTTCCCGTACGTATGCGCGCTTGTCGTTTCTGTCTGGAATTCTCCAACTGCAATCGTGCTTTTCTCGATCCTCATGGAGCTTGCATCGGTCTTCGTGTGGATCGTCGCAGCCCAGGAATGTTTTGAAGAAACCACGGTGAGGAAAGCTGCTCTCCTCTACGCGACAAGTCTCTTGCCCATTGCCAACGTGGGAGTTTCTGGGCAGAATCAGGTGTGGGTCTCCCTGTTCCTTGCTGTCTCAACGTATGTGCTCATAAAGGGTCGACCCGCTCTGTCCGGCATGTTCCTGGGGATGTCGGTCATATTGGTCAAGATCCTGGGCGGATTGTTCGCACCGATACTTGCAGGCTCTTGCTCTCGTTGGGGACGCTGGCTCGGTGGTTTTGGGGTCACAGTACTGGGGACTTACGCTGTCTTCGTCCTGCTGGGTGCAAATCCCTTGCTCCCCCTGCTCCAGGAAGCGCACATGCACTCGCCCGGGAACATCTCATTCTTTCTTACAATTTTCGGATTCTCCCAAGATACCCTCATCTCCAAGATTGTGTCCTATGGGATCGTAGGGTTGCTCTTCGCTCATGTGGCAATGCGGCTGCGGACCGTCCACGATAGCCACGACGGTAATCTGCTCCTGTTCCACTCGATTGCATTCATGTATCTTGGGTTCGCGCTATTTAGTCCCAAGTCGTACACTTATTACGCGATGATATGCTTTTTCCCGATTTGCCTGTCAATTTCGAGCATAATGAGTAATCGTGCGGGACTCTTCCCATTCGCTTTGTTCGGCATTCTGCTCGTTGTGGAACCGAATTTGTGGCAATCCTGGTTTCTGCGGCATGACTTTCAGGGGTTGTTTTCCCTCAATCTTCCGAACAATGTGACACCAAAAGGGGTTGTCGGGTTCCTCGTTGCTGAAGCTGTCCTTCTCTTTCTGTATTGCTATTATGGGATGCGCATATGGAGGGCTGTCCTGGCAGCTCAACCGCAAGCAAGTACCTCTGTGACCATCCGTCACGGAGACACCGGTTTAGCTGTCCTTCCCCTGGGTCAAAACGAGGAATGGATAGAAAAGACAGGTTCCGCGTGAGAGAACGCTGTCTGTGCCTTCTGACTTTCCGTGATCCACGACGCTTCCCGCGGGCAAGCTCACCTCCGCAAGGATGAATTTGGCACGATGATAAGGGTTCTCCATGTGCTCGGTGGAACGGAGCGCGGGGGAATTGAGACGTGGGTACTCAACGTGCTTCGGAAGCTGGACCGCACTCGATTTTCCATGGACATACTTGTCCACGAGCCTGAGCGGGGGGCCTATGAGGACGAAATGCGGGACCTTGGGGCACGGATACTGCGGTGCCCCCATTTTCGACGCCCTTGGAAGTACGCTTTCGACTTTGTGAGATATCTAAGCACGTTCGGACCGTACGAGGTGGTGCACACCCACGGTGGATATTTCTCCGGGCTGAATATGCTTCTGGCAATGCTGTGGCGCGTACCTGTACGGATCGTCCATAGCCACAACGACTTGCGCTGGCTGCGGCAGCAGGAAGGCCTGTCCCGTCAATTATATTACCTCATGATGGGAGTTCTTGTGCGGAGATGCTCTACCATGGGTCTGGCTGCCAGTCGTGATGCAGCAGAGGATTACTACGGGATTGCCTGGGAGTCTTCCGGCAAGTTCTCAATACTTCCTTGCGGCGTGGACCTGGAGCCTTTCTCACGCCCATATGACGCACACTCAGTCCGCAGAGAGCTCGGACTGCCCCCAGAAGCCCTTGTTATTGGGCACGTGGGAAGGTTCACGCTTCAGAAGAATCATCCGTTTATATTGGAAATTTTTCGGGAGGTTCTGATCCAGGACCCGAAAGCCGTGCTCGTGCTCGCCGGCGACGGATTGCTGGAGCCCCATACGAGGACCCTCGTAAAACAGATGAATATGGGGGACAAGGTTCTATTCCTCGGATCCCGGCCAGATATTCCCAGGCTCCTCATCACCTGCATTGACGTTTTCCTGTTTCCATCACTTTTCGAAGGATTAGGCCTGGCTCTTGTGGAGGCGCAGGCTGCCGGACTTCGATGCGTGATCTCGGATGCCATTCCGGAGGAAGCCGATCTGGTGCCGGACCTTGTGACAAGGCTGTCGCTCTCGCAACCTCCTGGAGCCTGGGCCGAAGCCTTGCTTGCAACAGCGAGAAAGCCTGTGCCCGTCAGCTCGGCTGAGGCCCTAGCTGTAATCGCGTCCAGTCCGTATAACATACATCAGTCGGTTAAGAGTCTTGAGAGAGTTTACGAGGATAGTGTCTTCAATTCCAGGGCCCGTGCCCTGTCCATGACTTGATCCGGAAGAGGGCTCTCAGCGCAGTTCCCGGGACGGAATCGGATATCTCTTTGGGCAACAGCACCTATAACAACGGTACCCTGACTATACGCCGCGTTAAGACTGATAAGTCCTTGTTCGTGCTGTCTCTGGACACCGAGCTGGGCTGGGGATACTTCGACAGCTCGTGCTTTGAATCCATGAGAGATCTGCTCATGGAAACACGAAGTCGTGTCAGGCAGTTGTTGGCTCTGTTTGACACCTATTCGATAGCTGTCACGTGGGCTCTAGTCGGTCACCTCTTCTTGACACGCTGCTCATCGGCCGGAGAGGGTAGCCACAATCATGTACTTCAACCGCAATACCGGTGGTACCCACGGGGTTGGCTGAGTCACGATCCGTATTCGGATGTAGAAAAAGATCCCCTCTATTACGCTCCAGACATTGTTAACGATATCATTTCAGCTCGGCAGCCTCACGAAATCGGGTGTCACACGTTCACCCATGCGATTCTTGGAGATCCGGATTGTACCCGTGACGTCGCCCGATCTCAGCTTGAAGAGTGCAAGCGCCTCGCGTCCGAGATGAACATCGAGTTGGTTTCGCTCGTGTTCCCGCGCAACTCAATCGGCCATCTGGACGTGTTGTGCGAGCTGGGATTTCAGAGTTTCCGAGGCGTCGAGAAACGATGGTACAGAGCGCTGAACCAGAGCTCTATCTTGGGAAGGGGGTTCCACTTCCTCGATCGCCTGCTGGCCTTGACACCGCCGTGTTACTCCGAGGTCCTCGTGTACTCGAGCCGTGACGGAGCCCGGCACCTGGTCGACATTCCCGCTTCCATGTTCTTCCCTCCATTCGGAGGCCTCTGGAACGCTGTCAGCCTGTCGAGGCGAGTGCTTCAGGCGCAGCGAGGCATTGCCGAAGCAGTGAAGAGGAAGGGGATTTTCCACTTATGGTTCCATCCAGAGAATCTGGTCTCATCGCCTTTGCTTCTGGAAGGGCTTGAAGAAATCCTTCGTGCAGTCGACGGGTTGAGAGCGGACGGAGTGGTGGAATGCTGTACTATGGCGGAAGCAGCTTCACTCGTAGCCAGTCGCTTGGAGCCGAGGGGATGAGCTCCACGAATCTGTCCGTTGTTGTCCTCACAACGCATGCGGCCACGAACTATGCCTTAATCGAAGCGTTGGCGAGAGACCATCGCGTGAGTGGGATTGTTTTCGAACATCAGACGAGGCTGCGCCTCCGCCTATTCCTCAATCGCCTTCGTAAGCTCGGCATCATCACAGTGCTGGACCAGGCGGCGTACAAGATGCTAGATTTGTGTATCTTTCGGCCCAGGGCCTTGCGAAAGATGGGATCGCTTCTGCCCGCCTGCTTGTCACAGGAATTCTTGGCTGAGACGGAGCTCGTGAATGTGCGGTCAATAAATTCCTCGATAGTGACGGACTTCCTCGCACGCGTGAAACCTGAAGCTGTTGTCGTTTCAGGCACCTCTCTTCTCTGCTCTCGGGTGCTCCAGACGCTCAACGGGGTCCCGATCGTCAACATACACTGTGGCATTACGCCGCGATACCGGGGAGCCCACGGCGCGTTCTGGGCAGTAGTGAACGAGGACTGGGACAATGTCGGGACCACCGTCCACTTAATAGATGCAGGTATAGATACCGGAGGGATCCTTTTTCAGGAGAGCATACGGATCGAACCGGATGACGATCCTCGGGACCTGGCGCTTAAACAGCACCTGGTGGGTATTCGCCTTGCCTGCGAGGCAGTTTCTGCGATAGCGGAGAACAACGTCAAGATCATGCACAGGGCCGATTTGGACAGCAGGTTTTACTCTTCGCCAACTCTCAGCTCGTATCGCATGTATCTCAAGAAGCTGCATCGCCGGTTCGGGTAAGAGGCATCCGCTTCCAAAGCAACAAGAGCAGATTTCGGCCGAATCGCCATACAGAGGGAAAACTTCGTGCCCCGGATTTCCATAGTCCTGCCCACGTACAACGGCGCCCGGTACATCCGGGAATGCATCGATTCATGTTTGAGCCAAACATTTCGAGACATCGAGCTCATCGTGGTGGTGGATGGCAGCACGGACAATACGGAAGAAATCCTCAAAGCTTACGACGACCGGCGCATGAAGGTTATAAAAACCATGAATCAGGGACAGGCCCCTGCCATGAACACAGGATTCGCTGTGGCGAGCGGGGAGTATTGGAGCTGGACCTCAGACGACAACATTTACGTGCCCGACGCATTCGAAGTGATGGCACGCTACCTGGATGCACATCCAGAAGCTGCCGCCGTAGCGACCGACTGCCTGATCATTGACGAGAACGGTAAGATTGTCGGTTACGAGGAATACCCCTGGCAATGCTTTCTGTACAGGGCTGAAATGGGCCGAAAAGTAGGGCCACACAGACCCGAAGCCCGCATCATAGAAGACATTGATTTCTTCCTGCGATTTCGTCATCTTGGCGGACCCGTCATGCGCATATCCGCTCCCTATTACCATTATCGAGTTCACAGCAACGCAGTGACACCCACGAGGGCTGCGGAGCGTCCCTTGATTTCTCTTAAGCTGACATACGACCTGGCCTCTCGGGGAATCGTAGAGGTTGATCTCCGTGAGCTCTTTCTCAACAGAATGTCACAAGCGTCGCTATACAAAAATTATCAAGCTATTGACCAGATGATCGCTTTCGCGAGAGAAGTAGGCGTGCCCTTTGTCGAGCTGTTGGAAAGAAGAAGGCGATTTCTAGAGTCCCCGATCGGCTGGGGCATCAATAGGCTTCACATTGCCGGCCTCAGTCAAGTCGGAAAGCTGGGACGCAAGATGAGATTGTGGCGGTACAGAGCGAAGAAGCTTCTTTCGACCAACGAGACCCCCATATGACGCGGCCCGGGGACTCGGCATCCTCAAGACCCTATTCGTGATGGATTCCTCATGCCTGACGCAGCAATACTGGTCGTTTCCTGTGACGCATACTCGGACCTATGGGATCCCTACTTCCGGCTTTTTCGCAAGTATTGGCCGGATTGTCCCTTTCCCGTGTTTCTCGGGTCCAATTTCGAGAGGTACCAATCCGACACGGTGACAACCATCTGCGTTGGAGACGATGTGAGCTGGGCGGACAATCTCCATAAGATGCTCGACTATATTGGAGCATCCCGAATCATCCTCTTTCTGGAAGACTTCTTCCTTGTCAGTCAGATCGATACGCTGAAAGTGAAGAGCCTGGTGCAACTTGCATCAGAGGAAGGGCTTGGCTGCTTGAGGTTGTTTCCTCATCCACCCCCCAGCCGGAGGGTCCGGCACCGGAAGGAGTTCGGCCATATTCGCCGCGGAGACGACTATCGTGTTTCGACCCAGGTGGCGATATGGGACGTGGAAATCTTGAGAGCGCTGGCGTGGCCCGGGTTCAGCGCGTGGGATTTCGAGATCATCGGCAGCATTGCGAGCAACGAGATGGATGCCAAGTTCTGGAGCGTGTACGAACCCGTGATCGACTACCGGAACGGGGTCTGGCGGGGACGATGGCTGCCCGAAGGGATCGAGGCTTGTCGCGCCGCGGGAATCGAGATTGATGTCGAAGCCCGCGGCATGTTCAGTCCTGAGCAATGGAACGACAAGGTCAGGCCGGCTGCTTCCAGAAGATTGGCCAACGCTCTCTTGCCTGAGTCTTTTCTCAAGTGGCGCCGCCGTATGCTGAGGTTGTGGCGGGGAAGACACTACATGGAGAAGCTCCTGCAGGAGGCCAAGTACAAGATTTCATAAGCACGGTTACGTATTTGCGCCAGCTCCTTTTGTGGGAGGGGCTGAAGCCAATACGCAACACCGTTTGCGAAATGTTGGACCAGGCGAATGAGTTATAAGACCCCTGAAATATCGGTCGCGCTTCCGGTGTACAATGGCGAACGCCACATGAGAGAAGCAATCGAATCCGTGCTGTCCCAGACTTTTGATGATCTTGAGTTAGTAATTGTTGACAATGCCTCAAGTGATTCGACCTGGGAAATATGCCAGGAATACTCACGGCTGGACGAACGAGTCCACACATATCGCAACACGACTAATATCGGTAGTTATCGGAACTTCGCCCGAGCATTGCAGTTGACCCGCGGCAATTACTTCCTCTGGTTGGCCCACGATGACATTCTTGAGGAAACGTATCTTGCCAAATGTCATTCCTTCTTATCCTCCCACCCGGATTATTGGTGCTGTTACGCAAACACGATCGTTATCTCACCGGAATCTTCCGAGCTCTCCTGCTTATGGCCGTTAGCTGCCATAACGGACAGCGATACCGTGGAAAGATTCAAGGCCTGCCTTGATGCCGGCTGGCGCATAGTCCACGCCACGTATGGCATGTTCCGGAGAGAACAAATACGCCACATCCCGTTCTTGGACAAGCCGTTTCTGTGGGCCGAGGAGCGACTGCTGCTGAATGTGGCTTTGCGAGGCAAGATCCACTTGATCGAAGAACCGCTCCGACGTTGTCGCATCAGACCAGGCTCCGGATCGGACGGCACTAAGCCCCTACCGGCATTCTGGAGTGACTTGGTCGGCCCCGATGAGCGGATTCCCCTGTTTCCCTGGACCAGGATTATATCGATTCTCAGTCGAGATATTCTGTCTTTGGATCTTGGAATCATCAAGAAGGCTTACCTTCTAGTCCTGCTGTCCGCAAGGAAGGACACACTTCGCAGAGTAAATCGGGACGTGGTGCATGGTTTGTCCGTGTGGACCATGGATAAGCCAAGGATGAGACACATGTTGACTCACGTTTGGCATAGGATGAGAGCGTAGCTCAAGCTCTGCGACCGGATCTTCAGTGTTAATGAGAAAATTGGTCTACAAAGTTCTTGGAACGCTCCCATGGGCAATCCCTCATGTGGTACCGCGGCTACACCCACTGTGGACCCTCGGTCGCGTGATTCGCCGACAGAAGATTCTTGATGCTGCTACCAGAGAGCAGTTGAAAAGGAAACTCGAGCTGCGACCGCGTGTGGTGGACATCGAGACCTCGAACGTTTGCAATGCCCGCTGCACCTTTTGTGCATATGAGTTTCGTGAGAAACCACCCAGAATTATGGGACTGCCCGATTTTGTGCGTTTGCTCGATCGGTTGCACGATTATGAAGGAATGGAGCTGAGCTTCACCCCAGTTGTGGGAGACCCTCTCTTGGACAAGACGCTCGTGGACAAGATCAGACTCGCGAGCCAGACCGGAATTGTGAGCTCAATTGCCTTCGCGACGAACCTCCTAGGCCTGGGCAGACACGAGGTCAGAGACCTCCTTCTCTCCGGCCTCAGTTGGATGATCGTGAGCACGTCAATAGGGTCCCGCGACATGTACCGGAGAATCTATGGCGTAGACAGGTATGACAAGGCTTTAAATAACCTTGTGACTCTCCTGAAGACCAACAAGATGCTCGGTGAACCTGTTAGAATAGGAGTGCACCTCAAGTGCGAGAAACCATTCTCCCAGGTTTATTCGAGCCCTGACTATCAGCGGATAGTGAAACTGTACGGGTCGTTCTTGGCCATCGCAGACGATGAGGACTACATGAACTGGACCGGCCTCATTGACGATTCAAGCGCTCCGAAAGGCGTCGGACTGCGGAAAATCACGCCCCGGACCGAACCGTGCGAGCAGTTCTACACTGGGCTGCAGGTCTACTCGGATGGAACGGTAGGGCTCTGCAGGTGTGTGGATGTAAATGCCAAGCTGGCCATCGGCAATCTGTTTCGTCAGGATTTGAGGAGCATATGGGAAGGGGCAGAGGTCAAGCTCCTGAGAGACAAGTGGGTGAACGGCATCATTCCCGAGATCTGTCAGAAATGCACCATGTATTCTCCCATCTCCACGTACATCGAGCGGCAGAGGCGGACCCTGTAGGATAAGCGAGATTGCCGGAGAGTTCTTCCGAATTCGCAAGAGGCGGGGCATCATACCAGTGTTTCCCAAAGTGGAGTTTTCCGCAATAATCTGAACGGACGTCAGAACTGATGTTGGACTCGTTTGCCCGGAAACTCATAATACCTCTCTTGCAGTCGGCTCGGTCCCAGAAATGGCTCGAAAAATGCCACACCTTGGTTCTGCTTGGCATGAATTACGGATGTGGCGATTGGCCCAGTTCAGGAGGCGAACGGGCCTTCATTCGGTCCATCGTGGCTCCCATGTTTCGCAATAGCAGTCCCATGATCGCGTGTGACGTCGGAGCGGGATGCGGCGAGTACACTGAGCTCTTGGCCACATATCTTCCGAACGAATCGAGAATCTTGAGCTTTGAGCCCCAGGTCTCGGCCTATCAGCAGCTTGCAGGACGAATTGAAAGCAAGGGCTTCTCCAATGTGACCGCGTTTAACTTGGGATTCTCCGATCGGTCAGGCACGGGGACCCTTCATAAATCGGGAGATTATCGACTGTTGGCGTCTCTGCACTCGAGAAAGCTCGACCATCTTGGCATTCAGTTCGACGGAACCGAGCAAGTGGCCTTAAGCACGATAGATGAATTCTGTGAGAGGCATGGCATTCCAAGAATCGATTTCCTGAAACTGGATGTGGAAGGACACGAGATGGCAGTTCTGAAAGGGGCTTCGGATATGCTATCTCGGGGACGCATCGGTATGATCCAGTGGGAGTTCGGTGGCTGTAACATTGATTCTCGCGTGTTCTTTCGAGATTTTTACTACATGTTACGAGATGGCTATCTTTTGTTCCGTGTGCTGGCACACGGCCTTCATCCGGTTCCAACCTATCATGAAAAATACGAGGTTTTCCTGACCACCAATTGGTGTGCGATTTCCAAAGAGCTTCTTGAATCGGAGATCTTCCGGCATACGCTTCTCAGGTTTGCCCCTATGCTGAAAACAAACGGCATACCTTGAAAAGAAGCGTTCCCCGAAATTGATAGTACCTGTATGTGGCTGGATTAGGCTTCCGAGTTTGGCACTCTATCTCCCCTGCACGAGTATGAGAGGAAAGACTCTCGAATTGCTAAAAATCCGCATTAGGAATGCGATCTTGACCGGCATAGCCAATGCGGTCCATCTCCTCGGGAGAAGGACGCTTGGCAAAACCGGTTTTTTTACGGATCTTCTTCATGTCGGCCTGCAAGAATGGATACGGGTTTACAAGGAACATTTTCCAAACAGGATCTCCGACCTGGACAGGAGTTACTCGCTACTCAGGTCGGAATTGACAGGCGATTTCAACTGGATGTTTGGGCCCTGCCGCGTACGGGCTGTCGCCGATCAGTTGCGACAAGTCCTCCATCCTATTTCGAGTGGTGATGAAATCACTTTCCTTGATCTTGGCTGCGGGACCCATAACCCTCTCGGATTGTCTTCGGTGATGTACCTGAACGGAGCACGACGGGCTATCGCCCTTGACTTGCACGAACCTGACAGGCCGAGAAGTGCAGTGGCGTTGTACGATCTTCTTGTCGAATGCTGGACCAACTGGGAAAAATGGAATTGGGGTGGAACCGACGAGTCCACGCTCCAAGATCGGCTGGCTCGATTTCATCTCGACGAACTAAAGAATGGGCAGATGGAGGAAGGTATCACCGATGTTCCCATCTCACATTACGTGGGAGACATTCTCGATGCCCCCTTCCCCGAAGGTTCCATCGACATCATGACTTCTCATCTGGTGCTGGAGCACTTCTTGAACTTTCGTGATGCAATGTATACCCTCTTCCACCTTACTGCTCCGGGTGGCCTGGGAGCTCATTGGATAGACCTGTCGGATCACAGGCGGTACCTGGACCCGGGCCGATACCACCACTGGTCTTTCTTGGCAGAAGACGACAACTGGTCGGATGGCCGGTGCAACAGACTGAGGGCTGGGGAAATACGGCAGATCTGTGAGACCGTTGGATTTGAAGTTGTACGGTTCGATTGCACACGCATAGACATGCCACCAGGCTTCGGAAGCCGCCTTACACAAAGATATCGGGCCATGTCCCCGGATGACCTGTCAACCGTATCGGTCTTGGCGGTCTTGCGACGGCCCAACAACAGGTAACTCACATGGCTCACACCAGACGACCACGAATTGATGTGTACGTGAGCACATTGGACCCTCAGGGGATAGGAATCACCAAGGCGATCCTGTCAGCCACCCCTGAGCTCAGGGCACTGGGCTTCGAGGTCATTCTGAAACAGGCGGATTTTGCCTCTTCTGTCCGGGACGCAGCCCTGTGGGCGGCTCGTGGGGCCCACGCCATCCTGTATGATGGCATTGGGCTGGGATTCCGTTACGGTAGCCTCATCAACATGCTCACCTCGTCCATGCTGACTCGCCGGGTCTTCCTCATCTGGCACGAAGATGCATGGGTGTACAGGCGTCTCATGCTGGAGCGCCCACGGCGGGGAATGGTCTTCAACATGCTTATGCGGGGCCGCAGGTTGCGCCACCTGGTAATTTCCGAGCGCGCCAAACGGTTCGGAATGTCTCTCGGGATCCCGGAAGATCGAATCCACGTGATCGGTGGTTGTCTGAGTCCTCCGGATGAAACCGCACGGTTGATACCTGTTTTTCCCTCGGATGATCGGATGCGAGTCGTGGCGGTCGGCTCCATACAGGCCAGGAAGGGCACCGATTTGTTTTGTGAAGCAGCGATCAACGTCTGCAAGCGTGTTTCTCACGTGGATTTCTATTGGATCGGCAGAACGCTGACTTTCGAGCCCGGGTTTTATGATGCCTGTTTGGAACGAGTACGAGAGTCCGGATTCGAAGATCGGATCAAGTTCTGCGGCTTCGTGGAGAGAACCGACATTTACCTCGCACAGTGCGACTTGTTTGTCTTGCCAAGCAGGGACGAGCCTTTGGGGCTTTCAGCCCTGGAGGCCATGGCGTTTAGCAAACTGGTAATCATGTTCGATGTGGGGGGATTGGCGGAGCTCATGGGCGAACACGGTGTCGTGCTCGGGGAACCGAACGCCGAGCGTTTGGCCGACAAAATCGTCGAGCTCTCGACTGGAAGCAAGGAACATCTCGTACGAGAGGACGCTCGCCACAGGGTACTGGATTACTTCAGTCCCAGGCAATACGCCCAGCGGTTGGCATCAGCCATGAGGTCGGGTCCTGTTTTTTGATGTCCCTCACGGCTGGTCGGGCCTTTGTCCACACCACCGCTATTCGGGTCGCAGGACAGCTTGATCATCTGGCCGCGCGGGAAAGTGGTCGGCCCCCAATCTTACCTGTGGATCTTGACCGGCGGTATTTCACCCCTCCGTCGGAATGTTGGCTCGCCCCATAACAGAACTGCCGTGGTCAGGAAATCGTGTCCGATTTCGGGCTCAATGATCCTGCGGACAGCAGGATAGTTCAGTGGAAGATGAAAAAATCAAGAAACAAGGCCTGACCCCTCTCGGTGGACAATGCTCCGTGGCACAAGACAAAGGAGATTCGCAAGTGGCTGTGCGAAATCAGCCACCTCATCGAGGTACACTTCCTTCCGAAATTCTCTCCTAAGCTCAATGCTGCTGCGTATATATGGAAGGAAACCCGCAAATGGGCTTCACACAACCGCTTCTTCGGGCTTGTGACGGACCTCAAGGACAGCCTGTTCCGGAGATTCAACCGTTTTCAGGGGAATCCTGCTTCCCTGAGAACCCTAGTACCTTATTACGCCTAGGCGTTGATGTTTATGCCGGTTACTATAATGCAGGTCTCTAGGACAGCGAAATACCAGCACGAGATCGCGCGACAGGCAACAGTTCACAGCGAGTGAACGGCAGAATCAAACCAAATCCCAGGGATCGCTGTAAAGAGTCACCGGGCAGGCGGGATTCCACTGTCTCTCTCCTTGGACACGGACTGAACGGTTGGGATTTTCGAATGAAGCATTCTCTGCGGCTGACAATCACACTTCTCGGAGTTCTGGGATTTGCCATTGGAGCCTTCGGCGTCCCCTCTTTGCAGGAGTGTGTAGAGCACGCGCAAGTTCTTGCGGGAGTGGTCTCATACCCATTAGATAACCCATTTCGCATTTGCCAAATTAAGGCCTGGGCACTACCGACTCAATTGAGCGCAGTGGCATTGTATCTGGGTGTCTCCGAGCTTTGGCTCTGCCGGATAGTTTCAGGGTTCATAGTGATGTTTTCGTACCAGGCCCTCGGCTTATGCGTCTGGCTCCTCTTGGGCAACGCAATCACTGCGGCAGGCCTGACAGTACTGATTGTCCAGACAGGCGCCTACTCTTTAGGAATTACGTACCCGATACTTGTCCTGCCGCAATTTTATACTTTTGGGTCTATCGGGTTATCCTGGATGGTCCTCTCGGTGATGCTTATCGCAGCGGGACGGCCGCGAATTGGAGCCTTTCTTCTCGGCCTGGGACTGAGTGTTCATTTTTCGCGCAATCTGGACCATCCCCATCGTAGGCTTGGTCTCCTTTATGGATGATCACCTTAAGGGAAAGCGAGCGGGCTTCTTGGCGTGGTTTTCTTGCGGTCTGCTCTTTTCGCTCGCCAGTTTTGTCTATCAATATTCCTTGTGGACAGACTTGCCGTTTGTGGTGAGCTCTGAAAAGCAAAGGTTTCTCGATGCGGTTTTTCGCTTCTGGGACGGACACAGAGGATCTGTTCCCACTTTGCGAATTGTCGTTCCACGAGTGTTGTGTGCTCTCGGTTGCGTGACTCTCGCAATCATTCAATTGTCCAAACCAGAAGACCAAAGATCGATTGGAACGTCCTTTTTCTGGAAAATAATCTTAGCATTCGGCGTTGTCGGTTTGGCTGGATCATTCGCTTCGCTGTGGGGAGCCGGCTTGCCTCACGCAGTACGACAGATGATGCCTTCCCGAATGATCAATTTTGTGAACTTTGTCTGCGCCCCGCTGGTCCTTGGACTGTTATTCAGGCTGAAGAAATCTCTGGCTGCCCATCTTTTCCTGCTGGTAACCATAGTCGGGATGGTGGCTCTGTCATCAGTGGTTCCCGGAATAGGAATGCTCTGCGGCAGCATTCTCGGAATTTCCTTGCCGGCTCGCCCCGTTGCCGTCTGGCCTCTTATTCTGCTGGCCTTTCCGATTGCATTGTTCTTGCTTGTGCGAAGTGACAAGTCGATCCAAGCTATGACGTGGAACAGAACTCTTTTTCCAGTAAGAATAACAACGGTGTTTGTTTTACTGGCGGTTTCGGGCTGGCAGGTTTCCCTGGTGCTGAGGGGACCCGCTTTTCCCCGCGAACCTCTCAATGACGTTCGCCATGCCTTTGCGACACATCAAGGGATAGTTTTGACATCGTCTAATTTGATCGCCGTTCAGCTTCAGACCAGACGTCCAGTTCTCTTTAACGGCGGTGAACTGGATCTCTTGGCGTACGCTCCGGAGGCTTGCTACTCTGTTCAGGAAATACTAGACAATGTTTATGGGGTCAACTTTTTCAACCCCCATCCAGATCGGGGGCTCCAGCCGACTGGAGCTCTTCACAGGGATGAGGGACGCAGACTGTGGCAGTCTCGTACAGTGGAGCAATGGCAAGATATTTCGGAAAGATTCCACGTCACCACAGTGATGACATATCGCGATTGGAATCTCAATCTCCCTCTCATTGCAGAGACCATTACTGTACGGTTATTTGCCATCCCGCAGAAGAAGGTGGCGGGCTTTCTTTCCTGGATCGCGGGTCAAAAAAAGTGAAAAACCTCGTTGTTCTTGACAGATCAAGAAGATAGAATGCTTTTGTCAAAACGATTCTATCACCAACGAGGTGACGTGATTATGGCACAAGGGCTCCTTCC
>JBFMDN010000084.1:0-22352 GCA_040753915.1 Thermodesulfobacteriota bacterium | reverse complement strand
ATTACGCTCATCGCCCACCTCCCTGAGCCGCCTAATTTGCCGGAAAACTTCTCGCTTGTCGCGTCTTTTTTGGGGCCATCCCCGAAAAAATCACCCAACCACAAGAAAAATGGTGCGGAAGGTCAGTGATGTGGCACTCCCGGAGCTACCACGCGTGCCAATCTAGCCATGATCTGAGATTACCACGAAATCTCATCAGAGTCCCGTATTATGTATGGTGTCCCCGGAAGTCGAAGTCCAGTTGACGGTCGTTGAAGAGATCGCGGTATCGGGTGAAGCCGTGGATCAGTGGCCGCGCGTCGGACCGACCGTCTGCCGGAATGGCGCGGCTGGGTGCGAAGCCACCGTCGGCCCTTTCAACATCCTCCAGAAGACTGCGCGCCCGACCGTAGCGAATACGGTCGCCTTTGCTCGCCGCTTTGAAGTGGCGTGTGACACCGGTTGGAGTCTCTTCAAGATATTCCTGTGCGAAGAGCCGCCATTCAGGCCGCGTTGGCGCATCTCCACGCTCGCCAAGTCCCGACATGTCACCGCACCCTGGGCATCTGACCTTTCCCTGGTCAAGGGTCCCTTGTGCGATGCGGGTGCGCGTCCCGCATCCGCATCGGATTTCCTTGCGGACAATAGGAATCTCCGAGACCTCATGGCAGCTCTTGCAGAATACCCACTGGAGAGCTTTTTCCTTACTGTACGCCAACTGGTAATGGGGATGAATTTCAAAGGTCTTTCCGCAGGCTTCGCAGGTTCGACACTCAACCCAGAAATGATGGAGAACCACACGTTCGCCTGTACCTGGAACGGTTGTCCGGTGAAAAGGACTAATCTGTGCGGACACCATTTCGCAGAGAGCCGCAATCTCCGGTGACGAAGGATCATAAGAAGCTGTTTCAAGCTCGAATCGCGTGATGAATGTGGCAACCGGATCGATGTCGTACCCAATCACGCGGGCACCACAACGCTCGGCTTCGACGAGGCTGGTGCCTCCGCCCACGAAGGGATCGAGTACGACCGCGCCATCCAGAGACAGGTCTCCGAGATACAGGTCCCAGAACCGGCCGGCTTCCTCGGGCTTCAAGGACAGGCCTGTCAAGATAGCCCTGAACTGTGAGCCAAGACGCCGTGCAAACCAGCGGTGGACACGGTAGATCGGATTGGTGCACTGACCTTCACGAAGAGCGAGCTCGGCGATCTCGGCAATGGGGACCTTGCCCGACTCCAACAATGTATGTTCGGGGAAGGCGGTGAAGCTCTCTGGGCGCTTCAAGCCCTCAAGAGAATGCGTTGCTTGAGAGGCGCGCTGGAACACGGTCATGGCGCTCCTTTGTACAGGAGTAGCTCGCATTCCAGACCTGTGGCCATTTGGACAATCTCTGGTTGAGCAGCCTCTCGTTTTTTCGGCATTTTTCGCCCCATGGGTTCTTTCAAGATTCCTTTTCTGCGACAGAAGCAAATGAATTCGCAAGCACCTCTTCTATTGTTGTTACCGGCGTCAGCTTGATACCGTCGAGCACGTAGGAGGGTAATGCCTCCGCCTCCTTCAAATTATCAGCGGGCAAAAGAACCTCTTTGACTCCAGCGTCGTAGGCAGCGCGGACCTTCTGTTGAATACCGCCCACCGGCAGGACTTTGCCCATAATCGTAATCTCACCTGTCATGGCGAGGTCGTTTCGCACGGGGACCTTTTTCAAGGCCGAAACAATGCCGGTCACGATTGTGATGCCGGCGGATGGCCCCTCCTTGGGTACACCCATAAAGGTCGCCAAGACAGCTACATCGAAGCTCTTTCGCCATTCGGCAGTTATCCCAAGGTCCTCATGCTTAGCCCGGATGTATTGTGCCGCTGCTTCGATGCTTTCTCGCATGACCCGTTGTATAGACCCAAGCGGTACGATACGGCCGGACCCTTTGGTCGCCTGCATTTCAAAATGCAAGATACAACCGTGGTCTCCCTCAACAGCCAGACCAACGACTTCGCCCACTGACGGTTTCTCAGGGAGCGCCACACGTTGCACCCGTTTGCTGTCCGGAAGCTCGGGCACCACCTGCCTTCCAGACTGTTTCATCAAGGCCCCCAGAGAAATACGGTCATACTCTCCAGGAGCAATCAAATGAAGCTGGTCCCTTACCCGTTGCCGTAGTTCGCAGGACAAGCTGAGGATGTCTTGAAGTTCCTCGTCGGAAACCCGGCCGTCAGGATGCAGCAGCTTCAATAACCCTGATGTGGTCTTCATCACTGCACGTTGGTCTCGGCCCGAAACACCGTGAGTCCTTCGGGCGTGATCCACTACCTCAAAGCGCGAGCGAACCGCGCCCAGCAGGTCAACTCGCCGGAGCTCGTGCATAATTTCGCAAAAATAATCCGTGATGAACCCATAATCCTTCGAGTAACTGTTGGGTGCTAATTTCGGGATTTCCCAACCAGGCAGGTAGCCATGGATTCGGTCCAGAAACGCAATCACCTGCAGGAAATCGGGTAGTGGCTCAAAGAGATGATAGTATTTCTCGTGTGGCAGCTCACCTTGAACGTCTAGGTTACCCACAAACACTAGACTGGCGAAGGCCAGAATTTCTTTTTTTCCTCTGCTGAATTTTGCATCCTGCATGTAGCCTTGCATGATACTCACGAAAGACCTCGGGTCCGTGAAATCGGTGTTTGCGATCTCATCGAACACAACAGCATCCCGAACACCGACCTCGCCAATCCTTCCGTTATTCAGATTAATGAAAAGCTGGGCTGGAGTTGCTTTGCCGCCAGACAGCACATGGGCGTAATATGAGATATTACGATAAAGATACGTCTTGCCGGTTTCCCGAGGTGCGAGTTCCACCATGTTGACGTTGGTTTCCACGAGGGGAATGCAGCGGCATAGGTAGAGCAACTTCTGTCGCCGGGTCATCCCCTCCGGGTCCAGGCCACAGGAATTCACCAAAACATCGATCCACTCTTCAGTGGAAAACTCCCTGCGACGTTCTATGAACTCATCCAGATTGATAACGCTCACCTGAAAGGGCGTAAATGCTGTGATTTTAAAGGGTCTGATTTTTTTATTGTGTATTTCTGTCTCGTCGTACGTCAGATCGATAGTGCCCCACATCCCGCCCGAGAGCAGCATGGGATATTGACGGACGATGCTCTCCGGTATGTTTACAAAATTCTCGTTGATGGCGGAAATCGTCCCCCAATACTTATCCTCCGTTTCTACCAGTCGAGCCTCCAGACTTGCGATCACGGAATGGCTGCGGTTTTCCCGGATGTAATGCCTGATCTTCTCAGCCTCCGCACCGTAGACGAAAGTCTCTTTCAACCTTCTGACGACCTTTTCCATGTCCTCGTGGAAGGTATCCTCGGAGCAGTAGTTGTCGATAAGGTACTCCAGAACATAGCGAGGAAACTCGTCAACACCCGTGTTAATCGTATGAGCCTTGTTGACGACCTTGCCTCTGAAGACCTCTTTGAGCTTTAGGTTCATCCGCAGTCCTCCACCCACGACATAAGAAGCGCCAGGACCGATTTTCGGTAGCATGCCGGGCATGCCGATATGGGTGGCATTTTGAAATCCGGCATCACTTCATGCTCCTTGGCGTCAAGCCGAGTATTTTCCCAAGATGCGCTGGTACGCGGCGGATGATCTTTTCAGAATTCAGGCGCATAGAGAAGCGAATGGATCGCGCCTTTCTCACCATTCGCTGCGCCTCACGATAGGTAACGCTGATCCTCAGCGTCCTCTCCATAATGCCTGTTTTACGTTCTTCGTCCGAAGCGTCGGTCGCATCAGGCACAAACCGGAAGACGACTTCTCCTCCAGCGGCAGCGACATATTGAACTAATGAAGACAGGGCTGGTGTTGATTCCTTGTTCTGATAGACGGCTTGTACCTCTATTCGAAGCTCCCTATGTTTATGAGATTCCGTAAGCTCAACGGGCATCTTAAACTCGGCTTCTTCCCCTTCAATGAGTTCCGCGGGCCCGGTAATTGAACCAAGAACCAGCAAGCCTTCCTCCGGCGTTTTCACTCGCATGGCAAGCATTGGCACAAGCATTTCCTGGATCGAAATCCCGCCGTGCGAATACGCATCAGGATTGAAGTTGGCCTTTGGCCGAGCCAAGGCATAGCCCGTTTTGGGAAAAATGATCGATTCAAACTTCTTTTGCCAACTTTGTCTTGTGGCCCGGTCGTCATACGCCTCTCCCGAATCAGGCATCCGCAGATCGCTGACCGAAAACTCCAAAACGTTATCGCGTACCTTTCGAGGCGCACCCACGGTGCCGAGTGTCTGCCTGAGCCATGCGTTCAGATAAAAACAATCATTGGGCTCATTCAGCCACGGAAGATCAACTTGGATGCGCTCGCGACCGATAGCAGCAAATCCATGGTCGGCAACCACAAACACCTTGGTATCGGGTGTTAGGCCACGAATAATGGCCATAACCTCGGTGTCGATGATGTCCTTGATATGCTGCTGATAGATGAACGCCAGCGGGCGGCCAGGAACGCACCGTCCATCAGGCAGCGTTTTCACGGGAATCTTATGGAGCTCCTTGTCACAGAGTTCGAATATGAAAAAATCGATATTGCCTGCGCGATATCGGACGGTCTCGCCTGTTCCCATGCCATCGGGGGCCACGACTTCAACTTCCCCTGCATACCCGAATTCTCGTTGCATAGCCTCTTTAAGCAGAGCGTCCTCGCCGCGTCTAGTGTCGAAGGACTCGGGGAAGGTCCCTGCAAAAATGGCTTTTCTGCTGATATGAGTTTCTGAAGGTAAGAGGGACGTGGCCGGGTAATCCGCGATGATCTCCATGCGATCCTCAAAAATGGGCCTGACCAACTCGTCCCATATGTCGTAACGCATGCCGTCGAACACAAACACCACTGCCTTCTCGCTTTGTGGGTCCCAATTGGGCTTTACGCAGCGCCGCAAGAACTGGCTGGTCAACCTTACTTCAGTTGAATCCGAAGCAACCCATGATTTGTATTGTGTGGCCACCAGTTCCTGGTATCGGACATTCAAAACTGAAAGCGTCTTTTGAATCTCGTCCCGGAGCTTGCCTACGCGTTCTCTAATCCGTTCCTGTGCTGCCAGAAACGCTGGTGGCAGGTCGTTCGCCGAACGCGGGAGAAAATCCATACTAAACACCAGTCGCTCCAGAGCAGACAGGTAGAACTCCAAGCGGTTGACACGACGATCATTCCATAAGGCTCGGAACCACTTGAAAGTCAACTCAGAGACTGGTTTCACACTCAGATTCTTAACGGCGACATCCAAGGCATCCCGGATATCACGTATTGATCGCACCAGACGATATGCCGCCTTTAGGTTCTCCCAGGCTTGCGATGGTCGTTGTTCGATAAACAGGTCTTTTTTGCCATCTGCTTCCGCAAACAGCACCTGACCGAGTTTCTCATGGGCAGCGAGGGGCGGGGTGTCGGAAAGTAGACTGTCCAGACCAACTAAAAGGGCCAAGGAACGAATAAGGACGGAATAATGCTCGCTCTCGATAACCTCTGCAAAGCGTCCGTTCGTGATAAGTTTCAGTTGGTCGAGAAGGATAAGGTTGAGCATGTCCTTAGAAAGCGACGCCTCGACTTCCAGAAGGTCACGGTCAGCCCTATGGGGATCAATCGACACAAGTTCGGGTGCGGCCTCGCCAATCAACGATGTATCCATCTCGCTGAAAGCCTTGAGGTCCGGATCAATGCTTGTCAGCAGAAGCTTCCAGTGCTCAATGTGCTGGGACAATATCGTCGAGAGATAGAAAGCCCTGACAATCAACTCCGGCGGCGAGTCCGCAAACCAACAGAATGGAGCCGGTGCGCTGCGCAGTTCGTCACGGATGGAACGCGCCACTTCCGGGGCAAGTGAATCGAGCTCTTCGAGAGCAGGATACCCGATAAGTGCGATACGCCAGTAGATTCTTGCCTCAGGCCGCTTGAAAGCCGCTTCTGGAACGCCCAATGCCGAATAGGCGACAATGGTCTTGAAATCGTGATCCGTGAACCTGGTTGGATGAGCCACCCGCAGGCTCGCGTGTGCCTTCAGCACAGCGTCGATAGAGCCCGTAATCAGTCTCGCAAACCGCGGATCATTCGCCTCTTGAGGCCAGTTAGGGTCCCCGGTCTTTTCGATAAGAAACTGCCGAAGGCTAATGTCGATCCGCGCTGTATCCGCTGTTCTGGCAAGAAGATCCGGATAGAAGGGGGGAGGCGCTTTTGTCAGGGACGCAGGAGCCCTCCTTCGGGCCGGAGCACGATCTATAAGCAGCAGCTTCTTTGTCTCTTTTGAAACGGTTGCCTTTTCAAAGAGTTCCCTGAAGACGAGGTTTGTGGAGGCGATGATGACCGTGAAGCCGCTCTCGTTCGCGAACCGGTGGACAGCGCCGTCGGCTTCAGGAAGAAGGCGAAGCGAATCCTGGACAAGCAGAATTTGCTCATCCTTCAATGCCTCCAATTTTTCGATGACCCAGCTTGAAAGCATCGACGCAGCCTCCTATTCCAACTGAAGCATTGGAAGGGAGTCGTCGTCTCCCTCGTTACCGGTGAACTGTGATTCCAGGAAGCGGCCGAATTCCTCCGCCACACTCCCAACCTGATCTTTTTGGATGGTGCCTGTTTTGGGCTTGAAATCGGCCATTCTGACCCTCTTCACGACGATGCGTTTGAGGTACTTGTTAATGATGTCCACAAGATCAGGCGTTTCCTGGACCGCCTTTATAAAATATGCGCGCAGTTCATCGGTGGTCTTACATGCCAAGAGCCCTGAGATGGCAGGCTCAGACTTGCCCTGCTCCAGACGTTCCCGCACCGCAGGATTCAAGAACACATCCATCTTTCGCCGAAACGCCTCGTCGAGCAACTGGCTGGCTTTTCTGGCGGCTCCGTCTGCCGTTTGCACATGGGTTGACGCATTCACAAACGACAGGCCGCATCCATGTAGCGGGCCGCTGCGCAGGTGATCCTCGACGGAAGCCCTCGAAGGCGAAGGACACTCGAACACCTCTCCGCTAAGCTGAGTCAGGCGGTCGATCAGTTTGTCCGTGCTTGCGGGTTGGAGTGCCGTGATACCGTCAAGAACTTCAAGGGCCTTGATATCGGCTCCCGGCCTGATATCCAGAATCTTCTTGCGGCTCCCATCAATTTTGTTCACCGCGGATTCGTGCATCGGCAGATACACGGATGAGTAATCTCGGATCATCGAGGCAATCGTGTCCTTTTCCCCTTCGACCGGTGGGAAATGGCCAACGAGTTCAGTCTTCAGCTTGACGTCGGAATCAATATAGTCCTTCAGGTTGCCAAGCTTGGTTCGGACGGTTTCGATAGACTTTCGAGCCTCAGCCAGTTCTTTTTGATCCCCAAGGTTAATGGCGCAGTAGGCATGAGCGGTCCGGAGCTCCGTCTCGTAATCAAGGAACGCCCGAATGTCTTTGTAGTTTTTCAGTCGATTGGCAAGATCATCGACTTCGGCAGGTGCCGCCATGTTCGTATCAAAGGCCTGATACCCCATGGCCTCTTTGAGGGCGTACAAAAGGAGATGGATGTCGTCGCCGCCCTCTATGTTTGCGGCAAAGAGTTTCGCGACCTGCGTTAGTTCCGCTTCATACGGATTAGTTGACTTGAGAGCGTCAAACAGGCTCTGAGCCCGACTCGCTATCCGTGAGGAGGACTCCTTTTCCTGGGCGAACAGTTGCCGCAGCTTGGTCCTGTGTTCGGAAATAATGGCGTCGTCCTGAGTTGACGGGATTTCGATGCCGAGCAGTTTTTCCGCATACGGTCTTAAGACTTCCCAGTTCTCGGGTTTGGCTACTTTCTGAATCTCGCCTAAAGCATCCAGCACCTTGGTCGAAAACTCCACATCCGCTATGTTGGAGTAATCGAGCATGGGGATGGCAAGCCCGGCCTTTGCCCCCACGGTGACGCGCACTCGGCCATCCCGGACGAGGCAGAGCAGGTAGATTTGAACCATGCGCCGGGTGAGCCCATAGTCCTTCGGACCACCGATGCCCATGAAGTTTTTATAAAGGGTGTCCACCTTCATGGTTTGCCCGTCATCGGTCAGCTTGTCATCGATGAATGCCCACATGTCCTGCACATAGGTGTTGCCCGAAACATCCAGCTCCTTTTCGGCGCTTTTTTTCATGATGTTCAAACCGAAGCCGAAGTTCTGTGCGGCGCTGATATTCTGATTGGGCTTTGCCCCCTTGGGAATCCGACCGGCCTTTACAATGCCGTTGATCACCTTGACCCCTTCCTCCTTGCGGAATACGAAGGGCGGATCGAACTTGATGTCCCTGGACACATAGGCGGCGGTAAGCACCCGATCTACCAACGGCGTTAAGATAGCCGCCAGTTCGCCGGCCACGCGGAACTCCATCTGAGTGTTGTTCAGCGCATCCACACGGCCCCGGGCGTAGCTGTTGTCCACGATCTTTACGATCTTGGCGAGGTCGGACTGAAGCGCATTGGAAACCCAGTTGACCACCGCCACCGCATCCTCGGTTTCCTTGCCTTGCCAGTCGGAAATGAGTTTGCGGTAGGCGGCGAAATCGATGAGCCGGTCGCGTTCTTCCTGGGTCAATTCGGCCGGGGTCCAGAGAAGGACGCGTGGGTCATTGCGCCGCTCTATCAGTTTGCGAATCGAGGCATCCGCGACGTGGCGCGTGCCGATATATACCGCGAAATCAAAATCCGTCTGGTCGCTCTCAATCGGCGGCAAAGCTTGGCTGTCAGAAAACATTCGTCCGAGATCGCGCATGCCCACTCGCCCCGTGATCTGCCGTCCCTGCCAAACCACATCCAGGTTTTGGTCCCCTGAGCGGACTGCGCCCTTGTCCTCCCACGGCGCAATAAATGGCGCAATGTCCCTGAAGGTAGATCGCACCCCGCTGGACAGATCAATAGTCATCTGGCGGGTGCGCACCGGCCATTCATCCAGCGCCAGAAGATGGTCCCAGGCCTCCTTCTGCATGGCCTCGTTGGATTCCGCCTCATCTCTGGCCTTGCTGAATTCGTCCCTCGGGTCCACCCCGGAAAAGACGGGATCGAAGCGATATCTTGGCCGCTTCTCCTCATCGAAAGCCTGGACGATCTGCCGCAGCTCCTTTTTGAGGTTGTCGGCAATGGTTTCGTAGTGCTGGTTGTTTTCATCCGGATTCGCATCGGCGTCCCTCTCGATGAGCACCGAATTGGCGATCTCTTCGGGCGTGATGCCTTGTTGGCGCGTGCGGGAAATATGGTAGAGGAAAAGGGTCTGGATAACTTTAACGGCCTTGTCGCGGTGGACCTTCAAGTAGCCCTTGGTCAGGCCGTCAATCTGTCGCTTGCAGGCCTCGTAAGCCCGATAGTCCGTCTCCCGCTTCGTCTTGATGGCCACCAGCCCGGCATGCACACCGCTCGGGTCCTCCTCGTATCGGACAGCTTCGTCGAACAGTTCCCAGAGGCGGATGAGTTCGCAGCCCTTGTTCTTAATCTGGTGCTTCAGGGTCTGATGCATGAAATGGATCGCGGAGCGGGTCGTGGTCAGCTCGTAGGTGATCGCCCGCAGGACCTCGATGGCAGGTTTATGGAACGGGAAGAAGTGGCGAAAGTCCGACTCACCGATGCTATTGGGCCAGGTGAATCCGCGTTTGTAATGGAGGTAATAATTGCTGATGGCTGCCGGAACTTTGATCTCTCTGACGCGCGCCAGAACGATATCGTAGTAGTCCTTGTCCTCTTCGAGCAGCTTCACCAGCTTCAGCCGGTCATCGGCAATGATGTTCTTGACCCCCATCTTGCTTTCGATAGCTTGCTGGGCCGCGCAGACGGTCCACACGGGCAGGTTGTGGATTTTCGCCAGCCGGTTGCATAACACGACCAGAGTCTTTTCGTCGTCGGTCCGCTGATCCTCGTCCCGATTCTTCATGAACAGGGACACCTCGTCCAACACCAACAGGACCCCGCTATACCCCTCGGCCAGGATAGTTTCCGTCATGTGTGTGAGGATGTCCTCAGTCTCGGCGGCGATCTGAGGTTGGACTTTCAGGTATTCGGTATAGAAGCGCCAGAGCTTGTTACCGCAGCTCCGCTTGTATTCCGGGGTCTTGTTCTGCTGGATGGTGCGGAGGAAGTCGTCAACCTCTTCGAATTCATCCTCGTCGAAAAATTTTGGGTCGCGCAGGAATTTGGCCAGGTCTTTGCGGTAGCGCTCCAGGTCCTCAGTAATGAACCGATCAGCCAGCAGCTCCACCGGATACAAGGAGATGTTCTTGCCGAGCTCGACCTGTATCTGTTCCTTGGCTGCATCGAGAATGTACTCGGAGAGACGCCGGCCTTTATCGGTCAGGCCCACCGTGCCGCTGCCCGCGCCCACCAGCGTCTTGACGATGACAAAGATGCCTTTGGTCCCCTTGCCGCTCTTGGCCTCTATACCCTCCTCCCAGAAACGGTAGAGGGACTCGCGCTTGCCGCGACCGGAGGCGTCCTCCTTCTTTTTGACGATGTCCCAGGCCTCTTTCCGTCCAAGGGCCAATGCGGAAAGAAAGCAGAGCAGGTGTGATTTTCCGGAGCCGAACTCCGCCTGAATCCAATATCCCTGGCCAACCGGATTATCCTTTCGGTCACGCTTCCAGGGGGCTGCCATGTTGCGCAGGATGTCCGTGAGGAACGGCCGGACCGGATCGATCTGAAACTCCTCAATGGTCTGCAACTCCGGCTTGCGGGCTTTGCGGCTGGCTTCGGAGTTCGAGTCGGCCCAGACGTGTTTTTCCAGGGAATAGACGGAAATGATCTTGTCCGGAACCGTGCAGATCTCGGCGAGGTTCTGTCTTGTGGTAAAAAGGTCATCGGCCATGGGTTATTCCTCCGCTTTTTTTCTGCCGCGACGCTTGGGCTCGCTTGCCTCGCGCGCCAGCATGCGTGCGCAAACCTGGTAGTCTTCCTCGACGCCCACCATGGCCTCCTCGGGCAGGTTGTCGGGATTGAGCCCGCCTTTTTCGTACAAGAGCTTGCCCTGTTCATACAATCCGGCCCGTTTGCAGTGGCGTATCCACTCGGCAAGGGTGGCGTCGTTCGGCCGCTCGTGGTCGGGGATGACAGCGCCTTGTTCAAGCTGGGCAATATAGCGCTTCACCCTCCGGCCCAGGCCCTTGATCCGGGCTTCGTGTTTGGCTTTTTCTTCTTCCTCGGAGGCCGGAAGGCGCCAGGTTCCGTGTTCGGTCTTGTAGAAGTAGTCGGGCAGAAATTCGGCCAGTTGACGGCGCGGCTTGTCCTTCACCGCGTAAATGTAGTGCTCGAAAAGGTCGCTGTAGTGGACGCCTTCGTCTCCGGGGTTCTTCTTTAGAAACCCCTTGATGAACGCGCCGAGCTTTTCGGCTGCCGCATCCTCACGGGCGTTTTCGGCAGCGTCGGCGATTACCAGCTCGGTCTCTTTGAGGTACCAGCGGCCGCCGCCGTTTTTTCCGCTTTCGATCTTTGCTTCTTCGGCAACCTGTTCCAGGAGTTCATTGAAGTCATGGGCCTCCATCTGGCCACTGCGGACCATCCGGCTCACGACCTCGTCATAGACGTGATCTTTCGTGCTGCCAGGGTTTGCCCCGAGGTAATCGCGGATAATCTGCCGGACCTTTTCATTAAAGGTTGTTTTGTCTTCGTCGCCGGTGATGGCAATGGAAGACGTCAGCTCCCCGGGCTTGGGCTTGCGGAAGTTTATGACGAGATCGCGTTTGTTGACCTTGTCTGCGACAAGCTGGTTATAGGATTTTTGACCGGTATCGATATAGAGGGCAGCATTCGATTTCTCGACAATGAAGCCGGCCTCCGCCATAATATCCTGAATCAGAGCCCATGTGCCCTCAGATGTGTCGTGGTAACATAGTGAAATGCATCGGCCAGGTTTTAGCACGCGGTAACATTCGGCCATTGCCTGACGCATCATATTTGCCCAGTCGTCCTCGGTTTTGCCACGAACTTCGTTGACAATGATCTCTTCGTCATGCCAATGGGTGTCAAAGCCGAGCCAAGCCTCCCAGATGAAATTGAGTTCACCATATTGCACCTTATCCGCGTACGGGGGATCAGTGAAAATATAATCTATTGAATTTGCAATACCGTTGTTTATTGTAGTGGCGGATTCGTTTGATATAAGAATACTTGTCTGATTAAATCCTATTTCCTGCCACCCTTGAATAGCCACCTGTAATTTGCTCTCAAAAGAGGATGGAACTTTAACTTCTTTTGATAGTTGCGGCAGGTAATATGTACCAGCCATTGTTGCAGTATTGCTTTCTCGAACCATTCGGGAGACGCCAAGAATGCAGGCTGTGAAGGCAAATAAGAGCTGGTCTTCTATGTCGCGAATGAATTCTTTCGCACCATTCTTTATCGCCGCCAGCGCCCAGAGATTGCGCTTAGTATGTAATTCGATAATCTTCCTGAAATTACTCCCAAGCCTCCATTTGTCGCCCCAAGGGACCGAATCGTCCGCAACATTCATCATTTTTTGTTGTGGAATCCAGTGAGGTATATCTTTAGCCTCAATCTCCCGAATCTTGCCCAGATCATACTTCTCAAAGTATTCTCGCTTTTTCTGGTCTGGGTCGTTATGTCTTCGCTCGGCCCGGGCTGGCTTGCAGCCGCTTTCGCAAAGATAGCTTACCAGCACCGGCACCGCGCCGAACTTATCCGCCCGCGTGCTGATCTCCTCTGTAATGCCCCTCTTGTGGCAATAGGGGCAGGCACAGACCTTCTTGGGTTTGCCCTTGGCTGTTGTGCCTTCGACCTCCACGCAGTCAAACAGCGGCACCTTTTCCAAACACCTTGGACACTGAAACACCTGGGAATAGACTGTGTAGGCCGTGGTCGCCTTGCCGCCGCAGCGGTCGCATCGTGTCTCGTAGAGCCAATCAATCTCCGGCTTGACCTTGCGTTTGAGTTCCTCGAAGGCCTTTTGAAGTTCGTCTACATCGACCGGCGTGCAGTAGTTCTTGGTGATAAAGGTCGCCGCTGGGCTTCGGTCGATGGCGATAGCCTTGCGGCCCTCCATGAGCGCGGCCAGCGCCGTGCCGCCGGAACCGCAAAATGGATCGAGCACGAGATCGCCGGGTTTGGTATAGTGCCGGATGTACTGGCGGATGGCGTCATGCGGCTTCTTCGACCAGTAGGTATGCATGTTATATATTGCCGTGGCCTTGGTGGTCTCAATGGGCTTGTCGAAGGCGGGAACGTCATAGTCGTCGGTCTCGGGATCATAGGGCCGCTCCTTGATATGCTGCTCGACGAACGCCCGCAGATTCGGATTCGGCTTGTCGCCGGAGTAGTAGCCCTCCGGCATCTTGGGAACTTCCTTCTTGAAGAGACTGCCAGCTTGCGGATCGTATTTTTTGGCCATGGCTATTCCCTAATCTCCCACAGGTGGTTTTCGGCTATCAGGTTCGTGGGCAGCGTGTAGTCGCCCTCGTCCATTTCATGAAACATGATGATCCGACCGCGCGACCTCCTGCCGGGCAAGAGGAGCAGCACTCGGTCCTCGTCCGCCGCCATAGTTCGAAGCAGGTTCAGCTCAATGTGATAGGCAAAGAGCATCTCCAGGTTGGACAGGACCAGGATACCCTTGCCGGTGAGATTGGCGCGCAGGAACCGCTCGAAGGCCTTGGCCACATGCGCTGCGGTGGGTTCGGGTCGTTTGGCCTCATTCTCCGCGAGCTGCTTGAACTCCTCGTCCGGTATGGCATCCAGGATGCCCCGGTTCACGTTGACGGGTTTCGGGAAGGGGGCCCCGTCCGTGGTCTTGGCCTGATGCAATTTCTTGGCGAAACCCTCAAGCTGACGGTAGGTGCCCAAAACGCCGTATAGATGACGCCCACCGGGCACCGTGAGCTTCTGACGAATGGCTTCGATGATCTCGGTGGACTTCATGCTTTTTTCCCTCCGGAGACGATCTGCTCGACCACTCCGGCGAGCGTGTGTTTGGTCGTGAACTGGCGAATGTTATCGATTTCCGAAATCTTGCTGATGAATCCCTGGTTGCGCAGCTCATAGAGGGCATGGAGGAGCCGCTCCGGATTCCAGAGCATGGCTCGAATCATGCGATTCTCATCGAGCTTGCGGATGTCGTACATGCCCGGTTCCGGGAACTCGCTGTGCAGAATAAAAGCAAAGGATGCCACGGGAATCTCACGATAGGCGAAGCTGATTTTGGTCCGGTCGGCTTTGACAATCCCTCCCGCGGTAAGAGCGTCCACGATGGCCTTGCCGCAATCAACAATACTATTGGCCTCGGGAAACTTTTCGGCAAGGCGTTTTCGGATGCGCTCGCGGCTCAATCGGCCGGTGCCGAGATTGGGAAGGACAAGGGACTCGATGATCTCAACCTCGAGCGGCTCCGAGAGAAGAAAACGGTAAAAGCAGACATCCCGCAGCTCCTGGGCATCCGGGAAAGCCTTGGCGAATAAACGCAAAGGGGCGTCTGCATAGCCTTCCGGGAACATCCTGCGTGTGATGTAATTGGCATATCGGTGCCGGGTCTGTTCCGCGCTGAAATGGAGCTTGGCGCGGAGGAAGGAGCGTACTTCGTCCAGCGACTCGCTATCCGGAAGGCTGGGAAGGATTTGAATGGCCTCCTTGAGCACGGCCTTGCCGAACATCTCCTTGCCGTACCTCTGGATTACCTTTTCCCGGCGCGGTTCAGCGACCGCCGAAGACGCCTGCTCCAACTCTGGGGAAATCGTCTCGAACAGCGTGGTTTGCCTCGGTGGCTTGAGTGTTTCTTTGCCGGGCCGTTTGGGGCCATAATGCTGGCGAATCCAGTCAACCAGTTTAAGAAGGACCGCGCTGTTTTCCTTAATACCGTCGGACTGACAAAGGGATTCCATCGGGGCCTCCAGCAGGGAAGAGAGACTGCCGTGATCCGAAAGCAGGCGCTCAGCAAGAGGCTGAACATCCTTTTGCGGGATTGCATAGGTCAATAGAAGCTCCAGCAGGGCTTCCTCTGAGCGGGAGCCTTCCTCTCCACTCGTGAAGCGATCCCGCAATCGTTGTCGATGACCTTTGTTCCCTTTATCCGGCATCTTTATCTCGACCTGTCCTTTGTCGGGTTGGAGTCTTCATTGTCCTTTTCGCCGGCTGCGCCGGACTTCACCCACGCGTCCACTTCTTTCCTGTCGAACTTCCATAGCCGACCAATCTTGTGACCCGGCATCTGCCGTTCGCTAATCCACTTGTAGACCGTATCCCGCTTGATGCCGAGATGGTCAGCAATCTCATCCACGGAGAGCCATCGGTCTTCCATCATTCGACCCCGCTCACTGTTGGTTTCATCGGTTGCCTCGCAACAGCCTCTTTCGTTTGGTTGATCGGTGTTCCACGTTCCAACCTTCGGCGTTTACGTCCCAATAAACCAGGACAAACAGGGTTACAATATATCAGATGGAGGTCCAGTGTCAAGCAGTTTGTCCGGTTATTTTACCGATTTAACCGAATTTGACCGAGCCAAATCTATCGAGCCCAGATGGACTTGCCTAACGGCTTTAGACTGCCGGAGCTCGGGTCTTCACCCACGTAGAGCCAGGCCGGGAGCACGGTTCCGTTTATCCGGACGGGTACCAGGACGCGGCGGTAGAGGCAGGGAGCGCCGGGATGAAACCCCTCCAGCCGGTCGATGGCCGGGAGGCGGATCACGGGATCGTCGAAGGTCAGAATCTCCCCGGACACGGGGCCCCAGGGCGCGCCTGTGCCCTTCTTAGGGAGCCGATCGGTGGTTGGCTCGGGATTGGACATGCGAGCCGTCACGTGCGCTTGTGTGGCCACGTCGGCGAGTGGATTGGTGGTCCCGACGGCGAGGATATCCTCCTCCGGGACCTGCAGGACCGGGATTCCGGAGGATGTCTCGAAGAGGCGGCCGCGGACCATGGCGTCCTCCACCGCCAGGACTCCCCGGCAAAAGCGGTCGTGGTTCCAGAAACCGCGCTTCAGTGTGCCGTAGACGAAGAGCCGCAACAATTGCGGATTGGGGATTTCGGATTGAGGATTGAATGAAGATGTCATATGTTGCCTCCATGAACGCGGATGAATTCAAAAACAGAACCAAAGCCTTTGCGGTCAGGGTGATTCGGTTGGTTGAAGCGCTGCCCAAAAACCAAACCGCGAAGGTGGTTGGAAATCAGTTGCTCCGATGCGGCACTTCGGTTGGGGCAAACTATCGCGCCGCCTGCCGCGCCAAATCTCCCGCCGACTTTGTCGCCAAGATGGCCATCGTCGAAGAGGAATGCGATGAATCCATCTACTGGATGGAACTGATCGTCGAAGCAGGGTTGGTGGACGAAAAGCGTCTGGTCGAGCTGAAGAACGAAGCCAACGAAATACTTTCCATGGTCGTTGCCTCCGTAAAAACCGCCCGCTCCCGCAAGTAATCTGCAATCCCCAATCCCAAATCCGCAATCACCCCGCGCCCTTTCTTTCCTGGGCGACGAACTCGAAGGGCTCCACCGAATACGCGGCCAGGTCCTCGCGCCGGAACACCACCAGGCTCATGGGCGGGACAGCAATCTCACGCCAGCCTTTTTCCTCCGCCAGCACGGCGTCGAGGTATGCGGGGTCCGAAGCGTAGAGAACCGCTTTGCGGCGGGGATGCCAGCGCAGTTCCAGCGGCCTGTTCCCCTTGAGTACAAAGACGGTGCCCGGATCGGTCCGGCAGGCGATGACGGCGGTGATCTGCCCGCGGCAGCGCCGGAGCCGCGCCTTGAACCGCTCGATATCCATGGTACCGTCCCGCGCGGCATTTGCGGCCAGGCGGAACAGAATCTCGCTGTCCACCTCGGCGAAGCGTCGCAGCTTCCAACGCCGGAACAGGTAATCAGCGTTGTAGATGGTGCCGTTGTGGGTGCCGATCACCTCCCCGGCGCGGATCGGGTGGTTGTTGCTGTTGACCCGCTCGTCCCCTCGGGTGCGCCAACGGGTGTGCCCAAGCAGTAGCGCGGCGCGGTTGTCCATGGAGGTAAGGAGTTCGGCGAAGGCCTTGTCCGTGACGAATCGCTCGGCCGTCACCGGGCGCTTGAAGAGGCGGTGTCCGCCGTCGGTATCGAGCCATGCCGCGCCGGTGGCGTGTGGTCCCCGCTCCTCGCTCAATACAAGCAGGCGGGTGAAGAGCCAGGCGAGATACTCCCGCTCCTCGGCACGCCGCCGCTTTTTTCCGAAGATGACGCCCGCGAGCCCGCACATCAGGATTTCCCTCCCTGCGGGTCGACGACAAAACCGCGGAAGACGCCCTCGGCATATTCCTTCGGGTGCTCCGCGATCCAGCTCGCGGCATCGGGATATCCGAGCTCCCCGGCCAGCCGGGCGACGACCGGCCGGTCGAGCATGTTGGTCAACCCCGAGAGCCGGACCGCGTCGATGCCCTGCCAAACCAGGGAGGGAATCGGTATCCGGGCCGATTTGTCGTCCTGCACCTCGGCAAGGCCGTGTTTGATCAATGCATCTAAAAAGGATGCGGCTTTTTCCTCTGCCGTGTCGCCCCGGACCGTAAGCTCGACGCCGGACAGCATCTTGGCGTTGCGCAGGACCATGTCGATGTAGTCCTCGATGTCTCGCTGATCGGAAAAAAGGGTGGCTCCTTTCATGGCTTGAACCACCTCGGTTACCGTCTCCCCGGTGAAGACCTCGCCGTCGCCTTCCAGCGGCCGCCCGTCGAGGGCGGTGTTTCGAATCAACACTCTCATGACGCGCCTCCTTGCGTCCCGCCGGTCTCATCCCCCGAAAATGCCGGAGGCCGGGTTTCGGGCCCGGCCTCCGTGAGGGGTTCCACCTTTGGGGCGGATTGTTCGTTTGGTTTCACCCTGCCGCGTTTGAAGGCCGAGTCTCCTGGCAGGGCGGCGATCAGATGCTTGCGCGCTGTCTTGAACTCGTCTCCGATGAGCCCCAGGTGGAGCAGGAAGACCCGGAAGTCGTACCGGGCGCTCTGCGGGTCGAAGGACCGCTTGCGGCTCGATGCCGCCCGGCCGTTCAGCGCCTTGGCCGCCACGGCCAGGACCAGTTGGACGTAGGCTTTCACCTTGCCCGCGTGGAGCGTCCCCTCGAACCAGCGGAACTCGACCGTGCCGCGGTACCAGACGTTGTGCAGGTTCACCCCGTGGTAGCGGGTGCTGTCGTAGTGCTGGGGCTGCCGGTTGTGGTAGCCGTACCAAATATGGTTGAGCTGGTCCCTGGTCCTGGGACGGCGGCGCTCGATCTGGGCGATGAGATCGTCGCTCACCGGTTTGCTGTAGTTGCGGCGGCGTGTCTCGTTCACGCCCAGGGCGGTGAGAATGAGCGCTTCCTGTTTGTAGACGATCTTGGCGAGGTTCGCGAGGGTCCGGCCGTCAAAGGCTGTGGCGTCGACGTGGACGTGGATGCCGCAACGGTCGTCCACCTTGGCTCCGCAGGCCCGCAGCGCCCGGACGACCTCCTGGAGGACGGGGATGTCCTCGTAGGACAGGACAGGGCTCACCACCTCGGCCCGCAGGTGGATCGGCACATTGATGAGCGAGCCGTCGGATACCACTTTCCAGACCCGTCCATGGTCGTCGGTGACTTCCCAGGGGTCGAAGCTCCCCGGGCTGCCGATGTGGCGGACTTGGCCGCCCACCACCGACTGGATCGCCTGGGCGACCCGCTCGCGCGTCCGTTTGACTGTCTCGATCTCGATTCCGAAGTTGATCCGGCGTAGGTCCATAGTCTCTCCTTGCGTTCTGTAAGCCCTTTCCCGGCAAGGGATTGGCTCTTGTGTTCACACACATACAGGCTTCTTTCCGAACAGAAAGCAAGGCGAATTCGACGCATAACCCCTTTGATTCCAATGGTTTATGTACACGCTGGCACAACCTGCGGAAACACGCGGGGTTACGGGATTTCCTGACATCCGAAGAAAAGAGAGGTGTTCCGGGGATCAGGTCTGCTTCCAGATCGTCCCGGTGTGTTTCTCCCACTTGCCGCCGCCTGCGAGGTCGGTGTTGAACCACTCGTCGCCCATGGACGGGGCGGGGATGGCGGCGTCGCGCTCGGCCTGGGTGCCGACGCCTCGGTGGATGGCCTCCCGCGCGGTGAGACCCTGGCTGAGCCGGTCCGGGCCGAGCAGGTCCCGCCATCCGAGGGCCGGTGCCCGCAGACGGGAAACGAAGGTCCGGTAGGCGGTCGCGTCCTTGGCCGCCCGGTAAAGGAGCAGCGAGCCGTCGGCGTCTGGCAGTTCCAGGGACACCTTACTTATCTTAACGCCTTCAGGCCGGGTTTTCGGTGTGCTTCTCCGCTTCCAGAAGGTACCACCAGCCGAAAAACGACGGAGCGGCACGCCGTGCAACCGCTTCGACAGCATCCAGAACACTCCAGAATGCTGGACCGCCCAGGTCCACAAATGCCACGGGAGCAAAAACCCCTGAAACGAAAGAGACATTGAAGTTGGTGAACCCAACCGCTCGCAACATCTCGGCGGTTTCTTCAGCCGACCGATGTGCGAAATGGCTCGCCTCGTGCTCAATACCGATCGTGTCCGCAACGCGGAGCACCATTCTCCGGTATCCAGAACGGACGTTTCCCTCGAGAATGACCAGCCTTCCTCCATGCTCAAGACATAGGGAAAGCTCCCGGAACGCGACCTGCGGGTCAGCGAGATGGTGGACTACGCCTCTCAAGACCGCTGCCGAGAATTTGGTGAATGAACCGTCACGCGACATTTCTGCATTGAGAGCTTCAACTGCAGCCAGACGAGGCTCGATGCGTGCGGCGTATGCGGCGAGACGCTCACGAGCAATGCGGTAGTGCTCTTCAGACACGTCGATTCCTACCACGTTCAAGAGAGTGTGCTCCGCCAAATACTGGAGGAACCCGCCGACGCCGTACCCGACCTCTAAGATGGTTCCATGGTCTGGCAGTCGGCTCGCAAGGAGCTCGTACTGCCTCTTCAGCATCCTCCTCATCCCATGCCGGGCTTCTGTGGCAAGTTTTCTCTGAGCTAAGGCGTCTTGCGCGAGGCTTTCTCGCGCCAGTGAATCGTCGGGCCACGCCAGCCTCGGTTCACAGCCTGAAGCAGCCTTCTCTACTCCTTTGTCAGACTCCGTGTTCATGGGATGTCCCACTTCGTAGGGAATGGCTCTGCCCCATGCCCTTCCGCTGCGGAAGTGTAAGCGTTGGCGCGAGTCGTACGCTACCTAGGAAGCGGCTATGGTCGCGGGATTTGGAGCCAAGGTGGTCAAGAATATGACTGGAGTGTCCCGGATGCAGCTCCAGCACTAGGATAAACCAATAGGCGTTTGTGAGAGTCGCAAAGCGCATTCTCACACATGGCGGGTTGGGCTGAACCCCAGTCGGAGGCCGGCGGGACGCTGGTTTTCTGCTATGGGGATTGAATAAAGCGTGCGCGATGTCCAGTAGTGGCATTGAAGTTTGACTTCTCCTGACCAATCGTAACGTGGATTGACCTTGTGTGGCCCTACAGCTATGTCAAATCCAGGGACGTGTGCTCCGCAGTGTCCCTTATTCAAACACGTTTCCGTGTAGTTGGGAATGACCTCGACCGATCCTTCCTTGCGTCGAATAGGCGCTGGTGTCGGCAAGATACTGCTAAGGCAACACTGGGACCGTGTGCAGCCGTTCTCTAATCGGACTCTTTATCCTCGGATGTTACGATCTTGGGTACCCCTTCTGTCGAGACCTGTCAACCGCACCCGTATTTTCCCTGCTCCGCGAGCTGTTTCTTGTCTTGCTCTTTCTCGCTCATCCTCATCATCTTCTTCCCGACTGGATCGTGTCTATTTTTTCTTAAGCTCGTTCAGGCGCTCTTCCAGTCCGGCGAGCTCCTTTTTCAGTTGTTCCCGGTAATCCTCCAACCAATCTATTTCCTCTTTTTCGGTGAAGAAACGCCGGAACATATGACCGCCACCGCCCCAGCAGCAGCCACAAGCGGACCTGCCCGCATGTGAATGCCTCCAACCTACTCCTGGCTGACACATTCTCGATCACCTCTCTTCCCGCCAGCACAGCCGCTGATATCCCTGGAAGGACCCCGGTCATACGGCTGCGCCGTCAGATAGTCACAGTCCCAGTGCTGCCTTAGCAATATCTTGCCTGAGTAACCCGGATGTGTTGACCTGAAGCGTCACACCACGTGCATCTCGGAACAGTCTTTCAACAACAAAGTGTCGAGAGTAGCCTTGATCGCCCAACACCTGGATTGCCCCATTGCTGACACGTACAGCAGTCTCGGAAGCGAACAGCTTTGCCCCCACTTCCTTGATCACTGCCACCGTAGGGGAAGAGTCAGCTCTGACAGCAGAGGTGTGGAGGAATGCCTCAGCAGACTCGGTTCCGAGAATCATGTCTGCGATCATCGACCGAAAAGCCTGATTAACACCGATTGCTCGCGCTGTAGTCGTCCTCCTGGATACTCAACTGGCCCATTCGCCTGGAAACTCCCCGTTGACATCCCGTTCCACCGCGTGGGTCGCTATGCGTTTCCTCGTGATCTTTGCGGCAAGTCATTTGATCTCCTGAGCTTCTTTACCATAATAGGCTTTGGCTGCCATCCCGACCCGTGTTGGTTTAGTAAATAAGCAGATACTGAAACAACCCCGAAAAAAATTATTCTTCTCGTACCTTCTCCAGTCGTGTCCTCACTTTCCGCAACTGCTCCTCAAGTTCGTGCTCCAGTCGTTGTAGGTACGCCACTTCATCTTCCTGCAATTTCGCTTCCTCGTTCACAGCCCCGAACGGCACGCGACAACTCTCCTGGCAGCCGCAACGGCAAACGTTCGAGATGACTTCGCCACATTGTTCAAGCGCGTCCTGGTCAACCTCGTAGGGTATCCAGAAGCCCTTTCGCTGATTCCGAACCAAGCCGGCATGTCGCAGGATCTTGAGGTGTTGAGACACAGCAGAGGGAGTGATCCCCAACACCTGCGCGATCTCATTCACGTACAAGGGTCCGCGTTGCTTCAGGAGAAAGATGATCCTGATCCGAGATTCGACGCCGAGGACTTTGAAAAGCTCAGCTTCCTTGCGACACATAGGGTTCTTTCCCATGATTAAGCATCTGCTTAAATACTACATTAGCCTGGGAGCCACGTCAAGACAATTTCCGGGACGCCTCAAAAGATCCCGACGGCCAATCCAAGAGCCTTTAGAAGTCGCTCAATGACCGTTAAGGTCGTTTGGCCGTTCAGCGGGAAGCCTGGACGTGGGAGGGATGAGGCAGTCCGTTCCGTCATGCGATAGCGGATTTGGGAGGACTTTGACGCTCTCGAAAATTGACCCACCTGTGCTCCGGAAAACTGACCCACCTGCCTGAGTGCTCACGAAATTGACCCATCTGAGCCATCTGGCAAAGTGCTCGCCGAATTGACCCACCATTGAGCT
>JBFMDN010000083.1:0-22366 GCA_040753915.1 Thermodesulfobacteriota bacterium | reverse complement strand
AGCCGGAATCCAGTCCTTCCAATATGTTATGGACCCCGGCTTTCGCCGGGGTGACGGGGTCCTTGTTAAGTCAACGGACTGAAATCACGTGATGTCATCCACGAAGTTAACGCCTATGCCCAGAGGGCGAGGGAGCTGGAAGAAGCCCCTCTCCTAGAGGGCGAGGGAGCTGGAAGAAGTCCCTCTCCCCCGCTTCGGGGGAGAGGGTCAGGGTGAGGGGGTGTGCCACGATTATCACGGACTGCAGGCTTTTGAGACACTTTCCAAGGGGTGCCCCTACGTCGTGGCAGATTACGTGACCGTATTTAGGAAATGGAGCATTTAGACAAGCATCGGCTCTCCCGTTTGCCAGATCACCGAGGCAGGAGTCGAACGAGCTCATGCTCGATCTCTTCCTGAAGCCCATGCGATGCGGATTCTTCCGGGGTTCCTCAATTGCCGGCTTTGGGGGCTGAATTGCTGCAACGCTTGCACAATGGCGTGCTTCAATGGCGATTGCCCCAGTGGGGCGGGCTTGACTTTGCGGGGCGGATGGGTAAGCTTGTGTGCCACGCCAACGAGGACGAATTGTCGGAGGATGCATGGTTAGAGGCTACACCGGACCGGGCGATGATGTGGAAGCATGGTGCACCCGCTGCCGAATGAATTTGAATCACCGAGTGATTGCTGTGGTCGGAAAGGAAATCAAGAGAGTTCACTGTTTGACGTGCGGCGGCGATCATCGCTATATCCCGCCGAAATACGAGAAAGAGCAGAAGAGCGAACGTCGAGCCATACGGGTCGGCAGCGGTGGAGAGAGATCTCGGAAATCAGTGGACAGGACTGCCGAAAGGGCAGCAGGAGAATGGAACACCATCATGAAGGACAGCCCGCCGGATCTGATACCGAGGCCGTACAACATCAAGGAATCATACCGTATCGGGGAGCTTATTGAACATCCGACGCTGGGGACGGGAAAGGTCCTGGATGTCCTCGGTTCGCAGAGAATACAAGCAATCTTCAAAGAAGGTAGAAAAGTACTGGTGTGCAATCGGCCGTGAGTGCATTGGCTCTCCGGCGATGCAACCCTGGAGAGCCGGGAAGCCAATGACACGATTCCTCGAGAAGCGTCAGACATCGGAAATCACGACCCGATATTGATACACTGTCCTGCAAGCAGCTCCGCCGCCTGACTTTTCCGACCTGGGCATCTGGCTGTGCTCGAAATCAGGGACGTGAGCTGTAGTAGGACGTTGTCTGCGTTAGATGCCCCTATCCAAGTACCGCGTATCATTGAGACACTCGAAACACCTCGGTTCACGCCGTGGCGGAGTGGTATTTGTGCAGCTTCCTCCCCCGCGATTCTCCCTGCGTGAGTCCCCGACGAACATCCCGCTGGCAGCAGGATTTATCTCTGCTGCACTGAAATCCCACGATCTTGGCTCATTGGAGCTCCATATCTTGGACTCGGACGAGATGGATCTGTCTGCGGACAGGGCGATAATCCGAACAGTAGTCGACAGAGAACCGACAGTGGTGGCTATGACGCTTTACGTCTGGAACGCGGTGCGCAGTCTGTTCGTGGCTTCGGAGATCAAGAAGGTCCTTCCCGCAACAAAGATTCTCGTAGGGGGTCCTGAGGTCACGGCTGACAATGACTGGCTGCGCCAGCACCCGGCCGTTGACGCGGGAGTCTTCGGTGAAGGAGAGTCCCGGATCGGAGCTATGCTGCAGGCCCTGTTTCACGGCGTGACCGAGCGAGGAATCGCAGGGGGATTCTTCAAGAGAGACGGCGGAGAAATGCTCCTCAATGCCTCCCTGCCCGCACCATTCGATCTCTCGTCCATCACCTATCCCTATCTCGACGCGACAATCGGACCGTCTCGGGACGGAACCTTGTTCGTGGAGACTGTGCGCGGTTGTCCGTTCCGGTGTCGCTATTGCTACTACCACAAGACGTTCCACGGAGTCAGGCCACATCTGTGGAAATCCGTCCAACAGGTGCTCGATTTTGCATACAGCGAAGAATCCGGAGTCCGAGAAATCTATCTCATGGATCCTACCTTCAACGCAAGACCTGGGTTCAGGAAGCTTCTGAAATCCATGATCGCCCGTCGAGCAGGCGATATCCCGGTGCTTCATACCGAGCTCCGCGCGGACCTCGTCTCCCGGGAAGATGTGGTGCTTCTCAAGGAGGCCGGCGCAGCCAGTGTAGAGGTTGGGCTTCAAACCACGAACCAGGAGGCCCTGCGCATTGCCGGTCGCAAGGAAGATTTGGGCAAAATGGCTCGAGGCTCAGCGCTTCTCAAGGAAGCCGGCATCGAGGTCACCACGGGCGTGATCGTCGGTCTGCCCGGGGATACGCCTGAGGGCTTTTCGAACACGGTCAAATGGCTCAGACGTACAGGGGCTTATTCGGTGGTTCATCCCTTTGTTCTCTCGGTGCTGCCGGGAACGGATTTCAGAAGCAGGGCTGGACAACTGGGGCTGAAATACCAGCCCAGACCGCCATATCACGTCGTGGAGACTAGCACCTTTTCTCCTGACGCGATCCGGGGCGCGTTGCTGGAATGTGAAGACGTCTTCGGAATGGAGCTCGATCACGTACCCCTGCCTTCTCTCGTCGATTCCGGAGCCGGCGTCGTGACGGAGCTGCCTCGGGCGGAGCATGTCACGAAGTGGATCGTGGATCCGCTCCACGATCGGCGGAGGAATGTGCTCTCCGTGCTCATTCCTCTGGCAACGGACCCCTTTACTTTCTGGTTCAGGGGTCGAGGAGGGCCCGATGCGGAACGATCGGCCCTTGCACTGCTCGATCTCTTCGCTCGGGAGAATCCTCACACCGTGACAGCCGTGGTCACCGAATTTGAAAAGCTTCCGGCTCCGACGTTCTTTCAGAAAATCCTCGACGTTGTTGCCCAGCCGGGCATATACGCAAATCTGTCGTTTCATCCGCTGCGGGAAGAAGGGGAGGTCGTTACGCCGCTCCTTGTTCTCCTGGTTCCCAACCCCAGGGATTCGTCAACCCGTGAGCGCCTGAGAGAAAGCTATGCTCCAACCACTCTCCTGGTGTGGGATATGGGGCTTCCTCAAGAAGAAGAGGTTGCCGCAGCGGACACTCCGCTTCTTATTTCCGTTCCGGGCTCTATGGATGTCAAAGACTTGAAATGGCTCTTTGAGCTTCTGAAGTCTCTGCACGGTGATAATGCGGACGAGGTTCTGTTTCGTGACGCGCAATTGCAGCATGATTGGAGCTCTCTCACAGGGTTGGCCCGTTTGAGCGCTCCTGCCGAGAGCATAATTCTCACCGTTTTTTAGATGCCGGGGTAGCTCTATGTCGAGGGGGACCGTTGCGGCGACTGATGGTCGCCCACCAAGGGCTTAGTTTTCTTCCCCAAGGCTTGGGCTATGCTCTTTGCCAATTGTGTCACGGTGAAAGGCTTCTGAAGAAATCTCACTTCTGGGTCGAGAATCCCTCGGTGGACAATGAAATCTTCCGTATACCCTGACATGTACAGCACCTGCACATTGGGATGGAGTTTTACCAGCTCATTATAGAGGCTCCGTCCGTCCATTTGCGGGAGCACCACGTCGGTGAGCAGCACGTGGATGGTGCCCTCGTAATCCTCTGCGGTTGCAAGTGCTTCCGCCGGGTCTGCGCACGGGAGCGGGCGATAGCCGAGAAGACTCAGCGACTCGCAAGTCAGGTCTCGTACGACCTCCTCATCTTCTACGACAAGCACGGTCTCCGATCCGGTGGGCTCGGGTTGTTCCTCGATCGTGGCGTGATGACGGTCTGCCTGTTCAGCATCTGCGGCCGGTAGATAAACTCTGAAAGTGGTGCCAACCCCCGGCTTGCTTCGGACGGTGATGTGACCCTGGTGCTGTTTCACGATGCCATAGACCGTTGAGAGACCAAGGCCGGTGCCAACCCCCTTCTCCTTTGTGGTGAAAAACGGATCGAAAATCCTGGGAAGAACCTTGCTATCCATACCTGTGCCATTGTCAGTCACCGTTAGGACAACGTAATCTCCAGAGGGGATCTCTGCACCGTGATCCGGATGAGTTTCATCAACGAAAGCATTCCACGTCTCGATCCGCAAAGTCCCACCTCCGGCCATAGCGTCTCGTGCGTTTACCGCGAGGTTCAATATAATCTGCTCGAGCTGGCTGGGGTCAGCATGAACAATCTGGAGCTCAGGATCCAAGGACGTCTCAATAACAATGGTCTCGCCTATGATCCGTCGAAGCATGGTCCCGATATCTCTTATTGTTGCATTGAGATCCATATGCTTCGCTTGCAACACCTGCTTTCGACCATATGCCAGCAACTGTTGGGTGAGATCCGCCGCTCGTTTGGCCGCCCGGTCTATCTGGGCGAGCTTTTCGATGTGTGGATCTCCAGGGAGCGCCTGTTGCATAAGTATGGCGCAGTAGCCAATGATTGCGGTGAGCAGATTGTTGAAGTCGTGGGCTATCCCTCCCGCCAACTGTCCTATGGCCTGCATTTTCGCCGCTTGGCGAAGTTGTTCCTCGAGGGCTTTGCGCTCCGTGATGTCACGAATGATGCCCCGAAAACCGCTGGGAGCGCCCCGACTGTCGCGGGTGAGGGCAATAGAAATAGTGACATCCCTGTGACTCCCATCTGTCCTCACCATCCGTGCGGAAACACCCGGGTTCGGCTTCCCGGTCCTCTGCACCGTGTTGAACGCTTGAAATACCCGGTCAATATCGTCCATGTCCAGAAAGGTGCGGCAATCTCTGGCGATGAGCTCCTCCCGGGATTGCCCGAGCATTTCCTCCATGGCATCGTTCAGGAGGATTAAGCGTCCCTCAAGATCCACCTCGTAGTAGCCGTCTACTATGGTCTCGAGAATGGTGCGATACTTTTCCTCGGATTGCCGAAGAGCAGTCTCTGTTTTCTTGCGACTTGTAATGTCTTCGACGATCCCGATACCTCCGATCACCGAGTTGTCTTCACCGATGAGGGGGCCGAAATCGCACTTGGTCGGTGTAGTTTTGTCCGCGGTGACCGATGAATAATAGCCTTCGTAATGACCGATTCGACCGGAAAGGGCTTCGCTGATCGCAGCGATCATGGCCTGGTCCTTCAGGTCGCGCATCGTGTTGAGCCCCACGAGTTTTTCTCTCGATGATCCGATGATCTGTACGAAGTTGTCGTTGCACGCGGTAATGGTCCCCTCTGCGTCAAAGTGGAACAGCCCGAGGGGAGAGTTTTCAAAAATCGTGCGGTACTTCGCTTCTGATTGCCTGAGGTCTTCTTCGATTCTCTTTCGCTCGGTTATGTCTCTCCCGATGCCCTGAATAGCCACCGGCTTACCGTCTCGACGGATTATACGGCTGGTGACTTCGAGCCATACGAGGTTTCCGCTGCTACTGAGGACGAGGACTTCGTAAGGGCCGGTCTTGTCAAGCTCCCCATCAACCTTTCTGCGAAAGTGCTCCTCCACTGCCGGGAGGTGGCCTGGGGCAATTATGTCTCGGAAATTGAGCTTCAGGAATTCCTCGGGGGTGTACCCCAGGATTTGCTCCACTGCAGCGTTCACTCTCTGGTAATTGCCTCGAATGTCGTGGATATACATAAGGTCGGAAGCCTGCTCGAACAGGTCCCTGTACCTCGCCTCGCTTTCTCTGAGCGCAACTTCCGTCAGCCTGCGGATCTGTATCTCCCGCCGAAGGTCTGCGTTCGTTCTGAGAAGTTCGTGTTGAGCCTCTCTCATTCTGAGCAGGGAAGCCATTCGAACCTGCAGCTCCAATCGGTCCACGGGCTTGGAGATGAAGTCGTTCGCCCCCGCTTCTACTGCGGCAATCCGATGCTTTCTCTCCGAAAGAGCAGTGACCATGATTATGGGAACATCCAGGCTGACGGGGTTTGTGCGCATACGCCGTACGACCTCGAACCCGCTCATACCGGGCATGACCACATCCATGAGGACAAGATCGATTTCCGCCGTGACCATTTCCAGGGCTTCAAAGCCGTCGCGGGCAATAACGAATTCGTGACCGAGCGATTCGAGAAAGGCCTGAATTACGCGCCTGCTATTCTCGTCATCGTCAACGATCAATATACGTTTGGTCCCTTCCATTATGCTCGCGCACCATGAGTCGGCGAAATCGAGGCAGCGCTCGTTTTCTGGCTATTTGAAAGAGGTTGACGGCTCGGTGTTCAGTAAAAGAGCGATCTGGACAGCAACAACTTTTTTTCGCTCGAACAAGACGCGCAGGAAGACAATCGCTCAGCACTGTCCGGAGCATATCAAGAAATAACAGTGGAAACAACCTAATCGCTCCCCTCCTCGCAATGGCCTCTCAGAGCAAAGATGCGAGCTGTCCTCTGGAAAGGACTTTGTCGACGAGGGGCTTGCGAACCATTTTCGAAGTGGTTACATCTAAGATTGGAATGCGGCGAAATCTTTTCGGTTCGTGGCTGTATTACCTCACTCCGTATTGCAGAAGGGGGCGCATCATGATCAGCAAAAGAATTGAAGATGCTTTCAACAAACAGATCAACGCAGAGCTCTACTCTTCGTACTTGTACCTCGCCATGTCCGCCTATTTCGAATCCGTTAATCTCAAGGGATTCGCCAACTGGATGCGGTGTCAGGCGCAAGAAGAGATCGTACACGCGATGAAATTCTACGATTTCCTTTTCGAGCGCGGAGGCACAGCCAGGCTGACGGCCATAGAGGGGCCGCCCACCGCCTGGGACTCGCCGCTCCATGCGTTTGAAGAGGCCTATCGGCACGAACAAAAGGTAACGAGCTTGATCAACGACCTTGTGGATCTGGCCGTTCAAGAGCGAGACCATGCGGCCAATAATTTTCTTCAATGGTTTGTTGCAGAGCAGGTAGAAGAAGAAAGCTCCGCTGACGGAGTGATTCAAAGCCTGAAGCTTGCCGGCAATCAGGGTGGCGGACTTTTCATGATCGACCGCGAGCTAGGGCAACGCGTTTTTGCTTATCCGCCTGCAACATCAGAAGCGTGATAGACCATAGGACGATCCAGAGAAAGAGTGCAACGCGTGTCGGATTGTACTGGCAACGCCCGTGGCGATGACAGACAATGCGATATTCGTCACAGAGGGCGAAACAAAGAGATCAGGGAGGATCCGATGGCGGAGGGAATTGACCGGTGTATTCAAATGCTGGCAGCAGCCCTTGAGAAGGAAGAGAAGAGCAGGGACTTCTACAAGGAAGCGATTACCGTCTGTGCCAGCGAAGTGGGCAAAGAAATGTACCGCATGCTGATGGCCGAAGAGGGCATTCACATGAAGCGGATCAAGACCATCTACTCCGGGTTGCAGGGGGGATCGGGCTGGACGACGGAATGGAAGGCCCACAAGGGTGAAGTAGAAGATCTCCACAAGCTGATGCAAGAACGCATCCGGACTCTTGGCCCCAAGATCACGGCGGAAATGAGCGATCTGGATGCGCTCACGATCGGAATACAGATGGAGCAGGGGGCAGTCAATTTCTATGCAGAGAGCCTCGAAAAGGCTACGGATCCACTGGAGCGCGAGTTTGTCGAGGCCATGCTCAGAGAGGAGCGAGGTCACTACGCTGCATTGAGCGACCTCAAGATGTACTTCGAGAATCCCGAATCCTGGTTTATTGAAAAGGAGCATCACACGCTCGACGGAGCCTGATTGCCGGGATACTCAATGCTAGTGAGCCCCCTGTCGTGAAACGTGATCGAGAAAAATGGGAAGCGCGATACAAAAGGGATCAGAGGGATTTGCTTGCTCCTGACGAATTCCTCATTGCACACGCACACCTCTTGAGACCCGGAAGAGCGTTAGATCTGGCGTGCGGGCTCGGCGCGAATTCCCTTTTTCTCGCAAACAGAGGGCTGGCAGTCGACGCGGTAGACATCAGTTTCGAAGCGTGCTCGCGGCTGTTGGCCGAGGGGCGGCGCATCGAAGCTGACGTTCGCCCCTTCGTTGCAGATCTGGATTATTATCCGCTCCCTGAGGACTTGTACGACGTTGTGCTCGTTTTCTATTTCTTTTCCCCATCCCTGATCCCTGCAATCAAAGCCTCTCTGAAAGCTGGTGGGCTCCTTTTCTATGCCACATACAACCGTCGTCACACCAGCGTGAAGCCCGGATTTAACGTGGCGTATCTCGTGGCGGAAGGGGCGCTGTCCTCCTATTTCTCCGATTTCGAAATGGTTGTTCCTGAAGAGGTTGCCGGCGATTTCGGGAACGTATCGAGGCTTGCAGCAGTCAAAGGGTAGCAGGTTCAAAAAGGTCGGGTCCCCTCGGGGCGGCTCGTCCGAAGACGGCAGGAACCAACACCTCTACCAACAAGTGGAAAGAGCGGGCAAAGAGCACGTGCGATGATCTCCCCCATTGATGGAATCAAGATTGCCGTGGAGACTTTGCGAGTGAATGTGATGCGTTCGCTCCTTACGGTGCTGGGTATCGTCATCGGTGTGGCCGCGGTAATCGTCATGGTAGCAGTGGGGTCGGGGGCTCGCGAGCTCATTGGGGATCAGATCAGGTCCATCGGCAGCAACCTCATTCTCGTGTTTCCTGGCGCCACGACGCAGGGGGGAGCACGACTCGGCTCCGGTTCTGTTCACACGCTCACCGCGGCCGACGCTGAGGCCATCCAGACCGAAGCGTCGGCAGTAAAGTATGCTGCGCCCATTTGGAGTGGAATTGCCCAGGTCGTGTACGGAAACAGGAACTGGCGCACCCGAATCACGGGAACGACACATCCGTACTTTGAAGTGAGAGAATGGACTCTGCGCCACGGTCGCTATTTCACCCCGGACGAAGAGCGCCATGGCTCGAAGGTGGCTGTGCTGGGCCAAACGGTTGTAGAGAATCTCCTGGGCGACACGTATCCCCTTGGCAAGGTGGTGCGAATTCAAAATGTTCCGGTCACTGTCATCGGAGTCCTCGAGCCCAAGGGGCAGAGCCCTCGGGGAGAGGATCAGGACGACACCGTGATCGTCCCGCTCAAGACCTCCCAATACAGGCTATTCGGTTCACCATTTCCGGGAGAGGTCAATGCCATTCTCGTGCAGGCCAAGAGCCTCTCCGTAATCTCTGAAGCTGAGCAGCAGGTTGACGAGCTCCTTACTCGCAGACACCGTATCGGAAAGGGCAGAGAAAAGGATTTCTCCGTCCGAAACCTCACCGAGATCCTGAATTCCGCGCAAAAAACTCTCAACATCATGACTACTCTGCTGGGTGCTATCGCGGCAATCTCTTTGCTGGTGGGCGGCATAGGTATCATGAATATTATGCTGGTCTCCGTAACGGAACGAACTCGTGAAATAGGCATCCGTATGGCTGTGGGTGCTAGATCTGTCGACGTGCTCTCGCAATTCCTCATAGAAGCCGTAGTTCTCTCCGTCTCAGGAGGAGTCATTGGTATAATCGTTGGGGCTGGGGGTGCTTTCGTCTTCTCCCGTCTCAGTGGATGGCCGGCGTTGATAAGTCCTTATGCTGCGTTGGTTGCCATTCTCTTTTCTGCTGCCGTAGGAGTGTTTTTCGGATTCTACCCCGCTTTCAAGGCCTCGCGTCTTCACCCCATCGAAGCATTGCGCTACGAGTGATTGACAGCCAGACGAGCTGCTCGCCAGGTTTTGTTGCCAGGGTACCTTCCCCCGCGATCGCTCCACGTGCTGCTGATTGAGCGAAGGGGGTTGCCTCCCAGCCGTTGTGATCTACACTCTCAGGTACGACAGTGAATCGGGACGCATTCTGTCAGACGGTAGAAGCCTTCTCTCTCCTGGGAATGAGAAGCCATTATTTTCAGATCGACAAGCAAACCGATCGGGAGTATCTGTCATGGATGAACGGAATCCTCAAGCAACCGAAGCGCAGGCCCATGGGGGCTCGCAAGAGCCCAATCGGCTCATACGCGAGAAGAGTCCCTACTTACTCCAGCACGCCTACAACCCTGTGGACTGGTACGCGTGGGGAGATGAGGCTTTTGAAGCCTCCAGACGAGAGGACAAGCCGATTTTCTTATCGATAGGCTACTCTACCTGCCACTGGTGTCATGTCATGGAGCGGGAATCGTTTGAAGATAAAGAGATAGCCGGCCTCATGAACGACACCTTTGTCTCCATCAAGGTGGATAGAGAAGAGCGTCCCGACATCGATCACATTTACATGACAGTGTGCCAATTGATGACGGGTGGGGGCGGCTGGCCTCTTAATATCATTATGACTCCGGACAAGAGACCGTTCTTCGCAGGAACTTATTTCCCGAGGACCACTCGATTCGGAAGAATAGGAATGGATGACCTCAGCCGCCGAGTGAAGGATCTCTGGCAGAATCAGAGGGAAGAAGTCTTGCGGTCCGCCGGAAAGGTGATGAACGCGTTGCGGCAAGTTCCGGATGACGCGCCCGGTGATGCCCTCGGAAAGGATGTTCTGGAGACGGCCTTTCGGCAGCTCGTCGAACGTTTTGACGCAAAGAACGGAGGCTTCTCTCAAGCGCCAAAGTTTCCCACGCCGCATATTATGTTCTTTCTCCTACGTTACTGGAAACGAACTGGCTCTTCCAAAGCCTTAGAGATGGTGGAGAAAACTCTCACCGCCATGAGAAATGGCGGGATGTACGACCACGTGGGGTTCGGCTTTCATCGCTATTCCACGGATGCGTACTGGATGGTGCCGCACTTCGAAAAAATGCTCTACGATCAGGCTCTTCTGACTATGGCCTACACAGAAGCCTTTCAGGCGACGGGCAAACCGCTGTTTGGCCAAACGGCACAGGAAATCCTCGAATACGTGCTCAGAGACATGGTGGCACCGGAAGGCGGGTTCTACTCCGCTGAAGACGCTGACAGTGAAGGAGAGGAGGGAAAATTCTACGTCTGGACCCTCCAAGAAATCAGAGAAGTGCTTGAGCCGAAAGAAGCTGAAGCCGTCATCGCAGTGTACAGCGTGCAACCCGCTGGGAATTTCCGGGATGAAGCTACGGGAGACGTGACAGGGACCAATATTCTGTACCGGCCTGGTCACCTGGATGCGATAGCCCGAGAGCTGGGTTATTCCGAGAGCTCGCTCTCGGCCCTCCTGGAGGTGGCCCGTCTCAAGCTTTTCGCCGCGAGGGAGCGGCGGGTCCGTCCCCATAGGGACGACAAGATACTCGCGGATTGGAACGGTCTCATGATAGCTGCCCTTGCCAAGGCCGCGCAGGTGTTCGAACGTCACGATTACGTGCTGGCAGCTCGAAAGGCAGCCGAATTTGTCCTCCTGACCATGTCCGATGATCAAGGCCGTCTGTTGCACAGGTACAGAGATGGTGAAGTCGGGATCACGGCAACCGCGGACGATTACGCATTCTTCATCTGGGGGCTTCTGGAGCTCTACGAAGCCACCTTCGATATCCGATATCTCCAGAGCGCGCTGAGCCTGAATGCGCAGCTCATCCAGCTCTTCTGGGATGACCTTGCCGGCGGATTCTATTTCACATCTTCCGAGGGAGAGGAGCTGATCTTGCGTAAGAAAGAAGTGTACGACGGGGCCACCCCGTCGGGAAACTCGGTAGCAGCCCTTAACCTCCTCCGGCTTGCTCGGATTACTGCAGATCCGGATTTCGAGGGCCGTGCCGATCGGATCGGCCGAGCGTTTTCGGGCAATGTGCGGCAACTCCCCTCAGCGTTTACCATGATGCTCACGGCGCTGGAATACAGTATCGGGCAGTCTCATGAAATTGTGATTGCCTCAGAAAACCCCGATTCGGAAGATACCAGGGAGATGCTGTCCGAGCTCAGGAGGCCGTTCGTACCCAACAAGGTCGTTCTATTCCGATCCCCGGGGACAGAAGGGGAAATGACGGCGCTCGCTCCGTACACCTCGGGGCAGAAAAGCATTGGAGGCAAGGCCACAGCGTACGTGTGCACGAACTTTAGCTGTGAAGTTCCGACTACCGACCCACAGGAGATGCTCGAGCGGCTTCGATAGCACGTCTCATGGGGAGAGGTCGCGGCAGGATCTCCCCCAAACCCTGAAAACTTGCCACCCCTCAAGGAAGACGCTCGTCATATTCCCTCAAGAGGGCAAAAATGTCGTCTACGGACCGAGCCTGTTTTAGGCTGTTCTTGAGCAAAGGATCCTTGAACAAGCGCGAAATTCGGGCTAAAGCCTTGAGATGATCTCCTGCGGAATTCCTGGGGGCTACCAGGAGGAAGAAGAGATGGGCAGGCTTGTTGTCCATAGACCCAAATTCGACCCCCGCACTACTCCTTCCAAACGAGGCTGCCAAGTGATCGAGGCCTTCGAACTTCCCGTGTGGAATTGCTACACCCCCGCCGATGCCTGTGCTGCCCAGGTTTTCTCGCTCTATAAGAGTGCGGATAAGACCAGCCTTGTCCAAGTCCGGGTTTGCCCGTGCCACGGGCTCCACGAGCTCGACAAGGACCTCCTCTTTCGAGGTAGCCTTTAACGATTCAATAATGCAGTCATAACGAAGAAAGTCGAAAATCCGCATCGAAACACCATGTATCTGTGCCCGTCCGCTGGCCGTACGTGCACGATGGTCCCCTGGGCTTAACATGTTCATCACTCCGTACTGGTTCCCCTTCGTCTTGGCGAACCTCATTCCGAACCGCTGCTGACAGCCGACCGCGGACTGCGTGTCTTTCCTTGCGTGGCCGGCTTTTGAAAATCATCTTCACGCTCGTACACGTAGCTATGCCCGGATCAGGACAAAGGTCGTTCTGAGCCCGGGCATATTCTTCTTTCCGTCGTGCGTTACGTGTCAAAACATCGGCCATTGTCCGAGCAAATCCTTACCTCAAGGCACGGCGCGCCCCGCCGGAGGGTGAAAGGAGCGGCCGCCCAGCGGTATTCCTATGAGCTCTGAGGGACAATGAGGCCGTAGTTTCCATCCTTCCTCCGGTATAGGACGTTTACCATCTGGCTCGATGCATTGTTGAAGACGAGAAAATCCTGCTGAGACAAGTCCATTTGCATGGCAGCCTCCTCAACAGACATGGGCTTGACGAAGTAGTTTTCGGTGCGGATCACTACCGGTGCTCCCTCGTCTTCGAAGCTCTCCTGCCCATAAATCTCTCTCCGCCATTTGATCTCACGGCCGGGGGCAGGCTTGTGCTTGCGAATTCTCTCGCGGTATTTCTTCACCTGCCTCTCGATTTTGTCCATTACCAGATCGATCGCAGCGTACATGTCCTCATGGGTTTCTTGCCCAGCTATGCGGATTCCGTTTGCGTTAATCACCACGTCGGCGATTTGCCTAAACCTCTGCACCGAAAGGGTCACTTGGCTGTCCAGCGGTTTGTCTATGTACTTGGTGAGCTTGCTCGTTCTTTCCTCTACATAGTTTTTCAGGGCGTCGGATGGCTCCATATGTCTAAAGGTAACAGAAAGTTGCATTGCCACTACCTCCTTCTGGATCCCCTACGAGATCCGTTCTCAGAATTTCTTCTTCCGCTTGCTGGATGGAGGAATGCCTAACAGTTCCCGGTACTTGGCAACGGTCCTCCGAGCAATGAGGATCTGGGACCGAGCCAATTCGTCTGCAATTTGCTTGTCACTAGCAGGCTTGTTCATATTCTCGTTCTTTACGATCCTCAAAATGTGATTTTTCACCGACTCGCTGGCGATCGAGTCCGCTCCGTGGCGAATTCCCGAATTGAAAAAGAACTTCAGTTCGAACGTGCCACGCGGTGTATGGACATATTTGTTTGTGGTAGCCCTGCTGATCGTAGACTCGTGCATCTCAATGTCTTCGGCCACGTCCTTGAGAATCAGAGGCTTCAAATAGTCAATCCCCTTGTCGAAGAACTCACGCTGAAACTTCAAGATGGATTGGGTCACTTTGTAAATTGTGCGCTGGCGCTGGTGAATACTCTTTATCAGCCACATGGCACCGCGCACCTTTTCCTGAATATAGTCCTTGGTATGGGGATTGGAACCCTGACAGTGCAGCTCCCTCTGGTAATAGGACGATATTCTCAGCTTCGGCAAGCCATCGTCATTGAGGATTACCGAGTACTCGTCGCCCACTTTGATCACGTAGATGTCCGGGACCACATAAATGGGATCTTGTCCTCCAAAAGCCCTGCCTGGGTTGGGCTCCAAGCAAGAGATCTCTTTGAGAGCACACTTCACTTCGTCCATGGTGACCTTGAGCTTACGAGCGATCGCGTCGAATTTCCCTTTCTGAAAGAGATCGAAGGCATTTTCCAACACTTCGACCACTAGGGGATGCTCAGGCTCCAACAACCGTGCTTGGATCAACAAGCACTCCTGGAGATCTCGCGCAGCAATGCCCGGAGGCTCGAATTCCTGAACCCTGACAAGTACTCGTAATACGTCCTCGACGGACGCATCCACGGACTTTGCTATCTCTTCCAATGGTACATCAAGGTATCCGGAATCGTTGAGATTCCCGATGATTTCAAACGCGATTCGGCGGTCCCTTCCTTCGATGGAACTGATCTGAAGCTGCCGAATCAGAGACTGAAAGAGATTCTCCTTGAACTTGACCAAATTCTCCAGGGGGGGGCGTTCCGACGGATCTCGCATCACCGGTGCGTAATCTCCGCCGTAGGTCTCCAGGTAGTTTTCCCATTCGATGTCGAAAACGTCTTTGGGATCCACGAGGGCCGTATCGGCAGGAGCTGCTTCCGTGGTCGCTTCCTCGAGACGTTGCAGCTCCTTTGTGTTGTTGTTGGGCTGCTCGTGCTCGGTGAGTGGCTCATCCCCTGTGGTTGCTTCAAGGATGGGATTTTCTCTGAGCTCCTGCTCCAATGCACTGATCATTTCGACATGGTTGTACTGGAGCAGCTTGATAGCCTGCTGCAATTGAGGCGTCATGACCAACTGCTGAGTCTGACGCAACTGTTGTTTGATCTCAAGTGCCATTGTAGTAGATCGCGATCACATGCTGAACTGTTTGCCCAAATAGACTTCCCGCGCCCGCTCGCTGGCCGCAATGGTCTGAGGATCACCCTGCTCGAGAATTCTGCCTTTATCTAAGAGATATATTATATCACAAACTCCCAGAGTCTCTCTAGTGTTGTGATCCGTGATCACGACGCCGATGCCTCTATCCTTGAGCTTAGCAATGATTTTCTGGATTTCCAGTACCACAATGGGATCCAAGCCTGCAAAAGGCTCATCGAGGAGGATGAAGTCCGGATCCGTGACCAGGGCACGCGTAATTTCTAAACGCCTCTTCTGCCCCCCGGAAAGACTGTCCGCCCGCTGATTCCGCAAGGGGGTAATATCGAGCTCGGCAAGAAGCGCTGCCAGCCGCTCATTCCGGGCGCTCTTGTCAGGCTCTATGGTCTCAAGAATGGCCATGATGTTCTCCGCCACAGTAAGCTTGCGAAACACCGATGTCTCCTGTGGCAAATAGTTGATTCCCAGTCTCGCACGCAGGTACACCGGCAACTGGGTGATCTCTTGATCGTCCAGGAACACTTCGCCTGAATCGGGCCGAACCAAGCCTGTGATCATGTAAAAGGTAGTTGTCTTTCCCGCTCCATTCGGGCCGAGCAAACCGACTACCTGCCCTGACCGGATCCGCAGGGTGACGTCGTCAACAACTCGTCGACTTCCGTATTGCTTCACGAGGCTGCGGGCTCGCAGCTCTCTGGGGACAGCTTTCACTTATCCTTTTCTCGCTGATTCTTGCCGGGACTAATGACCATCTCTACCCCGCCCGGACCTGTCTCGTATCGATCCTCGTCCAGATACATGATAATCGTCTGGGTTCGCACGGTGTTTCCTCCCTGCCACAGACGCGGTTCCTCCGACAAGGTAATGGTCCGAGCGGAATTGTCATACACGGCCTTTCCCGCAAACGCCATGCGCTCCCCTTGGACAATCTTCACGTTTCCAGCCGCAACAATAGACTTGATGTCCGTGTCCGCCGGGATGTTTCCCACCGGATCGTTCTTGCTCGGCTGCTTGCCGTTGCGATTCTTCTTGTCCTCGTACTCGACAACAAGACGATCGCACGTAAGGGTGACGTTTCCTTGCTGTACCTTGACGCTACCCCTGAAGACGCTCTCATACCCCGCCGGGGTTCGGCGGGCACTGCCCTTTTCAGCGCTGATGTTGATCTGCTGCGTGGAACCGCGGACTGACGCCAGCGAGCTATCCTTCGATACGGCCCACGAGCCAGATACGCAACATATCGCGAATACGACACTCATCAGCCGAGCGATGACCGGCCGCATGGCCCGACACTCCTTTTCACATTGGCAACTTGCCTTGCTCATCCACCCACTTCACGTTGAACAGGTGGGCTTTCACGTCCTGCTCGATATTGATCTCCTCGTCGGGAATCGAAATCCTGAGCCCCCTTCCCGTGAGGCGCATGTCGCCGCCTTCCATGGTTACGGCCGAATCCGTTTGAGCTTGTTCGGTCGCCTGGGAGTACGTGAGCTCGCCGGTAGCCAGGATCATGTCCCTATACCGAATCACTACGTTTCCTTTCGCTCGCACGTTTTGGCTCTCTCGATCCAATTCGCCGGATTGGGCAGACAGCTCTATGATCCCTCCCTTTCCTCCCTGGTAAACAACGGTCGGATCCGAGAGAACCACCGTATTCATGTCGTCGGATACCGTGGCAGCAGATGCCCTGAGCTGCCAGGGATGAGGCCCGGGCACCGAAAATGAGAAATTCTCTACCCTACTGCCTGCCGAAATCTGAGGCGGCGGGACGAAGGACTCCCGCTCCTCCAATGGGAAGATCCGTGACGAAACGAAACTAGCTACCAACACGACGACGATGATCAGTACGAGGAACTGAGCAGCCTTCTGAATATTCCGCAGCCTGTACCAGCGTTCCAGCTCCTTGTGTCTCATTCCGCCCGTCAGGTTAGCCATATGGTAGCGTTCGCCCTCGCCGGACATCGCCGAAGCAGGATCGGCACGAAAAAAGCATTCTGAATGCTTCCGATACATAGGACCCGTAGTGAGTGATTGCGGTTCCACCGTTGTTCGCATCTTGTGGCTGGGGAACCATTGCGGTTCCGCCCCCGAAGCGCCCGCACAGGCTTCATTCGTAGTATCGAGCGAGGACCGCGTCCCACTTTCCCTGTGCTTTCAGGATCATTTCAATCACTTCCCGGACCGCGCCGCGGCCGCCGCTCCGGCGAGTGACATAGTGAGCAGCTTGCAAGACTTCCAGTGGTGCCTCAGGAACAGTAAATCCTACCCCAGCGCGTCGCAGAAGGGGAATGTCCACTACGTCGTCTCCCATCACTGCCACTTGGTCAGCGGTCAGGCCGAGCTCCGTCAGCAGATCGTCCAATACCGGCCTCTTGTCCCAGATTCGCTGGTATACCCGGGATATGTCCAATTCCGCCGCCCTTCGGGGCACAATCTCCGATTCCCTTCCTGTTACCACTGCCAAGTCGAGCCCGCTTCTCTTAGCAAGCTTTATACCATGTCCGTCGCGAACGTCAAAGGATTTTATCTCCAGCCCCTCACTACCGAAAATTATCCGACCGTCCGTCATAATGCCATCCACGTCGAGAAGCAGCAGCCGGACCTTCTGGAGCTTTTCCTGGAGAGTCTTTTCGAGCATCCGAAGCTCGGACGAGGTCTTTCCCTGACCCGGCCGGGCCATCGGAGCGCAGACCAGTTTCTTGATTTCCAGGAGGTTCTCGACGAGCGGTTCCAAATCGTGGAGAGCCAGCGAATTGGGACCGTCGCACAGGGCACGGTCAGGATCCGGATGAACCTCGAGAAAAATACCGTCCGCCCCAGCAGCAGTCGCAGCACGGGCCAGCGGAGGCACCAGGCTGCGATCGCCCCCGGAGCATCCTTCGCCCCTTCCGGGCAATTGAGCCGAATGAGTCGCGTCGAAAACCACGGGGATTCCAAAACTCTTCATACGAACGATGGAGCGCATGTCCACAACAAGGTCCTGATAGCCGAAGCTGGAACCGCGTTCAGTTACAATAATCCTGTCATTTCCCGTAGAGCGGACCTTTCGGACTGCATGGGTCATGTCGTCGGGCGACAGGAACTGACCTTTCTTTACGTTTACCCATTTTCCCGTTTTCCCGGCGGCAACGAGCAAATCGGTCTGCCGGCAAAGGAACGCCGGAATCTGGATCATGTCCAATACCTCCGCAGCCTGCACCGCCTGCTTTGGCATGTGGATATCGGACAACACGGGCAACCCTGTCTCCTCCCGAACGCGTGCAAGGATCGCAAGGCCGGTCTCGATTCCAGGTCCGCGGAACGATTCGACGGACGTCCTGTTTGCCTTGTCGAATGAGGACTTGAAAAAGAAAGGAGCGCCCGTGGATCGGGCAAGACGGGCCACCTCGCGAGCAACCTCCCGTGCGAGCTGCTCGGATTCAAGCACGCACGGGCCCACGATGAAGAAGAGTTGGTCTTGGTCTCGGCCAGCAAAGGCTTCCAGGAAATCCAAAGCAGTTTGAGCCAGTGAATGCGCCATGCCGTTCCCTTTCAGGATTCAGACTTATGGATCTCGGTTTTCCGTGGGCTGAAAATCCCGCGGGCCGCGGGACAACTCACGGTCCACCCCCTTCGGAGTGGAAGACGCGCATTTCAACGGCTTACACAGATCTACAGAGTTCGTATATCCAAGAGTAAGCCGTTGAGGGGAGAGAACTCTTCCCCCCGTTAAGGGGGGGATGAAAGGGGGGTGCCGGTTCGGAATCCGTGACCGGATTTACGAAATGCTGCTCATAGCTTGCGAGGCGGGCCTCCGCCGATTCGCACTGCGCTCCACGGTAGCCGATGGGCAGGACTGGCACGATCGCCCCAATCTTCTGGCCAGGATCTTCCGCCGTCGTCAGCCAAGAGCTTGGGCCGCGCCAGTTTCGGGCAAGATCTTGGAGGCGTCAGTCTCCTTCTCGCGTTTGTACTTTACGCATGCCCCAATATATGAGGTGAACAGCGGGTGCGGATCCATGGGACGAGATTTGAACTCCGGGTGAAACTGGCATCCTGCAAACCAGGGATGGTCCCGATACTCGATCATCTCAACGAGCTTACCGTCCGGTGAAAGTCCTCCCGGCTTCAGTCCGCATTTCCCAAGCCTCTCCAAGTACTCGTGATTGAACTCATACCGGTGGCGATGTCGCTCGTGGATAACCTCGGCCCCGTAGATTTCCCTGCAGAAGGTATCGGGTGGAATAACGCATTCGTACGTTCCCAGTCTCATAGTGCCACCCTTGTCGGTGATGGAGCGTTGCTCGTCCATCAGATGAATCACGGGGTGCGGCGTTAGCGGGTTGAACTCCGTGGAATTCGCCCCTTCCAGCCCGCACACGTTGCGCGCAAACTCCACCACGGCCATCTGCATGCCCAGGCAAATTCCGAAGAAGGGGATGGCGTTTTCTCTGGCATACCGGACCGCCTCTATCTTGCCTTCGATCCCTCTGGATCCGAAACCGCCTGGGACGAGAATCCCGTCCACCTTCGCGAAACGATTCCCAATGCCTTCCCGCTCGATGGCTTCCGAATCGATGAACTCGAGCTTCACCTTTGCGCCGTGGTACACTCCTGCGGCAAAAAGTGCCTCGTTCAGGCTCTTATAGGATTCATGCAAGTCTACGTACTTGCCAACGATACCAATTGTGACCTCCATCTTGAAGCTCTTGACCTTGTTTACGAACGTCCTCCATTCATCCAAGTGAGGAGCCCGGGTCCAGATGTTCAGGATTTCCACTATCTTGAGGTCAAGCCCTTCCTCATGGAATTTCAAGGGAACCTCGTATATGCACTCCACGTCTTCCGCGGCTATGACTTCTTCCGGTCTCACGTTGCAGAAAAGGGCAATCTTCTCTTTCACCTCTCGCGTAATCTTTCGCTCGGTCCTGCATATGAGGATGTCTGGTTGGATGCCCACTTCCCTCAGGGCCTTGACGCTATGCTGCGTCGGCTTGGTTTTGACCTCTCCCGAGGCCTTGATATACGGCAAGAGCGTCAAATGAATGTAGAGAACATTCTGGGGACCGAGGTCAGCGCGCAACTGGCGAATGGCCTCCAGGAAGGGCAAGCTCTCGATATCGCCTACGGTGCCTCCCACCTCCACGATCGCTACGTCCACTCCGTTGCCGAGGTCGCGAATTTTATTCTTAATTTCGTCCGTCACATGGGGAATGACCTGCACAGTCGCGCCAAGGTATTCACCTCTGCGCTCCTTTTGGATTACAGAATCGTAGATCTGTCCTGTGGTAAAATTATTTTTTTGGCGCAAAACGGCGTGTGTGAATCGCTCATAGTGTCCCAAATCCAGATCCGTTTCCGCCCCATCCTCGGTTACGAAGACTTCCCCGTGCTGGAAGGGATTCATGGTGCCTGGGTCCACATTGATGTACGGGTCCATCTTCAAAAGGGTAACAGTGAGGCCCCGGCATTCCATCAACGCTCCTATGCTGGCCGCAGAGAGCCCTTTTCCCAGAGAAGACAGTACTCCCCCTGTGATAAATATGAACTTTGTGCTTTTATACATGGCGCGTCCCCTGTCGATCAAAAGAAGAAGACAGGTCGAGAGGGGGCACCGGTCTCTGGGCTACCGCCCCGCAATCGCCTGTCCACTGTTTGCTTCTCAGATCGTTCACTATACTTCTGGCCGATCGAACAGATCGCTGAGCCCGTTTTTGAACACGGCACGTTGATTGCCCATCGGATCGACGGGGGTAATTTCTTACGGAACAGGTCCTATGTCAAGGCGCGTTTTTCGTCTCGACGATATCATTTCATGTCTCGGCAAGAGATCCTTCCGGGAACTGCGAAATCAGGCATCCAACAGGCCTGACTGTCGGCCTGTTGGCGCATGACTGTTGATTTCATACCGCCCGTGTTAGAAGCTCCCCGATTCCATCGGCGATTCTCCGGTAAGAATTCTATATATCTCCAGATATTTATCCCGAGTCTTCTCCACGATTTCCGGCGGTAAATCCGGTGCGGGAGGTTTCTTGTCCCATGATATGGATTCCAAGTAGTCACGCACGAACTGTTTGTCGAGAGAAGGTGGCGAAATCCCCACCCGATAGTCTTGCATGGGCCAGAATCGCGAAGAATCCGGGGTGAGCGCTTCGTCGATCAAGATCGGCTCGCCATCCACCATGCCGAATTCGAACTTGGTATCCGCAATGATAACACCCCGTTCCTCGGCTCGCCTCGATCCGTACTCATACAGCGCGATCGCCTTGTCCCTGAGCCAACGCGCGATCTCGTTCCCTACGAGATCTTCCACCTGCTTAAAGGAGATATTCTCGTCATGGTCTCCCAATTCTGCCTTCGTGGATGGAGTGAAGAGTGGCTCAGGTAATTTCTCCGCTTGCTTCAATCCGACGGGAAGCTTGATACCGCACAAGTGGCCCGTAGCCAGGTAGTCTTTCCAGCCGCTGCCGATAATATATCCGCGCACAACACATTCTACCGGGAACGGCTCACTCTTTCGCACCAGCATACTCCGACCGTCGAGCACATCCGAATACTGTCGAACCTCTTCGGGATACTCGGAACAATTCGCGGTCAAGAGATGGTTGGGCACGATGTGGCGCGTATTCTTCATCCAGAAGACGCTGAGATTGTTCAGAACCCATCCCTTGTATGGGATCGGATTAGGAAGAATAACGTCAAAGGCCGAAAGCCGGTCCGTAGAGACGATCAGAAGCTTGCCGGACACCTCGTATATGTCCCGGACCTTGCCCTTTCCCACCAGTTTAAGAGTGGGGCAGATTGTCTCTTTCACCAGGTTCTGTCTCATGGATACGGTTCTCGTCTCCTTTCCGTCAGGCATTATGACAATGAAGCTGTTTGACATTTTGTGAAGACGGCTTAGAGTACCACAGTGGGCTATGTCATGCAATTCGGAGGATTAATGCCGGCGCCGCGCAAGCACCCGTGCCCCGACTGTTCAATGTGTCAGGGCTGCTCAGAAAGCAGATGCAAGGCGTGCAGGAGGGTGAGTCAGAATCGCCTGGTGCGCAAGCTGTCCATTCAGGAGCAAATAGAGCTATTTAACAGCCGGAACTCCCACATCTTCATAAGGAAATCGAATGAAGGTCCGATCGAGCGCCCGGGCGAAGAGGATCGGTCAGCTCCCCGCGCCATCGAGGGGGAGGAGCGGGCTCGATGCGCCTGTGATCGGTTTAGCAATCCTGGGTTCGATAAGGGGTAACGCTCAACCATTTCCAGAAGATCGCGGTAGAGGCAGGTCCGAGGCCACGCAGTCGCGGTCTCCTGAAGGCGGTCACGTATTTGGGAAACGGTTCCCTTTCGGGAAGCCCAGGGTCGCAGACCGTCTCAATAGAGGCCAGGCTTGAAACCGCAAGAATGCAGGCTGGAAGAAAGTGTCTCAAGAGCCGGCAGTCCGTGATAATCGTGGCACACCCCCTCACCCTGACCCTCTCCCCCGAAGCGGGGGAG
>JBFMDN010000082.1:0-22436 GCA_040753915.1 Thermodesulfobacteriota bacterium | reverse complement strand
CTAACTTAACGCCTATGCTCCCAGAGGGAGAGGGAGCCGGAAGAATCCCCTCTCCCCCGCTTCGGGGGAGAGGGTCAGGGTGAGGGGGTGTGCCACGATTATCACGGACTGCCGGCTTTTGAGACAATTTCCTAGTGCCCGCCCTGGGCACCCACAAGGGGTGCCCCAACGTCGCAATCCCTTCTTGACATGTTCCTTTGTAGACTCAGCGGCGGAATTCTGCTATGGCTCATGAGGTGTCTTTGGCTCTGAAGGAGTGCAAATCCTTGACAGAGTTCATGGCAGAATACGTGGCGTTATTGCAAAATTGCCTAGTAAGCAACACAAGTGCGGGACATGGTAGTCATCGTCGGTAGCCAAAACCGAGATCCCCTCGAGTAATCATTCACTTATGCGCGGCGAACAGAACAAAATCGTTAATGATTTCTGCTAATCGATCCTCTCCTCCCGCTCAAGAGTGAATGCTTACCCCCTCGACATTGCTTCCCAATGAAGGCGACCATCATCACCCGACGATATCTCCCAAGGCGATTCGAGATCGTACTCCCCTGGCCCCGACGTCGCGTCTAAAAGCTCGGTGAAGATCCATCCTTTCCCGCGTGCCGTGGCGTACTCAGGTCAATAACTTCGCAAGCCCTGTCCGGTTCGCCCATGCTCAAGTGCTGGTCAAACCTTTCCTTGCCGACTCGCTTGAGGACCAGAAAAGGTTCCAAGCGCTCCAGGTCCCGGTCCCAAACATACTGCTTCAATTCGTAGTGCGAGCCGGCATCTTCGTAGAATGTAACCCACCATTCGTCATCCTTCACTGCGTAGCACAGCTTCATCTTCTGTGCAGGCCCATGTGCGTCGCGCAGCCCCATAGCGGCGTGCCTCACCTTCTGATCTTCCCACTCCGTCTCATCGGACTTCTCACCAGGTTTGGCCGCTCCTTCGGCCTTGCCCTTGGCTCGATGCGTCTCTTGGCTTTCGGGCGCTGGCTTGGGTGCTTCGTGAGGATTGACTCCACTGCGGGCCGGAACCTCAGGTGCGCGAACCATCGGTGCATGGTCCCGCGGCCCATCCGCTCGAGAGCTCCTCGCTGTCAACTCAGGAGGGGGTTGGTACGGCCGAGGAGTCATAGAACCCCCGGCGGGCCTTTCAGGACCCGGGTCGCCACCTGTGGATGGGGAAGGAGAGAACGCTGACGGGGACGCCGGCGCACCGGCTTGGGGTACTTCCTGCGGAGACCCACTCGATGCCTGAGCGGAAGGCGAGGCAGCGGCTCCAGAACCGTCAAGCGTGTCGCTTTGACGCGGCACGTCGGATGTCCCATTCTGAGAGGCGAGGTCCGGGGAATCCTCAGGAATAACCGGTTTTATGAGACCCTGATCGCCTTGAGTGCCCAACCCGCCGGCCATCATGGATTGCTGAGTGATTACGCACCCCCCGCAGAGTGAGACGAGAGCCCAGACGGCCGAACAGAGCGCAAGCAAGGGGAACAGGCGGCGTGAGCGGTTGTCCGCCACAAATCGGAAACTCTTCCTCACAAGTGCGGTGACCAAGCAAAGGCCGGCAGGCTGGCAGGTCATCCGACCGGTGGAGGCTCTGCCCACAAGTCCACTGTCGTGTACGCGCGTGATCCGGTTGACCCTCACGTCTTTCCCTCCGTGATTTGGCGGCAATGTGTGGCCGAACCGACAAGGCCGCAGGCCGTGAGGCGCGCGCGTCGGCATCCGAAGCGCGCCATGCTCACAAGAGCTTTAATCATAGGTTAGAGGTATTTGTCGAGAATATTTTACATAGACAGGAGAATCTAGTAATAAGTAGCTAGAATACCCGAGAAATGATGACAAAAATGCTCCCGATACCCATGTGTCAAGATCATTCATGGGAGGATCGCAGACCAGTAGAACGGGCGTCTGAAAAGTTCTCAAAACTCGGGAAACAGCAGAAAAAGTGGTACGGTGAGGGAGGATACTGCCCATGGGGCCCTCACCCCACCCTCTCCCAGAGGGAGACGGCTCTGTAATTCCGGGCGGTTGCAAGTCCCCTCTCCCTTCGGGAGAGCAACTGTGAGGGTGCAAAAAAGAAGCGTGCCACGATCTTAACATTTGCCGCAATTCCGAGACATTTTCGTCTCGCCGTTCATTGTTGAAGGCCAAAAAAACGAAGCCCCCTTCCAAACGCATCTCTCTACGAAACGGGCTTGGAAAAGGGATCCTGGACCTCGCGCTCGCCTACAGTTTCATAAGGAAGTCGGGAATTTCGTAATCGGCAAGTACTCCGTCCACCGCGTCTATTTCCAATGCTGCCAGAGGCATCTGGGGGTCGAGACAGTTGTTGATGTCTTGCGCCAGCACGGTGCCGCCGACACCTCGGAGCACTGCAGCACCGCCAGCCCCGTCGGAGCCAGGGCCAGTCATGACGATGCCGGCAGCCCGCTGTCCAAAAGCGCTCAAAGAGAGGAAAAGCCTGTCAATGGGGCCTGGGTTTGCGGTGTACTGGCCCATGACCTTAAATCTTGGGATTCCGTCCCTGTTCTTCTCAATGATAAGACCATCTTCCCCGCTACACACGTAGCACGTCCCTTTTTCCGGAATAGTGACTCCGCGGATGCCTCGTACCGGTATGGCGCTGTGCCAATCCAAATAACCGATGAACGGCTCTATATATTTGTTTGCCACGAGGAGCATGGCAATGATGGTATTGGCAAATGTCTTTCGCAACGCCGGGACAACCCGAAGCAGCCCGTAATAGCCGCCAGTTCCAGCGCCCATTCCGATGAGCCGCGTGCTCCGATCTGCAGGCTTGCCCGGTCCCTTGATGGCGGCACTCCCGGAGGATGGCACGCGAACGTAGCGTGACCTCCCAGTCCTTATGGCCGCGGCTCTTCTGACTTTCGCGACGATTTCCGCTTTTTGCGCTTCGAGGCTCTGGTCTTCTCTGCGCGAAGGTTTTGCAATGACGTCGATTGCTCCGAATTTAAGCGCGTCAAAGGTGGTTCGCGCTCCCTCAGTGGTCAGGGCACTGATCATCACCGTGGGGGTGGCATATCGGACCATGATGTGCTTCAAGGTGGTTATGCCGTTCATCCGAGGCATTTCCACATCGAGCGTGATGACATCAGGCTTGAGAATTTCTATCATATCGAGAGCTTCCTGACCGTCTTTTGCCCTTCCTACCACGTGAATATGATCGTCATCTCCCAAAATGCCTGCAATTTGCCGACTCATGAGAGCTGAATCGTCTACGACCAGGACTCGAATCCTATTGTTCTCGTGGGGGTCCATACGTTCTCCCCTTAAGGTTGACACTCCCACCGCGTGCGCCCCACACCGGAGGAGTCCCTTCAGGGCTTCTCCCAGGGATGTCGCCTATCTTTTTCGATCCTCGCGAAGTGCCAGGATTTCCCTCGCCAACTGGATATAGGCCCGCGCGCCTCCTGTTTGGAGGTCATATGCAATCACCGGTTCGCGTCGCTGCGGAATCTCTGCCAATTTAGGATCACGGGGAATAATGGTGCGGAATACCCATTCCTTGAGATACTGACGAATTTCCTGCACCACCTTGACGGTAAACCCTGACCGTTTGTCCGCCATAGTAATCAGAAAGCCAAATATCCCCAATCGCGCGTTGTGTGACCTCTTGATTTCTAGAGCAGCTCTAAGCACTCGGCCAACGGTCCCCATTGAGGCATACTCGCATTGGACGGGAACCAGATAGGTGTCCGCAGCGATCAGCGCAGCCTTTGTCGGGTTGTCCAATCGCGGCGGACAGTCAACAAACACGAAGTCGTACAGATGTCTCAGCTCCTCCAAAATCTGTCCTAACGCGCCGGGCTCACGATTGAGCAGCAGCACAAAGTGCTCCTCGTCCGCAGTGGTCAGTATATTCGAAGGGACCACGTCAAGACGTGGAAGACGAGGATGAGAAGGATGGATCACGTCAGTGGGTGCCATGCCATCGCGCAGGATGTCCAAGAGGCCGCCTCGGACACCCGTACTGTCGAGCCCGAAACACGTAGTCAATCCACATTGGGGATCGATCCCGACCAGGAGTACGCGTTTCTTGAGCGCCGAAAGGCATGCCCCCAGATTCACGGCAGTAGCGGTTTTTCCCACTCCGCCTTTTTGGCTTACGATAGCTATGAGCTCGCCCATGCTCGTGAGCACCTCGCGCACTTAGACTGTTGAATCCGGAGCTCCTCTCAAGGATTTGCAGTACCGAAAAGTGACTACCGTCAAAGCGTAGTCCTTCTAATGGTGCCGCAGGCCATCGTGGTCCGCTCAGGTTTGGAGCGATCGGTGAGAGACCTCATTACCGAATTCCTGCCACCGATTCGCTCCGTGCGTACGGACCTCCTTGAATGCCTAGCTGCCTCTGTTGAAACATGATGTCATCGACGATTTCGGTGACGTCCATGACCAGGGCTATGGTACCGTCGCCGAGAATGGTCGAGCCTGCCAGGCCTCTAATTTCGCAAACATGTTCTGCTAGAGGCTTGATGACAACGTCTTGTTCGCCCAAGAGGCTCTCCACCAAAAAGCCGATCGTCTTGGGACCGGCCGTTGCTATAACCAGAAACCTGGCTTCCCGGGTCTCTTCAAGCTTGAAGATTTCCGAAACGCGTAACACCGGAATCGTTTCGTGACGAAACTTGATGACTTCGAAACCTTCAATGGTCTGGATGTCATTTCGATTGACCTGAACGATCTCTCGAACGGAGGTTAACGGAATAGCAAAATGATGTTTACCCGATCTTATGAGGAGCGTCTGGATGATTGCAAGTGTCAACGGGATCTTGATAGAGATTCTCGTACCCCTGGTTTCCCATGACTCGATCTCGACGTGGCCGTTTATCTTCTCCACATCTTTCTTGACAACATCCATACCGACACCCCGGCCCGAAGTACGCGTCACCTTTTCGCTGGTCGAGAAGCCCGGGAGAAAGAGGAAATTGTATACTTCCTGTGTGGAAATGTTTTCCAAGTCCTGACCGTCGAGGAGCCTGCTTTCAACCGCCTTTCGCAGTACTGCCCGCCTGTCTATTCCCGAACCGTCATCCTCCACATCGATGACAACTTGGTTTCCCTCTGAATAAGCACGGAGAATGACAGAGCCTTCCTCGCCCTTTCCGAGGCGCTTACGGGTTTCCGGATCCTCAATGCCATGATCCACAGAGTTTCGTATTAGATGGACCAGCGGATTGTAGATCTGCTCGATTACACGCTTGTCCACTTCCGTATCCCCACCGTACACCTCGAGGTTGACCACTTTCCCTACTCGTCGCGACAAGTCGCGTATCAGGCGAGGCATTCGGTTAAATAGCTGGCCGATGGGGAGCATTCGGAGCTTCATTACGCCTTCCTGAATGTCCGTGGACACGCGTCCGAGGGAAAGGCTTACCTGGCCCACCTTCAAAATCAAGTCTTTGACTACGGAAAGCTCGCGTTTCCCCACAACCTTGGTTGTCATCAACAAGCGCTGGAATTCCTTGAGCTCGAAGGAAAGCTGCTCCACATAAGAGCGATTCACCACCAGCTCTCCCACCTGGTTTAACAGCAGGTCCACCTTGCTGGAATCCACGCGCATAGTCTTGACGAGAGCCCCGTCATGCCCGAAATCGCTTGCAGGAACGACTTGAGCGCCTGCCTCGGCGGGCGGCGCTACACCCGCCTCCGGTACCTCGGCCCTCTCTGCGGCAGGCTCCCCGTGCTCGGTGGTCGCCGCAACGCCAACGAATCTCTCGCTGCTTTCAGAGGGAACCTCTTCCGCTCTGGCTCCGTTCCTCTCACGCGTCGAATAAGCAATCAACTCGTACGGAGCTTCACCGGCCTGTGACGCACCTGGCTCAAAGGTGGAAGCTGGATTGAGGGCTCTTTCCAAGCCATGGAGGAACTGCTGGAAGCGCTGCAGGTATTCATTCATGAACTCGAGATCTGCGCGAGAAATTGATTCGATCCTTGAGGCAGCCCAAAGCGTCTTTTCGTACCACTGATCAAGAAAAGAGGCCAATCCCTGGTAATCCATGTACGTGGATGAGGACCTGATATGCTTGATCAGATCGGCTGCTTTCTCCAACGTGCTCCTCTCCGCACCGCTTTCCTCCATAGTCCTGACAAGAGGCCGGAGTTTCTCGACAATTTCCCAACCGTACGAGAGAAAGATTTCCATGATCTCGCGGTCGGTCTCGCCAACTGAGCCCAGCTCCTCGAGAAGATCCGCTGCGATCTCGGAAGGTGCGCTATCGGATTTACCTTCGGCTTCCCCGGCTTCCGGCGGTACGAAAATGCCCTCAAACTCCTTGAGCAGATCGTCGTCCACATCAGCCAGAAGCGAACGATCTTCCCTGGGACGGGCGACGGGTACCGGTACCGGCTTGGGTACAGGAGGAGTGACTCCTGCCGCGTGGAGAAGGCTCCTAGCCAGGGAGGGCGAGACTCCTTCCACTTCGGTCAGGGATGCGAGGTCTGCAGACGCGATCCCATCCCAGGACACGAACCCTGCTTGGACAAGAGCGTCTGCGATAGGGGACGTGATTCCAGGAACCTGGGCCAACTCCTCCGCGAATGCGGATGGAATCGGCGGCTCCGATGGCTGCCCTTTGCCTGACATGAGATAGGCTTGTCGGTCCTCCCCGGTCTTCTGATCCAGTGGGAACAGGTCCGGTGGATAGTACGGCCTCAAAGCATGGAGAAGACCTCGAAGTCCCTCGACATTCTCGCTATATTGCGTTGCCGGACCTTCGGCCACTGCCATCAGCCGCTCTTCCATAGAGTCAAGGATATCAAGCATATCCTGACGCGTGCTGAATGATGGATGCTCTCTGAGGACACCGATCTTCTGCATGATGAAAGACAGGGCTTCCTCTTCGTTGAGGCCGTCTTGGAGGTCGTCCAGATAGAGTGAAATGCTGAGCACGTGAGATACGGTCTCCTCGAGAGAGCCCTCTCGAAGGTGGGTGAGCCCGAATGGCGATTCCGCTTCCTCTTCAGTGGGGACGACAGTGGTATCATTGCTCTCGGATTGGTCGAACACATCTGCCAGCGTGGGCTCAGCATCCTGGAACGGCTCGGGCCGGAAAGCGTATTCGTCGGCGGAAAGCTTCTCAGGAATCGTGTCCTCAGGGCGAGTAGCTGTTGTTGCAGCATCCTGCTCCGCCTCCGAGATTACCTCTTGCGCTTCATCCGGGATGGAGGAAGCACCGTCCGTGGGAACGACCTCTTCTGAGGCGCTTTCCGAAGCCAGGAAACCAGTCTCGACCACCTGTGAGGCAAGGGAGGACGCTGTGAGAGATTTGTCCGCCAGTCCATCGTCCGGAGCTTGCATGAGGAAGCGATCCAACTCCTCCATGATCCCCGAGATCTCCGATCTTTCCGCGTGATGCTGCGATACCTCAGAAACGAGGGTGGATATAAGATCCTTGGCCCGGAAGAGGAAATCGACGATCGGAGGGGTCAGGGCTGCAGCACCTTCTCGAAGGCGGTCCAAGAGGTTCTCTATGCCGTGAGTCAAGGTGCTGGATCGCTCCAGGCCGATGTATTCGGCAGATCCTTTAATGCAGTGTACGGCACGGAAGATGTTGTTCAGCAGTTCGGGCGAGCTGCCTTCTTTTTCCAGACGAATAAGGTTATGATCCATTTCGTCAAGGAGCTCCCGCGCTTCGCTGCCGTAATCTTCGAGAATTTCCGTGTCAATCATGCCTGTTCCCTTTCGGTTTGCTGCCGGGAGACATGACGAGCTTGTCTATGGCCTCCATCGCCGGGTTCTCGCGATCGACCGCGGGACCACCCGTTCCTTGCGTATCAGCAACGTCTCCGAAAACCGCGCGACCGTCAAATCGCGCTTGATAGAAGGTGAATTCTTGTACCATGGTCTGGAGGGTTCCAAGATGCCGCTTCATGTCCTCGATATGTTTTTGCATCTCTGCGCTGGAGCTGTGGGAATCGCTTTTCACCGTGCTGTCCAATCGTTCCAGGGCAGCCAAGGAATTGCCCACCGCCGTACCAGTTAGCAGAAGAATTTCCTGGAAATTTGCGGACATATCATTGAGGAGCTTCCCGACATCACCCAGGTCACCTTTGGAGTCGTTCGGCAGTGTGGAGCCGAAGTTACCCTGAAGCATCTGTCGGGCAGCGACCGCCATCTTATTTGCGGGGACCACGATCCTCCTGGCGATTAGATACATCGCCAGAGCGAACCAGGACACGGTTATCACGAGCACAACAGCGAACCTGGTCCGATTTGTTTCGAGAAGCCCCACGTTGTCTTGGGCCGAGAGGGCAGCACTCATAGCCGGGCTGCCGGGCGCCTCGACAGATGCGCTCTGGATCTCGTGAGTCGCGTCGAAGAAGAATTTGGCGCTGATCGAAACGACCACAAGACCGAGCAGGAAAAGCAGGACCATCAGCCTGTTCATATGGGTGCTCCACTTGAAGTACTGCAAGCCCGTTCGCGCGGAGGGCGTATCATCCTCCACTTTGTCAGATTGAGCGAATATGGAACGTGCAGGAACCATCGCCCCTACTGCTTTCGATCCATCTCCTGGACGAACTTGGCAATTGACTGATGATCGGTCTTGTTGATGAAGCCTTTGGCTCCGAGCTTCTCTGCCTCTATTTTGAACTTCTCATCCTTGAGTATGGTAAGGAACACGATGTTAGCTTCGGGATCTTCACCGATAATTTCCCTGGCGGCCGTTATACCGTCCTTGTCCCGCATGGTAATATCCATGGTGACCAAGTCGGGTCTGAGCCGCCGGTACATTTCGATTGCTTCGACTCCACTCTTTGCTTCGCCAACAACTGAATGTCCCTGTCCTCGCAACTCTTCGATGATTCGTTTTCTCATAAAGCCCGAGTCATCTACGACCAGGACTCGCATAGGCATCACACACCTCACAAAAAGCCTATAGTTAAGGATCCGATGCTATACGTCCCTCGAGATGCGGAATTGCTCGACCAGTTGACCGAGCCGGTCTGCCGTCTGTGCCAGCTCTTGGGTGGTTTCGGACGCACCTGCAGCACCTTCGGCATTGCGGCTGGCAACATCGGCCATTTCCGACATGATCTGTCTGAGCACCGCGGCCCTCTCGGACTGCAGTCCCGTCAACCTTGTCACCTTTTCGGCACGATCGGTAACTCCGATCATTTCCTGAGTTACAGTGCGGGAAGTCTCCACGCCCGATCCAGCCTTGTTCAGAATTGACGAGCTCAAATTACGCATCTCGCCCATCAGACCGGCAGCCCTCTCACGGCGTTTTGCCTGCTCTGCGGTCAGACCGAGAATGTCCTGAGCCAGGTATGTGAGTCTTTCCATAGCTTCCTGGACTCTCGCGGCATCTTCGGTCTGGCGAATGGCACTCTGGGAAATGCCGCCGATCAGTTGGTTGGTTCTAGCAACAGCTTCTTGGATCTGTTTAAGCGCATCCCGGCTACTAGCCGACAACCGCTCTCCTTCTTCAACTCTCTTATTACTTTCCTTGATAAGATCGCCGATTTCATTCGTTGATTCTGCAGTTCTCTCCGCCAGCTTTCGCACTTCGTCCGCGACGACAGCGAACCCCTTGCCGTGTTCCCCGGCTCGAGCAGCCTCGATGGCAGCGTTCAGAGCGAGCAGGTTCGTTTGTTCGGCAATGGATGAGATCACGACCATGATCTCGTTGATCTGTTCAGAGCTGTCCGCAATGCCTCTCATACCCTGAACGACCTTTTCAACCGCTTCGCCACCTTCCCGAGCGAACTTGTCGGTCAGCTCCGACTGTCTCGCCGCTTCGGTAGCGCTCTTGGCCACTTCCTCGATAACCTGAACCATGCGGTTCACCGCTTCAGATGTGGCCTGTGCTGCGTTGAACTGTTCGGTCGCTTTTCCGGAAACTTCCCGAGCGGTTTCACCCATGGCATCGACAATGGACTGCCCTTCACGGCTCTGGGTGTCCTGGTGCCCCGCGCTCTGGGCCATGCCTTCTATCTCCAAAGACATGCTCTCAAGGGATTCGGATGTCACCGTTGCTGCTCGCTTGGTCTCGAGCACGTTTGCCTGAACTTCCTGGGCCGTCTCTCCCATGGCCGTGACCCGATCAAGCACGTTTCGGGCACGCTCTGCCTGGGCTGTAGCGTTTACCACGATGTTCATGGTAACCTCATTCACCGCAGAAGCAGACTGACGGACCTTTTCCACCGCGTCCATAACCGAGGCGAAAGCCCCCTGAAGCCTTTCCAGAAGCCCGTTGAACGTTTCCGCGGTCTGACCGATCTCGTCCTTTGATGTCACGGGCGCCCGGAGGGTCAGATCGAGGTTTTGACCCACTTGCGACATGACCGCTGCCAAGCGGCTGATAGGCTTGGAGATCGTTCCTGCGATGAGAATGGCCACAATGACAACGACGAAGAAGACGACTACAGCAACAATCGTGTTGTAGCGAATAATGTCCTGGAGGAATCCGAGAAGCTCAGATCTGTCGGCTCCTGCAGCAACTGCCCATCCTAAACCGGGAAAGTTTCCCAATCCTCCGGGATATGAGAAGCTGACGATCTTATCATCCATCTGTCCCGTCTTGACATTCTTGAATTTGTACGTCAACGAAGATCGCTTGTTCTTGACCACATCCTCGAGTTGCGGCAGATTAATCTGAGGATGTGTCAAAGGCAGACCAAGGAGCGCTCTATTAGGATGAACAATTGCTGTCGGCTTGTTGTTGAGAATATAAATGTACCCTGTCTTACCCACTTTGATGTCGGCCATGAGTTTTTCCAAGGGTTCCATCTTCAGGTAAGACAACATAACTCCCATCACATTGCCAGCGACTTTGACCGGAGCGCCGATAGTGAGAGTCCACCCTTTGGAAGTGGGATCTATCTTCTCTACGAGGGTATCTCGATGGACGTCCTGCAGTCTAAGCTTTCCCTCTTTGGCTCCTTTGAATACCTCTTGGCCCGACATGTCAAGACCGATCATGCCGGGCCAACTGGACGCAATGACTATTCCATTCGCGTCCGCGAGGGCTACGGCCTGGTACGCGCCATAGAGTCGAACCATTTCTCGCAGCGTCTCAGACGCGTCCTCACGTACTTCAGCGACCTCCAATGCTTCCTTGATAAGGCGAAGGTCCGACCACACGAGGATGTCACTGCAGCGCTCGTTCATGAATTCCGACGCGGTCTGACCGGCAGATTGGGCCAAGGTCAGGGTTTCCCGCTTGACCGAGTCCATCGATTCACTAACGATGGTCCTGTACCCGAGATATCCCGAAACAATGAACGGGAACAGAGCGATGATCAAGAACCAGAAAAGAAGCTTGTACCGGATGCTACTCCCGAGACGCAGCCTTCCAGGACGCAGCTTGAGAGATTTCTTCATTGTCTTTTCCTCCCCGGAATAGTCTCTTGTGTCCTTTGTTTACACATATCTTACCTCTCCATGTCTCCAAGACCGTCCGTGCTCCACCCTGACACCGTTCGTCCAAGATCGACCACAGTGGTGCGCTCAAGGAGTCGAGTCTTCCGAAAGGGCAGGCAGCATTCTGCTCACCGTGCCGAGTGCCGCCTTTTCCTCACCGGAGAGTATTTTCCTGAAGTCCAGGATAACCATAATCCCCTCGTCTAAGTGCACGACACCGCCAATGTATTGGCTTTGCACTCCTGCGACAATAATATCCGGCGGAGGATTAATCTTTTGGGCCGGAACGCTGAGAACTTTGGCTACCGAATCCACGATGAATCCCGTCACGTTTCCGTCGATTTCCACCACGAGGATGCGCGTACCCGGAGCACGCTCTTCCTGAGGCCGGAGCTTGCGCATTCGCAGTCGTTTCCGGAGGTCGAGTACGGGAATGATGTTTCCCCGCAAGTTTATGACCCCTTCCACGAAGTCGGGAGAATTGGGAATCTCAGTAACGGACGACATCATGATGATTTCTTGAACGTCGAGGATTTCCACTCCGAACCGTTCGGCGCCCAAGGTAAAACTGATCATCTGCACCAACCGTTCGGGCTCCGCAGCCGCCCGTGCCGTTCGGTCCCTAGCGTTCATGGGCCTTCTCCTGAAATTGATAGCAGCCTCAAACCTTTGATGCTACCTGCCTGATCAGGTGTTGAAACGTCTGCGCCACGTTGTCAGCAGCACATGTATAATCCACCACCCCTTCGTTGAGGGCGGCCTGCGCCATTCTCGGATCTACACTTGTCATGGGATCCTGAGCCATGATGACCCCTTCCATTCGCTTGACGGCTTTCAAACCGAGCGAGCCGCTGCTAGAATCGCCAGAAAGGATCAATGCGACAAGGTGTCGTCCCATCACCTTAGCCGCTGATATGAGAAAGTGATCGAGAACCGTTTGTCCCGGCATGTCGAAGAGAATTTTCGCACAGATGGTCTCTCCGCTTCGCACGAGCTCTACCGGCACACTTGCAGGGTGCACGTAGCACACGCCTTCCAGGATTGACTCACCCGATACCAGGGACTGAACGGCAATTCTACTCCTCCTGTCCAGATAGTCAATAAAAGAGGCTATCGCCTGATCTTGCATGTCGTGAAGCACGATGATGCCACTAGGAAGATCGTGCTGCAGGAGAGGGACGATCCGAATCAAATCGATGCTGCCCCCGGTGGACGAGGCCATTACAGAGACCATACGCGACGGCCGCCTCGCCCCCGCCTCCGGAGCATGGGCAACCACCGCTGGAATCTTCACTCTTCTAATCCTTTCGAAGTGAATTTCGCTCGCGGCCTTGATGCGTTTGACGAGATCGTCTGCTTTACCGTCTATCCTCCAGTTATTCTGAGGCTTACGGAGAAAATCCACCCCACCGAGACAGAGCAGATCGAAGGGGTTAGCTCCCACACCTCCGGTAAACCCACTTAGTACGACTACCGGACAAGGGCTGCGTATCATGATGTGCATCAGCGTCGTGCTCCCCTTCATGATGGGCATATCCCAGTCTAACAGTATGAGATCCGGCTTGAGCTCATCGATCTTTGCAAGAGCTTCTTGTCCGTTGGTGGCGTACCCGACGACGCGCAAGTTGCAGTCCGATTCCACTATTTCCTGAACGATTTTACGTATAAAGCGGGAGTCATCGACTATCATCACCCGCTTGAGTTGATCCCCGTGGTTTCCAGGTTCCGCGGATCGGCTTTCGGACGAAAGTGCGGCCGGAATGTGCAACGCGCCAGGCTCCGAAGGGCCTTCCAATGCATGACGGATCTCGTCCCTCTGACGTATTCCTTCCATCAGGAGACTCTGCCACTCCATGAACACGGTTCTCATCGGTACGGAAAGGATCACTTGCGAAAGGAATTCACCGCTCTCCCAGCCCAAAATCTCGTAAAATGCATCCACACCCGACAAGGAATCGCACTCCGCGTGTACAATGCCGCCGTCTTCAACGTAAATGGTACCGGTTTCCCCATTGTGGCCCACGGTAAGGAGGGTGCTATCCTTCCTGTAGCAAAACATCTGGATCACGTCCTCGAGCTTCATGCCCACGAGGCGCCCGGTAAACCCTTGAATCGGGCAGAGCATGTTGAAAACAAGATCTGCGAATTTGTCCTCAGGGTACGGTCTGACGAGAAAGCTCGAACACCCGAGGGCAAGCGCGGCAATCCTGTCGCCTTCCAGATACTCCGCGGCAGAAAGAATCGTCCGCACAGGCAATTCGGCTGCTCGGATCGATCGTAACAAGGCGATCCCATCGATTCTCTCAGTTCCCACGCCCGAATGCTCGGCAACAACGAGGTCCACGTCATTGCGTCGCAAGACCTGGAGGGCTTCGTCCACAGAGCGGACCGAAAGCACAGCGCACTCGGAGCCGTAGCCGTCGAGATGCTTCTCCAATTGGCCGGCAAGGATCTGATCCAGCTCTACCAGAAGGATCCTTTTTTCAGACAAGAGTTGCTCCTTCGGAACCTGATTCCGATGGGAGTTCTCAGGGGCACATCTTCCTTATGGGGACATGAGGAAGCGTACACTCAAGCTGATTGCTACCCCTGTGGGGTGCTAACGAGCGAGGCCGTGCTTGTGCCAACCGTTTCGGGGGCTCTATCCGGCCACCCCCTCCTGATTGCGGGTTCGCAGTTCTATGCCTTGCCTTCCAAGAGCTTCAGAAGCACATGGGTAGGCACCCTCACATTCTTCTCAGGACACTCTTCTTCTCGGTAATCCGTATGGCTCGTTCTATCCCACGAAAGAATGTCGAAAAATGCTTCGTCTCCAGCGAGCTCAGCAGTTTCGACGCGATAGATTTCTCCGCCTCTGATAAAAATAAGCCCTTGCCGGCTCCCCCTCTTTACGTCCACTCGCCGAGATTCTCCACTGAGCACGATAAGTCGAATGGTCGTGCGCAGGTCATATCGAGAAAAGTCCATGACCTCAGAAAGGTCCTGCGGGTGCCCTTCAGATTCGGGATCCATTCCTTGGGGCCTGTTCACTACTATACCCCTCGCCTGCTTGATCGGTGCTCGCCCTCACGCGGCTGTCAACGTCCGACGAAAGAGCTCTGCATTAGATTTTGCCCCGACACATAAGAACTAGCCCAGCGTGGAGGTGCTCCTTCCTCCATAAACCAAGGCTGCTCCAATTTCCGCTCTCGTTGTCTGACATGGCGGCTGCAACCCGATCCTTCGGGAAAAAGACCCCGCTCGCTCCGATAGTGACAAACAAAGAAGCGGAAACAAACGTCGAATATGACAAGAATTCCGAATGGGTGGTGGTAGATCCCTCGTGAAAGCCTCACGATCGAATCTCTACCTTCCCGATTTGACTATACCATACGCAAGCGGCTGAAATCAACCACAAATGTCAAGGCCACACACCGCCGGTAATGCCCGGCGTGTCCAGATTCGACCACCAATCCGAAAAAAAAGATTGACAAGCGTCTCGGCCCTATGTACCTTCTCTCTGTCACAGGTGGATTTTTCATGAACGCGATCAGCAACCGAAACAACTGGTGGTGGCGCTGGATAATCAAGAACGGGAGGTCTGCCTGTGCTGTGATGGACTGGTAAGAGCATAAGCTAATACGAAGATTCGATCAGAAGGCCATGGGCAGACAGCTCATGGCCTTTTTGCGTGTACGGCCCGTGAGCACCCTTCGTGAAAGCTTTTCGGCTTCATCCTCTGACGTTGGAGACATCGATGATTTTTCCCAGCTTGGCAGAATTCGAGCAATTAAGTCTGAAAGGCAATGTCGTGCCTCTCGTGTGCCGGATCCCGGGCGATCTCGAGACGCCGCTTTCTGCGTTGCTCAAGATAGACGACACGCGCAACTCCTTCCTCCTCGAGAGTGTGGAAGGAGGCGAGCGATGGGCCAGGTATTCATTCCTTGGCTCAGATCCTCGATCGGTCATTCGCATTAAAGGAGAGCGCTTCACGATCGAGGAAGAGAACCGACAGAAATCCTATCCGTCGGCAGGAGATCCCGCTGCCTTTTTGAAAGGGATCATGGCAGATTTTCGTGCTGTCCCGCTGCCCGAATTGCCGGAATTCTTCGGCGGAACGGTCGGCTACCTCGGTTACGACGTTGTTCGGAGCTTCGAGCGCCTCCCCGATCTCAAGAAGCCGGATCTGGGCTTCCACGACGCGGTCTTCTTTATTACCCGCGACGTGGTGATCTTCGACAATCTTTCCCACCAGATGCTTCTCACCACAACAGTTCGCATTGACGAGTTTTTCTCAGTGGCCGAGGCATATCGACATGGGGTCGATCGCCTGGAAAACCTGAGGGATCGCCTCTCTCGTCCCGGACCGTCTCGATTCCGCGTGCGATCCTCAGTGGCTGAGCCCAACATCGTCTCGAACATGAGCCAGTCGAAATTCGAATCAATCGTGGAACAAGCCAAGGAGCGTATCGCCGGAGGAGACGCCATCCAAGTCGTGCTCTCCCAGCGCTTCAAAGCCGATTCTACCGCAACACCGCTGAGCATCTATCGGGGACTGAGGATGATCAATCCTTCTCCGTACATGTTCCTGTTTCGCAGTGGAGATGAAGTGTTGGCAGGATCGTCGCCGGAAGTGATGGTTCGTTCCAGGAACAGGGAGGCGGTTCTCAGGCCCATCGCCGGAACGAGACCGCGAGGACGATCGCCGGAGGACGACAAGCATCTGGAAGAGGATCTGCTCACGGACGAAAAAGAGGTAGCAGAGCACGTCATGCTGGTAGACCTTGCCCGCAACGACCTGGGAAGGATCGCGGAACCCGGCTCCGTTCAGGTGGACGGCTTCAAAACAGTGGAGCGATACTCCCACGTAATGCACCTCGTGAGCACGGTGCGGGCCAGGATGGGGGAGGACTTCGACTCCTCCGACGTGCTCAAAGCCACCTTTCCTGCCGGGACCCTCTCCGGAGCACCCAAGATCAAGGCGATGGAGATCATCGAGGAGCTGGAACCGGAGCGCCGAGGACCGTACGGAGGATGCGTGGGGTACATCTCTTTCTCGGGCGCTATGGACATGGGAATAACGATCCGGACCGTCATGATCAAGGGCTCGGACACCTATGTGCAGGCAGGGGCAGGAATTGTGGCCGATTCGGTTCCTGAGCGAGAGTATCAGGAAACACTCAACAAAGCGGAAGCTATGAGAAAAGCGCTGATCTGGGCCGAAGCGCTGGAGGAGATACCGTCATGATCCTGGTTATAGACAACTACGACTCGTTCACATTTAACCTAGTGCAATATTTTCAGGAGCTTGGCCGGACAGTTGAGGTTCGACGCAACGATTGTGTCACCGTAAACCACATAGTCGAGCTCAATCCCGAGGCCTTGGTCATCTCGCCCGGTCCCGGTGGCCCCCAAGACGCAGGGGTATCCATGGACGCGATACTGAGCCTCGGCCACACAATCCCGATCATGGGAGTGTGTCTCGGTCACCAGGCCATAGGAGCCGCGTTCGGAGGTCGCGTGGTACGGGCTGCCCGGCTCATGCACGGCAAGACCTCCAAGATCTTCACCACAGGACACGTCCTATTTCAAGGGCTTCCGAACCCGTTTGTGGCCTGCCGCTACCACAGTCTTCTGGTAGAGCCCGATTCCCTTCCGGAAACCCTGGACGTAATCGCGTTCACAGAATCGGGCGAGATAATGGGGCTCTGCCACCGCTTTTTCCCGATTTTCGGCGTGCAGTTTCACCCGGAGTCCATTCTCACTCAGGGCGGGAAACGGATCCTGGAAAATTTCCTAGATCTGGCGGATGGATTCAGGATGAGCCGAGTCCTTCGTGCGCCTATCGGTCGACCAGTCCGGGCTTCGGAGGCGCTCCTGTGTTCTAGCTTCTCGTCAGCCGTTGGCCGCGAGGTTTGAAGCCTACGACAATCAACTGAGTCTTGTGGTTAAGAGAACAAGCCACGGACTCGCAGAAAGAAAGGAAGAGGAACTAGCCATGAAAGAGAAAGAAAGAGAGATGAGCTCTGTCAGGATCAGGCCCGTAGAAGAAGATCTCTTCGATGAGCTGGAACAGACTGGTTTTTTCGTTCCCGTGGCGCTCAAGAGAGCCGAGTCAAATTCGACCCAGAAGAGAGAACCCGATCGGCTGACACGCGAATCGAATCCCACGCAGCAGAACCTACTGGTCGTCGGACTTCCGTGACCGTCCAGCATTCTTTGTGCAGCGGCACGAGACGAAAGACCCCAGAGCGAGAACCACAGCTTTGTGGAGGAGGTTCACCATGGTCAAAGAGGCCATAAGAAAAACAACGGAACGAGGCAACCTGAGCGCCTCCGAAATGGAAGCAGCCATGGAAGAGATTATGGACGGGAAAGCAACGTCCGCGCAGATTGGCTGTCTTCTTACTGCACTCAAGATGAAGGGTGAAACGGTGGAGGAGATCACCGGAGCTGCACGAGCCATGCGGCGAAAGGCATGCCCCCTGCATGTGGCGGACGACGGTACCCCTCTGGTGGATACCTGTGGCACCGGTGGAGACCTGGCAGGCACCTTCAACATATCCACAACTGTCGCATTCATTCTCGCCGGCGCCGGGGTGCGGGTCGCAAAGCATGGCAACCGCTCTGTTTCAAGCACGTGTGGTAGCGCTGATGTGCTCGGTGAGCTCGGTGCTTCCCTCGAGCTGTCTCCTGAAGCGGTGGGAACATGCATCGAGAAGACCGGATTCGGCTTTCTCTTTGCTCCTGTGTTTCACGTGGCGATGAAACATGCCGCTTCGCCTCGGAAAGAAATGGGGATCCGGACCATGTTCAACATGCTGGGCCCCTTGACAAACCCAGCTTCTGCAAACTGTCAACTGCTCGGCGTGTACGACGGCAATCTGACAGAACCCATAGCACTGGCCCTCCGTGGGCTGGGAACTCGTTCGGCCATGGTGGTGCACGGGCTGGACGGTCTAGACGAGATCTCTCTCAGTGCACCGACTAGAATCTCGCGCCTCAGCGGAGGAAAGGTCACCACATTCCAGTTCGATCCCCGGGAGACCGGGATGACGCTCTGCTCGAGACAAGACATCAGCGGCGGCACCGGTCAAGAGAATGCCCGTCACCTTCTGAACGTCCTAGAGGGAAAACCCGGCCCCAGGAGAGACGTTTGTCTGCTGAACGCGGCGGGAGCCTTTGTTGCGGCCGAAGTAGTTGCGGATATGCAGGAAGGGATTGCCCTCGCCGCAGAATCTGTGGACTCGGGGAAGGCGCGAGAGAAGTTGGCCGAATTCCTTTCATTCAGGGAGACCGCGTGAGCACCATACTGGACACAATAGCATCAGCTCGCCAGAGCCGCTTGAGCAAAGAAAAGGAGCGTACTAGTCAGGAGGCTCTCGAGCGTCGAGCTTCGGAAATTCCACCCGCGCTCGATTTCTATGCAGCGCTCACGAGGCCTGGATTCCACGTGATCGCAGAGGTCAAGAAAGCCTCTCCATCAGCAGGGGTTCTGGCAAAGAGAATGGATGCACGGAAGCTCGCCAGAGCGTACGAGCTCGGAGGAGCGTCGGCAATTTCAGTCTTGACCGAACCGGACTACTTTATGGGAGACCTTGCCGATCTTGCCCACGTTAGGGGGACTGCGACCTTGCCGATTCTTCGGAAAGATTTTCTGACTGATCCTTATCAAGTGGTAGAAACGCGCGCGTGGGGAGCCGATTCGCTGCTTTTGATTGCCGCGCTCCTGGATGGCCCGCTGCTCGCGACTCTTATTCGGACAGCCAGAGAATGGGGGATGGAGCCTCTGGTGGAAGCTCACAATAGATTGGAGCTCGAAAAGGCTTTAGATTCGGGTGCTCGAATCGTAGGGATCAATAATCGAGATCTGCGAACTTTTTCCGTGAACCTGGAAACGAGTCTCAATCTGGCATCTTTGGTCCCGCCTGACCGGATAGTCGTTGCGGAAAGTGGTATCCATTCTGCCGATGACGTGAGGCGGCTGGTGGCCGCAGGTATCAAGGCCGCGCTCATAGGCGAAGCACTCGTGAAGGCCCCTGATGCGACGGCCAAGATCGGGGAGTTGACCCATGGTTTCTGAGCATCGGGCGGTGCGTGTGAAAATCTGCGGGATCACGAACGAAGAGGACGCCCATGGTGCAGTAGAGTCAGGGGCCCATGCTCTCGGCTTCGTTTTCTATCCGCCGAGTCCCCGGTACGTGGCCCCGGAAGTCGCAGCGAACATTATCAGCTCGCTGCCGCCCTTCGTATTCACTGTGGGGATATTCGTGAATAGTCCCCCCGTCCACGTGAAAAGAGTCGTGGAGATCGCCGGGCTTCACGGTGTGCAGTTGCACGGGAATGAGTCACCACAGCAGTACGCGTCATATTCCCTGCCTGTTGTGAAGGCGATCCGACTCGAACCGGACCTCCCTCTGCCGGACCTCTCGGACCATCGGGTTTCTGCAGTGCTTGTAGACGCCTGGGTTTCCGGAATGTGGGGAGGTTCGGGGAAGACCGTGGATTGGCAGCGTTTGTCCCGTGAATGGGAGCAATCTTGCTCGCGATACCGGCATCGACTTATCCTGGCAGGCGGCCTGACACCTGAGAACGTGGGGCAGGCCATCAGCGTCGTTCGCCCCTTCGCGGTGGATGTCTCCTCAGGGGTGGAAATCGCGCCGGGGAAAAAATGCAGAAAATTGATGAAGGAGTTTACGTATGTCGTCCTGCACGCTTCCTGCGATTGATCGACACCCTGACCCGCGTGGTTACTACGGAGAGTTCGGCGGACGATTTGTGCCCGAGACTCTTATGACGCCTCTCCTCGAGCTCGAAGACGCGTTTCTCAGCGCAGTAGCTTCTTCCAAGTTCCAGAAGGACCTGGACGAGCTGTTGCACACGTACGCGGGGCGGCCCACTCCGCTCTTCCTGGCGGAACGATTGTCAAGCGTCTGTGGCGTCGCGCGGATCTACCTCAAGAGGGAGGATCTCCTGCATACAGGGGCCCACAAGATCAACAATACCCTCGGGCAAGCACTCCTGGCAAAATTCATGGGCAAGCACAAGATCATAGCGGAGACCGGAGCCGGACAGCACGGTGTGGCGACTGCTGCCGCGGCTGCACTTCTCGGTCTCCAGTGCCGGGTCTTCATGGGTGAGAAAGACATGGTCAGGCAGGCCCCAAACGTGTTTCGCATGCGTCTTATGGGCGCGGATGTTGTGCCCGTGACCGCGGGGACAGCGACACTGAAGGACGCTATGAGCGAGGCAATGAGACATTGGGCGACCCACGTGCGCGACACGTTCTACGTCATCGGCTCGGTGGCAGGTCCTCACCCTTATCCCTTGATGGTGGGTCGTTTCCAGTCGGTGATCGGCAAGGAAGCCTTGAGCCAGATCCTCGAAGCTGAAGGGAGCCTTCCCGGCCACGTTGTTGCGTGCGTTGGAGGCGGGAGCAATGCGGCCGGTATCTTCAGCGGGTTCATTGAAGAACCGGAAGTTCAGCTCATCGGGGTGGAGGCAGGTGGACAGGGCCTTGACAGCGGCAAGCACGGTGCAACCCTGTGCGCGGGCGAGCCTGGGGTGTTTCACGGATCGCGCTCCTTTGTGCTGCAAGACGAACAGGGACAGATTCGGGAGGCGCACTCCATCTCCGCAGGACTCGACTATCCGGGAGTAGGACCGCAACATGCCTATTTGCGCTCAATCGGAAGGGCGACCTACGTGTCCGTGACCGATACGGAGGCTGTTGAAGCACTGGGAATGCTCTGTCGCACAGAGGGGATCATCCCCGCGCTGGAATCGTCGCACGCGTTGGCATGGGCGATCAACGATATCCGCGAATCGGGCGGCACGGGGGTTTATCTGGTAAATCTGTCAGGAAGGGGCGACAAGGACATGCCGATACTGGAGCAGACAGTGGGGAAGGGGTAAGCTATGGATCGAATACGTCATACATTCGCCAGACTGGGAAAATCAGGCGAGAAGGCTCTCATACCGTTTTCTGTGGCAGGGTATCCCGATTACGAGACCTCCAGAGACGTGTTCCTGATGTTTGCCCGGGCCGGTGGCGACATTATCGAATTTGGGTATCCCTTTTCCGATCCAGTTGCGGACGGTCCCGTGATCCAGAAGGCAGCCTCTGATGCGATCAAGACAGGAATCACCATGGACAGGGCCTTGGGAATGGTAGCGGAAATCAGAGCGAGGTCAGAGGTTCCGATAATCTTCTTTAGCTACTTCAACCCTATTTTGAAATACGGACCGGAGCGGTTCGCATCTGCCGCGAAGCAATGTGGTGTAGACGGGGTGCTCCTCGTGGACGTTCCCCTCGAGGAAACTGCCTGGTTCAAGCCGGCGGTCGATGAGGCCGGTCTCGCGTGGATTTTTCTCGCAACGCCGACTACTCCCATGAACCGCGTCGACGCGATGTGCAGGGAGGGGTCTGGATTCCTCTATTATGTTTCGGTGACAGGCGTGACGGGGTCTCGCAACAGCCTGCCCGAAAGTGTGGTTTCCGAATGCGCTTCTATCAAGAGACGTATCGATCTTCCCCTCGCAGTGGGCTTCGGAGTGTCGAGCGCGCAGCAGGCCGCCTGGTTGAAACCCCATGTGGACGGAGTAGTCGTGGGGAGCGCCATTGTGTCGCGCCTTGAGCGGGGAGACTCCCTCCACGCTGTGGAGCAGTGGGTCCGCGAGTTGAAGGAATCGCTCGCTTGATGCCCGCGTTTGTTCGGACCGGCACGGTGAGCGACGGGCAAGGACCTTGGTACATTGTTTCTTAAGTACGGTACCCATTTAAGGGTTTTCAACGAGGGGAATCATGCTGATCATTGATTGCTTGGTGCCCCGAAGGGCATATCAAGCAGCAATTGCGACGTAGGGGCACCCCTTGTGGGTGCCCAGGGCGGGCACGAGGAAAGTGTCTCAAAAGCCGGCAGTCCGTGATAATCGTGGCACGCCCCCTCGCCCCGACCCTCTCCCCCGAAGCGCATAGGCGTTAACTTCGTGGATGACATCACGTGATTTCAGTCCGTTGACTTAACAAGGACCCCGTCACCCCGGCGAAAGCCGGGGTCCATAACATATTGGAAGGACTG
>JBFMDN010000081.1:0-23571 GCA_040753915.1 Thermodesulfobacteriota bacterium | reverse complement strand
TCACCCCAACCCTCTCCCAGAGGGAGAGGGAGCGGAAAGAATCCCCTCTCCCCCGCTTCGGGGGAGAGGGTCAGGGTGAGGGGGTGTGCCACGATTATCACGGACTGCCGGCTTTTGAGACACTTTCAGACGCCCATCCCACCGATGTGCGCACCTCCCATAAATGTTCTCGGCACATGGGAAGCGGCAAGAACTTTTGGCCTCGGGTATAAGCGGGCGAGACGCCCTATTCTGCCGGATTCTTATCGTGGGATGGTCACCCCGGAACATTTCCCCCTATTCTTTGGTCCCTACGGCAAGGATACTGTCACACCAGTCAACGCGAAACTCGTGGCACACCGTACGAATCACCCAACGTTTGAGCGGATTCGAGGTGAGGGGGAACTTGTTATACCGTGCCATCGAGTCGACGCCGAACCCAGCGCTTCTTAAAAGACTGTAGAGGTCGTTTGCGGGCCAGGCAGTAATGTGGGTGCAATCTCGCTGCCTTACAGGGTGCGCGGTATTCGGTACGGTTGCCAGTATTCGGCCGCCTCGGGAGAGTCTCCGAAAAGCCGCGCTCACCATGGCAAAGGCCGCGTCCACGGTAAGGTGCTCCAGGACCTGATTGGCCATGATGAGATCGAAATGGACGTTTTCAGGAACATCGTCAAACGAGCGAAAATCGAAGGTTCCATCGGGATCGGTGTCCATGGAAAAATACGAGCGGGAAACGCGGGTCACCGCATTCTGAAACGGTTTGTGGGCGCCAGCGCCCACATCCAGAACACGCATGTCTGGTTGCAGCAGTCGTCGAAGCTCATCCTGGACGGAGCTGATCGGCAAGTCGTTTATGGAGCCGAATCGCCGGTGACATTCGCTCCTCCACTGCATGAGGCGGGACCAGGATAGCTGAGATGAATCCATCATGGTCGCTGTTCCCTCCATCTTGTGAGCTCGGAGCAATAGCCGCGGGGAAATCCCGGCCTTGCCGGTGCCGTGATATCTTTGCTGACCATGTACGCCTCACCTCCCGATTTGTACCTTTTGTATCACTGTTCGCCTTTGACTTGGAAACAAGGGAGAACGACGTAATAGATGCGTCGATAAGTACAATGAGTCACGGGAGCAAACATGAGCGTATCGCCTGGTTCAAGAAGCTCAAGCAGATTTCTCGTGAGCTGAGGCTCGAAGAGCTCAATCGAATATTTCCCAAGCAGTGACTGAATTGCGGTCGACTTTACTCCCTTGACCGGGTGCGGCCGGCCTCGGTGGGACGGGGCTGCACAGAGTCCAGGACAGGGGTTCGAACGGTGTCGAGGATTCGATCTAGCCGTTCGGTGATGTGCTCCAGGTTGTGGGCCAAATCTTCAGCAGATGGCCCCAGCTTGCCCTCTGCCCTGTCGAGCCACTGCTCCGTGCGATCGAGCAGGCCCGCCAGTCCCACCAATTCGGCGCGTAAATTCTCCTTGTCAGGCCCTGCAGAAGTGAGGATCGACTTTCCCAGGTGCACAGCACCTCGGATAGCCTCTGTCACTCTGTCATAGAGCTCACCGGTTCTTCCGCCCGCGGCAATGGCGGCCACTGAATCCATCAGCAAACGTTTGCGGAGCTCAAAGCCGGTGCGAGCGATCTTCTTAACGACCGCGGCATCCTCGTGTTCCAGTCGGGGAATTACCCGCGCATATTCATCAGCGAGTGTTCGTAGCTCTTCGAATTCTGACGTCGGGGAGAAGTGACAGAGAGGCTGAAAGCGTTTGCGCTTGATCAATGACCCTATCGCCATGGCGCCGAAGCCCGTCGCGGCCAGCACTAGTCCGGTCAGCCCGCCGGTCAAGAGAGCAGCCGCCAGAGCCACAGCACCAATTGCCAGACCGGGATTCCATACGGTGCTCATCCAGGAATCGAGAGATTGATCCCCACGTATACGTCCCGGGGCCTTGTACGCGTTCAGGTAAGCGAGAGTGCGTCGAGCAGAATCTTCGTCCACACTCCGCAGGAGCACCACGGGTCCGGATTTCAGCCTTGCGTCGGCCTCGACAGGATCGATTCCCGGATACCAATTCTTCAACCCGTCGATGACCCGAGCCCGAATCTGCTCGGAAGGAATATCTTCCAGCTCCACAGCGAAAGCCCCCTGTGCAGAGATCGCGGGGGAAAGTGCGCCGCATTCCGGACAGAAGGGATAGTCGAGTACCGGGTGGGGACCACCCGACGTGCATTCCGAGTACTGCATGGTCTGTCAGTCCAGGGCCCGGCCTGAGAGATCCGCGGTCAAGTCCTCGATCGGCTCTGTAATGCCTAGACCCTGGGCAAGACGTCGAAGCTCCGCAAGCTCATCGGGCGAGATTTCGCCGTCGGCTCGGGCTACCAGCACACACACCCGAAGAAAAGCCTTCCTCAGAAACATGGTATCCAGACTGTACGTCAGCTCCTCTTGGGAGAAGGGTATCTGAGAGAGCTTCTCCAGTTCCAGCTCCGCATTTCCTTCTTTGAGAAACGTCTCGATGAGCTCCCGTTCGCGATCGGTGACTCCGTCGATCCCTGCCAGGTAATAGAGTCCGTGGGCCATGGCTCGGACCTGATCGGGTCGCAATTCTTCTTCCGTGTTGCGTCGAATAATCATGATTTGCTCCAGACCTCTGCCCATGAATGCGAGGCCTCATCCACTTATCGTTTCTTCCCCGGCGCTGTCACCGCAAAATCCTTGCCCACATGGAGCTCCATCTGGGTGGCGCTCCGCCATCTCTTGTCCGGCTCCTTTTCAAGGCACTTGAGAATCATGGCATCCAACCAGGAGGGGACGGTATACTTGTGGACTTTGGGAGGGACAGCAAACGTCCTCAAGTGAGCAAAACTGTATTCCTCCGGGTCCGAAGCTCTGAACGGCGGTAGCCCTGTGGTCAACCTGTACAGGACGGCACCCATTGCGTAAATGTCGGCCAGAAAAGGATTCACCGAACGGCTATCCAGTACGAAGGCTTCCGGTGCCATGCCCGCGAAATCAATGCCAGGCTCTTCCCACAGACGCCGCTTATGGCCACGGACCTCAACGAGAGCCCGCCAAACACCGCACCCTTCGAGCTTGACGGTTTGCGTTTCCTCATCAAAGAAGAAGCGGGATAGCTTGAGGTTGCCGTGAGCGAGTCGGCGGATCTGCCCGTCCGAACCTCGGTGCAGGTGAGAGTAACCGAGGGCATTGAGCATTTGCGGCAGGACGACCTCGATCAGCTCGAGGGATATCCCGTCAGGCTCCCGCTGAGCCAGAGTTTCTAGGGTGGACGGCACATATTCGTATAGAAGAGCCGGATTGGTCCCAATAGATGCAGTGCCAAGAATCTTCAGTATGTTTACGTCGTTCATCGCCTTCTGAACAATAACTGTGTTATGGATCACTTCCTTCAATTGGCTTGCCGGCAGGAGGTCGGGATTGAAGACCTTGACAGCGATGATCGGAACTCCGGGCAGAGCCTCCGCCCTGAACATGGTCGACTGAGGGCCCGCAGTGATAATGCTGTGCACCCTATACTCGTGGCCTGCGAGACCGTCTGGAGCTCCCTCGAGAAATGACACCGAATCCAGGGTCGCACCCAGCATTTGGTGGAATGCTGAAGGGACTTCCTCGGGTGTCTCCTCAGCGATCTCGTCGGCTGGGAGCGACACCAATTGATCGGATAGCTCTTCGGCTGCCTCCTGAGTGTCAGGAAGGCTCGGCTCCTCGGCTCGTTCGACCGTTGCGGCCTGCCCCACTCTCACCGGAGCCTCCAGACTGTGGCCACACGCTGGGCACTCTTGAAACGGAATCGGTTGGATGTGGCTGCACACTGGGCAATGATACAGGGATTTCAGAAAGTCTCTCTCCTGCCGCGCTTCGTGCTCCTGGATCTTTCTATTTCGGTCGAAATACTCGTCCTTGGTTATCCGACCTTCCTGGATGAGCCTCTTCACAATGACAACGAGCTCTTTGGCCGCCAGCCCGTGCCTGGAGAGCAAATCCTTATCGGGGACTCCATTGCAGTAGTCCCGGACAAACGCGTCCACGTTCAAGCGTATTGCCATAAATTCCTCAGCAGCAGGTGCCACGAATTCCCCCGGAATGACGGGAGCCCGAGCACCGTGTCGGCAATTGATCCATCCGGATGCCGCCTCGCCGACGACTTCTCACAATACAAGCCCGTACCCGCAGACAATCACTGCCAGAATTGGATCGCCCTATTCGGCTGGCTGCAAGGACCGACGGGGGTGCTCCGGCACATCTTGCCCCGGGACATGTCCGGCCTCTTGGGGAGGAACAGGCGGAGGGGCTCTATTTCGAGAGACCGCTCTTCGCATCCTCCGCGAGAGTCTCCGATCCCTCCATAAGCTGCCGTGCCCTGGGCCTCAAGCTTACGAGCACAGGAGCTGAAAAGTGCACCACCAGGGGTTGCCCCAAACGCCTGCCGTACCATCTGAGATCCCGATTTCGAATCGGACACCAATTCTGGTAATGACCATCGAACCACTGACAACTAGAGGAAAACAGCGTCCTCCAAATACTGACCATCCGATTTGAGCACGATTCAATGGCCTCGAAGCTGACGCTCCCACCATTCCAGATCCGCGTGCACAAGATCCGAAGAGTCGTTTGCCGCAAGTATTTCTTGAATCCAAGCGAGAGACGTGTCGACCGGATATTGGTAGATCTGGTCCCAGACTTCCCGCGCCGCCAATCCCAACAGGAGAACCGTAGCCACTGCGTCGGCAAAGTCCTCGGGGATATCTCGCGGTATGTGAAGACGACGTCCTGGCTCCATCCGGCTTGTATCCGTTTCCGCTGGAGAAATCCCGGCGAAACTCGAGATTACGCACCAGCCTCCTAGGGGCCCTCTACAGGCCTGAAAAAGAACCCCACGATGACGCCTACCACTCCAACAAAGAACCCGATCCAGAAGGACCACTGCCAGTATTGACAGATGGACAGCCAACTCTCTGGAGAGATGCTGCCAGCCTGCACGATAGAGTTGACGAGTGCTGATTCCATGACCACTTCCTCACAGAAAGAAATAGTGCTACTGTCTCAAACGGATAGCGAAAGAATTCTATCACGGTTGCCGTTCGGGCTGCTCCCGAACGATAGTGGCTGTATACGCATAGATCTGCGCGGTAGGACTCTTCCACCCGTCCCACGCCAGACCTGCCTTGTCCCGAGCGCAGTGGCCCAAGAATTCCTCCAGGGACCACCCGGTCTCAATGGCCACCTGCGGTAAGAATGTCCCCATGCGTCCTTGGTCCTCAATCACTATGCCGTCGCGACCGAGCTTGATTTCCTCAAGGGGAACGGTAACGCGACGCATGGGCGAGAGCACCGAGATCTCGATTTCCAGCTCGGAAGTTTCCTGGGGTTTGATGGGCGCGTCGGCAAACCGTGGATCCTCGGTGGCCGACGCGATGGCCATTTCCCGAGCCGTCTTCCAAAGCGGTTGGTCCGACTGGAATCTTCCTATGCATCCCCTAAGCTTACCGTTGGTCTTGAGCGTCACGAAGCAGCCGGCCTTTACCTGTAACTCCTCGTTATTGCTCGGAGTGAAGGCTACCCATTCTCCGTTCACCGCCGCATTCACTGCGGACCGGGCTAAAGAGAGCAACTCTCTCCGCGCCTGATCGCCGAAGCTGAGAGCCAGAGGCTGCTGAATCCGAGACGGCGGATTCTCGGGGGCGCTCTCGAAAACGATTGCTCCATACCCCACCACTCGCTTGTCATCTCCGACAGCCATGCCGGAGTGAGAGTAGCCTACGACTTTCGCGGCCCTGACTCCCAGCGCCGCTCTTGTGCGCAGGAAGCACAGAGTAGCATCGATCCCGCACATGGTGCAACTCAGGCCCGGATAGGCAGCCTTGAGGAGCCTGACATTCTCCGATTGCAGCGTGTCAGGGCTCAGCGAAGCAACCGCTCTCAAGATCGCTCGATCCGACACCTCAGCAACTTCAGCAGAAGGAAAGTGGGACAGGTCCGAAGATATGACAACGAGCGTTCTAGGATCGCCTGCCATTTTGAGGAGACCTCGGGCAACGATTTCCTGATCGAGCGGATCTGAGCTCCCTGTCACGACCGGCACTATTTTGAAGGGCTTCCCTCGCGCCGCAACGACTAGGTATGGAAGTTGCGTCTCAAGGGAATGCTCCATGGCATGCGCGAGGTCGTTCAGCTCGATCCTATCGCTGCTCTCCACGAGCTCTCGAACGGCCTCCTTGTCCACGGGGATCAGCCCTAGCGGGGTCTCCCACGCATCGGCAGAGCTCACCGCCGCTGCTTTTGTCTTGACCCTGTGGCTTGGTCCGATCAGGACGACCCGGTCGTACCGAAATGCGTCGCCTTCAATCTGCTTGTATGCCGCGGCCATGGTCCGGCCGCAGTAGACGTATCCCGCGTGAGGTGCAAGTACTGCTTTGATTGACAGGGAGAATTGCTCGCGGGAAGCCTCCTGCAGGGATTTCCGAACAAATTCTTCGAGCGCCACCTTGTCGGCCGGATAGAAGGCTCCTGCTACAGCAGGCGGCCTTACTTTTCGATCCTGAGAGCCTCCCGATTTTTCCTCCGCGACCGCTAGTAAAGGGAACTGGCAAGAAAAGACCAACGCGACAATGACAGCAAGGATTTTGGTACGCCGTTTCATCGGCAACTCTCTCGTTCCTGGCTTCGCGTGACGGATGTTGATGGCAGCCCCACGCTAGAGCGATCGACCGGGCGTCCCGGCGACCCCGAATGGCAGGACCGGTATGTTTCCGGTCACGCTTCGGCAGAGCACTGACCTGTCGGAGCCACTCCACTAACCTTCTTCGCAAAGAGTGCTGGTTTTCGCGAAAGCAGCGATTCCCGGCCGTGGAAAGCCAATCGCAATGCAGGCGTCAACGGGATCATTCCAAGCATGAGAAGGAAATCCCGTCTGCTCCAGCTTGCCCAGCAGATCGCCCATAGCTGCCCCGCTGCAGGAGCAGAATCGAACGCTGCTACTGCAGCACTTGTCTTATCATGTGTCACGGAAACCCCATAATCCTGGAACCTTACGACCGCAGGTTGGGCACGCATCGTTCAAAAGATGATTTTCGAGCACGGAAAAACCCATCCGCCTGATCAACAACGTTCCGTCGGAGGGGCAAAATGTGCTCTCCCCCTCCGTCCCCAACACATTCCCAACGTACACGTATTGCAATCCTATTTCAAGCGCTACCTCTCGGGCTCTCATGAGGGTATCCATTGGTGTGGGGGGCAGATTACGCACCTTGTACATGGGATAGAAACGACTGAAATGGAGCGGTGTTTCCGGTCCGAGATATGCGAGGATCCACTTACACATGCGCCGGATCATGTCCAGGTCGTCATTAAAGGTGGGGATGACAAGGTTCGTTATTTCGAGCCACACCCCCCGCTCTTTCATGGTAATCATGCCGTCGAGCACAGGTTTCAAGCTCGCTTCACATAATTCCCGGTAAAACGCGTCGCTGAACCCTTTCAGATCTGTGTTGGAGGCATCCACTACGTCGCACAGACGCTCCAGGGGCTCCCTGTTGATATAGCCCGCGGTAACACTCACGTTGAGCAACCCAGCCTGCCGAGCCAGCGCGGCAGTGTCAAGCACGTATTCATAAAAGACCACCGGCTCCGTGTACGTATACGCGATGGATCGGCACTTCTGCGACGTTGCGCTTTCCACAACTCTGTGTGGAGACAAGGGGACGTTGCGAATATCTTCAGGCGCGGCCTGCGAAATGGTCCAGTTCTGGCAGAATTTGCAATGAAGATTGCATCCCGCGGTAGCCAGGGAAAAGATTCTGGACCCCGGCATCACGTGAAATAGTGGTTTCTTCTCGATCGGGTCCACGTGCACAGCGCACGGCCTGCCGTAGGTGACCGCCCGCAGCTCGCCGTCAATGACAATTCTGACCTTGCAATCACCGCTCTGTCCTTCCCTTATCCGACAATTCTTGGGACAGAGCTCACAGAGGAAGACGTCCGATCTAGGCATGGTGCGCCGCGCATTCCGGTCGCGCCATTGGCGCGGCCTTATCTCCTTGTTGCTGTCGCGCCGGCCGAGCAGTACGTGCACTATTGGACACTATATGGTCAATCGCTATAATTTGTCGAGTGCAAAGGAAACCGGCCCGACGGGGAGGAACGTTCTATCTTCACTGTGAGTGAGGCAAATGGAGGGCAGCCATGACCGCTAGGACCCTTCGGAGAATTTTCGCTTCAGCTCTCATCTTTCAGGTGCTCTTGGGGGGTGCGGCTCCTTACCTAAGCAGGGCGCAGGATCCTGGCGACGTGCCGGATCTGCAAGCCTGTATGAATCATTGCAGGGGAAAATACCGCTTCAACTTGCTTGATTCACGGGCCGCAGCCTACTACGAATGCATTCGTAAGTGCGAACAGGATTACTGGCGCGAGCTCGACGCACGGGTAGGCTCGGAGAGGCGATCGCAGTAAAGCTCCAGTCAGCGCATGGGGAAAGCGTGAACCGGTCAACAGGTCCCGGCAGCCAAATGCTTGATGCCCAGGCTTCCGCGCAGGCTGTCCATATCATCCTGCCCGGTAAGCTTGAGGAAGGCTTTTTCCAGGTTCCCTCCCGTGGTGGTGATTGTCTGCTTGATGTTTTCGGGGGTGTCGGAAGCGATAATCCTTCCCCTATGGATGATAGCGATGCGTGTGCAGATTTCTTCGGCAACGGCCAAGGTGTGAGTGGAAAGAAACACCGCCATCCCATAGCTCTGTGCCATTTCAGAAAAGAGGTCTTTCACGAGGCGAACCCCTCGGGGGTCGAGCCCCACCATTGGCTCGTCGATGATGAAGATCTTTGGCCTGTGCAGTAATGCCGAGCTGATGATCAAGCGCTGTTTCATCCCGTGAGAATAACCTTCCACGAGCTCGTCTTTCCAGTCGAGCAACTCGAAGAGCTCCAGGTACCACATTCCGCGTCGCTTGAGCTCCGAAGCATCCACCCCATAAATCCCAGCAGTGAACTCGAGGAATTCCCACCCCGTCAGTTTCTCATAGAGATATGGTCTGTCTGGAACAAAACCCATCACCGCTTTGGCCGCTTCGGGTTCTTTCAATAGATCGTGACCCGCGAGGAGTATGGCACCTGTGTCGGGCTTCATGAGACCGGCAATCATCCGAATGGTCGTTGTCTTTCCTGCCCCGTTCGGACCGAGGAATCCCATGACCTCTCCGGGAGGAACGTGCAAGCTTATATGGTCTACTGCAAGCGTTTTGTTAAATCGTTTCGACAGATTTTCGATGTGGATCATGGTGAGCCTATAACCTCTTCAAACAGCCATGCCCTCCAGCGTTCCGCATAAGACGGGCGATCGGGCAACCTGGTATTCTGATTCAGTGCGTGACACATTTCGCGCCTGAAAACGAAACGGTATCAATCAGCCAGAGCTTTTCGATTTCGCTTCCAGAACCTTCAGTCTTAATCGTCCAAGGAACGACAACACATTCACATGCTTTTCCACGTCACCGTACAGGAGAGTCACGTGGGTGGGACCGGCGGGGATCTGGTTCATGAGAGGATCTCCGGAAAACCATCTCTCTCCCGCCCAATAGGTTACCCATGCATGGTAGTAGAAGCCATCTCCCGAGTGGACGAGTCCGACTGCGATCTGCGTGGGCAGACCCACTGCTCGTGCAAGAGCGGCCGCCAAGACTGCATGCTCGTTGCAGTCTCCCTGGCGCCTGACTAGCACTGTATGCGCGTCGGGAACTGCCGGGGTGGGTACCTTTTTCAAGTTGTCATGGACCCAAGTATTTATGAGTCGCGCCGCCTTTACGGGGTCCTTTTCTGCTCCCACTATCTGTCGTGCGGTCTCCAAGACCTGCGGGTGATCGCTTCGAATGAACACGGAGGGCGCCAGATATCGCTCCATTCGGCTGTCGGTGCAAGGCAGCGCGTACGTGGCTTCGGGAATTTCTTCGCGAGAGATTGTGAGCTCGGATTTCGCAAATTTCTGTCTGAAGTTGTCAGACGGAATGTCCCACTCGGTTCCTCCAATGACCTTCATTCGGAGAAGCTCAAGCTCGGAATCCGCCGGCAAGGTTCCTTCCAGGTGAACGGTGGTGAGAGAAACCAGTTCCGGGAGCTCTTTCGTTCCGCGCACGTTGGCGGCTATCTCGCCCCGGTCGGATCTGATGACAGTGATCCCGAGAGGCAATCGTCCCTTGAGGAGTCGCCCCTCGTCATCGATCCACATGACAAGATCGGCGCTTCTGTAGCTCGCTCTCACCCTCCAGGCGGATTGCGTCTTGCCACTTATAAGAAGGTCCGACCGTTCGAGTACCTTGATCACTGCGTCGGTTTTCTGGCCCTCCATAGGATCGAAAATGGGGATTTGGATCTCCTGCCCCACCTCAAGCCCCGTCAGAGGCAGAGGCAGGCCCAGAGATCGTGAAATGCGAGGGGCCTGCTTAATCTTAAGCCTTCTCACTCCTCCGCCCTGTTGCCGTGGAATCTCGAGGACAAGCTCTCTCCCTTCCATCCTGCCCTTTTGCTCGAAGGAGATAATCCCTGATGACACTTTGAGACGAAACGAGATAAGTCGAAAGCCTTCGTCCACTTGAGATTCGCTCAGAATGCGCAACGGCTTGATCTGACCCTGAATATTGAATGAGAGATGCAGGTCGTCCCGCAGAGTCCAGTGAGAACCTGTTCGAAATTGTCGAGATCGCCCGAATCCCGAGTACGATCCTCCCATACGGATCAAGAACCAATCATCAGTTTCCGCGGCCTCAAAGCGGACGGTATCGCTCAGCTCCTCCGGGTGCGTTGAATATCGGTCCCAGAGCAGGGATCCGAAAAGAACAAGGAAAACCGCAACAGTAGCTGCAGTTATCGGCACATTGAAAGCCGTTGAGCTTCGTCGGAAAATCCGCTTCATCGACCTGACATGCCTTCTTTCATGCGAGCCCGAAGCTTTTCCAAGAGTCTCTCGTTGTTGCCGAGTGCTTCCCTGGCCTGCTCATTCGTAAGACCCGCTCCCATAAGGACCTGCAAAGCGCGATCTCGAGTGATCAAGTTGTCCGGTGTGTGGGTGTCCGTATCAATGACGAGGGTCGCACCGTTCTCCACTGCCAAACGTCCGACATGACCATTGGTGAGGCTGTGGCCGTTGCGAGAGGTGATCTCCAGGCAGATCCCGTTTTTCGCGGCCGACTTGACTTCTTCCAGGGTGATGAACCCGGGATGAGCCAGAATGTCGGCCCCAGATTCAATGCCTGCCCTATTTGTTCCAGGCGCAACAGGCTCGACGGGAGATTCTCCGTGGATTATAACGAGCACTGCTCCCAGGCTCCTGGCCTGAGAAACAAGGCCGGGAATTTGCCCGGGTGGCGCGTGGGTAATTTCTGCGCCCGGAATGACGAGGACATCCTGGAATCGATTGAGGTCTGAAGCCACTTTTACAATTCTGGGCACAACGAAATCCAAGTTCGACCCGTCCACATGGTCCGCCAGGCCGATAGCCCTGTATCCGATAACCTGGGCACGGCGAACGAGCTCACTCGGATTGAGAACACCGTCGCTGAAAAGGGTGTGGGTGTGAAAATCTATCAACAGTCACCTCCAGCGGCTGGTTTCCGTTGCGGCAGGAACTGGTCTACACTGCCAACAGCCCGCTGCACGTCTGATGCCAGAGAGATTATACCTGAAAAGGACCATGGCGCAACCTGGCAAGGCCGAATGGGCCTTCCAGTGCCGCATCTCCTGCGGAAATGAAGGCGAAAAGGCACCGTGCAGGTCTTCGACAAACCATCACATGAGAAAAAGTGCTTTGCACGGCATAGCCTTTATTCTAATATCAGCATCGGAAGAGTTGGTCTCGTCCGCGGATCGGTTACTCTCAGCCGGCCCCGAGGGAATCGCCTCTGTACGGGACTAGACCCTCTGAGAAATGCACGTGAGCTCCTGATCAGCGATGGGGAATTATGGAAAAGAAAGAGGCTCGGATCAAGTGTAGTGGCTGCGGCGCTTCATACAAGCTTAAGATCCCGGTGACGGAGAAGCCGGTGAACTTCAAGTGCAAGAAGTGTGGCAAGGTGCTCAAGCTGAAAGTTAAGTCCTCGCTTCCCGGCGAGACAAAGCCCGCGCCCAGAGGGGATGATGCCTTCGTGCTAGAAACCAGTCAGTTGCCGGATTCTCGAGACTATTATGACCGGCCGGCACCACCACCGAAGACCGCGTCGTTCGTGGAAGGGCATGAATTTGTCCAGGCGGCCGGAGTGCGCCGGCCTCGGGAGGCGGACCGACAGTGGATGGTTCTTGATGAAGAGCTCATCAAGGGGCCTTTCACGAAGAGTGAAGTGATTCGGATGATCAAGGCGAAAGACATTTCGCCGGATAGCCCCATTCGTATGGGCGAGCGCCCATGGCTCAAGGCCTCCGAGCTTCCCGATTTCCGGGAGCATTTCCCCTTGGGAGGAAAAAAAGGGGCCGCTGTCCTGGATACCATTTCGTTGCTCGAAGGGGAGGAGCCACGGGAAGAAGGGAAGCCAAGCGCAAGTTTCATCAAGGACCTCCCTACGGTGCTCTCCTACCCCACGACCAATCCCATACCTGTGGCGATTTTCGCAGGCATTGCCTTTGTGGGCTCAACGTCACTCTCGCTCGACGTGCTCATAGGGCTGCCCCTCAGCGTTATCCTTTGGATACTCCTGTACGGATACCTCGCGGGAGTGATGAATTTGAGCACGATCTCGGCGAGTGAACCGCCTCCCGCGTGGAATTTTGGGAACGTGAAGGAGATGCTGGGCGCAGGGTTGGGCGTATTCTTGGTTTTCCTCGTGTACTCCATTGTTCCTGTCCTACTCATGATCCTGGCAGCCGCCTATTTCTTTCAGAATGGTGAAGATGCTCTCGGATATGTCTTCACTGCGGGCACGGTCGTGGTTTTCGCAGGGACCTTGCTTCTTATACCTGCCTGCCTTCTCAACCTTCGGGCCTCGGGAAAGATGGCAGTAGCCCTGCATCCGGGCAAGTCCCTCGACCTGATCAAGAAGGTTGGGCGACCATACCTGATGCTCGCCATCATATCCATTGGCTTGGGATTGGCGTGTTTCTTTGTAGTGTACGGCGGATTCTTCCTCTCTCTGGTCGTAGATTTCGGCTTCGTTTTCTCCGGTCTGCTGATAGCCGCGGTGCTCGCATATATCCACTTTGTCTGGTTTCACCTACTGGGTATGTTTGCAGGAGAGAACAAGCAAGTTCTTGCTTGAACCTGAACTGGAGGTCTGAAGCGTGATGGCAACAGGGGTGAACCGGGATGGGATGCATGGGCGGCCTTGTGTGATGAGCATTGTAGTTCTCGCTGTGGTGCTGCACCTTTTCTGGCCCATTCATTGCCAAGCTGTCGAAGCCTTCGATTTGGTTTCGGGTGTCCTGGATTCCCCTCAGTTCAAGGGCAAGGATTCCATCACGAAATTGCAGACTGCCGCTGATTTGTTGCGCTCTAACCGTTTGAAGCAATCGGACATGATTTTTGCCGTGCTCGACTGGGCGGATCAATACCTGCGGGAGCCGTCAGATCCGATCGAGCGACTCAAGCGATGGTCCCTTCTTGCCAACGACGAGAAGTTGAGCCATCTCAAGATACCGCGAGATTTTTTCAACCGAATTCTTGTGGCCGATTATCTCGTTAACAATACGCCATATCTAAAAGTGAGCCCGGAGAAGCGCCTGGAGATCTTGAAAAAGCTCTCGGACAGGAACCTGGTGGACTGGTCAGTGGCCCTCAGTTACGCCCGTCTTTACGCGGGAGCCGTGCTTTCCGGGGCCAAGAGCTTCCAGAATCGGCCGCCTGTCGAGGCATTGGCCTTGCTCAAGAAACTTGCTGACGAACGGTTGATCGGGTGGCATTACCGCGTGCCTGCGGAAGCCACAATCGTTGCGGAAATGCTTGCGTTGGACAAGAGCTTCCAAAAGGCAACCCCACTTGATTATCTGATGAAGCTGAGAGATCTGGAACGCCAGGATCTGATCGCCGCCGTTAACAGGAAGGAGCTGGAAAAGCTGCCTGTTTGGCGTCTTCTTGTGAGCGATCCCTCGTTTCTCAAGGCCGATTCCGATACCAAGAGAGCCCGACTTGCAAAGCTCAAGGAGGACGGCCTCATTACGGCCTTTACCCATTCCGACCTTCAAGGTATTTTTCGACCTATGCCTCCCTCACCCTCTATTCAGAACGTGCCTGTTCCGCTTCCTCAAACCTCACCGCGACAGGTCAATTGATTGATCGAGGACAACGTGATAGGGGACGTGCATAGGCTCCCCCGACGCCGTCGAGTGGCGGAGGCAAGACCCCTCATTGTCGTGAAAGGATTGTGCAGTGTGTGGAATAGCGGGTTTTCTGAGCAACGACCAGTGGATGACGGATCCCGATACCTCTTGGTTGGACACGGTTCTCGACGAAATCCAGGAAGCTATCCGGGACGAACAGCGCTGGGAGAAATTTGAACGCCCCCTTGAGAGCCTCGTGGATCATTACGATGACCTGATGTCCTTTGGGTTCCATCTGCAATTGGTTCGAGGAACAGAGCTGCTCCGCAAGGTGAAGAAGTTGGCGGAGCTCCTGGAAGTGGCTCTGAACAAGGTTGAGAGATTTGCGGGTGAAAAGGGGATGTCGGAACCCGTCGAGCACGTCATGGATCAGATTCGCGATCACGCATGGCAATTGCGAGAAGAAGTCCTCGGCAATGCCGACAGGGCTCAGAGATTGGTCGCGGCAAGCCCCCGCTCTGATGCTTCCAAGCGCTCCCGGCGGTACGTGGCATGGGCTATTCAGCAGGTCATCGAGAATCTGGATCGTCTCGAGGTTAGGGGCCGCGATTCAGCCGGGATTGCAGTCCAATGTCTGCTCTCCGAAGCTAGCGGCGAGATCCTTGACGGCCCCCCGCATTCCTCGAAGGTCGAACGTGAGGTACAGAGGGATTTTGCTCGAACGAGCCTCGCGGATGGCCGTACGGTTGTCACTTTCGTATACAAGGTTGCCAATCTGGTGGGTCGTCTTGGGGACAATACGGCTGCTTTGACTCGAGCGATCATCGAGGACCAGGCCTTGTGGCTGGCTGCGGGCATCACGAAGCATGTGAGCGTGATCGCTCACACCCGCTGGGCTTCCAACGGAATCATCAGTCTGCCGAACTGTCACCCCACCAATGGGTTCCTCAGGGGCAAAGACCATGTCCACACTCGCGACGACATCGTAGCCCAGTTCATACTCAATGGGGACGTCGACAACTATGCTGACCTGGTGGAAGAATATGTACGCGGCAAGGGCTACGAAATCGAACCCGCGATCACCACGGACGCAAAAATCCTTCCCGTGTTTTACAGACTCGGCACGAACCCGAACGATTCTGCGGAGGACCGCTTTGCAGCGCTGATGAATGCATGCCAAGGCTCGCTGGCAATTGTCATGCAACATCCCCTGCACCCGCTGTCCCTGATTCTCGGGCAGAAGGGGAGCGGACAGAGCCTGTTTGTCGGCAGCGTGAAGGATGGATTCATCCTAGCCTCCGAAGTCTATGGATTGGCATCGCGCACCAGACGCTCCTTTGCATTATCCGGAACGGAGAAAGGAGGCACCGAGCTTGTGCTTTCTGGCTCAAACAATAATCCAGCCACCCTCCATGGTCGTTACTTGGAAGACGGCTCTCCTTTCGTTATGGAGCCCGAGCCCATATACATCCATTCCCGAGACATCTTCCGAGGGGGGTACGACTATTACTTTGAGAAAGAGATTCATCAGTCAGCCTCGAGCGTTCGGAAGACCATCAAGGGCAAGTACCTAAAACAACAAGGGAAGATCGTCTTCGATCTGCAAGGGGCTGGCCCGTACGCGAGGCTTCTGAGTAGATTCCGCGATCCAAGCTTGCCGCCTGTTCGTCGAATCATAGTCATGGGGCAGGGCACTGCCTCTGTGGCCGCGGATGGGGTTGCGCATCTGATCCGTCTGGCAGTCTCCAGGTCGAAGATCGAGGTTGTGTCGTGCAAGGCCTCCGAAATGTCGGGTTTCCTGTCCGCGGATCCTCTGGACGACACGCTCGTAATAGCCATCTCCCAGAGCGGCACTACCACAGACACAAATCGGACCGTAGATGTGGCAGGTTCAAAGGGGGCCTGGATTCATGCCATCGTCAATCGGAGGAATTCCCCCCTGGTAAGCAAGGCCAATTCACACACGTATACCAGCGACGGTCGCGACGTGGAGATGGCAGTAGCGTCCACGAAAGCGTTCTATTCCCAAATAGCAGCCGGGAAGCTCATTGCTCTGCTTCTTGCCGCGGAGATGAAAACGCTCAGTGAACAGGAGATCTTGGAAGACATTGAGGACCTGGAACGACTTCCGTCAGACATCGAATGGGTGCTGAATCAGAGGGACTCCATTCGAGAATGTGCGGAAGCTTACGGCCCTTCGAGCAGGAACTGGGCCGTGGTCGGAAACGGCCCGAACAAAATCGCTGCGGACGAGATTCGAATAAAGCTGAGCGAGCTCTGCTACAAGTCCATCCCGTGCGATTTCACCGAGGACAAGAAACATATAGATCTGTCAACGGAGCCGCTCACCATAGTGGTGGCAAACGATCTTCCGGACCAGATTGTCCAGGACACGACCAAGGAGGTGGCGATTTTCAAGGCCCACAACGGCAAGCCAATTGTACTGTGTACACGGGGGGAAAAACGGTTCAACCCGTATGCCGAACGGGTGCTGGAATTGCCGTTTACGGGCGGAGGACTCGGATTCGTCCTTGCCACCATTGCTGGTCACCTGTGGGGCTTTTATGCTGCCAAGGCCATAGATGCGGGAGCGGAGAAGCTCCGGCGGGTAAGAGCTGAAATGGCCGCGGCTCTCGAACGCGATGGGCTGGTGGAAGCGTCTCGGTTGGAGCGGGCTCTTTCAAGCACGGTAGAAGAGCTTGCAAAAGGAAGCATGAACGCAGCCCTTTCTGCTTCTACTGCCGCTTCGTTGGCCGTCTTTGCGGCCAGGCTCCGCTCAGCAGGGGAGACCGAGTTGCGTCGGGTGCTAGAAGATGGTATGGCAGTCCTCAATTCGGCAGTGGAGGACGCCACCCGACCAATCGACACCATTCGGCATCAGGCGAAGACTGTCACTGTGGGAATCTCGCGACCCCAGGAGATTCTTCCTGCTGTGTTCGCTACTGCCCTGGAAAAGCTAATGGTTTCACCCGCTCGTCTCAGGGAGAGTGACAGGAGACTCCTGCGTGCCGTGTCACCTCTGGTAACAGATGTGGTCGGAGGCATGCTCTACAAGGTGGTGAGAACGATTCGCGGGGGCCTAGTGGCTGTGACGAAGGAGGCCCCGCCCATCCAGGTCGAACGTCGCTTCGGGATCAGCGAGGGAAGACCGTCTCGATACGATACTGCATCTTCAGCAGGCGGAAGCAAGCGCACAGCTTTGAGGTTGGAGCGCACGGTATGGAGTCCAGGACATTCGGGCATGGAGAGCCTTGTGGTAATCCCCCTGTTCGAAGATGGGAAGCATCAGTGTGATGGGTTGGTTCTCTTGCATCTCCACTTTGCTGATCAAGCATCGCTCGATCAGAAATTGGGCGTCCTCAACGCAATGGGGACCAGATATCACGAGCTTGTTGAGCGGCTGGAAGAATTGTCGGGGTCAACGGATTTGCGGGATTTCCTCAGTCGGATATCTCCGCGCGACCTTATGCTCTTGCCAATAGACGGTTTGGTCCTCTCGAACATATGACGGTGAGGCAATTGCGGCGACAGGTGGTGGCGGGGGCTGTTCCCGACTTACCGTGGGGCCTCTCTGCAGCGATTGTTCGATGCTGCTTCCGAAGGCAGGAGTGCTATTGGGTAGAATTTCGCGTGGCGAGTGTGGCATAATCGCAGGGCATAGCCGGTCATCTGAAACGTCATCTATGAAAGGTCAGGAGCATGCGCGTCGGAGTTATTGGTACCGGATACGTGGGATTGGTCACAGGAGCGTGTTTCGCCGAGATGGGAAATGACGTGACCCTCATGGACATAGACGAGGGCAAGATCAAGGCCCTGAGCAATGGATTGGTTCCCATCTACGAGCCGGGTCTCGACCAGATGATAGCTCGGAATGTCTCGGAAAAGCGGTTGACCTTCACTACGGATCTTCAGGAAACGGTGGAGAACGCACTTATCAACTTCATCGCAGTGGGCACCCCGCCGGACGAGAACGGCAACGCGGATCTCAGCCAAGTCTTTTCAGTTGCAGAGAGTATCGGCCATGCGATCAATACGTACAAGATCATCGTGACCAAGAGCACTGTACCCGTGGGGACGACCCATCGGATCCGTGAGATTATTGGAAGGATCACCCGACACCCCTTTGACGTGGCTTCCAATCCTGAGTTCCTCAAGGAAGGAAATGCAATCGACGACTGCATGAAACCGGACCGAGTCGTTATCGGAGCGGACGACGTGAGGGTAGCGGAAATACTCAAGGAGCTGTACAGCCCGTTTGTCCGGACCGGCAAGCCAATCCTTGTGATGGATATCCCGTCCGCGGAGATGACCAAGTATGCTGCGAACGGGATTCTGGCCACGAAAATTTCCTTTGTGAACGAGCTGTCCCGGCTGTGCGAAAAGGTGGGCGCAGACATCGAGATGGTTCGGAGCGGCGTGGGCTCCGACCCGAGAATTGGCCCCCAATTTCTCTTCGCCGGTATCGGGTACGGCGGCTCCTGTTTCCCCAAGGACGTAGACGCGCTGACGAGAACCGGATCGGAACATGGGGTGAGACTGCGTATCCTCGAATCCGTGCAGGAAGTAAACCGCACACAGAGAAAGCACTTTTGTAACAAGATTCTGGAGCACTACGGCGACAGCTCTATCAAAGGACGACTGTTCGCGCTTTGGGGACTGAGCTTCAAGCCCAGGACAGACGATATCCGCGAGGCGCCGGCATTGGACGTCATACGCTTTCTGCTGGAGAAGGGCTCCCGCGTGAGAGCATTCGACCCTGTTGCCATGGAAAGTGCCGGAAAGATCCTCGGTGACGCCATCGAATACGCTCCAGGAAACTACGAGTGCTGTGAAGGCGCGGATGCCCTGATCGTCGTCACCGAATGGAATGAATTTCGCCATCCGGATTTCGATAAGATCAGGGAGCTCCTCGTGGAACCCGTTATATTCGACGGCCGAAACCTCTACCGCCCGGAACGAATGGCTCAGTGCGGATTCACGTACTACAGCGTCGGCCGCGGGGACGTTGTTCAGACAAACCTCCGTGCCGTCTGCGCGGACCTTGCGAGCGGGTAGCAAGACTCCCGGCTGTTCGAGAATCGTTTATGCGCGCACCCTGGTGATCCCCTTGCGCGTCCGATGAGTCGTCAGGCGACATCAGCCCTATTTCCGTTCTGTCGCGATGTGAGATGAGCTGCGAAGGCATTCCTGAGATTACGCGATCACGCACTTGAACGCGCATTGCAGCAATGCGGTTTCCTTCTGCGGAGTGTTTCCTATGGCAACACGAGCGTTTAACACCAGAGAGCTTATCCAGGACTTGCGATCCGGAATCGGTTCGGCGCTGCTGATGAAGAAGTATGAGCTCTCTAGCCAGGAATTCGCCGTGCTTCTTAAGAAGCTGGTGGACGCCCGGCTCATAGAGCTCTCGGAGGCCCAGGCGCTGGTGACACAAGTCTTGCAGTATGGATTCGAGTGCCCGGAATGCGGCACCAAGGATCCCAGGCAGCTCGACAGTTGCCCCAAGTGCGGCGCCTTTGTGGCCATCATCGAATCCGAAGAGGGTGAGGACGTTGAGACGTCGGTGATCATCGAAGTGATGAAAGAGCCCCCTCCCGCTGAGGAACCTGAAGAGGTGGCCCTGTTTCGAGGTGACTTGGAGCGCACGGGGCGGTATCAAGCGGGTGGCGTTCGCGACCAGGCCAGGCTCAAGTGGAAATTCCCCACCGGCGGTTGGGTCTCCTCCTCCCCGGTGATCTATCATTCCAAGGTCTTTTTCGGTAGTTGGGACGGAAACATGTACGCTGTGGATGCCGAGACGGGGAAGGAGCGGTGGAGATTCCCCGCTGCCGGGGCAGTGTCATCGTCACCCGCAGCAGCACACGGGCTGGTTTGCTTCGGCACTTCTAATGGATGCTTCTTCGCTGTACGGGCAAACGACGGGAAAGAAGTGTGGCACTTCGAGGCCGAAGGGCCCATCTCGTCTTCTGCGGCTATGGCAGGCCAGTCCATTTACGTGGGCGTCTCGGATGGACACGTGCTGGCCCTTGACGCTGGCTCAGGACAGCCGAAATGGCGGTTCAAAACAGGCGGTCTCGTGTCCTCCTCTCCGGCCCTCACCGGTCGGGTCCTGTGCGTCGGGAGCTACGACGGATTCCTCTATGCCCTCGATGCCGTGTACGGCCGCCAGCTCTGGCGATATCAAACAGGTTCGCCGATTTCGGGATCCCCCGCCATCTCAGAGCGGCTGGTCACCTTCGGGAACTGGAACGGCACGGTGTTTGCCGTGGACGTTCATACAGGCCACGAGAAATGGAGGTTTGCTTCTGCTTCAAGAATCAATTGTTCTCCTGCCATGGGGTACGGGAATGTGTATCTTGGAAACGGGAACGGAAGATTCTTGGCTCTGGACTTAAGTACAGGGAAAATTATCTGGGAGCTCGAGACAAAAGGTCCAATCCAATCTTCTGCGGCTCTCGCCAACGGCCGGGTTTATGTTGGCGGAGGAGACCGTTTTCTTCACATATTGGATGCCCGTACCGGCAGAGTGCTCGGGAAATTCGGGACAGGTGGTGCGGTTAACTCCTCTCCGGTGCTCAAGGGGAATACAGTCTATTTCGGCAGTGACGATACCAACCTGTATGCTGTTACCTGACAGCAGGGACCGACGCGAGAAAGACGCCAGTGATGCGATACGCGGATTTTGTTTCCCAGATAGCCTTCCGTTTTATCCAAGTGGACGATCGTTTGCCTTTCCCGGAAGAATTCTACATCAAGCGCCTCCACCGGATAATTCGCAAGGGACGTACGGGAATCGCAGAAAGAATGGGAGCTGCGCTCGAGTTCTGGAACACGCGTTTCCCGGAAGACGATCGACCCATGAAGGAGAGCCTCCGGGACATTTGTCACATTCCCCGTATGTCGACGCTGGCTATCGGTGGCATGATCAATCGAGCAGTCCGTGAGATGGCAGACGGTGAATCCTTTGTGAACGTGGGGGTATGGCATGGATTCACGTTTCTGTCCGGGATTGTGGGCAACCCCAACAAGCGATGCGTCGCGGTTGACAACTTTTCCCAGTTTGGGGGACCGAAAAGGGAATTCCAGTCCAGGTTCGAAAGACTGCGAAGCGATCGACATCTCTTTTACGACATGGATTGCTTCGAGTATTTCGCTCACATCCACGAGGGGGAAATAGGTTTCTACATCTACGATGGAGAGCACAGCTACAAAAATCAATTGGAGGGATTGCAAGCGGCTGAACCGTTTTTTTCGCCTCATTGCCTGATCCTTGTTGACGACACCAACTGGCCGGAGCCGAGAGCCGCCACTATGGATTTCATGGCTGGCAGCAACCATCGATATGAAATTCTGCTGGACATGACCACGCGCCACAACTGCCATCCAACGGTGTGGAACGGGGTTATGATACTTCAGCGGCAGTCTCGGTGATCTGAATGTTCACGTGAGGTAACCATGACCCTACACGATGTCACCCTCACCCTGGAAGAGGGCATGCTCACATTTCCAGGTGATCCTCCGTTCGAGATTGGCTCCGTGCTCCTGGTGGACGAAGGAGACAAATTCAATATTTCTCGCATATGCTTGGGGTCGCACACGGGAACCCACGTGGACCCCCCTTCCCATTATCTCCCGGGAGGAACGACGGTAGACGAGATCCCCCTGGAAGTCCTGGTCGGGCCCGGTGTGGTACTGGATATGCGAGGAAAGAGATTCATTGACAGGCAGGCCCTCGACGCGTGCGATCTGACTGGCTACGCCCGCGTCCTACTGAAGACCGACAACGGTCCCAGGCTTCTCGACAAGACCTTTCGGAAGGACTACGTTCACCTTACGGAGGACGGAGCCCGGTGTCTCGTGGAACGCGGCGTCCTGCTGGTTGGGATAGATTACCTTTCCATAGAGAAATATGAGAACTCGGGTGCACCTGTTCACCATATTCTCCTCTCCGCCGGAATCCTGGTGGTGGAAGGGCTCAACCTGCTGGACGTCCCCTCGGGCCCTTGTGAAGTGTATTGTCTACCGCTGAAGGTCCGTAACGGCGATGGGGCGCCTGCTCGAGTTCTCGTGCGCGTGTAGCGCAACGGGGTTTCTGCTCGCCTGCGTGTTCGGCTACAGGAATGGGGGCAAGCGGATCACGGACGATCGAGATAAGGAAACTGGAACGCGTGCGACCAGTACCCTCCGGCCGTCCCAGGTGCCTGGAGGCCATGCCCGGGATTGACGGGGGAAGCATCCATGATCTCCTTGAATATAGAGGATCTCAAGTCCGTATTCGGTTTGCTTGAAGAAGGCGTAGTAATTTTCGTTTAAGTGAAGCGTACTGGCGAAACGCAGGCGCTACAAGAAATTCGTCCCAGAAATCCCCCCACGGGGCGGATTTCAAACCCGCCCTTTTTTCAGCATCCTCCGCCGAGCCGCCGCACTTGAACGTATGCTGCTGCGGTGCCCCGGGATCGTGGCGAAACAGGGTCAGAAGGTGTCTCGTGGATCGAAATCCTTTCCCAAAGCTGCTGGAGGCCTCATGTCCAGGCAGTCCAGTACCCTCTTTATCGTAGGGTGGCGCTCGGCAGAATCGCGTATCCACGCGAATCGACCCAGATTCACTGCAAGCAAGGTCAGGATCATCATGGGAAATGGGGCAGTCAAGGCCATCTTTTACAGTTCTTGGCGTTTTTTGGGGGTCGAGAGCGGCTATGTTGTTGAAATGACGAGGGCGGTCTTCTTCCGAAGCCGAAACCATGGTGCCACGTCATTGACAACTAGTGCTTGCCATACCAACTCTGACAGCTTGCTCAGGACATAGAGCGCGGACCAGAGAACGCAGCACTGGACCCCGGGGTCTGGACAGCGCCCTTGGCTGCACGCGTGGTGAACAACCTGTTCGGGATCAGATACCATCCTGATGACATGCGAAAGATTCTTCGGCGCCTGAGCTTCACTGTTCAGTTGCCAATAAGAGAGCTATCTCGTGCAGATCCGGCCGATCAGTCGCATTGGCTGACCGAAGAGCGCGCCGGCTTGAAAAAAGTCGAGACGGATCCAAGGCACCGGAAGGTCTGATATGTCGATGACCCCTGTGGGAGGTTCGCGGCCTTGTGGGACGGGCGTCTGAAAGTGCCTCAAAAGCCGGTTGTCCATGATCATCGTGCCACGCCTCCTCACCCTGCTCCTCTCTCTCAAAGTGGGGGATATGGGGTTATTCAGGCTCCCCCCCCCCAGAGTCTGGGGCATAGGCGTTAAGTTAGAAGTGGAACGGCCAATTGTTCGTCATTCCGGCGAAAGCCGGAATCCAGTCCTTCCAATATGTTATGGACCCCGGCTTTCGCCGGGGTGACGGGGTCCTTGTTAA
>JBFMDN010000080.1:0-23662 GCA_040753915.1 Thermodesulfobacteriota bacterium | reverse complement strand
GAAAGCCGGGGTCCATAACATATTGGAAGGACTGGATTCCGGCTTTCGCCGGAATGACGAACAATTGGCCGTTCCACTTCTAACTTAACGCCTATGCGCTTCGGGGGAGAGGGTCAGGGTGAGGGGGGGTGCCACGATTATCACGGACTGCCGGCTTTTGAGACACTTTCTTCAAACCTGCCCATCCCTGAAGAGGGTTGAAGCAACGACGCTACTGAATTAATGAAAATGCCTAGTTAGTGAGGCATCCTGCTGGTGGGACGGACATCTGAAAGTGTCTCAAGACTGCAAGAGATGCCAAAACCGTGGCACGTTGGATTCCTGAGCGTACGAATCCCATTCTGAGGCAACAGGTTTCGGCATGTTGCGATGGCCCATTTCTTGCCACGGTGCTATTTGCTGAAGGTTTTGAGACAGTTTCATCTTGCTTGTGGGACGGGCATCTTGCCCGTCATCATTGCAAATAAACGGGCGAGACGGCGGTCCTAACCAACCGCCCGCTTCCCCGCGAGGTTCATGAGGTCGTCGAGGGTCGAACATACTATCCGGGCGAACTCGGGCTCATTGATGTGTGCGTCCACTTCCACGATCTCGATGTCTTTCCGGAGGAGCGATTTGAGCTCCCGTATGAAGGCCTGGTTTGTGGCGGGCTCATTCAAGGGGCCTCCTTCACAGTCTGCTTCGGACCACCCGCGCAGAGGAATCACCACCTTGGTGGGACCTGTGGACTTGTTCAGCTTGCCCGCAATAGTCCTGGCCAATCGCGTTACATCTTCGATGCTCGTTCGGACGCCGGATCTGAAATCGTACCAGAATACTTTGCGATCTTTGAGGCTGACAGGTCTCGTTTCTTCCGAGTTGAATTCCAGCACGATGCAATCCAGCCCTCCGGGCACTATGACCTGGGGAATGCCCCTCTCCCCTGCAGCCTCAAGGCGGCGTGGGCCTATTCCGCCACAATATCCCCCATACATAGCGTCGGCAAATTCGTGAAGAGCCAGGTCGAGCACCCCGGAAATGAGCCCCTGATCTATGAGGTCTTCCATGGCCATTCCTCCGGTCCCGTTCGCGTGGAAGGGAGCCACGTCGTACCCAAGGCTCTCGAGAGTGCTTTTTGCGCGCATGGCCCCCTCGGTGATGAACCCGAAAGAGGTCAACCCCACCAGAGGCTTGTCGGGCGCAACCGGCCCTGCTGCTGCGGCCATTCCCGCTGCGGCTGCCGCAGCATTCGCAAGAATCCGTCGTGTCACCGCGTTGAGGCCCAGAATGTCCGTAACCGAATGCATGACCGCAATGTCCTTCGTGCCGATCAACTGGCTCATGTCCCGAGAGGCCACGGTGGACACCATGAGCTTGGGCACGCCCAGAGGAAGGCTTCTCATGACCCCCATCCCGATGTGCGTCCCCGTTCCGCCTCCGACGGACAGAATTCCCGACAGAAGGCCTTTCTCATAGAGCTCTTTGACTAGCACCGAAGCACCGCGTATCATGGTTTCCACTGAGATCCGTCTGTCCCGGGCCTGATGGAGGGCTTCAACAGTCGTTTGCGCACGCTGGGCGACTGTCTCTCGATCGATATCCGGCGGAACGGCCGGGGGATTCAAGGTTCCCACATCAATGATGGTGACTGGGCAACCGTGACTCTGGAGCAAGGACCTCAGGTATCCAACCTCCTCGCCCTTGGTATCCAGGGTGGCGACGATCACGATGTGTCCGGGCATGGTATCCTCCGCACGCAGTGCTGGCAGGTCCTCGGAATTATGCGATATGCTGTGACGAGTCCAGTTTGAGGGCGGGGTCACCATGCAGGATACCAGGATGGAGTCGGTTCCACAACTTCTTCCTCATCATTTTCCGTTCAGAAAATGGACGACATTGACGGTTCGTCGAGAGGTTTCGGGAAAGAAATCGGGAGACTAGGTGCGTTTTCTTGCGATCTTGATGAAATACCTCATGGGAACTGACAGGGGTTCGGCACGACGAGTGACAAGGTCCGCGTCAAACGAGATATCACCTTCAATCAGGTGGATCTGCTTGACCTCGCCGGCAGCAAGCTGCTCCTGGATCTCGGGGAAGAGCACGAAGGAGATGCCCATGCGGCGTTGAATGTACGCGAGGATGAAGCTCAAGCTCTCAGACTCGATGATCACTGAGGGCTGAACCCCATGCTCCCCGAGCTTTTTCATGACCGCGTTCCTGGAGCCGGAACCTTGCTCTCGTATGATGAGGGACTCCCCGTCAAGGTCATGGATAGACGCCTTCTCGATCCTCGCGAGACGATGGTCGGGACGGGCCACAAGGATGAATTCTGCACGAGCGAAGGGGATAGCCCTGAGAGAGGAGTCGTAGTCCTGTCTGGCGACCACAACGACGTCCTCTTTTCTGTTTCGGAGCCTGCCAAGGAGCTCTTTGGAATTGCCCTCGCTCAGGCGGACTTGGACGCGTGGGAACTGTGTCTGAAACCGGGAAATCAGGTCCGGCATCAAGGTGCGAGCATAGCCCTTGGTAGTACCGATCCACAATCGATCTTGAGAGGTCTTTCTCGCATGATCGAGGATTTCGTCAATTTGCGAAATCCGCGCGAAGATCCGCTTGCTGATGAGGGAAAGAGCTTCCCCGGTTTCCGTCAACCTGTACCGGTTGTCTTCCCGATAGAACAGCTTTACACCGCATTCCTCCTCGAAGCCCCTGAGTTGCTGTGAGATTGCCGGTTGCGAGACGTTCAGGAACGCTGCTGCCCTGGTCATGCTCATGAATTGGCAAAAGACGTGGAAGGTTTCCAGATGCCTGAGGTTCATGGTTGCACATGCACCCTCAATGAGAACTCTCTTAGTACTATTATAGTATAAGAGAGCCTAATGGACGTATAATTTTTTATTATTTGACTTCCGCGGCCGTCTCCCGGAAAATCCCCTATATCGGACACGCTTTCACACTTGTGAAACGTGACGTCATCCATCTCGTGCTCTTATCGCGGCACCCACTGAATATGGCGGTCCTACCGACGCTGTTTGGGCGAGGGTGGGGTGGACCCCTATTGAGGGAAGGGCGGGTTTGAAGCCCGCCGCAGATGCAAAGGTCAATGCGCCGCACCGTAGTGTGCTCTCCCACTGATAACTCTCTTCTCGAACAGCCGAGAAGACTGAGAATCTGTCGTGGTTGTGAGTCTGCCTACAGTGGGCAGACTCAGTAAAGGTTACCTGTTTAGCCCACGGGCTCAGCCGAACAAGCTTGATGCATTGTCTGTCTGCCATGTTTCACGGCGCCAAGAGGGTTTCTTGCGCGCTATGAGGGTGAAGGAATGCTTGGCTTGAGAGGCGAGTCGGAGTGGTTTGAAACGTCAGCGAGAGAGGCGCATGTCGAAGAGGATCGTGGTTGGAATCAGTGGTGCGAGCGGCACAATCTATGGCATTCGGCTTCTGGAAGTGCTCAAGGAAACAGCCGACGTTGAAACGCACCTGATCCTGAGCAAGGCCACTCGGATAACCATGGAGCACGAAAACGCGGTGACTCCCGATTACGTGGAATCATTGGCTGATTATGTCCACGCTCCGGACAACTTGGCTGCTGCGGTCTCGAGTGGCTCTTTCAAGACGGCAGGCATGATCGTGGCCCCTTGCTCCATGAAGAGCCTGGCAATGATAGCCAACTCGATAGACGACAACCTCCTCGTGCGCACAGCGGATGTGACTCTGAAAGAAAGACGAAAGCTCGTCCTCATTCCGCGGGAAACTCCCCTTCATCTAGGTCATCTCAGACACATGGTGGCAGCAACGGAAATGGGAGCAGTGATCTTGCCTCCCGTTCCGTCATTTTATCACAAGCCTAAGACCATTGAAGATATAGTGAATCAGACCGTAGGCAAGGCCCTGGATCAGTTCGACATTTGCCATCAGCTCTTCAACCGTTGGGCGGGTGGATGACCCGGGAAGAACTGGAAAAAGCCATCATTGAGCTTATGGATAGCAACACCACGATTACCTTGGCCTGTTCCTTGGAGGACGTGCCCTGGGCGGCGGCTGTCTATTACGCACGGCGGGATTTCGACCTCGTTTTTTTCTCCGATCGCTCTTCCCGCCATTCTCAGGCGTTCGGGAAAAATCCCCAGGCTGCAGGGGCTATTCATGGTCAGTACAGCACGTGGCAGGAAATCAGGGGACTGCAGTTGGCCGGCACGGTTGAGCGGATCACGTCGGTGTTCGAGCGGGCGAAAGCCGCAGCGTTGTACCTCAAGAGATACCCCTTCGTGAGGCAGTTTTTGACAGAACCTGAGGCCCTTTCAATCGACGTGGCAGCAGGTGTGGCAGGCGTTTCCTTATATGTCTTTCGAACTCGGACTATACGATACGTAAGCAATGCGGAAGGATTCGGAATTCGGTGGAGATTGGAAATATCGGACGGCCGACCCGTCGGCGACCCTGTTCGGGAATGATGGGTTGGCTCTCAAAATAAGATAGGGACGTCAGGACTTACCGGTGTGGCTTCCCACCTTAGCTGCTGGGCATTGCAGCGAGGTGCGGGGCCAAAACGAGCGGGAATACGGTGTGTTTACCCACGGTGAAAACCAAAATCCACAGCACGTCAAGTACGAGGAGGTGAACAGATGTCCGATTTGAGGTTTCCGAGTCCCCACGAAGCCGAGCGTATACCTGGTACCGAGGGATGGGAGCGGATGTATCCGTACTATTACCGTTTCACCGCTGACGACCCGAAACGGAAGCAGTACGAAGAGAGCATGTTCTGGTTTTACGACGGGTTGCACTATCCCGAGCCCATGTACCCGTTCGACATCATCTGGGACGAGGCGTGGTTCCTGGCTCTCTCCCAATATAACAATCGGATCTTCATCGTGCCGCCGGCCAAGGGCATCGATCATCGCATTCACAATGGGTACATTTACATCACGCCAGTACCGGTTACGGACGCGGAGGCAATACCGAAGCGTGCGGAAGAATTCATGAAGCGTGCCGGGTACTACTACGAGAACTGGGACAAGCTGCATGACAACTGGGAATCCAAGATGAAAGAGGTCATCAACAAGCTTGCAGAGCTTCAAATCCCGGTTCCGCCCGAGAAAGAAGACGATTCGGTTGTGTTTGACGGTATTGGGACATCCACCGGTTATCATCTGCTCAAAGCGTACGACAAGCTGATAGATCTGGGTATCCTCGCGTGGCAGTATCACTTCGAATTTCTCAACCTCGGATACGCTGCGTACGTCTTCTTTGTGGATTTCTGCCAGAAAGCCTTTCCTGATATTCCCCTCCAGAAGATCACCCAGATGGTGGGAGGCATAGACGTCATCATCTATCGGCCGGATGAGGAGCTCAAGAAGCTCGCCAGACTCTCCATAGATCTGGGAGTGGATGACATCGCCATGAACGGCGACTCGGCCAAGGTGCTCAAAGGGATGGCAGAATCCGACAATGGCAAGAAGTGGCTGGCAGCGTTCGAGAAGGCGAGGGAGCCGTGGTTCTACGTGTCCACCGGAACCGGTTGGTATCACCACGATAGGTGTTGGAACGACGACCTGGATATCCCGCTGTCCGCCATGAAGATCTATATCGAGAAGCTGCGAAAGGGCGAGAGCGTGGACAGGCCTACGCAGCAAGTCATCGAAGAGCGTGACAAGCTCACCGAGGGGTATCGTAACCTCCTGACCAGTGACGAGGACCGCGCCACCTTCGACAAGATGCTTGCCACTGCGAGGACCGTTTTCCCCTACGTGGAAAATCATCTCTTCTACGTAGAGCATTGGTTCCATAGTCTTTTTTGGAACAAGATTCGCGAGGTCGCCGCTATCCTGAAGGACCACAAGTTCATCGAGGATATCGAGGACATCTGGTACATGAGCCGCCAGGAGATCAAGGATGCCCTGTGGGATCTCGTTACAGCGTGGGCAACGGGCAGCGATGGTCGCGGGCCGCTGGTCTGGCCCAAAGAAATTGCCTGGCGCAAAGGCGTCATGGAGAAATTCCGTCAGTGGACCCCACCCGACGGGATGGGCACTATTCCGGAGACCATCAGCGAGCCATTCACGATCGTGCTCTGGGGTATTACATCCGAGTCCATGGCCCAGTGGGCGAGGCTCAAGGCTGTGGCAGAAGGCGATCTGGACAAGATAGTCGGATTCCCTGGTTCTCCGGGGATCGTTGAGGGTATCGTGCGGGTATGCCGGACTGTGCAAGAGATCAACCAACTCCAGGACGGCGAGATCCTCGTGGCTCCCACCACCTCCCCAAGCTGGGCGCCGGCGTTCCAGAAAATCAAGGCTGCAATCACCGATGTGGGGGGTGTCATGTGCCACGCAGCCATCGTCTGCCGGGAATACGGGCTTCCCGCAGTAGTGGGAACGGGCTCAGCCACTTCGAGACTCAAGACGGGCCAGAAGATTCGAGTGGATGGATCCAAGGGAGAAATCGACATCATTTTGGAAGAGTCCTAGGCCGAGAGGGGGTGTTTTATGGATATGTCCCGGTACGTGCTCCCTTTCGAGGAGTGCGATCTGAGCATGGTAAACCGAGTGGGCGGTAAATGCGCGAGCCTGGGAGAGTTGCTGAAGGCCCGGATTCCTGTTCCGCCGGGTTTTGCCGTTACCACCGCTGCGTACGATCGGTTCCTTGAGGAAAATGGACTGACCAGAAGAATCTTGGAGAGGATCAGCGGAATCGATGCCGAGGACGTTGACGCCGTAGACGCCGCGTCCACAGACATCCGCGCCTGGATTGAGGCCGGGACCATATCCGAGCCCCTTGAGGACATGATCGCCGAAAATTATCGCCTGCTCTCAAGGCGTGCACGAATGCCCGGGATTCCGGTGGCCGTACGATCCTCCGCGACCGCTGAGGATCTGCCAGACGCGAGCTTTGCAGGACAGCAGGATACATTCTTGTGGGTGCGGGGAGTGGACGACCTTCTTGCCCGGTGCAAGCAGTGCTGGTCAAGTCTGTTCACTCCTCGGGCCATCGCGTACCGAGGCAGAATGGGGTTTGACCATGCACAGGTAAAGCTTAGCGTGGCCGTCCAGAAAATGGTCCGATCCTTTACCGCAGGCGTGATGTTTACGATCAATCCTGCGACCGGCGATCCCGCCACTGTTGTCATAGACTCGAACTGGGGATATGGCGAAAGCGTTGTCTCGGGTGAGGTGACACCTGACCAGTTTCACGTGAACAAGATTACGATGGAGGTGACAAAGAAGACGGTTTCAGACAAGGCCATCTACTATACGACCGATCCGGAAACCGACCAAGTGATGAAGCTCGAAGTTGATCCTGAACGCCGGGAAGCCCAAAGTCTGCTGGAGCCCGAAATAACCGGGCTCGCCGAATTGGCCAAGCGTATTGAAAAGCATTATGGCAAGCCCATGGATATCGAATGGGCAACCGAGAAATCGCTTCCGTACAAAGGTGAGATCTACATCCTGCAGAGCCGTCCTGAAACGGTTTGGAGCCAGAAGAAACGGGAGCCCATTGAGCAACCCAAGTCGAGCGCTGTCGAATACATAATGGCCGGCCTCATCAAGGGGAAAAAAGTCGGGTAAACATCGGAGCTCTGTGCGCAGGTCGTCACCACGCCACGGAGCTCCCTGTAAGATCCTTGGCTAAGGCGCCTTCCAAGACGAAGGAGCGCCCTACAAGGCGAACACTAGAGGTGTGTCTGGGATCAGGCTCGAGTGTCTTGGTACATGTAATCAACGAAAACCTGCTGTTACAGGCACTAAATCATCAATAAGGAGCATGAACATGAAAGAGCTAGGAGATTTTATTCGACGATGCGAGGAGGAAGGCGAGCTGCACCGCATCAAGACCGAAGTGGACTGGAATCTCGAGCTGTCGCACATCGCGAAGCTCAACGAAGAGGCTCGGGGTCCCGCGCTTCTCTTTGAGAATGTAAAAGGCTACGACATTCCAGTCCTTACCAGCGCTTTCACCACCCAGCGCAGATTGGCAATCGGCCTGGGGTTGCCGGTGGACATGTCCATGAGCGAAATGGCGCGGGAATGGATGAAGGCCACGACCAAGGAGCTTGTTCGACCTACGTTCGTAGAAAAGGGTCCTGTTCACGAAATGATCGTCCCACCCGAAGAGGTGGATCTGGAAGCGCTCCCCGTACCGTACATGTATCCGGGTGACGGGGGCCGTTTTGTCGGGACTGCCGTATATCTGGTCACAGAAGACAAGGAAACCGGGTGGACCAACCTGGGGACCTACCGAATGCAGATCCATGATCGGAACCACTGCGGCATCCAGATTATCAAAGGAAAGCATGCGGAATTCCATTTCAAGCAGCATCAGAAGGACGGAACGAAGATGCCCGCGGCGGCGGTTATCGGCGCGGACGCTGTGCATTTCCTCGTCTCTTCCACCCTGGTTTCCGCACAATTGGACGAGTACGACATCATCAGCTCGTTGCGGGGTGAGCCGTGCGAAATATTTAAGAGCGATCTCACTGGCCTAAAGCTCCCTGCCAACGCAGAAATCATCCTCGAAGGATGGGTGGATCCGAACGACCTCAGGGAAGAAGGCCCGTTCGGCGAATACACCGGATACTACTCTGGCGCCCGAGGAGAAGAATGGCCCAAACAGGTTCTTCACGTGGAGAGAATCCTCCGGAGAAAAAACCCCATATTCTGGTCCACTACGGTTGGCAAGCCAATCACCGATACCCACATGATTCAGTCCCTCAACCGCACTGGAACACTCTGGGCTGACCTCGAGAACATGAGAGTACCGGGAATTCAATCAGTCTATATCCCGCCAGAGTCAACCGGCCGATTCTGGGCTATTGTGTCTGTCCAGCAGAAATACCCCGGTCACTCGAACCATGTGGGGAACGCAGTGATAGCTACCACCACGGGCCACTACGGGCTCAAGGGCGTGATCGTGGTTGACCACGACATTCCGGCCGATGACTGGGATCGAGTCATGTGGGCTCTGTCGGTCCGATTCGATCCGTACCGGGATGCCCAGATCATCAAGCGTGGACGCTCGACGCCGCTAGACCCCGCCCTTCCCATCGGTCAGCGGGACATTGTCTCGAGAATTATTCTCGATGCGTGTACGCCGTACGAGTGGGAGAGGAAGCCGCAGGAAATCTTCCTTGATCCGACCATGAAGCAAAAGGTTATTTCGCGGTGGGCCGAGTATGGACTTGCAGAGAGAGGAATCACGCCAATAGGAAAGCACAACCTGTAAACCTCTCGGAGCCGCGTCCGGTGCCTTCCCGATCTCAAGCTGAGGTTCATGAGGCGGGAAACGGCACCGCTCCCCTATGGGGACGTTCCGCCAAGGTCGCAACGAGCCCGGTGAGCTCGCAGCATCCGCAGACCTTCGGACGCAGTCCCGAGACGGCAACAAACATGTCGAGGTGGAGATACGATGAAACCTATTCGCTATACGGACCGCATTATCAACGAGTTCCGAGAGGCAGGGTACTGGACGGACGAGACGTTCACCGACTTCTGGCTGAAAAACGCAAAGGAACGGCCTGATAAGGAAGCTCTGGTGGATTCCACGATGCGCATCACGTGGGGACAAGCCGGACAGTTGATGGACCGTTTCGCTCTGGCCTGGGCGCATTTGGGGCTGGAGCGCGACGATCGCACCATCCTGCAGTCTCCCAACTGCGCGTACGGTTTCCTGGCCAGAATTGCCTGCGAACGTGCAGGACTGATTAACATAACCGTCATGCCGTATCTGCGCCACAAGGAGCTCACCCACATCATTCAGAAGATCGATCCGCGAGCGATCATCATTCCGGGCATCTACCGGAAATTCAACTACCTGGAGATGGTGGAAGAGCTCAAGAAGGAGTTCCCCTCCCTCAAGTACACCTTTCTTCTCGATGAGACGATTCCCGGCCCCTACCCGGAGAATACCTATTCGCTCATGCAGATCGCCAAGGAGGCGTGGGAACAAAAGGTCGATCCCGGGATCCTGGAACAGAGACGGTTCCACTCAACCAATGACGTGGGAGCGCTGACGAGTACCAGCGGGACAACGGGCGTTCCCAAGATTGTGGAGTGGCCCCTCGCGCCACGCGTGATGACCTCGAAATGTCGGGTGGAAATCTGGAAGCTCACCGGGGACGATACCACCATGGCGGTGGCTCCCTTTGCCGGAGGAGCTGCCGGGACGCTCACCTACTTTGCAGCTCCCCTCGTGGGTGCCAAAATCGTGCTGCTGGAAGAGTTCACCCCTGAAGGTGCATTAGAGATGATCGAGAAGGAGAAGTGCACCGCAATCGGCGTGGTACCCACCCACATCATTCGCATGCTTGAACAGGATCTCTCCAAATACGATCTATCTTCTTTGCGATTCATCCGTTCGGCAGGTGGATATCTCCCCCCCAAGGTGGCAATGGAAGCCGAGGAGCGCCTGGGTGGTCGCATTACGTCCGATCTCGGGACCCAGGATGTGGGGTCCGTGTCAGGCTGCTCCATCGATGACCCGGGCGATGTTAGGCGGCGCACAGTGGGGAAACCTTTGCGTGGTAACAAGATCAGGCTCGTCGATGAGGCAGGCAACGAGGTGGGTGACGGCCAGCCGGGAATACTGTACTTGAGGGGGCCGCACTCGCCGGCAGGCTACTGGCGGGATGAAGTTGCCACCAAGGATGTGTTCGATGACGACAACTGGACTACGACTGGCGACATCGTGGCTCTCGAAGAAGGCAGAATCTGGATCATGGGGCGCCAGAAAGACGTCATCATCCGAGGTGGTCAGAACATTTATCCTGCGGAAATCGAGGGCCTTCTGAACGAGCACCCGAAGGTTGCCGCGATAGCGATCGTGGCCATGCCCGATCCGGAATATGTGGAGCGGTGTTGCGCGTACGTGGTCCCCAAGTCAGGTGAAACCTTCACGTTTGAGGAGATGGTCTCATTCCTGAAGTCAAAGAAAGTGGCCATGTACAAGCTTCCGGAGCGGCTGGAAATCGTTGATTCCATGCCCACGGTCGGCGATTCCGGGAAGATCGACAAGAAAGTCCTCAAGAAGGACATAGAAGACAAGGTTGCCGCCGAAAGGAAAACCTGATGGAACGAGTTATCCTGCTCCTATCCACTCTGGATACCAAGGGTCCTGAGACGCTGTATCTCAGAGACAGGATTCGCGATCGGGGCGGCAATCCTCTTCTTCTGGACATGAGCATGTCGGGAGAGACGTCAAGCGCAGATATCTCTCCCGCTCAGGTCGCAGAGGCTGCCGGCACGAACATCGAAGAAATCCGGGCTTCCCGCGAACGCAAAGCGATCACGAGGCAGATGATACAAGGTGCGGCGAAGCTGGCTCGAGACTTGTTTGAAGCAGGGCGTCTCGCGGGGATTATCGGGCTGGGCGGATCTACCGGAAGCTTAATGGCCACGGACGTTATGCGGTCAATGCCATTCGGGGTACCCAAGTTCATGGTTTCGTCAACAGCCGCTCTCCCTGGACTGTCCACCCGGTACATCGGGACAGGGGATCTCGCGATCTTTCATACGGTGATAGAAATCACGGGACTTTCCCAACCCTTGTGCAACGTTCTCGATAGGGCCGCCGCGGCTATAGCGGGCATGGCTGCCGTGCCCCCGCTCACGGTGGAGTCAGCCAGACGGGACGGAAGACCTCTCATCGCCATGTCAATGTTCGGCCCTACCGAGAGGTGTGCTCATCATGTGCATGTGAGCCTCGAAAGGCAGGGATACCAGGTGATAGGCTTCTCCGCGGCGGGTGTCTGCGACAGGGCCATGGAGGACATGATCGCCCAGCGTTTCTTCGACGGGGTGGTGGAGCTGGCCCCGGGCGGTGTGGGCGAGGAGCTCCTGGGCGGAATGAGAGCGGCCGGATCCGCGAGGCTCACTGCCGCCGGTCGACTCGGTATTCCTCAGGTCGTCGCACCAGGCGGAGTTAATCTCATGAGCCCGCGCAAATCCCGTTACAAGCCTGAGTATCACGAGAGGCGTAAATTCGACCTCGATGAGCTCCGCACATTCCTGCGGCTCTCAAACGAGGAGATGGAGCAGGTGGCTGGAGTGTTTGCAGAGAAACTTAGTAGCACCAACGGCGCTACGGTGGTCCTCTTTCCGCTCAGGGGATGGTCCGCAGTAGACGCGCCTCCAGGACACATGTTCGATCCCGAGCAGGACCGCATTTTCCTCCGAGTTCTCAAGGAACGAGTCGGAACGAAAGTGGATATCCGGGAGGTTGATGCGAACCTTGAAGACGATGCTTTCGCCACTGCGGTTGAGAGAGCGTGTCTTGAGATTTTTCCGAAACCGTGAGAATCTGGAAAAGAACAAGTGCTTCTGTTCCCGCTCGTGTTCCTTTTCCCTCGGATCTACGCCACGTTCTCGCGTCCGGTACTGATGAAGCACTGAGGTTTCCGTGATGCCACAGAGAGCGCAACCCGAATCGAACCATCTAATGGGGTTCCCCAACGTACGGGAGGTGAACGCATGCTGATCAAGAACTGGATGCTGCCGTATCAGTACTCCATATCTAGCAATGCTCTGGCCGTAGAGGCGGTGATGCTCATCAGGGAGCATAATCTCAAAGTGCTCCCGGTCGTTGATGAAGGGCGCCTACGAGGGGTGGTACACCGCAGAGACCTGAGCGAAGCAGCCTTATGCGTGAGCGGAAGTGGCGACATGTGCGAAATGAACTACTTCTGCAACAAGCTCAAGGTTAAGGACGTCATGGTCCGAATGCCGGTCACCATCAACGTAAACGATTCGGTCGAGGAGACCCTGATCAAGGGAAAGGAGATGATGATGAGCACCTTTCCCGTCCTCGATGGAGATCGGGTTGTGGGCGTCGTTTCCGACCGGGAAATCTTCGTGACGCTGTTCAAGCTTCTTGAGGCCGGCCGACCTCGCGTGCGGATAACCCTTACAGGAGTAAAGCTCAAGCCCGGCACACTCTCTGAAGTCCTGAGCGTTGTGGACGAGCACGGCGGAAATGCACGAGCAATCTTTACCGTCCCAGAGAAGGACAATGGAACGGTACGCGTGGTAGTCCGGGCCGAGTCGGACAAGCCGGAGGCTATCAAGAGAGGTCTCGAAGACAAAGGCTACTCCGTTCTCGAATATGGTGCGTAAGGGGGCGGGGTTTTCACACATCGACTTAACAGTACCCTACGCATCGTGTGGTCCCGGATTACGTGGAAGTCCCCTCATTACCCGCGAGACGCCGGCGCTACGAGGACGCGAGTATGGCGGCCCATGGCGCGGGCGAAGGGTCCGCGAAGCGCTGGAGCTTATTGGATTCGGCGAGGGCGGCATGCCGCAGATATTCATGTCGGTTATGATTGCGAGGTCATGCTTGTAGGGGGGGACCAGCACGATCAATGTGGTGACGGTGCATGACGGGGGGGCTATGAAAGTGTCTCAAAAGCCGGCAGTACGTGATGATCGTGGCACGCCCCCTCACCCTGACCCTCTCCCCCGCTTCAAGGGAGAGGGGATTCTTCCGGCTCCCTCTCCCTCTGGGAGAGGGTTGGGGTGAGGGTGCCTTTCCACGTATCGACGCTCAATCGTGCTACGATTTTTGGTGTGTCCCGAGTTTTGAGACACTTTCCTATGTCCTGCACTTGATGATAGTGCAACACGACAAGACAGAATTCCGACAAGGGAGGGGCAAGATGATGAATTCCGTATGTTTTTTCGAAATCCCCGCTGATGACCTCGATGGCCTTCTCAAGTTCTATGGTGAGCTGTTTGGTTGGACGTTCGATGCTGTACCCGGAAAGTTCCGCTATTACAGCATCAATATGGGAGATCAGACGATCAAGGGGGGAATGACTGCGCGGCAAGACGACACCCATACCCCGGTGAATTACGTACGCGTGGAATACCTTGATGCAGCGAGGGATAGGGCAGTGAGTCTGGGAGCCAAGGTAGTAGTATCGAGAGGCTCAGTGCCCGGAGCTGGGTGGTATGCCGTCCTTCTCGATCCCCAGGGCAACCGTATCGGCCTATGGCAAGAGGACAGCAACGCGGGTTAATAGAGGAAGCGCTGTAAGCATTCACTCTTGAGCGGGAGGAGAGGATCGATTAGCAGAAATCATTGACGATTTTGTTCTGTCCGCCGGGCATAAGTGAATGCTTACAAGCGCTCCGCATCTCGTACCCTGTGGGGCCGACACCCTTTCTTAAAGGATCAGTGTCCGACCTATATTCTGGGGGCGCCTGCTTGCTGGAATCCACCCCCAGTTCTTCGCCCGCGTAGGAAATCTTGCCACACCATTGGCGACCACTTCACGACCGATCTGCGCGTATGGCCTCCACCAACTCCCGTCCCGCGAGAAAGGCTTCCTCGAGATATTCCGGATGTTGGAGAATATCACCCTCGAAATCCAGCCCCCTGTACAAGAGGGCTCGCCAGATCTCCATGTCGAGCGCGTCGAAAAAATACCGCACGGTCAGGAGCGCGCCGTCGAAAAGCTTCTTACCTGAAGTGGCTCCTACGGAGAGAAAGATGCCTTTGCGAAGGCGGTGAGCCGGCCCGAATGGCTTCTTGTCTATCCAGTATTTCTTCACCCATAATGACTGGCACCGGTCCATCAGGATCTTGGTCTGGGCGCTCACCGTGTAAAAGAAGATGGGAGACGCCAACATCAACCCGTCGCACGACATCAATAGGTCGAAAACGGTTTGGAAATCATCCTGAATGACGCAGCGACCTGTCTGCTTACAGCCATAGATCTCCAGGCAGGGAGATATCGCGAGATCCCTGAGAACGAGCTCTTTCACCTCCGCTCCAGCCTCCCGAGCCCCGTCAACCGCTTTCTTGAGTAAGGTCGATGTGTTGCCCTTCCTTCGGGGACTTCCGTAAACGGCTACGATGGTGACCATAGATCGCTCCATTACGTCCGGCACTTTTTTTTGACCCGCGGCGAAAACGCGTGGGGAAAGAAATTGCCAAGACGGCCTCCGTGGATTAGAGTGTAATGGGGAGATAAGCAGTGGACTTTACTTGCTCAACGTGTCGTGGTGTTTCGAGTATAGACGATGAGAAGATCCCCATCGGGCGATCATACTTTATCTGTCCCAAGTGTCAATCCCGCGTAAATGTTTTCAAGGGGTTGCAGGAAGGGGCCGTCGTCAAGAACGTGGTCGGTCTTCGCTTCTTCCGGGACGAGGGAACGTTTCACGAAGAATACTGCGCACCTGGCGAGTTGTGGCATGTGGTGAAGGTCACCCAACCCTGTCCGGACAAAGGAGAGAATCGAGAGTGCGAGCTCAGGAACAATGGCCGTTGCCCCAATCAGCGGCTCATCATGCGTCTGGATAGGGACAATGTGTTGTACCGCACATGCCTGTACAGAAACGGCCGAAAAGTGTTCGACCGAACCGACAGGACTCTAGTCGGTGCCCAGGGGTTGATCAGCGACCCTGATGATGACATCACCTGCCGTATCTTGTGATCCTGAGAGTCTGGCTTAGAAAGTTGTACTGTTGAGCTTGAGGCGGAGCCCTGAGACGCGACCAGTGGACTTGGTTTTGGCGCACACCGTGGTCCGGCTCTCCAGCAATTCCCAAGGTGCGCTCCTTCAGAGCGCAAATCCCCGACTGGGTCGTGGCAGAATACGTAACCGCACTTATGAAATCCTGTACTTGGCAGCCGCAGGAGAGGGGTTCGTTTCACTGTTGCGTCAACATCGTCGGAGGAATCGCTATTTTCAACGCGTGCAGCCATAGATGGCTCTGAAGGAGGATAACCGATTCTTGCTAACTTACGGGTCAGTAATCCTTGACTCGTTGTGCGGGGAACCAGTATAGTTGGGTCCAGCATGCCACCGTAGCGTGAGGTATGAGGATGGCACCAATAACCAAGCTCAAGCTATCTGCGCCTGAACGCAGAGACCAGATCCTAGCAGCGGCACGGACGTTGTTCGCGAAAGGCGGGTACGCAGAGGTTACTTTGGATCAGATCGCGGCGCTAGTCGGGGTGAGCAGGCCCAGAGTGATCCAGCTTTTCGGCTCGAAACAGCGTATCTATGAAGCGTTGGCCGAGGAGGCGTACACCGCGCATCCCATGGACGAAGACTTATCCGAGCCCATTGCCCGCAGAGACGATTTTGCGGTCTTCGAGGCATTCGCCAGGCACATTTTGAGCCATACCCGGAACCGAGAGGACAGAGAGGTCTTCAAGATCCTCATGTATGCCCGGCTCAAGGAGGACCGGTTTCATCGAGTGCATTTCCACAAGAAAGACAAGCTTATGATGAGCCGCTTGACCGATTACGTGCAGAGCAGGGTGCAAGAGGGGGGATTCGTCGACATAGACTTTCGCACAGTGGTTTGCTGTTTTCAGGCGATGGTTTCCAATCTCGTTATCTACAAGAACGTGCTTAGGCAAATGGAATTTACAACGATCGAAGAGTTGAGTCGAGATTGCGCTCGCATATTCCTGGATGGCGTCAGGTCAGGTCGAGCTCGGGCGGTCTTGTCGCCGCCGACTGAGGGACGGCTGTCCCGTCGGCCACGCGTGGTCCGCCGAAAGCGAAGGAGCAATCATGGGTCGAAAGCGGTTCGTTGATCTAAGCATCAGTATCGAGGCGGATCTTCCCAGCGATCCCCCAATGATGATTCCGAAGATCCAATATATAGATCATGCTGCGGGTGCGCAGCAGATGCAGGAGTTCTTTCCGGGGCTTTCTCGCGACCAGTTGCCCGAGGGGCTTGGCTGGGCGGTGGAGTTTCTCACCTTGACGACGCACAGTGGGACGCATCTGGACGCGCCCTTTCACTATCACCCAAAAATGGACCGCGGTCAACGCGCCCTTTCCATCGATGAGATTCCGCTCGAATGGTGTCTTGGAGATGGGGTCATCCTGGATTTTCGCCATAAACCGGATGGAGACCGGATTACCGTGGAGGATGTCCGGCGAGAGTTAGACCGCATCGAATATGAAATCAAGCCGCTGGATATCGTGCTGATTCAGACTGGGGCAGACGCTGCGTGGGGAACTCCCCAATATCTCGTCAAGGGTGCGGGTATGGACAGAGAGAGTACCCTGTATTTGACGGAAAAGGGGGTCAAGGTAGTTGGAATAGACGCTTGGAGCTGGGATCGCCCTCTGCCGTACCTGGCGGCCGAATTCAAGCGGACGGGAGACCCGAAAGTGATCTGGGAAGCTCATTTCGCGGGTATAGAGATCGGCTACTGTCACATGGAGAAGATGGCCAATCTCTCTGAGGTTGGGCGACAGAAAGGGTTCACTGTCTGCTGCTTCCCGGTGAAGATCAAGGGAGCGTCGGCGGGCTGGGTCAGGCCTGTCGCAATCGTGGAAGAAGATTAGCGTCGGACGAACCGCATGCTGATGGGGAAGCGCGTAAGCAAGAATTTTGGTGGACTGACAGCGCTCTCGGACGTGGATTTTCACGTGAATCGCGGGGAAATCGTCGGTCTTATCGGTCCGAACGGGTCTGGAAAGACAACGTTGTTTAACGTGATTTCCGGTCTGTACAAGCCGGACAGTGGCGAAATCTTTCTCGAAGGGAACCGTATCAGCGGTCTGTCTCCCCACAGGATCGCGGCAATGGGTATTGGCAGGACGTTTCAAATCGTCCGGCCGCTGATGGATTTGACGATTCTGGACAATGTGACCACCGCGGTGCTCTATGGGAGGCGCGGCATAGACCGGATCGATCCGGCACGAGAGGAAGCGCATCGGATCCTTACTTTTACGGGCCTCGCTGCAAAAGCCCACACGCGTCCCGGTCAGCTCGGTCTTGCGGACCGCAAGCGTCTCGAGGTAGCCAGGGCTCTCGGACTGAGTCCTGAGATTCTCCTCCTGGACGAGGTCTTCGCGGGACTAAACCCCCGGGAGATAGGCGGCGCCATAGAGCTCACGTTCCGCATTCGGGACGAGCACAACATCACGATCCTCATGATCGAGCACGTCATGAAGGCTATCATGAATACGTGCTCCCGTGTCATGGCCTTGCACTACGGCGTCAAGATTGCGGATGGCGACCCTGCTGACGTGGCGAACCATCCGGAGGTCATTCAGGCATATCTGGGAGCCGAATATGCTGGAAGTTGATCATGTCGTGGTTCGATATCAGGCGCTGAGGGCTCTCAGGGGTGTATCGTTGCGAGTGGAGCAAGGACGCCTTGTCGCTCTGATAGGCTCCAACGGAGCGGGGAAGACTACCCTTATGAACGCAGTGTCAGGTCTTGTGCCGGTGGAATCGGGTCGGATCTCGTGGGAGGGGAATTCTTTGGAGGGGTTCTCCCCTGACAAGATCTGTGGAAAGGGTGTCGTTCAGGTTCCTGAGGGCCGCAAGCTTTTCGCACAAATGACCGTAGATGAGAATCTCGATATTGGTGCCTATCTGCCTCTGGCTCGGGCCCGAGCCGAGGAGGCGCGTGCCTGGGTCTTTTCTCTCTTTCCCGTGCTGAAGGATCGGAGGAAGCAGTCTGCAGGGAGCCTTTCGGGAGGAGAGCAGCAGATGGTGGCCGTCGGGCGAGCCCTTATGGCTAGACCCAAGCTCCTGATGCTTGATGAGCCCTCACTCGGGCTGGCTCCCATCGTGGCAAAGGGGATCTTCAGGATCGTGGCCGATCTCAATCGCGAGGGCATGACCATCTTGTTGGTCTCGCAAGAAGTACTTCAGACGCTTTCCATAGCTCATGAGGCTTACCTGCTGGAAAACGGGGAAATGGCGCTCTCCGGCCCGGCGGATTCACTGCTCGCTGACCGGAGAGTGAAAGAATCGTATCTCGGACTCTAGGTCTCCGGCGAAACTGGTCCGAGGCTCTGCATGCGCGACAGGACGAGCGATTTCCAAGCCAGTAACCAAGAGGGGAGGAAAAGCATGAAAGGAAGAGTTATTCAACGCGCTTTTGTGGTGGCAATCGCGGCTCTCATCGCTGTGACGCTCGCGGTTCCGACGTTCGCGGCGGCCCAGGAGAAGAAACCGATCGTGATCGGTGGCTCCTTGCCGCTCACCGGGAAGTTTGCCGAAACCGGGATCTGGATCGAGAGGGGGATGAAGTACTGGGCCGACGAGGTAAACAAGAAGGGGGGGTTGCTCGGACGACCGGTAGAGCTCAAAATTTACGACGATGAATCCAACGTTAGTAAGGCGGTCACCTTCGCGGAGAAAGCCATTACAGTGGACAAGGTTGACCTGCTGTTCGGCGGGTATCCCGGTACCGCAGCCCGAGCGGTCATGCCGGTGGCGGAAAAACACAAGTTCGTCTATGTCTCCATGGGCGGCCACATGAAAAGCTTTGAGCAGGGCTATACTTACTCGTTCGGCGGACCGCCCCTTATGGGCGAGTGGTGGTACGAAGGCTTTTTCGAGTGGCTGGAGACGCTTCCTGCCGATCAGCGGCCCAAACGTGCAGCGATCTATACGATGAACAATCCCATCGGTGCCTCGCTTATGGATTCTATTATTCGCTGGACCGATAAGCTGAAGATCGAACGCGTTATCGACGAGAAATACAATCTTCCCCTTCCTGATGCAACGCCGCTCATCGTCAAAGCGAAGCAGATGAATTGCGACCTTCTTTTCTCCAATGGCTTCTTCGCGGATGGAGTGATGACAATTCGAGCTGCCAAGGCGCTGGACTACAATCCGAAGGCCATACTTCAGGGTATCGGGTCAGTGGTGCCGGAGTGGACGAAAGAGTTGGGACCTGACGGAGACTATGTTTTTTCGGGCACTTCCCTTCACAACAAGCTCAAATACCCGGGCAACAAAGAGCTCAATGAATATGTCCAGAAGCAGTGGGGCTTGAGTGCATATCCGCTCTATTTCGGATTCGGATATGTCTGGATGCAGACTCTCGCCCAGGGTGTGGAGGGAGCCAAGACGCTCGACCAAACCAAGATTCGCGACTGGTTGAAGTCGAACGAGGTGTCGGGAATCGCTGGACCCATGAAGTTTGATGAAAAAGGACTTCCCAAGCCTATCGACTTTTGCACGCAGGTCATCGATGGGAAGGTAGAGCTGGTCTGGCCCATGGAGGTCAGGACCCACGACCCGGTCTACCCCAAACCGCCGTGGAAGAAGTAACGTAGTCCCGGGGAGCCCCTTGTCGTACCCTGGGCTCCCCCAATCTGTCTGCTCTTTGCCGCCGTTGCACATGCGCGGCGAAAAGACTCTGTTTCTCCATCTCTCCGACTCCGGGGATGCACATGAACTCAGTCCTCATAATCCAGTCCCTCATCGGCGGCATTATGATGGGAGCCATTTACGCTCTTCTGGGCGTGGGTTTTTCCCTCACTTGGGGAGTGATGAAGGTGATCCACATATCCCACGCTGCGTTCGGGCTGGCGGGAGCATATATCGCGTATGTGCTCCTCAACTGGTGGGGGATGGACCCAGTGGCTTCCCTCGTTGTGACGACACCCTTTCTATTCGTGGTTGCGTGCGCGGCGTATAGGATACTCATTCTTCCGATTACGAGGTCCAAAGAAGTGATCGTGTCCTCCATGATCCTGACCTTCGGGATTGCCATCATCCTGGAGAATCTCCTTCTCCTGATCTGGGGGCCCGCTCCTAAACTTCTCACTCCGTCTTACATTACCGACGTGGTCAAGGTTGGCCCCTTCTATTTCCAGTATCCGTGGGTTGTGGGATTCGTCATGTCCATTGTTGGTGTGCTCGTCGTTCACCTGTTTCTCAAGAAGACGTACACCGGAAAGGCGGTTCGCGCTTCGTGGCAGCAACCGGAGTCATCTCAGCTCTACGGGATTAACCTCAAACGTATCAGCATGATCACTTTCGGAATTGCAGTGGCCACAGCCGGGGCAGGAGGAGTGGGATTGGCCATGATCTATTCCTTTGAGCCGCACGCTCACAACCTGTGGCTGATCTATCTTTTTCTCGTGGTTATCGTCGGCGGGGTGGGCAACGTGCTGGGCACTGCTTTGGCCGGTCTCGTGATCGGCATCATAACGGGACTTTCCCTTGCATTCTTGCCATACCAGTGGGTGAACCTGATTACCTTCGGGCTTCTCATTGTCATCCTCGTGGTTCGGCCCCACGGCCTTTTTCAGAGCGAGGTGTGATGATGGAGACCGTGCGCCGAGCATCGCGGGTCTGGTTCTTCCTGGGGATTTCTCTCGTAGCGACTCTTGCCCTGTTTCCGCTTTTCAGACCGCCGGTCTACTTCCTTTCCTTCCTGTTTCAAATCTTCCTCTACATTTCTATCGCGAGCGCGTGGAATCTTATCGGGGGGTATGCAGGATATCTCTCGTTCGGGCACGTCGCCTTCTTCGGGATAGGCGCATACGCCACAGCCATGATGTCCAATGCCTTTGATTTGTCCAGTGTCGGCACTCTGCTGTCGTCGATCCCGGCAGGTCTGGTCGCGGCCGTTTTCGCCGCGATCGTAGGGTATCCTTGCTTGCGCCTTCGCGGGCCCTATTTCGCCGTTGTGACCCTCTGTTTTGCATTTGTGGTAGAGCTCGCGGTGAAGAACCTGGGATTCCTGGGCGGACCGGACGGATTATGGATCAAAGGCATGGCGCTTCCCATAGCGGTAAGCAGATCGATTTTCTACGAGCTGATGCTGGTGCTCATGCTCATCACGGTCGGGGTCAGCGTTTGGGTTGGCAAGTCGAAATTCGGTGCTGGGCTGAGGGCCATAAAGGAGGACGAAGAAGTGGCCCAGACCATGGCGATCAATGCACCGTGGCTCAAGCTCAAAGCCTTTGCCCTTTCGGCCTTTTTCCCTGGGGTGGCCGGAGGATTGTACGCCTATTATCTAACTTACATTCATCCTGATATCGTGTTCGAGGTGAACATCTCCATCCTGGTTGTTCTCATGGCCTTATTCGGGGGAGGGGCTTCGTGGTTGGGGCCGCTCGTGGGGGCAGCATCGCTTACTGTCATCAACGAAAGCCTCACCACATTCGTGAAGGCGGAATGGGCTCGGATCATTTACGGTTGCCTTTTTATTGTTGTCATCATCTTTATGCCGAACGGTTTGATCGAATTCTTCAGCTCCCGCGCAGAACACTCGCAAACGGAGCCGGAAGCGCACCCGTCCGGATCCTGAGCGAAAGGAGGATTGGCCGTGAGCGAATGGACGATAACACCCTTGGTCTACGGGACCATCGAGGTAAGAAAGGAGCAGTTGACGACGGGATTGGACGTTGGACTGCCGCTCACCGTCCCGTACCTGGGCTTCTATTTGACAGACGGATCTCACCGGATACTTCTGGATAACGGAATCAATGCAAAATATATTGTCGACGGCAAGGCATGGGCCGGGAGTCCTGCTGAGGGAGGCGAAAGGTTCGTGCTCGAATCGCTGGACGGCATCGGCGTGGACGTAGGCCAGATAGATTGCGTGATCTACAGTCATCTGCACAACGATCACGCCGGAAATTGCCATTTGTTTCCAAAGGCCGTTCATGTTTTCCAGGAGACGGAATGGAAGGAGCTCCTCGATCCTCTGCCTTCCATGCGGATCAGGGGCGATTTCGATCAAAGCCTTATTCCTGAGCTGGAACGTCTGGACTGCCAGAAACTGGTCGGAGACGTGGAATTCCTGCCAGGGATGAGTGTGATCTTGACACCCGGTCACACCGCCGGGAGCCAGTGTCTTCTTGTGAGAACCAGGGAGGGAACGTACCTCCTTGCAGGGGACACCGTCCATGTTCTCCCGATCGCATATCCGGATATGACAGAAATAGTTCTTATGGACGGCTCTCTCTTGCCAATCACACCTGCGCCGAGACACTGGGGGCCGGCTGTCCCCTCCAGTCTCGTCTATGACCACTACGCCTGGTTCAGGTCCATCTACAGGATCAAGTCTCTCATCAAGGATCGCAAATTCCTCATACCGGGACATGAGACTTCCGTTGTGGGCAAAGTGTTCGGCTAGGACGCGGGTGCGAGACGACAACGCCACATGTTCCAGGCATTGCCTCGTCGTCACAGTGCCTGGTTCGCACAGTGACCTGTCCTATCGCCCCGTTCAATGGGGGGTGCTTTGCTATCCCAGGCTCTGCTGGCCGTTCGGATACGTCAGAAAATTTTACAACGTGTAAAGGCTGACTGACTGCTCCATGTCCCGCGAGCTTCTTTCGAAGAGGAGCGGACGTATCACGCTGCCGCCTGACACCTTCACAAAGTCCTCACGAAGCGGGCACAAACTCCGGCAATGGCTAATATCCCCCTACAGGGCAGAAAGCCCTTGGTTTGGTCCCTGTAGCGGAGGATTGGTGGCTCGAATCGATTGTAATCCCGTCTATACGCGAGGCCAGAAGCTCTTTCCGCTTCCCATATGCCGAGAACACTTATGGGGGTCGCAGACCGGTGGAATGGGCGTCTGAAACTGTCTCAAAAGCCTGGAGTCCGTCATAGTCGTGGCACCCCCCTCATCCTGACCCTCTCCCCCCAAGCCATAGGCGTTAACTTCGTGGATGACATCACGTGATTTCAGTCCGTTGACTTAACAAGGACCCCGTCACCCCGGCGAAAGCCGGGGTCCATAACATATTGGAAGGACTGGATTCCGGCTTTCGCCGGAATGACGAACAATTGGCCGTTCCACTTCTAACTTAACGCCTATGCCCCCCAAGCCATAGGCGTTAACTTCGTGGATGACATCACGTGATTTCAGTCCGTTGACTTAACAAGGACCCCGTCACCCCGGCGAAAGCCGGGGTCCATAACATATTGGAAGGACTGGATTCCGGCTTTCGC
>JBFMDN010000079.1:0-24400 GCA_040753915.1 Thermodesulfobacteriota bacterium | reverse complement strand
CTCCCTCTCCCTCTGGGAGAGGGTTGGGGTGAGGGTGCCTTTCCACGCATCGACGCCAAATCGTGCTACGCTGTTTGGTGTGTCCCGGCTTTTGAGACACTTTCTGAAACCCTCCCCTACCGGTACTGCTCGGGCACTCCTACCACGAAGACCAACGCCCCATGCCACGGTGGTGTGGTACGGGCAGTTTCCAACCTGCCCGGTATTGAGACCGGCTGTGAAACTGCCCTCCTCCAACGGGAGTATTCCCCAAATACGTGACTGTGTTTACCTGAAAGTGCCCTGATTACCGGCGAGACGCCGGCGCTACGAAGACAGGGGTAGGACAGCCCGTGGGTGGCATCGACGGTCGCGCGAAACGCGAGAATCTACTGGCTCGTAGCGTGCGCCGGAATGCTGAGGAACTCATGGTCGTCCGTTGTCACCGCGAGGCCATGGATGTTTTACGAAATCTTGTACTAAGACACTCGCAGCGGCATTCCCCCTTTCGCAGGACCAGCTCGCCTGCCGTTCATGAAATTCCAGAGTGCTTACTTTGGGTGCCGAAAAAGACAACGGAGGGAACAGCGTCCCCTCCGTTATTAAGAAGTCGTAAAGCAGATTGCGTTGTTAGAATTCCCCGTTGACGAGGAAGCGCAGACCCCACACCGGATCGATCGATCGGTCGGGATTGATACCCCAGTTGTTGGCCGCGTTGGGTACACCCCAGCCAACCACGTTCTTATCGATACACGCGTACTTGTACCATTCGCCGGGCTGCCAGTAAGCGAATGTCGTGTTCAACGTTAAGCCTTCCAGAAGTTTCCAGTCCACGCCCAAATCCACTTCCCAACCGAGGAAGGTATCAGGAATGGAAGGCGCACCGTTAGGACCGGTGCCCAGCACTACGGTTCCATTTGTGGCGGTGGGATCCGGGAAGAGAGCTCCCCATCCGAAGCCGCTCTTGGACTGCCGCTCAGCCCAGAAGAACGTTCCGTACATGTTCAGGTTCGCAGCAATAGCATAGTCGAGGCGAGCACCGTATACGTTTGCGTCTTCCACGTACCCGTAGCGCGTGGTCCCGTCAACGAAGTTCCCAAGACCGTAACTGTAGACCTGCAGGTAGCTGTACGGCTTGAAAAGACCCGTGTTGGCGAAGCTGTTCAATCGTAAAATACCCGTGCGATCGATCTGCCTCCCGTTTCTGCGGTCTCCACCAGTCGACCAGGCCCAGAGGAGCCCCAGCTTTGCAGGCCCTGCGAGCATGCTCAGCTCGGTGGCTGCACGCCAGTGCTCAATGTACGTATCAGTAACACCAGGAACGATCGCTCCACCGGCCGCCCTATCCCTGACTCTGTCAGTACGCGCGTACCAGTCCACTTCAGCGTTGAAGAAAATCACACCTGTGTAGTACTTGAGGTACACACCGCCGTAAAAGTCAGACCGGTCCCGCATGGAATTGCCCATTCGGGTTGCGGGGGTAGCAATGACGCGCTCGCCACCGCGATGGGTGGAAACGATGTTCCCCTGAACGCCGAAGTCCATAGGGCCGCTCCGGTACGTCACGTTGAGCGCTGCGTCATAGTCCCGCTTGTTGTTCTTGTCGTAATCCGGGTTGTAGTAGTCCGTGGCCCCAGAGTTCCTCGACGGATAGATCGAAAGTGCGATACGAAACGGACCGTACGGGGCAAAGAGCGAGAGAGACTCGGAGGACCGAGTAAACTCACCGTTCCATCCTAACCCCATGCCCCATGTAGAAGGCCTCTTCCCGATAGAAAGCACGCCCCAGGGCAGCTCTGCAGTCAACCACAGAGCGTTCCAATAGCCAGGGGAGAAGGACTGCTGAATACCGGGGAACCGGTCATTGAAGTACTCGGATGCAACGAGATTGCCAGTGGCAGCGTTGTTGGGCGGATTCCACTCGCCGATGTAGTAGATGCCCCGGACGCGCAGGGCCTTATTCATACGCAGATCCATAAAGGACGTGAAATACTGCGTGTTCCAGCTCGCATCAGAGCCCGACACCATTCGGTACCCGAGCTGTCCTGTCCACAGGTTGTACGGCGCAAAAAAGCCAGCTCCTGTTCCCGCGACACCGCTTCCTGCATCCACATCATATGGGCCGAAAAATCCGGCGTTTCCTGTCTGCCCAAGGAACTCGACCTCCCAGGACCACGCCCCTTTCATAGTGAATTCCCACGCACTCGCAGGCGCGGCCGTGAGAACCACGAGAAGTCCTGCAATTGCGAAGAGCGCCGATAGCTTATTGCGGCACATTCTCCATCCCTCCTTACAATGAATCAAATACCACATGACACATGGCCGGTAAGCCTGACTGAGCCGGGACATCGTTCCCTGCTTTACGGCCTCGACCACTGAAGTCTGATCCAGTCTCTACCGATGTACACTGTATGGTGCCATGCTACGGATTTTGTCGTGACGTGTCAACGAAAAACTCCCTTCCCAATGCAATTTGATTGTTACAAAAGTGTAGATCCGATCATGGTTTCCGGAGACTCCCCTACTTGGCGGCGCTCGGGAAGAACAACTGCTTTCCGTTCAGCGTGAAAGAGGCTATTATTCCCTGTCCTTCCGGGCTGGTAACAAAAACGACAAACTTTTTCGCGCACTCGAAGTTTACGGACGGGTGCTTTTCTGGATTGACCGCTATGACCCCGTACGGGTTGTGGAGGCTCTTGTCTCCCTCGAAAAGCAGCGCCAGATCTGTCTTCCCCTCGTAGGCAATAAATGTACCGCGGTCAGCCAGAGTGTACCCCTTCTTGTCGTAGGCCATCTGAAGGACAGCACCCATACCCTGTCCGGCCTCAATATACCAGGGTCCCGACGGAGTTATGCCCGCCTTCTTCCAAAGCTGTTTCTCCATCTTGTGGGTACCTGAATCGTCCCCCCGCGAAATGAATGGGGCCTTGCCTGCCGCAAGGAGCTTGACCGCCTCTTCCGCGGTCTTTGCCTGCTTGAGTCCCGCCGGGTCAGTGCTCGGCCCGACAATCACAAAGTCGTTGTACATCACGTCACGACGATCTACACCGTGTCCGTCAGCAACAAACTTGTCTTCCGCTGGGCGAGCGTGCACGAACACCACGTCCACGTCGCCGTTCTCGCCAAGCTTGAGAGCCTTTCCGGTACCAACAGCAATGACATCTACCTTGCAGCCAGTCTTCTTCTCGAACGGTGGAAGCAAGACTTTCAATAGCCCTGAATTTTCAGTGCTGGTGGTAGTGCTCATTTTCAGACGGTCCCCTCCTGACACAGATGACGCCAGTACTAGCAGGAGCGCTACATTCAACAGTGAAACTAATATCTTCTTCATGCGTTCATCCTCTCTTCGAGATCTTCTGGACGTCCGGCTCACCGACACCTTTCATTATTGAAAACAAATGGAGGCCAAGGTGGTCGGCCGAGGCCTCACTTGTCATATTTCTGCGCGTACTGCGCGTCGTTATAGAGGCCCTCCCCATGCTTGTCTTTTCCATAGTCGCGGACGATGCGCTGGCCTTCCTCAGAAGCCACGAATTTGACAAATTCTGACGCCAGCTTGCTCCCCTGCGTCGCCCCTGGAGGAACCGTCAAAGCGTGATAGGTGTTGACAAGGAACGGATCGCCCTTGAAAAGAATCACGAGACCCGACAAATGCTTCTTCTCTGCGATCCACGTGCTGCTGTCCGTCATGAAATAGCCCGTTTCCTTGTCCGCGCGCCTGAGAGTGGCAGTCATGAAGTCCTTGGTCACGATGTACCAGGCCCCTTCAGGAGTGACAGCCGCCTTTTCCCAGATCTCCTTCTCCTTCTTATGAGTGCCCGAATTGTCTCCCCTGGAGAAAAACTTGGCTCTTGCTGCGGCTATGCGCTTGTATGCCTCAGCAACCGTCTTCGCGTCAGAAATGTTTGCAGGATCCTCCTTGGGGCCCACTATGTAGAACTCATTGGACCCTATGAGCGTACGATCCGCGGCCCAGCCTTCCTCCACAGCTTTTTTTTCCGCGGCAGGCGCATGGACCATGACCAAATCCACCTTCTTGTCTCTCAGGAGCGTGAGAGAGGCCCCGGAGCCCGCTTTCCGCCAGCAGATGGCGGAGTTGTTCTTGGCGTTGAATGCCTCCGCAAGGGCTTTGACCAACCCGAGGGAGCCTGGACTCCCCGTAGCCAGCCCGATTTTGGTCCCGCCAGCTCCGTAGATTTCCGTGCACTCGTCTGCGGCCAAACAGGGTCCAGCTACGAGCAGCGCCAGACCAGCAGCCATCAGTCCCGCGTAGATCCAATTTCGATTCATCGGCTATTCTCCAGATCGATTTCGGGATGCGCCGTCGCAATCAAGGAGTCGGAGGAACCGACTGTCGCGGATTCGCAAAGGTTTCCGGCGCTAACCATCGATCGGCATCGCGCCCAGTCATCTGAGTTAACCTGTATCCAGGTCTCGGCGATCAATCAGTGCAGCCCCTCATCACGACACAACAGTCGGACGAGAAAGAGATCGCCTGCCGCTCCTTTAACGCGCCGCGCTCCCTATCTTCACCGGGAGAGGGGGGATCTATCGCTTTGCTCCCGCCATCGTCCCGGGGGTTCGCCAGCAGTTGCTGACGTCTATTGTGACATATGCTTCTGGCGACATAATGCGCGGCATGCGGGTGCCAAGTCAAGCCAAATCTGGGGATCGCGCGCATTCCATCCGTGTGGGGCCATTGCAAGGCCCGCTGGGGGAGCGTCGGGCCGCCTTCGATAGCCTCGCCCAAGGGTGCGCGTTCAGGACGAAACGCGATCTCGCTCCTCTTTGCGCAGCTCGCGGCGCAAGTATTTCCCAACCTTTGACTTTGGCAGCATGTCCCGAAACTCAATGTAATGGGGAACTTTGTAAGAAGTGAGCCGAGCTTTGCACCAATTGATAAGCTCTGCGCCCGTGACTCCCCTGGTATCCTCTTTCAGCACAACGAAAGCCTTAATTCTCCTCTGTCCTTACGTTCCTCGTGTTGTCAGAGCACTGGACGATGAAACGATGCCATATTTTCGACTGGTAAGATTCGGCCTGTACGGTTTTTCCCCGCCATCCGCGTGCAAGTGTCTGTCCGGAGCCTCCAATAGCCATCATTCATGCCAGAACCAGAGCTTCAGAAGCTCCGGATTCGAGCGTGTACGGGGATGACTCACAGGAGCATGAACGAAGCAGCGACAACGACATTTTCCGGGGCAGTCGTTTCCGCGGGACCATGAGCGTGCACGAGACCCGCCCACTTCGTGCACCCCCCAGGTTCACGCCAGCTTATCAAGCTTATCATACAGAGATAGCAGCGCACGTTTTAACAATTTGATTTCGTTCTCTTTTTCCCTGATCTGCTGAACAATGCTTTCGTCATAGTGACGAAGGCTCGCAGTAGACAACTTGCCCGAAGCACCTGTTGTCTGGACTCCGTCGGCAAGCACTTTTTCCACAGTCAGAACTTCGACCCTCTCACCGTTCGGGGAGAGCTCCACGACCTGATCGCCAGGTTGCAGCGTTTCCATCGAAACACCTCCGACATGTGACTCGTGTAGTGGCTCGATCAAAGCTTCTTATCACAGATGAGCGGCCTGCAACATGTCACTCCCTGTGCGGTCCCCTGCCATAGCAGAGGAGACGAGGGTAAGTATGAGCGCGACACTGCAAAATTTCAATAACGTGTGCAATGGCCGTCACCGTTCTCGTGTGCAGTGACACGACGCTTCTCTATTCTAGAATAACGCCGAATATACGGTTGATCAACGTCCGGAAAGAACCCATACTGGCAGAGCAAAGGCAGCACTGCCTCCTGGCGATCCAAAATCGAGCGGCTCGCCAATGGGAGTGGAGGAGAGCAAATGGATTCTTTTTCCAAAGACATTCCGTCTATCGACTTTGACAAGTTGGCACCCAAACCCCCAGACGTGATGGCGGACGACCGAATTCTCCTGGCCTGGCATCGGAGTCATATGGCCAACGAACGCACCTTTCTTTCGTGGTCTCGCACGAGCCTCGGGCTGTTGGGCTTCGGGTTCGTTATGGAGCGGTTCGATATCTTTATCCGTCATTTGCTGAGACTCCAGGGGCTCAATGTACGAGCAGGGGCTTCGGATACCATTACCGTGTTGAGCGTTCTGGCTTTCATCCTTGCAGGAGTGCTCATTCTGGCTGCCGGCCTGCGATTCGTTTCGGTTAGGCGCCACATCAACAGGGGAGAAGCCAAGTTCTCCTTACTCCCCGAATTCCTGGTGGGTGTGTCTGTAGTAGTAATCATCGGTATGGCGCTGGTTCTGTCGATTCCGGGAATCTGGGAAATGACGGAAGCACTTCGATGAGGCGATCGCTTCTGCCGCGGACGTGATCGAGGCTCAAGAGACCGCGGCAGAGAGGCGATCCCGGCTCAGAGACGAGCCATACGCGCTGCAGAACCGGCATCGCCGCGATTCGTGGCGGCGTGAACGGCGATCCTACCAAGAGTCAAGGGCTGGCGAGCCTTCACCAACCCTCTGAATCATGCCTGGCACGAGGAAATCGACTTGACCCAGAGCAATTCTTATGATTATTACTAACACCAGGGAGCGAGGGGTATTTTATGCCTTTGGGGTCTCCCGTGAGATATCTGCTCGCCATCGTAATCGCTGCTTGCTTGATGTGCGGTTGTGCAACCTCCCATCTGGGTTCGGATCGAACGGCAAAACCTTCTTCCCCTCGAGGCTCGCAAACTGCGCCGGCGAAGGAGCAACGGCCTCCTGACCAGCCGGAAAACCATCCGGCGGTTGAAGTGGAATCCGTTCAGGCTTCGTATCCTGGGGGCTCCGATCCGGATCGCCTGTGATGATGCGCCTTGCCGTCTGCTTGAGAGGGCTCGCACGGATTGGGAGCTCTACGGAAGCCTGAACGAGTCGAGCTCGGTGTGATCAAATCCGGGCATACAAAGCTGGCACCTGCACTCACCGTCGGCCATGACCGGCCCGAAGCGCGTATCCAGATCTCGAAGCAGCGACAGGCTCCCCCGCTCGTAAAACGCATCCACGCTTGCGGCATCGAGCTCGAATTGCCTGCTCCCTTCCCAGCTCGGATCCGCCTCCCCTGCGTTCTCTCCCATATACCTGGCATAGCCGAGCTCGCCCACAGGAAGAAACTGCACGTGCGACGATTGAATCTTGCTGTCGTCAGGTGCGAACCCCAGGTGATACAAGTAGTCTTTTTTGAGACGTTCGTGCTCCTCCCGGTAATAGATCTCAGCCCAGTGTGAAGCTACTTCTGCGGAGATCTCCGCAGTACCTGCGCAGCCGGAAAAGCTGAGCTGTACATAGAATTCCGGTGCGGTCCTATCGTGGGCTTGTTCTCCGCGCAGGTGCACTGACATGACCTTGTCGTTCATGTACCGGAGGACAGCCCTGGTTGCAGGCCATGGGTCGGTTATGCGCCGCGAGAGATACTCCCGAAAATCCGTGGCCAGAATCTGGTAGCCCCCTGCAGGGAAGTCCATATATCTGCGACCACCGCCGAGGTCTATCACTGTGGGTTTCTCGAACCTCTGGCGCCCGACGATCCTGTCCATCAGGGTCCGTTTGATCGGCCTTGGCTCCAATCGGTGCTCCGCGAGCATGCCGCGAATCAAGAATGCAGTGCCGCCCATGGGTTCTCAATCTCTCCGCTGAAACAAGTACCAGTTCAGTCCTCTGCCGCTGGTGACTTTGATGTTCTCGAGAGTAAATCGTGGAAATCGTCCTTTCACAAAGTGGAAGACCTCCTCCACCGTGGCAAATTCGTATGGGTATCCCCCAAGCCAGTCCGTCGCGTCTGTCCTCCAGCTCATCCCCCGGTGAGATTTGTAATTCTTGACGTGCTCAATGGGGTTTTCCAGTCTCGCGGCCACCATCGTGAGGTACGCGGCCATGGCGACGGGCTCCAGCACGTACGTGCCGATCGTTGGATGCGCGTTGTACAACCGTTTCACCGAGATCCAGAATCGATGAATCCAAGACGCTGACCCCGACCGCGACAAGATCTTGTTGTACAAGGATATGTAATAGTACCCGCCCGGGGCTACCAGCTCTGCAGAGTTTCGTACTGCGTCCCACATTCGGCCCGTGTGGTGCAGCACGCCCCACGAGTACACGATGTCAAAGAGGCCTAGGCCCTTGAGGAATTGCTCATCAAGGACAGATCCCTCAAAAATTTCCCAAATGTCGGGACGCCCCGCCCGCTCGTGGAGATGCCTGCAGCATTGGACGCTGAACGGGTCCACATCGAAGCTCACAACGCGGCTTGCGCCGAGCCTGTACGCGGCCAATGAAAAAAGGCCGCTCCCGCAGCCGATGTCGAGAAAAGTCTTGGATGTGAGATCGTCCGCGCCAAGGAACTCAGCGAGCGAATCCATAGCGACCTTCACCCGCTCTTCATCTATGCTTTTCAGGAAGATCTGCCAGTTTCGGCCGAAGGAAAAGGTAGCAACAGAAGTCATAGATCCGAATCATCTGCTCCTTTGACGTGCTCTCGGCCGTTACCGTACAGACCGGCCGAGCTCTCCACGCATTGTGGGAAGCCGACATATCTTCGGCTAACCGTGAAATACATGGCAGAGCTGTCGCGAAAAGGCAAGGCCGGGCGAGCAGTGGAACCATTGGGGAGAGGGAGCCACCCATATGCGTAACTTAGACCATTTGGAAGATACCTCTCACGCGTTTCTTCATCTGCGATTATCGCTTCCGAGGTCCCTCTCGGCGCCTTTGTGAGATGTTCTTCCAGTTTCGGAGACACCAGGGCATCCATGCCCTCTGTACACCTCTCCCGCGTTACCCTCACGTAGGGCGGGCTTTGCACGCCGATCCTCTTGTCGGGAGGAGCCCGACCTACGACTGCGCCATGGTGTAATTGGTACAATCGCGACATGATCGCGAATGAAAAGTGAACGCATAGAAGGAGCCACCATTCAAATGGCCAAGTGCGTCATTTCGTACATCAAGAATCCGGTAGAACGGGCGTCTCGCCCGTTTATTGTTAAGGATCACGGGCAAGATGAAAGTGTCTCAAAAGCCGGCGGTCCGTGATAATCGTGGCACACCCCCCTCACCCTGACCCTCTCCCACGCTTCGAGGGAGAGGGCATTCTTCAGGCTCCCTCTCCATCTGCGAGAGGGTTGGGTGAGGATGCCTTTCCACGTATCGACGCCCAATCGTGCTACGATGTTTGGTGTGTCCGGAGTTTTGAGACACTTTCAGATGCCCGTCCCACTTGGACGACGCACATCCACCTACGAGAGAATTCGATGCCATGAGCGAGCGCGACGGATATTTCTCCGGCTCCAAAGAGTGACCGCGGGCAGGACCTTCTTCTGTTATGAGCAGCTTTTGTCCCTGCTCACCCATGCCATATGCTCGTTGATACCCAGCGAGCCGTGAAGAAACACCCCACTCCGCCGGTTGGTTACTCGAGGACTTCCCTACGAGACCGCGTCAGGACTGAGAGCTGCGACATTGGGACCTAATGGGGCAAACTGTAACACTGGTGTCCCTGCGTTCCTGCAGCTCGAGTTATCTCTTTGCGGAATCACCAGGAGCCCATCACCGCAGCGAATAGAAACAGCCTTTAATAGCAGTATGTTATCGGTTCGGGCGTCGCTCAGCGGGCCAGCGGACAGCCTGCCTCGAGGACTGCACTCTTGGCACACAAGTTGCTTGACAGAACAGGATCAACCCAGGCGAAGAACATGGCATTCGTCTGCATCCCGATCCACCGAGGGCAGTCCCCATATCCAGGGTTCCAGGCAACATGCGGAAGAGGAAACAACGCAGGGGCTGCTGCTGAAAGCCAGCCTTCTATTTCCTATGAGCGAGGAGGTACCCCCATGTTCAACGCGACGACCGTAGTCACCAATCAGCCCTATTCTCGTGAAGCGGGTCTGCGCTTGGGACGCGACCTTGTGAGCCGGCTCGGCCGTAACCCGGACGCATGCTGGCTCTTCTGCGCGCCTGGTGCGCGGATGGAGGAATTTGTCGGAGGAGTGTACGAGACGGTGAAGACCCCCAACCTGGTGGGCTGCACCACAGACGGCGAGATCTCTACCTCGGGATTCAGTGTATCGTCCGCGGTGCTGGCCGGCATCGTGACGGATCGGGTTAGGTTTCGCGTGGCGTCCGTAACCGGTCTGCGAACCGACAGCGAACGAGCGGGAAGGGAGCTCGCCAAAAAACTTCCCGTCGATACGCGTCATGTGCAACTGCTTTCTGATGGACTCACGGGGAACGGCTGCGCGCTCGTTCGCGGGATAAATCACTCGCTTGGGCCCAGAGTTGTTATCAGCGGGGGAACCGCGGGCGACGCGAGAATGTTCAAGCAAACGTGGCAATTCGAAGGGAACCGGGTCCTCACTGATTCAGCGGTCGCCATAGCCATGTCAGGGAACTTCGAGGTGGGAACCGGCGTGCGGAGCGGATGGTTTCCTGCCGGTGCGACCAAGAAAGTAACTCGGTCCCGGGGCAATGTCGTGTACGAGTTGGACGGTGAACCGGCGCTGTCGGTGTACCGCGGTTACCTGGGGCCCTTGGCCAACAGGCTGCCCGCCGTGGGAGTCCAGTTCCCGTTCGGGTTGGTGGACGAAATGTTCAGGCTCGGGGAAGACCCGATTCTGAGAGCTCCTATGGCGATCGGCGAGAGCGACGGATCGGTCACCTTTGCAGGGGAAATCCCTGAAGGTTCCACCGTATGCCTCACGACAGGCGGTACCGTGGAAAAGCTCATGGACGCTTCCCGCGAAGCTGCGAGACGGGCCGTCGAAGCCCTTAAGGGGACCAAGCCGCAAATGATCTTCTTTTACTCGTGTATGGCCCGCAAGATCCTGCTGGGATCCCGAACGGGCGCGGAGATCGAGAACATCCGTAACACCGTCGGAGACAATTTGCCTGCCATCGGCTTCTACACGTACGGAGAGTTTTGTCCCAACGTATCCGGAGCTGAATGCCACCTGCACAATGAAACCGCAACGGTGACCGTGCTGGGGCTTCCCTATTAGACCTGGTGCCGCATTGCTCGAACGCGTTGGTAAGCATTCACTTATGCGCGGCGGACAGAACAAAATCGTCAATGATTTCTGCTAATCGATCCTCTCCTCCCGCTCAAGAGTGAATGCTTACCACGCGTTGGCGGATTCATCTTGACAGTCGGCTTCATCAGTGTTTAAATATTTTTTTACCTTTGGAGGAGGCTTGTCCATGTACGCCATCATCCAAACCGGCGGAAAACAATACAGGGTACAGCCCGGAGACCGCCTCAAAGTGGAGAAGCTGCCGGGAGAGCCGGGCACCGAAATCCAGCTCGAACAGGTGCTCGCTGTCGGGTCCGATCAGGGGATCACTTTGGGGAGACCTACCGTGGAAGGCGCAAGAGTCAGTGCCACGATCCTGCGGACCGCTCGGGACAGAAAGATTATTGTTTTCAAGAAGAAACGCCGACAAGGATACCACAAGAAACAGGGACACAGGCAGTGGTTTACTCTTCTGGCAGTGAACTCGATCGAAACCAGCGCGGCCGTTGTCGAAATGGGCCAACCGACTGACACCACCCAAAACCAGCCACCTGAAGAGTAAAGGAGGATGCACCATGGCTCATAAGAAAGCTGGAGGAAGCTCGAGGAATGGCCGGGACAGCCCGGGTCAGAGGCGCGGAATCAAGTGCTTTGCTGGTGAGTCGGTACGAGCCGGAAATATCCTCGTCCGACAGGTGGGAACCAGCATTCATCCAGGACCAAACGTCGGGATGGGACGTGACTATACCCTCTTTGCCAAGATAGACGGAACCGTCAAGTACGAGCGGGTAGGCCGAAGCAAGAAGCGGGTTGTCATAGTCCCTGTATAGAGAGTCATGACCGTGCCCGGTGCGCCCGGATTACACCCCTCGGTCGACTTGACCCCAGGGACCGGAGCGCGCCAGAGCGGCCTTACCATCGATGTGCCCTCTCACTGTCTCTTCCCTCTATTCCCGACCTTCCGCCATTTCGGCTTTCCAGAACAATTTTGAAATTCGTAGATCAGGCCCGCATCCGAGTTGTAGCTGGTGACGGAGGCCGCGGCTGTATGAGCTTCCGCAGGGAGGCCTTCGTGCCCAAAGGTGGTCCGGACGGGGGTGACGGAGGAAGCGGCGGTGACGTCATACTCCAGGCCGATTCATCCCTCCACACCCTCCTTGATTGTCAGTACCAGCAACTGTATCGCGCCAAGAGAGGCGGCCACGGCATGGGGAAAGATCGTCACGGGAAGTCGGGGGCACCGCTCATCGTGCGCGTTCCTGTGGGAACCCAGATCTATGATGACGAGAGCGGCGAATTGCTTGCTGACCTTGACCAGCCCGGAAGCTCCATGGTCGTTGCGAAGGGCGGCAGAGGCGGCCGCGGCAATGCTGCGTTCGCCACGTCACGGAATCGGGCCCCCAGGCGCTTCGAGGAGGGGCGGCCAGGCGAGGAACGCATGCTCAGGCTCGAGCTCAAGCTCATCGCGGACGTGGGCCTGGTGGGCTTCCCCAACAGCGGCAAGTCTACGCTGATATCACGGGTTAGTAACGCCCGCCCCAAAATTGCAGATTACCCATTCACGACTACTGCTCCGGGGTTGGGGGTTGTTAGTCTAGGGAATGATGTGGGTTTCGTGATGGCGGATATCCCGGGTCTCATCAAGAACGCGCATGCGGGCGCTGGCATGGGAGACCGCTTCTTGCGCCATATCGAAAGAACGAGTGTGCTGCTCCACCTCATAGATCCGTCTCCGACCCTCACTCCGGGGCCGGAAGAGCGCTTCAATACGATTTTGGACGAGCTTGCATCGTATGGGAGAAACTTGGTACAAACGCCCATGATCGTAGTCATTACCAAGCTGGACATACCGGAGAACAGGCAACCTGCCGCCTCGTTGAAGGAACGGCTGGAGAGTCGGGGGTTCTCGGTGCATGCAATATCGGCCGTCACAGGGGAAGGGCTTCAAGATCTCCTCTGGGCCAGTGCAAGACTCTTAAAGAAAAGCCGTGAAGACCATGAACTGCAGTGACGTGCGAAGAGAAATCCTTCAAAAGGTGAAGCGGGTTGTGCTGAAGCTCGGATCGAGCGTGGTAACCACCGACGAGGGGCTCGATGTGGACATCCTCAACGGTATTGTTAATGACGTGTGCATCTACAAGGATCAAGGCCAAGAGTTCATCATTGTGTCCTCAGGAGCGATCGCTTCCGGAGTGCGTCACATGGGGCTCAAGGAGGGCGCGAGGACCATCCCCCAGAAGCAGGCTGCCGCAGCAGTAGGTCAGGGCCGGTTGATGGCGACGTACGAAGAGGCGTTTGCCAGGCATGGGATCCGCATCGCTCAGATGTTGCTCACAAAGGACGATCTGTCGCATCGCAGGCGGCATCTGAACGCACGCAACACCCTGATGACCTTGCTGTCATGGGGGGTGGTACCCATCATCAACGAGAATGACACGGTTGTAGTCGAAGAGATCAAGCTGGGTGATAATGACAATCTCTCGGCGCTTGTTGCCGCACTCGCAGATGCTGACCTTCTCATTACGCTCACCGACATGGAAGGACTCATGGATTGCGACCCTCGTACTAATGTGAACGCGTGCCTCATTCCTATTGTGGAGGAGATCACGCCCGAGATCAGAAGAGTGGCAAGCTCCACCTCATCCGGTCCAGGGAGGGGCGGTATGGCCTCCAAGCTGGAAGCTGCGTTCAAGGCCGGCCGATCGGGCATCCCGACGATCATTGCAAAGGGAAAAACGCCGCACATTGTCTTGCGGATCATGGGAGGAGACCCGTGCGGTACCCTCATCATGCCCGCGCGGGAGACCATTTCTTCGAGGAAGCACTGGATCCGGTATAATCTTGAGTCCGAAGGAGAGCTCCGCATCGACGACGGGGCTGCCCGGGCCATCGCGACTGCAGGAAAGAGCCTCCTGCCCATAGGCGTCGTTGGCGTTACCGGCGAGTTCGAGCATGGTGCCAAAGTCACAGTGAAAGACCTGCGAGGCCGAGAGCTGGCAGTGGGGTTGATCAACTATACTTCGGACGAAATGCGGAAGATTATGGGACGGCAGACAGCGGAGATCGATTGGGTCCTGGGGTACCGGCGCAACGACGAGGCTATCCACGTTGATAACCTCGTACTCTTCCTGGAGACCCGTCGAAACATGGCTTCTGCAGATCAGGACAAGAAAGAAGTGGGACAACCGGTCCCGACTCCCTCCGTCGCCTCTTAGGCTAAATAGAAGTCGTTGCCGAGGGTACCTTTGTTTCCCCCGGGAACCGCGATCCACCGAGCTGAACGAGATGACGGGCGGACTTCCAGATGCAGGCTTTCGAGCCTGTACATGGGTTTAGGACTGACTCGTCTCATGCGAGGAAGAGAATAAAACCGTCCACGAAGTATACGATTCCGACTACGCCTACCAGGCTTCCGAGCAACCAGAGCATCTTCTTTTTCATGAGCGCGGAGAGCGAGCAGAGCAATATGCCCATCTGCAAAAAGATCACTGCCATGCCATAAGAAGCCGCGCGCCGCGTTGCTTCGTCCCTCTGACGCTCGAAATCTCTGGCTTTCGCCATGATCTCCTTCTTTTCCTGATCGTACCGTTTCAGGGTGTCCTCATAGAACTTCCGGGTCTTTTCAATCTTTTCGCGCACCGTCGGCGGAGCCGATTCGCTCAGTGCTTCAAGCTCGAACCCCAACTCCTGGCTCTGCATCTCGTACAGGTAACTTTTGATGCTCTTGGCCTGATAATAGGACCATTGGTTTGCCGCCTGCGTCTGGCTCAGTACCGAGTCCACCGAATTGTTCCCCTCCTTAAAGCTCGATAGCGTCGCACATACCGCGAGAATCACCGCGGTCAAAGCGAGGTAGTTTATCCATTGCTCCCTGTTTCCTTGCTTGGTGAGCTCCTCCCGCACCTCTTCTCTGATTTCTTCGACTTCCATGGAAAGCCTCCCAACCAACTGATTTCATTGGTTCACACCGCTCAATGACCTTTTCCTACCGCGAGGGCAGCGGATCATATCACTGGTCAGGATCGGCGGACAACAGACATTTGAGGCCATCACAAAAGAGTTACGGGCCTCATGTATTTCACGAACGTCGAGTATGCAGGGCCTGACATCTGTTCCCATGAATCTCTGCGCCTGGTATAGTGGGGAGCGCAATTGAGGAATGTCGAGATGAACCTTGCCCGTGCTCACCACCTCATGGTCCGCGCTCTGCAAGATCGGCAGTTCTCAGGAGCTGTTCTCCTTGTGGAGCATGGCGGGGAAATCGTCTTTCATGTGCCGTACGGTACGGTGGGCGGTGAGGGAGCTCGGCAGGTGGAGGAGAGTACGCTTTTCGATCTTGCCTCCCTGACAAAGGTCTTCGCAACCACTCCGGCCTGGATGCTCCTGGCCGGAGGAGATACGGAGATACTCGACAGTCCGATTTCCAACTGGTTCTGTGACGTTCCGCCAGACAAGACAAGCATCACTCCCCGTCATCTGTTGGCCCACACCTCCGGGCTCCCTGCCTGGCGGCCCTACTACCTCATGCAATTCGCGGGAGATCGACTGGCTGCGACCTGTGAGAGAATCCTGACCGAGCCTCTTGCATACCCGGTCGGTACCGGGTGCGTGTACTCGGACCTTGGATTCATTCTCCTCGGTCGCATAGCAGGAATGGAAACGGGGTCCTCCCTAGATCGGTTCTGCAGTGAACGGATCTTCAGCCCTCTGGGTCTGGACCATGATCTCATGTTCACGCCGACGCGCGTGGCTGAAAGGATCGCAGTGACCCGAGTGGGAGAGCCAGCAGGATTGGTTAACGATCTCAACGCCCGATCCCTCGGGGGTGCGGCAGGGCACGCTGGTCTTTTCGGCACAGCTCGCGCCGTGGCCAGCCTCGCGGCAACTATCGTCAAGAGCAGAGTCGGCAAGGACCGCTTCTTTTCTGCTCACGTGGTCCGGGAATTCTGTGAGAGGATCGATTTCGTTTCCGGATGTACGAGAGCCCTGGGCTTCGACACTCCCTCTGAAGAAGGCTCGTCCAGCGGCAGGTTTTTCTCGCACAGGAGCATAGGACACACGGGGTTCACCGGGACCTCCGTTTGGATCGACCTGGACCGGGAAGTCACCGTGGTTCTTCTGACAAATCGTGTCATCATGGGAGAGGCAGACCGGCGCATAAAGGATTTCCGGCCGCTTCTCCATGATGCGATAATGAGCGCGCTGGGGGTCAGGTCTTGTTTCTTGACGAATGCATGATGACGACGGTCGGTCAAGAGGCCGCGGGCCTGGCCCAGATGGAGCAAGCGAGTTTAAGAAGTGGCAGGAAGATCAAGAAACAGGACCTGACCCCTTGTCACGCAGGAGGAGAAGGAGGGCCGGGAGCGTGGTGAGAGAAAGCCCGACTCCCGCGGCCATACCGACAACCATCGTCCAACCGAGGAACTGAAGCGAATAATGGTAGGACGTGATCATGGCAACAAAACCCATGACATTGGTGCAAGAGGTGAATATGATCGGTCGCGTCACCCGTGCCATTGCCTGTTCCACAGAACCGCCTTCCTCCTGGGAGCTTCCCATGACCACATGAATGCCGTTGTCCATTCCCAGACCGAAGATGAGCGGGGCCACCCCGACTATGGAAAATGGAACCCCCACGCCCAGCGCGCCCATTACCCCCAGAGTAATGCAGAAGGCCCCTGTCATGGGAATGAGACTCAAGGCTACAGCAAGGGGATGCCGGAACATGACGAAGAAGAAGATCACTACCGCTGTCAACACGTAGAGGCCCAGGCGTGCAAGCTCTGAAACCAGCCCTGAAAGAAGAGCCTCCATGGCCTGGCGAGGACCGGACAGCCGTACCTGCACCGGCAGTCCATCCACTGCCTGGCTCAGCTCCCGGTCGGCCTTTCTCAATTCAGCAGTGTCGTTGACCTCGTGAGAATAGCGCACCAGGGTTAAGAAGCGATAGCTCCCATTGACGTGAGCCTGATACCAGCTTCTCTCCAGCTCCCCTTTCCGGCTGTCTATGGCCGCTTCGCCCAAGGTGGCCAAGTCGTGAAAAATCTGTTTGACGGTGGAAAAGGACTTTTGCATCCGCTCAGCGGCCAGACGGGAGAAGTGGTTGGTCTCTATCTGCTCGTTGAATGTCCTTTCCCGTGTCGACCAGCCACTCTCCAGACCTGCCAGGAAGATGAGGTTCTCCTCGTGCACGGAACGGGGTGAAACGAGGTAAGATATGGAATCGAAGGAATTCACGATGCCGCTGCTTTCCATGAATCTTTCCAGCCTCTTATCAAGCAGTCTTTGGATCGAGAGCCCTTTTTCGACACTGTCCACGTCAAAGGACAGAAGTGTCGGCTGGGAGAAATTTGCGTGAAATTTCTTGGAAATCCGATTGGAAACGGCCATCGATTCCATGTCCTGGGCAAGAAAGACCTTGAACAGATCCTTCTCGTAGGACAAGCGAGAGGCAAAGACGGCGCCAGCAGCCACGATCGCTGCGGACACGAGGAGAATAGGCACGGGCGCACGTTTAAACAGTCCTGAAAACGTCTGGAAGGTAACATGTATGCGCGGGATTCGATCCTGCTTAGCCCTTGCGACCAAGGTTGCCAAGGCAGGGAAAAGGCACAGCGTTGAGACAAGAGTGAGGATAAGCCCCGTGGCGCCCACACTGCCGAATTGAGCCATCGCCGGCTGAGTGGACAGGCACATGCACGCGAATGCGAGCATGCAGGTGAGACCGCCCAAGAGCACCGGCGGGCCGGTTTCCCTGTACACGGTCTCGATCGCTGCCGGCACGTCCAGGCCTCGGTCGATCTCCTCCCTGAAGCGTCCCCAAAGGTGCACGCCGAAATCTGTGCCCAAACCAAATAGTACCCCTGCAGCACCCATCACCACGGGATTCACCTCCTTGTACGCCAGAGCGATCAACCCGTAATTCGGGCCGACACCAGCGCATATGGGGGCCATCAGGATGAGGCCGGCCCAGAGGCTGCGGTACACAACTATGACGAGCGCCAGGACCATAGAAAAAGAAAAGAGTGTGATTTTCAAAGCCTCTCGGTCGAATATCACATCAGATTCATAATGAAACGCAGTCTTGCCGGTAAGGAACCATTGCACCCCGTCGGATTTCTTTCTAAGACCCGGAAGAGAACTTCTCAGCTCCTCGATCTTCCGAGGAATGACCTGTTCCAGAAGTGTTACCAACTCCTTCCCCTTGACGAGCTCTGTACTGGGAAAGTCCGGCGTTACCTGTATGAGGTACACCGTGCTGTCCGGACTGGCCACAAGGAGGTACATGTCGCCAAAGCTTATCGCACCCACGCGCCTGCGCATTGCCTCGGAGACGAATTTTCCGAGGTCGAGGGGATCGCTCAAGAGGCGCTCTTGCACATATGAGTCAGAAGCCAGGAACAGACGGTTCTTGAGTCGTCGCACGGAATCTTGAACCCCGTCAGGAGTCAAGATGCGACCGATTTTCGAGCGCTCCTCCTCGTTCATGCCCAGAAGGAAATGCTTGAACAACCCGGTGACCTGTTCCTCGTCTTCAGGATCAAGGAACCTGTACCGAACCCTTCGCACCCCCGGCAATTCGGCAAGAGCATCCCCGAGGCCTTTGATGAAGGGCAGACGGTCCGGGCCGGGAGGCTCGGGGAACTCAACGACTACAATGAGCGAGTCTTGCTCGCCGAATATGGTGTTGTTCTCCTGGCTGAGGGCGATCACCGGGCTGATGTGTCCTACGCCGGCCATGAGATTGGTGCTGAGCTGTATCATCGGCATTGCTGCGAAGCCGGCAGCAGCGCATGTGAGAAACACTATGAGGGTAGAATAGGGAAACCTGGAAGTCAGCCTGGATATCTTGAGCAATACAGAAACGAGAATGCGCATCACGAATTCCGATTCACCGCGTGGTGCGACCAAATACCCTTAGCAGCCAAGAAAGCTCTTTTCATATTCGTATTCGTACCACATCGGTCGCGACCGCGCAACCGGAGGACATCATTGGTGGGAGAAAGCTGAACAGTGAATCTTGCGAAAGTCGTCTCACCATGAGACACTGCAGACTCCTGAAGACCCCTAACGTAGACATTTCTCAGCGGGAAGCGGATGGACAGACCTTTGCAGCGCAAGATCATACATATCCTGATCGATTATCGAAAGCTAACGGTGCTTTTCGCCGTGGTCGTCACAGCAATTCTCGCCGTCTTTATTCCGGGGATGAAGACGGACCCGACGCTGAAATCGGGGATAGACACAGAGTCCGCAGAGTACAAAACGTATGAGCGTTTCCTCGGTCGCTTCGGAGGTGAAGAATTTCTTCTCGTTGTCATGAAGGGGACGGGACGGGTCGATGATCCGGACACGTGGAAGTGCCTCGAGGCTGTAACCAATGAGTTGGAAAAGACAGACAAGATAGTCCAAGTGATAAGCCTTTCCAACCTGAAGATTTTCCAGGAGCGCGACGGCGTTTTCGGCAGCTACCCGCTGATGGAAAGCAGCAAGGGAGACCCCAATGTCGTGAGCTCCGCTCAGTTTGCAAGTCTTCGTGCCGCTGTACCGAGCTTCGATCTGCTGGCGTCCTCGAACCTGCAAACCTGGGCTGTGCTCGTGCGCATTGATGACGAATGGAAATTCGACGTACCGGTCATCCAGGAGATACTCCAGCGGATCTCGTCCATAGTTGCCCGACATCTTCCGCCAGGCTCTCAGACTCGGATAGTGGGAGCACCGGTCATTCGGGTGGCAATAGACAAGTACAATGTGAGCACGGCAACCACGTTCGGTATTCTCTGTCTGCTCATAGCCGCTGGCGTATCGTTCTACATTTTCAAGAGCTTGCGGGTGAGCATCATCGCTATGATCGTAATGATCGTGTGCGTCTCATGGATACTGGCATTCATGTCACTGACCGGGATTCCTTTAACCTCCACCACCGGCTTGTCCTTCGGACTGGTGCTCATTGTCAGCGTGACAACAGTCATCCGGATCGTGACGCATTTTAACGAACGATTCATGCACTCGCCGGACAGGGTTCAGGCCGCGAGAGAGGCTCTCGAGATAGTGTTCACGCCGTGCTTCATGTGCGCGGTAACGACGGCCGTGGGATTCGCCAGCCTCATGATCACCACCATACCTATGGTGTTCCAGCTCGGCTTGATCATGTCCCTTGGCGTGCTGATCTCGTTCCTGCTTTGCGTGATCCTGACCCCTGCTTTTCTCATCCTGCTCAGCCCGCCGAGCCCAAAGACGTACTCGAGCATGTCCGGCGATTTGGTTGCACGTATACTCCGTTGGCTGGAGCAGATCATTTTTGCCCACCCGAGGGTTTGCGTGATAGCGTGCGTCGTTTTTGGTGTTGTTATGGCTGCAGGAATCCCCTTCATTCAGAGCGATACTCAGATTCTCCGAATGCTTTCCGATCGTACACCCGAAATGAAAGACATCCACTTCGTAGAAGATAATCTTGCCCCGATCCATTCGCTGGAGCTCTTTTTCGAGGCAGATCGCAATACGTTCCGGATGCCGGAGACCTGGAAAAAGATGCTGGAGCTCGAGCGCCGGCTGCAAGAAGTTCCGGAAGTGGTGGCCACCGATTCCGTCTTGTCCCTCATGGGATATCTGGGAAAGGTCTTGAAGGGACCCGACACTTCGTTGGACGAGTTGGTCTCGGATTCCCGGCTCATTTCGGACCTTATTGCAGTTACCTCCGTCAGCTCGGACGGACGGTCCATGTTGCGTCGATACGTGGATGCGGGATACGGGACGGCGCATGTGTCGGTTCGAATACTCAATTCCCCCAATATCCCCATTACACACACTATCGATGAAATTCGGGATATCGCAGCGTCTGCTATGGGAGATGTCAGTACGGTTTCGGTGACGGGAGACCTCGCTGTGTTCGCTTCGCAGGCGAAAGCTCTCGTCCGATCTCAGCTCAACTCATTGATCATTGCATTTTGTCTGATAACGCTCTTGCTTATCATCCATCTTCGATCCTGGGCCCTTGGCCTGTTGAGCCTAGTCCCGAACATGCTTCCCGTGACGGCCATTCTTGGAGCTATGGGATGGCTCGGCATTTCCCTGGACACGGTCACGGTTTTCTGTGCAGCGATTTCGCTCGGTCTGGCCGTGGATGATACAGTTCATTTCCTGAAACAATTGAGGTACGAGCTCGCTGACCGCGGCGATCAAGTTCCTTTTGAAACGTGTGTGCACACCGCGTTCAGCATTACCGCGAAGGCCATGGTTTCCACGTCTGCGGTCCTGTTCTTCGGTTTCATCATGCTGTTGATTTCTCCTTTCAGCCCGGTCAACTCATTCGGTGTCCTGTCATCGATTGCCATTGTGACCGCGTTGCTCGGTGACGTCGTCCTGCTTCCGGCCCTCTTGCTAAGCGTGCCGCGTTTAAGGACCCTGGTCCTCAAACAGACGGTTGCAAGAAAAGGATAAAGTAAGGAACAATTGACCGCGAATACGTCCGGTGGAAAAAACAGGAGCTTACTCAGTGCCTTCCAAATGCGTTCTCATCGTCCTGGACGGTCTTGCGGACAGATCTTTCGCTGTGCTGGGGCACCGGACCCCCCTGGAGGCTGCAAGCACTCCTAACCTCGATGCATTGGCTTTCCTTGGCGCCACGGGTCTATATCAGGCAGACAGGGTCGGTGTCCCGCTATCGAGCCAGGACGCCCACTTCGCGATGTACGGGTACGAGTCCCACGAGAGACCGAAACGAGGCATTCTCGAGGCACAGGCGGCAGGAGTGCCAGTGGGACCTGAGGACGTATCCGTACTGGCTCGGCTGGTCGCCGCGTCCGAGGAAAGGGGACTGCTGAGAATTGTTGACCGCAGACCACCAGCAAAGCACGAAGAGCTGGCTGAGCTTATGGCCGAAGTGGAAGCCTACGAATCGGAGGGCATCCGTTTTCGATTCACTCAGGTGAGCCTCCACGAAGGAATCCTGGTTCTGAGCGGTTCCGTGTCGCCCCGAGTGACTGATACCGACCCGTTGGTCAACGGCATGCTCATGCCCAAACCAAAGGCCTGGGCTGAGGCTGCTGGAGACGAGACCGCACTCGACACAGCCCGTGCGCTCGGCCAGTACCTCCAATGGGTGTACCTTCGCCTGCGCGGACACCCTGTGAACAGAGCCAGAGAAGAGCGCGGAGCCGCCCCGATCAACATGTTTATCACCCACCTTGCGGATCGATGGCGTCCCATGGAGCCTTTCCGCGACAGATGGGGATTCACGGGTCTTTCGATCTCCCCAAAGCTCGTGCAATGGGGTGTCGCCAGCTCCATTGGTATGGACTCCGTTAGGGTGCGAGATTCGCAGGATCCTGCGGCAGACATTGCCGACCGCATCAGCATGGCCGCAGAGAAGCTCTCCTCGTACGACTTTGTTCACGTGCACTCAATGGCTCCCGATCAAGCGGGGCACACCAAGAACCCCCTGACCAAGGCAAAGGTGATCGAAGCGCTGGACCGGGGCATAGGTAGATCCGTGGATACTCTGCTGCACGATCCGGAGGCGCTCGTCATCATAACCGCAGACCACGCAACCCCCAGCGGAGGTCCGCTCATTCATTCGGGAGAAACTGTGCCTCTCATCCTCCTGGGCGAGGGAGTGCGACGAGACAAGGTGACCAGATTCAATGAGGTGGAGTGTGCGTGTGGGTCGCTCGGTCAGATTCGGGGCCAGGAGTTGATGCTGCTTGTGGTGAACCATCTGGACCGGGCGATACTCAGGGGCATCAGGCATGCCCCCGAGCTTCGCGCGTATTGGCACCCGTGCGTGTACGAACCCTTCCGTGTTGACGAGTAGGTAGGAGATCGTCGATCACAGGCCCGCAGTCGCGGGGGACCGAAGAAGCTTTCGGACAAACACTGGAAGCGTGAACGCGGCCCGGTGAACATCCGGATCGTAGTAGCGCAATCGGCCCTCTAGATAGGCGGGGGTCTCCCGGTGCGTCACATTGAGGGGATGAAGTGTCTTCGAGCAAAACGTGAGCGACCACAAGCCGCCCGGGTACGTGGGGACTGGGATCACATAGGGGTGAACCCTCCCTGAGCCGAACACATCCGTCAGATCCTGCACTACCATGTTAAAGGTGTGCTCCATGAAAAAGGGTGACTCGGTTTGAAAGACGGCCGTTCCCGACTCTGTGAGGCAGTCTCTCACGTTTGCGAAGAAATTCTTCGAGAACAGAGCTGTGGCCGGTCCCACGGGATCCGTTGAATCAACAAGAATGATATCGAACTTATTGGGCGAATCCCGTACGAACGCAGCACCGTCTTCATATACAACTCGGACTCGCGGGTCTGAAAGCCCGGCGGACACGTCAGGGAAGAACTCTTTGCACGTGCTGACAACCTGCGGGTCGATCTCGCAGAGGGTGATGGATTCCAGGTGAGGATATTTGATCGCCTCGGTGACCGCGCCCCCGTCGCCACCACCTATTATGAGCAGGCTCCTGGGGTCCGGAACAACGGCCATGGGAGTGTGCACCAGCATTTCGTGGTACACAAAATGATCCTTTTGGGTAACCATAAAGCAATCGTTGAGTACCAGAATACGTCCGAGTGCTTCACTGTCAAATACTTCAATACTCTGGAACTCTGTGACCGCGTCATACAGCTTGGAAGTAACACGAACTGCAAATGCTGTCCTCTCCTCCCATGCCTCACAGTACCAATCGGCGTTCATCATGGGCATAATATCACCGCCGCGAATACCGCTCCCACCCTTTGAACCGTGTGGGAGATCGAGATGCTCTTGATCTCGCGAATGCGAGACCCGCGTATGATTTCCATACCTTCACGTACCATCTGTCTGACCGCCTCTTCACACGGACCGGCCTCGCCGATGCGGGAACACTCCATGATGAGACCTGCTGCCGCCGGGTCTTCCGGAATACCCACCGCCACAGCGGCCGATATCAGCTCTCCAATCTCGTGCGAAGTCCGCTCCCCGTAGGCAACGGGGACAAGAGAGCCCTTCGGCAACTCATATGGCTCGATTTGCTTGGCTCCCGGCGGAAGAATACTGCTCAATTTGATAAGGTTTGTGTCACCGACTCCCGCTCGAAGCAGGGCCGCATCGAAAGCATTGAGCTCCGTGGTAGCGTCAGCCGCCCCGCAGGTGAGAAAGAATCTCGTTGGGAGAGGGCCGAACATAGACAACCTCCTGAGAAGATCCTCACCATGACCGATGTCTTCCGGTCATGGTAGTAAAACGGCTAATAATACAGTAAGGGCTGCCTCGTGTCGAGTTGATTTGTTTGGGGCCAGCGATGAAGAGTGATGAGAATCCTGTGGTGAGGTAGAGACTGGTTGTAGTGACCAGCCGCAGGAGGTCAGGCCCTGGGGACAGAGCTGATCTTGTTCGATGATTTTGCGCATCGAATAGCAGGA
>JBFMDN010000078.1:0-24649 GCA_040753915.1 Thermodesulfobacteriota bacterium | reverse complement strand
CCGCCGAAAGATCCTGCATCCTTCAGGGAAGGAACCCTTTCCACTTTCTTCTCGAATCCGTCATTGCATACCGCAACGGACTACCTGCTCCCTCTCTCGTTTAGGCTTCCCGCTGAACGGTTACGATATCCGTTACAGATGGCGTGGCGGTGCTCACCATTGATAGCCCGCCCGTAAACCAGATGTCTCCCCAATTGAGCAGCGATTTAGCCCAGGCACTCACAGAAGGACTTTCGTACCCGGACGTCAAGGCACTAATCTTAACCGGTACAGGAAAGAATTTTGTTGCCGGCGCGGACATAACCGAGCTCCAGAGCCTGAAGAATAGAAGAGAAGCTTTCCGGTTAGCCCAGACAGCGTCAAGCTTATTCAATATGATTGAGACGGGATCCAAACCGGTGATCGCAGCGATTAACGGAAACTGCCTGGGCGGCGGACTCGAATTGGCTATGGCCTGTCACTACCGTGTGGCAGCCAAGGCCGCTTCCTTAGGACTGCCTGAAGTCCAAATCGGCGTGATTCCGGGGGCTGGCGGCATCCAGCGTTTGCCCAGGCTGATCGGCCTTCCCTATGCCCTGGAGCTCATCACTACCGGCCGGTCCCTCCCTGCAGAAAAGGCCCTTTCCATGGGACTCGTGGACGAATCGGTCGACTCGGACGAGCTGATGGAAGCCGCACTCAAAGCTGCTCAGCGGTTCATTGCCGGCGAGATGGATCGGAAGACGCTTATGACCAAGAGCCGAAAGGATCTCTTGCCGAGCGGCGAAGCCAAGAGGGCGCTGATCGAGGACTTCAAGGCCAGAAATGCCAAGAAATTCAAGGGCACCATCGCGCCCTTCTCGGCAATGGAGGCAATGGAGAAAGGTCTGAGCGACGATATTCAAACCGACATTCAACGGGATGTTGAGCTGTTCGGTGAATGCGCGATTTCCGACGTGGCCAGGAACCTGATCGGGGTTTTCCTCAACAGTCGGTCAGCGGGCAAGCTCCCGAGAATTAAGGGTCTTGAGCCAGCCCGGATCGAAAACGTCGCCATGTTGGGGGGCGGCGTTATGGGTTCCGGCATTGTCCACCTGTTGCTCATCAACGGATTCGATGTAGTGCTGTGGGACATCAACCAGGATGCTATTCAGAAAGCGTTGGCCACGATCCGCAAGACTTTCGCATTCTCGATCAAGCAGAAGAAAATGACCGATCAGGATCTCGAGAAACTCATTGACGAGCACCTCACCACCACTTGCTCCCTGGAAGACCTGAAAGACGCTGACCTGGTAATTGAGGCAGTACTGGAGGACATGAGTATCAAACAGGAGATTTGGAGAAAGCTTGAAAGTATCTGCCGGCCCAATACTGTGTTTGGAACCAATACCTCTGCTTTGCCCATTACGGAGATGGCTTCGGTTTTGAGGGATCTAGGTCGGATGATCGGACTTCATTTTTTTAACCCTGCCGAGAGGATGCAGCTTCTCGAGATCATCTGCGGGAACGACACATCCAGCCAGACTCTGGCCACCAGCGTGGCATTCGCCAGAGCGATCAAGAAGACGATAATTGTGGTCAATGATGCCCCCGGATTCTACGTCTCCAGACAACTCATCGGTCTCTTTGCAGCAATGCCGTATCTGGTGGCTGATGGAGTGGACCTGGCGGTTGTAGAGCAGGCGATGGTCGAGTTCGGCATGCCAATGGGCCCGGCCTTCCTAGAGGACCTCACCGGGATCGACATCGGCTATCATGTGGGGAAGACCTTTGAACAGCGGCTCGGAGAACGCTACAAAGTCCACCCCCTCATTGAACGGATCTACCAGATCGGCTGCTACGGCCGCAAAACGGGCGCGGGGTATTTTGACTATACTGGGGAGAAGCCCGTCCCCAACGAGAAAGTGCTCGCCGTGGTGCGGCTGTATCTTGAAGAAAACGCTGTCTCGCCGAAGAAGATGACACACCAGGAGATAATCGACACTATGCTCGCCCTTGGGATTAACGAGGCTGCGCTGATGATCGAGGAAGGAGTCTGCAGTCGGCCACAGGATATGGACCTGGCTATGATCTACGGAGCCGGCTTCCCGGCGTACAGGGGCGGAATTCTTCGCTACGCAGACAAATGGGGTATTTCAAACGTTTACGCCAAGCTGGTCGAGCTCGAGGACAGGTACGGATTGCGTTTTCGTCCTGCAAGGGTCCTCAGGGAAATGGCCGACGCTGGAAGAACTTTTTACGAGGCCTAAATTTGGTATAGTTGACACCGCAAGATTGCTGTACGGCTACCGCTTGGAGGGCTTATCGATTTGGACAGAGGCAAGGCAGATTACAGCGACTTCCGCAGAAAACACTGGGACGCGGTAGCGCTGCGCATGGGCAAGGAAGCGACATGGGGAGAGCACTACCACAACCTGCTGATCCATATATATCGCAAGAACGTTCCCCCCGGACTGCGCGTCCTCGAAATCGGATGCTCGCAGGGAGACTTGCTCGCGGCACTCGAGCCCTCGCTCGGGGTCGGCATCGACCATTCACGAGCAATGGTGAAGCGTGCATGCGAGCGTCATCCCCACTTGGTGTTTCTTCAGGCTGACGGGCACGAATTACCTCTGCGGGGGCCGTTCGACGTGGTTATTATGTCGGACCTGGTGAATGACTTGTGGGACGTCCAGGCAGTCTTTGAAGAGGTGTCGCGGGTGAGCGTGCCTCAGACTCGGCTGATTCTGAACGCGTACAGTCGGCTCTGGGAATTGCCCCTGGCTCTCACTCAACGTTTCAACCTAGCAATGCCCACCCTGAATCAGAACTGGCTGACTGTCGAAGACCTCATCAACCTGCTCAAACAAGCGGACTACCAGGTCGTCCGGCACTGGAGCGAAATTCTGTGCCCTCTCGCCATTCCCGGGTTGGCATCGCTTCTCAACCGGTTTATGGTCAGATTCTGGCCGTTTAGAGTGCTTGCTCTGACGAATTTCCTCGTGGCCAGGCCTGTTGCATTCGCGGATCGGACCGCGGACGAACCTGTCGTTTCCGTGATTGTGCCGGCCCGCAACGAGGAAGGCAATATCGAACAGATCATTGAGCGAATGCCCGAGATGGGCGGAGGGACTGAGATCATCTTCGTGGAAGGGCATTCCAGCGACAACACATATGAGGCGATACGCAGGGCCATTGCCTCGCATCCGGAGAGACGCGCCAAGCTGTTTCGCCAATCCGGCGAGGGAAAGGGTGACGCAGTTCGGCTCGGATTTCAGAACGCGGAGGGTGAGGTCCTCATGATCCTCGACGCGGACCTTACTGTCGCGCCAGAGGATTTGCCTCGCTTTTATCGCGCTTTGGTGTCCGGCAAGGGAGAGCTTATCAACGGGGTGCGCCTCGTATACCCCATGGAAAACGAGGCAATGCGCTTGCTCAACCTCGTGGGAAACAAGGTGTTCGGACTCAGCTTCTCGTGGCTATTGGGTCAGTCCTTGAAAGATACGCTGTGCGGAACTAAGGTACTCTGGAAGGACCAGTACAGGCTAATTGCTGCAAACCGCGGTTATTTCGGCGAGATCGATCCTTATGGGGACTTCGATCTCATACTCGGAGCGGCCAGATTGAACCTGGAGATCTTGGATCTGCCGATCCGGTACAGAGGCAGAGTCTACGGAACCACCAATATCAGGAGGTGGTCCGGAGGTCTTCTCTTGCTGCGAATGACCTTGACTGCTGCACGGAAAATAACGTTTAGTTGACGGTTTTCCCCATGAGTCTTCGCGACCTCCTGGTTCATCCCTTGGCACGGGGTTTGGATCCCGATTCTCCCAGTGCGACCGAGGTGCGACGCACTATCGTGAGGCAAAAGGGCTTTCTCCGTCAGCTTTACGCCGATTGGTATCAGAATATTGCCGAAGCCATACCGGCCGGAGAAGGAACGGTCCTGGAGATAGGTTCGGGGCCGGGATTTTTGCATGAATTCATCCCCGGTCTCGTAACGTCAGACGTTCTTCCCCTCCGGGGCCTCTCGCTCGTCTTCGATGCTCATGCCGTACCCATGAGAAATAGCACACTCAAGGCAATTGTGCTGATTGACGTGCTGCATCATCTGACCGATTGCGCGTCATTCTTTCAGGAGGCTGCCAGGTGCGTCAGGGCCAGAGGAATTGTCGTCATGATAGAGCCCTGGGTGACCGCCCTCTCCTCTCTGGTACTGGGAAAGCTTCACTACGAGCCGTTCGATCCGCGCGCCGAGGATTGGAAGCTCCCCCAAGGAGGCCCCCTCTCTTGCGCCAACCAAGCTCTTCCGTGGATCATCTTTGAGAGAGATCGTATACTGTTTGAGTCCCGCTTTCGGTCCTGGAAAATACGGAGCGTGGTCCTCCACTCACCTTTCAGCTACATTGTTTCAGGGGGATTGACTATGCGGTCGTTGGCTCCCCGAGGAGCCTTCCCACTTGTCCGGGCTGTCGAGAGGCTTGCAGCCCCGTGGATTGAAATGATCGCTATGTTCGCCACAATTGTGCTTGAGCGAACGCCCGAATAACCTATTGGACCTGCGGCATATTGTGCTCCATCCATTTAGTGCAGCCACCCGCCCTTGAAGGAGATGCTGAAATGAACGTGCAAGCTCCTGCAGTAATGACGAATGACTCGGAGACTACGAGCATCGGTGCCCCGTCTTTGTGGCTCTATGCTCTGATCCTGTTCCTCGGGCTGACAGCTCTTTCAGTGGCATGTCATTATCTTGGGTTCTCCTCCCTGGTCGTGTATGACGGAGCGTATTTCATTAAGAGCAAAGAGCCCCTCTTTGCTCAGCACGATATCTTGCGCATCGTGAGCATAGTTCCCGTCCGCCCACTCTTCCTGTTCACTTTCTACCTCAACTATCTGTTTACCGGGATGGATCCTTTCTACCTTCGGGCGCTCAACGCGACCATGGTGGCAGCGGGCGGTATGGCTCTCGCAACGCTCGCGCTCCTGATCTTCCAGATACCCGGCCTTGGTATACCCGGCTCCTTTCGGACGAGGGGTGCGGTCGCGGTGCTCCTTGGGGTTCTCTTTACGGTGCATCCTCTGCAAAGCCTCGTGGTGCTGTATGAGTGGCAGCGTGAAGCCATCATGGGTTTTCTCTTCTATTATTCAGCCCTTGCTGCGTACGTTGCCGTGAGATCACACCGCGTTTCGCCTCCCGCGGGATACGTGTTGAGTGCCGCATTGTTCCTGGCCGGCTTGCTGAGCAAAGAAAACGTTGCCACGCTGCCCATCGTGTTGTTGCTGGCAGAAGCCACCCTGTTTCGTCAGAGCATAGGGGACCTTTTCAGTCGCGGAATTACCGTGTGCTACATTTACGGTCCCCCCTTGCTCCTCTATCTTCTCACGACCCACCTTCTCCACACGGATCACAGCGAGCTCGTGAAAGGAATAATTCCGCGTCTCCTGGACCATTACTCGCAGGCACACGTGAGCCTTCTCGAGGTTATGCTCACCCAGTGCAGGATTTTTTTTTCGTATGTGTGGATGATGCTGTTTCCGTTTGCCGGCAACGTGGAGCTCATGCGCGCGGAGATCATTTCTCGATCTCTCTTGCAACCACCCCATACCCTTGCGGCAGTGGCGGGGGTCTTTGCCATACTTGGGATCGCTATCGTCGAGATACGCCGCAGGCCGCTACTCTCCTTCGGGTTTCTCTTCGCCATTGTGAGTCTCCTGCCCGAATCCCTGCTCATACCGCAGTACCTCTTCTTCGGTTATCGGGCAATTCTCCCCATGGCCGGCCCCATGCTGATTGTAGGGTACCTTCTGTTGAGCGTGACTCAATGGACACGTGCCAGGTTGTCTACCTCTGCGTTCCGCATGGCAGCAACTGCCGCTGCTCTTATCCCCATCGTGGCACTGGCCTCGACAACGGCAGCCCGCGCGAGACATTGGACGCACGTTACGTTTTGGACGGATCTCTCGTCCCGGCTGCCAGAATACTCACGGGACGTGGAACCCGTCCCATTCCTGGACATCTCGGTCAACTGCATGTCCACGCTCGTATACGACAAGAAGTATGACGAGGCCATCGCTCTGTTCCAACGGGTCCTGGCAGCGCCCGGGGTGAATGGGAACCCGGGCGCCAGTCATGACATCGGAACGATGATAGAGGGCTTCCTCCAGATCTTTGGCGACCAGAAAATGAGAGCCGGCGGTGCCATGATAGCACTGGGGGCTGCCCTGCAATTGACTGACAGGATCGATGAGGCAATGCGGGCTTACGCGAAGGCAGTCGAAATCGAGCCGCACCATGTGGATGTGCACATCACGCTGGGCAATTTCTCCGAAAATTCCGGGAAGCTCTCTGACGCAAAAGAGCACTATGAGAAGGCTATCGAGCTGGATCCGGCCAATGCTCTCGCGCACAATTGTCTTGGGAATGTCCTGAAACGGATGGGGAATGTGCGGGAGGCTATGGAGGAGTACGCTCGTGCTATCTACGTAGCCCCCGAGTCAGTCATGGGGTACACGAATCTGGGCTCCTTGCTCCAAGAATTGGGATACTACAGGGAGGCCATAGCCGAGTACAGAAAAGGGCTCGCGGCAGATCCCAACTCAGCAGAGACACATCATAGACTGGGACGTGCCTTCGCGGAGTCGGGCAACGCGGAAGAGGCCCTGCAGAATTACCGAAAAGCCCTCGAATTGGATCCTGATAATGCGCTGGCACGGTGTGATCTGGGCCTACTCCTGGAGTCCACAGGAAACGCCAAGGAGGCAGTCGCGGAGTACGAAAAGGCCTCGGAATCTCCGTCTGCAGCCCCCATGGCCTACGTCCTTCTTGGACGTTCACTCGCAACTCTCGAGCGATACCCAGAGGCGGTCGTCGCCCTGAGCTCGGCAGTGGAGTTGGCTCCGGATCTTCCTACCGGACATCACTACCTCGGTGTGGTCCTCCTGAAGACAGGGCACTTTGCGCAAGCAGCAAAGAAATTTGAGAAAGCCCTGGAGCTTTATCCACACTTCTCTGAAGCGTGCACTCATCTGGGACTGGCTCTCATGAAGCAGGGAAATATCTCAGGAGCCCTCACTGTGCTGAAGCGATCAGTCGCGTTGGATCACACCCAACCGCTGCCTCACGTGTATCTGGCGAACGCTCTCGAATTGACCGGGGATTTTCACCTGGCAGAGCACGAGTATGAGATTGCGACCAGGCTGGCTCCAGGATCCGCGGAGCTCAGGTACAGATTAGCATCCTGCCAGCTCCATTTGGGAAACGCGTCGGCCGCAGCAGAGAATTACCGGGCGTGTCTCAGGCTGAAGCCGGACTACCCCCAAGCCCATGCAAACCTTGCGGTGGCGCTGCTGCAGGCGGGAAGAATTCCTGAGGCCATCACGTCACTGGCTCAGGCTCTTGCACTCAATCCCGAAAGCACCGAGGCGCTGTTCGGGCTGGGCCTGGCATATGCCCAAATGAAGAAGGATGACGAGGCTGTCGCCTACTTCGACCACGTGCTCCGGAAGAACCCGAAGCATGAACCGGCCAAGCGTCACGTGGAACGGATACGAGGACATGCCCCCTCGCAGGACGCTCCGTGACCGAGTACGGTGTGCGTGAAATCTGTCGTATTTCTGACGAGAGCGAGGGCGGGTTTGAAGAAACTGTGGCAAGACTCCGAAAACTGCCAAAATCCTGGCACGTTGCATTCGTGTGGGTACGAACCCCATTCCCAGGCAACAGAATTTCGGCTTGTTGCCATGGCCCATTTTTTGGCTGGATGCTACTCGTTCAGGGTCTTGAGACATTTTCTTCTTGCACGTCATCCTTGAGGATTAACGGGCGAGACGCCCATTCTACTGCATATGATCCAGGGATACTTGTGATCCGGAAGCTTCGGCTACCCTTACCCGCAATGCAGAGGGCAACCGCCGGTAGCCCCTGCCATGGGGATCTCGGCGCGAAGTTCCCGTAGCGCCGGCGTCTCGCCGGTACTCGCGTTTCAAACGAACCTCGGGGTCAGGGCTGGCTTCAAGAAAAAGTCTCAAAAGCCGGCAGTCCGTGATAATCGTGGCACACCCCATCACCCTGACCCTCTCCCCCGAAGCGGGGGAGAGGGGATTCTTACAGCTCCATCTCCCTCTGGGAGAGGGTTGGAGTGAGGGTGCCTTTCCACGCATCGACGCCAAATCGTGCTACGATGTTTGGTGTGTCCCGAGTTTTGAGACAGTTTCTCAAACCTTGTACCGAGACCGCTGCGTAAGCATTCACTTATGCGCGGCGGACACAACCAAATCGTCAATGATTTCTGCTAATCGATCCTCTCCTCCCGCTCAAGAGTGAATGCTTACACCGCTGCTTCTTTTTCCCTTGACAGAACGGCTTTACTTCTCAAAACTTATAAAGGGGGGCGAAGACCTGAAAAAATGCGTGGCTGTCGTTGTCGAGCTCAAAGCGGCGGCTCAGAATACTTAATGTGGTCGCGACCCGTCTGGCCGGTCCCGAAACCTGTTGCGAGCTCCGGGATCGAAAAGGGCGAGGCGTATAATAACATTCCCCATCCCTATTGATGCCGCGTTAGGGCAATGATGGAGGTCTTTGAAATGCTAACAGCTCCCGTTCGTCCCGGTATCCTCAGAAAATCTCTCATTGTTTCATCGTTCGTCGCAATCCTCTGTGCGAATGCGGCGATTTCCTCCGCAGCCGATCCGATAGCGAAGGCCCAGCGGATACAAGAAAAAGCGCTTATTCAGCGGGCCGGCCAGCCACAGTACGAGGACCTCAAGCCCAACGATGCGATTTTCGCCCAGGACTTGCTCTTTACCCCGCCGGACGGGGACAGCAAAGTGTGGGTCAAAGGGCTGGGCCCGCATGAAAGCGACGTTTCGCTGGGAAGAAACTCCGCTTTCGTCATTCTTGGAGCCCAGGCGCAAGGGCCGGCAACTCAGCTCGCGGGACAGATCGCCCAGGGGATGATTCGGTTCCGCAAAAGGTTGATACCGACCGACCCGCCATCTAACTATTCGGTCTTCTCACCAACTGCACTAGCTGTCGTGATGCCCACCGGACAGATGACGGACTTCGTCGTCGAGTCTTTGGAGCCGAACAGGACCGTCGTCACGGTCATACAAGGTGAGCTACGGGTGTCCAACATTAAAGAGGATTTGCCGGACGAGCGGCTGGTACGAGCTTGCGAAGCAGTCATCGTTGAGCTGGACAAGGTGCCTTCAAAGGTGATGAGGGTATCGACAGAGTATATCCGATCGCTCATCGAATACACCACCATTCCTCGAACTCTGCCCACAGACTTCCCGTCTTGCGAGGCCGAGCCTCCACCTCCTCCGAGAACGCCTTTACCTCTGGATTACTATGAGTACTACGATCCGGGCGTGATCATTATACCGGGCGAGACAGAATACTATCCGATCCCCATTCCCATACCAATACCGATTCCGTACCCGACGTACCCCACGTACCCGACGTGGCCGACTGTACCCACGACACCGACAACGCCTACGGTGCCGACCACGCCTACGACACCGACCGTCCCGACTACCCCCACAACGCCCACATCGCCCACCATACCCACGAGGCTAACCATACCGACGTGGATCACCCTGCCGTCGGTATTTACTATCCCCACTCGGCCCACCTTTCCCACGCTCCTGACCTTTCCGACGAGGATCACACTCCCGACCCTGCTGACGGTGCCGACGCGGCCGACGATTCGGACTTTGCCGACCCTGTTTACGTTTATCACTATCCCTACCTTGCACACGTTTCCGACGTTTCCCACGATTCGGACCTTCCCGACTATCGGGACCCTGCCGTCTCTGTTAACGTTCCCGACCATAAGGACAGTCCGAACCTTCCCCTCTGTCGCGACGATAAGGACAGTCCCGACTCTTTTCACCTTAGAGACATTGAGAACCTTTCCCACTGTAGCCACGGTGCCAACGGTTCCAACGAGGATCACGTTTCCGACCCTCTTGACGTTTCCCACGAGGGTAACGATTCCGGGCGTCACCACAAGTCCAACGATCCGGGTGACGCTGCCGACTCTTCCCCCGAGAGTGACTCTTCCCACTGGCAAAATTCCCACGATTCGGACTCTTGCCACTGTACCGGAAGGGCCACCGACTCCGACTCTCATCCGGACGTTTCCTATGGTAAGACCCGAAGTACCCACAAGGGGCGTTCTGCCTACGGTAAGCCGTCCCACGGTGACACCTCGGGTCACTGTTCCGGAGCGAACGACTATTCAGCCCCTCAAGCCGCGGGTCACGGTCTCACCCGAGCGCTTGCCGAGGAAAGAGGAGATTGAAAAGCCAAAGGTGAGCCCTCGGGTCAGGGAGCAAGTCCAGCCAAAACCGCAGGAGCCGTCTGAACCTGCGCAAAGGCGGATTCAGCAACGCCAGAGGGAGATCCAGCAGCAACCACCGGGCGGAGACCAACAACGCCGCCGCATGCTCAAGCCTGACGAGGATTAGAGGGTGTCGAGACCGCGAGGCTACGTTCGAAATGTTCCCCGGTAGTGGCGTGTTGATGAGAACACTTCCGGGGAATTTTTCTATTTTACAGGAATGGCTCTCTCCGTCACATCATCTTGCTTTCCTTCCGGCCGCTTATAGCCATTGCCCAACCGAAAAAGTAATGCAGATCGGAATTTGGGAAAAGCGGGAGATCTCTTTTGCTGGGAAAGGCTGCGAGATCCTTGATCACTGGTGAAGAGGCACAAAGCCGAGGCACTGAGGCCCAATTTCTCATTGTGGTGACGATCGCTTTCTTTGCAAGTCGTTTCCTGTACTTCGACATCGGCGTTCGTTTCGATTCGACCCTTCTGTACTCCGGTATCCAATTCCTGGACGTGAGCCTGCTCCAGCATCGACTGATAGAGAGCATTTTCCATCTCCATTGTCAGCCTCCTTTGTTTAACCTTCTTCTTGGTGTCATTCTCAAGGCGTTTCCCGGTTCCATCGACACAGCGCTTCATGTCCTTTTTATGGGCTTCGGACTTATCCTGGTCCTCTCCATGTATGTGGTAAGCCGCATGCTCGGGATTCCAGCATTTCTTGCGCTCATCATGGCCGTTCTCTATCTTGCGAGCCCTACAACGGTCTTATACGAGAACTTCCTCCTGTACACGTATCCGACTGCCAGCCTGCTTTGTCTGTCTGCCCTCCTCTTGGGCGTGTGGGTCCGTACCGGCCGCAGCGCTGTTGGAATCGCTTTCTTTAGTACCCTGGCTGCTGTCATTCTCACGAGGAGTGTGTTCCAGATACCCTGGTTCTTGGCCGCAGGCCTAATTATTGCGGCATCTCGACGATCAGAGTGGCGATCCGTGGTAGGACTTGCAATCGTTCCCTTTCTGATTGTGTGCTCCTGGCAGGTGAAAAACTACGTGCAATTCGGGTCCGTTGCCACCAGCACGTGGCTGGGACTGAATTTGACTCGCAACACCGTGGAGAGACTCGGCCCCGACCGGATCGCAGAGATGGTGCACGCGGGTCGTCTCTCCCGTTTGGCTACCGTGCCGGCTCTGAGCGAATTCGAGGCATACGAAGTGGGCGATCCGCAGCCCACGGGTATTCCGGTGCTGGATCGCAAAGTCAAAGAACGGCCGTCGGTTGGGCCGAATTACAACTTTGTCGGGTACATCCGGGTGTCCAATATTCGGCTTCAGGACGCCCTCACCGTCATAGCCGGAGATCCGGCTCAGTTCGCTGAGAACGTCCTCGACGCGGTAACTATCTGGCTCAGACCTGCATTTGAAGCGTTGCGTGGAACGAAGAACGCGGAAGCGCTCGGCCTTCTCGACCCGGTTCTCGCAACGCAGGGAGCTGAAGGCGTGTGTCGTTGGTTGTCACAGGGGCTCGTGGCGCTCTGCTATATTGTTGCTTTGTTGTACGGTGGCGCAGTCACCGTGCACCTTTTCCGGGGCCCCAACACGCCGCTTTGTAGGCTGGTCATGGCATTCATGTGGCTCACAGTCCTGTACGCCGCGATCGTGGTCAACTTTACCGAGATCTGGGAAAATAATCGCATACGATTCATGACCGATCCGTACGTGTGGATCATGGTGGCCGCGGCCTTGACGCACATCCCTTGGATTAAGGCAACTACGACAGAAGGGTGATCGTGCCTTGGAGCGCATTGAAAATAGATTCGAGCCCAATGGTAATCTGAGCTATAAACGGCGTGAAAGGTCCGGCTGCGCTCCACTGTCGTGTTGGTCATGCGTCAGGATCTCCACGTCAGAATGAGCCGTTCCCCGTAGCGCCGTCATCTTGCCGGTGATTCTTAACCCTCGCGAGGATACCGGCGAGACGCCGGCGCTACCAAATCACGCGGGCAGTACGCTCGGGCTAGGAATCCGCTGGATCAGCCGGTACGGGTGGCTCGTGCACCTTCCCTAGAAATTCCGGCGGCCGTTTCCCGCGCTGTGGGGTCTTGCAATCACTTATACTCACAATATTTCCGATCTCTTGTTTCCAAAACCAACAACTCATTTGACCGTAATACTCTCCTAACATGCTTGCTGCAGGGTAGTCAAAAGTGAAGCAGCGGACCGAGGTAAGCCGCTGTTTCCTCAGGTTGAAATTGAGAGGAACCAATGGGCTATTACGTGCATGAAGTGCCAGGCCGAATGAGAGTGAAGATCCCGGAGCTCAAGAAGGACCACACGCGGGCTAGAAGAATCGAGAACACGCTGGAAGACATGAATGGAGTGAGTCGAATTTCCGTTAATACTCTGACCGGAAGCGTAGTTGTAACGTTCGATCCTCGCGTGACCAGTTCCCGTGCTATCCTGAGCGAGCTTTCCCAAGAGGGCCACATTGACCTGGCCCGCGCCATCTCAGGAGGTCAGCATTTCGATAACACGGCCAAGAAGATCGGAGCAGCCGTCTCAAAGGCAGTCCTCGGGCTTGCTCTCGATAGAGCACTCCAGGGCTCCCCGCTCTCCATCCTTACAGTTCTGATATAGAAGAGCATAAGGAGGGAATCGTTCCAGCCACTGGCACGCGAAGAGTTGGTGCCTTCATCTTTCCACTCATAAGCCAACCGCACTCATGAATCCTTCAGAGCGTCCTTCAAATCGGTGGCCTCCCAGGGGAGATCGAGGTCAGGGCGACCAAAGTGCCCATAAGCCGCCAGTTTTCGGTAGAATCCACCCTTGGTCAGGGAAGGAAGCCTGCGCAGGTTGAACTTCTTGATGATAGCTCCGAGCCTGAAATCGAAATGAGTCTCAACCAAATGGGCGATGTCGTCATCGGACTTCTTGCCGGTGCCCATGGTTTCGACCTGGATGCTCACTGGCCGAGCCTGCCCGATAGAGTAACTGAGCTGGACCTCGCACTGGTCGGCCAGGCCTGCGGCCACCACATTCTTCGCTGCATGCCTGGCCGCGTACGATCCTACCCGGTCTATCCTGAGCGGATCCTTTCCGCTAAGCGCCGCGCCGCTGTTCCTCGAAAACCCTCCATACGTATCGATTGCGTTTTTACGGCCCGTGAGACCCGAATGGACGGACGGCCCCCCGAGCTTGAGCGGACCAGCCGGATTGACAAAAATCTTGGTATCACGATCCGGCCTTATGGGCTCGTCTAGGAAGGCAGGCTCTATCACTTCTCTGCGAATGTCTTCGTTCAACTGGGGCGCCGGTGGATACGAGCGGTCTATCTGGCTTGAGTTGATTGCCACGCTATAGATCCTGAAGGGTCGCAGATCCCTGTATTCCACACTGACCTGGGAGGTACCATCGGGGGCCATGTACGGCAGCACGTTGTCCAGCCGGACCTGCGAGAGTCGGCGGGCCAGCTTGTGGGCAAGCCATATGGGAAGAGGCAACAACAATGGCGTCTGGTTGCATGCAAAACCGAACAGAGTTACCTGGTCATTGGCCGGTATGTTGTCGATATCAGCATCACAGAGGTTGTCCTCGTCAAAGAGGCCGATTTTGGGAACCATCTCCTTGAGACTGGTGAGAATGCTGCATGTTTTGAAGTTGAACTCATGATCCACGTATCCGATCCGCCTGATGACCTTTCTGGCAACATTGGGAAAGTCCACCTTCACATTTGAAGCGAACCGTGCTGCGATAAACACCACGGAGAGAGAGACCGCGCATTCCGCTATGATCCTGGCACAATGGTCTTGTTCCAGGAAACGATCCACGATTGCATCGCTGATCTGGTCGCACAGCTTGTCGGGATGACCATCGGTAGCGGACTCAGACGAGTGAATGAAGTTTCTCCTCATTATCAGCTCCGTTTCTCACTTTTTTCGCAGCTTCGCTCACGAGCAACGGCGTCACAGAGGTTGCCGCAACGACCAGGCCGTCAAGAGCTGTCAACGGGCTTAATCCGAGCAAGGTGCGCAGGCCGGGAACGAATTGTACCAGGACTTGCATGAAGAGGGAACCGAATACCGCTGCACTCAGGTACCGGTTGGGTTGCATCTTCTCCCTGTCGAAGATGCTCACAGTTTCAGACCGGCAAGTCAAAGCGTGGAGAATCTGCGATACGGTCAGACTCTGAAACGCCACCGTACCCGCTGCGGGGCCAGCACCGTATTTCACGACCCCGTACCCATATGCAAGAAGAGAGCTGAGGGTTATCGTGGTAGCCTCACCGATTATGCGCTTGAAATCTTCGGTTCCCACGATTGGATCGGCCGGGTCGCGTGGTGGCTCTTTCATGACGTTGGGCTCTGCCGGGTCGAGAGCCAGGGCCAAGCCAGGGAATATGTCGGAAATCAAATTGATCCAGAGCAGTTGCATAGGATTGAGGGGATCTCCGAGCCCGAGCGCGGCGGAGACGAACATCACCTCGATCTCGCTCAAGTTGGTTGCCAGCAGATAGTGAAGGCACTTGCGAATGTTCCGGTAAATGGTCCTACCGTCACGTATGGCAATGGCGAGGGTCTCCAGATCGTCTTCCTCGAGAACTACGTCCGCGACTTCTCGCGCCACATCGGTCCCCCCCTCCCCCATGGCTATGCCAATATCCGCGGCCTTCAGCGCGGGGCCGTCGTTAATGCCGTCGCCTGTCATTGCAACAACTTTTCCCGCACTCTGAAGGGCCTGCACTATCTGGAGCTTATGAGAAGGACTGACTCGAGCGAAGACATGGACTCTCTTGGCAAGAGCTCTAATTACCTCGGGATCCGTGGCGCTGAGGGCAGTAGAGTCGAGAATCTCTAGAGGATTGCCATTGTTGAGGCCAAGCTCCCTGCCGACAGCGTACGCGGTAGGGCTCTGGTCACCCGTGATCATGATGGTTTCCAGCCCCGCTTCGTGGAAGCGCTCTACGGCGTCTTTGGCTCGTTCCCGGATCGGATCTGCCATTCCCACTAGGCCGAGCCAAATAAAAGACTCGTTTTCGCTTTCAAGGGCATGCCCATTTCTGGAATAGGCCACCCCCAGAACCCGCAGCGCATCGCCGGCCATACGATCGTTTGCTGCCTCGATGGTGTCTCTATCTTCCTCCGTCAGAATAACCTCTTGACCACCTTTTATCTGAAGCGTGCACTTTCCCAACACCTCCAGGGGACTTCCCTTCAAAGCAACTATGGTCGTGTCTCCACAGAGGTGCTCCGTGCTCATGAAGACCCGGTTGTCGCTCCGGTAACGCGTCCGCAGGAGAGGCATTTTCGCCCGGAGACCATTTGCATCGACTCCGGCCATGATGGCCATCCAGATGAGCGCATTCTCGGTAGCAGAGCCGCTAATGGCATAGTCCCCTCCTGAGCCGTTTACCACGCTCTCGTTGCAGAGTACGCAGGTCTGAATCAACTGCAGCAATTCTCGGGATTGGAACGGATCCAGGAGGTTTTCCCCCACGAGAAAATTACCTTCGGACACTCTTATCTCTTGCATGCCTGCGTAGATGCGCAGGACAGACATCCTGTTCAGCGTTATTGTCCCTGTTTTGTCAAAACAGATTGTCTGAACAGATCCCATGGTGCAGATTGCATCAAGATTGCGTACGAGCACTTTTTGGGCCCTCATCTTCTTGATGCCGATGGCAAGTGTCGTAGTTGCCACAGCAGGCAACCCCTCAGGCACTGCGGCAACCGCGAGCGAGATCGCGCTCTTGAGCATTTGGAGCAACCCGTTGCCTCGTAAGAGACCTATGAGAAAGACCAGGCCGCATATCACGCCTGACAACAAGACCAGTTGATTGCCCAGAATTGTAAGTTGCGTCTCGATGACACTGTCCGGCCGCTGGGCATCAGCGACAAGGGCCTGTACCGTTCCTATCTCGGTGTCTCTCCCTGTGGCAACCACGACGGCACGACCTTGCCCGCCAGTAACGAGGGTACCCCCGTATACCATGTTCACACGGTCGGCCAGCGGCAGGCCCGTTCCGGTAAGAGCGTCCGTTCTTTTTGCGACGGGTAGGCTCTCGCCAGTGAGCACCGATTCGTCGAGGCTCAAGTGATTGGCCTGGACGACCCGGGCGTCTGCGGCGACGTATGTCCCCGGCTTTAAGATGAGAATATCTCCTGCGAGCACTTGCTCCGCGGGAACATCCACGACCGTGCCTTCTCTGACTACCTGTGCATACGGTCTGACAAGGCTTTTGAGTGAGTCAATAGTTTTCTCGGCCTCGCTCTCGGTTGCGAAGCCGATAACTGCGTTGATCCCCACCACTGCCATTATGACTACGGCCTCGGCGATTCCCCCTGTAAGCACTGAAATGCCTGCCGAGATCGACAGGAGAAGGACAGGTATGGAATTGAATTGATCGATGAACATGTCCCATCGCGAGCGCGGGGTTGATTCGGGGAACACATTCGGCCCGTACAGAGCGAGGTTTCTCTTGGCAGTCTCGCGGCACAGCCCATGCTCCGTACATGTACCCAGTTTGGAAACCACGGACGCACAATCCATGGTGTGCCAGGGAATGGCGTCGGGCCTAAGTGAGCCTCGACCCTGGTCCGGAAGCATCAGCGATCGTGCTATATCCGGCCCATCTTTCTCAGGAGCCATCTTTACATCAGGCTCATTGTCCAGGTCTGCTTCGCCTTTGACGAATTCAAGGACTGCTTGTTCCACTCGAATCGTGATTGCCCGTGGATTGGACTCCGGATCGAACAGGACGAGAATGTTGCCCGTCAGCGTATTGGCCGACACGCGATCGACATCATGATGGCGGGAAAGACGGGCCTCGAGGTGCAATTTGAGAGCTAACCGTCTGTACAGCCCAGTAACTTTGTAGCGGATCCGACCCCGAACCGCATTGTGTATTATGCGAACCAATTGAAAGAACCTCGTAGGCGGGTTTGGAAATATCCCGCTTGTTCCCTATCAATATCCCCAATAGGCGGACTCCGGGACGCACCCCAAACCTATCCCTTTGCAATCCCGGGAGGGATAGCGATCAATTCCGGAAATCCGGCGAGATGTGGATTAAGACACGGTCCCTAATCGCCGTCCGCGTCCTCGAAGCCCTCGAAGAGGCCTTCGCCCTCAACGTCTTCTATTCCCTCAGTTAGATCCTCACCTTCGTCGTACTCATCCACATGGGCCCGAGAGAACACTGACAGCGAATAATAGAAAGCCGTGTACCAAGCGGGCATGGCGATGTTCCCTCGAAGAATCTGAACGACACCCGAAATCATGAGGCTCAAGAACACAAGGCTGGGAATGTCGAATTCCCCATTTGTCAGTTGGACAAGCCTTCTGTTGTAATTCTTGAACGCCTCCCCAACGGTGACGAACAGACTCTTATGTCGCGGGAGAGCCCGTCTGACCGAAAAGAGGCTCTGCTTCTTCGCGTAAGCGGATAGCGTGGCGGCATCAACCTCACACTCCAACAACAGGCTCCCTGTCAGCGAATTGACTGCCGCGTTCTTCACCCCGGGGCATTCAAGAATCCCGGCCGCCAACGTCGAGAAATAGGCCGAGTCCCCTTTCTTTGAGGGTATCTTGAGCCGCAACCGCCCAGGAATGCAATGAGCCACGTACGCTTCTGGAATCATGAAATCCCGTCCTGGCGCCGCAGATCCTATTCTTTCGCTTCGGTGAGCTCTGCCCTGACTTCTGATTTGACTTCCTCCATCAGGTCCTCCACCACTTCCATGCTCTCGGCTAGAGCCTCACGGCCTTTCTCATAGAGCAGGAATCCACCCTTCAGCGCGGCTTTTACAACGGGACGTGCGGCCGCAACTACCATGGGAATAACCACGGGAGCTACGAGCAGCCCCACTCCGATGGCGACACCCGTCCATATGTCGGCTTTTGGACGATAATCCCATATTGGCATAAGTTACCCCTCCTTCCGAATGAGATATTGTTTTACGATAGATGAGAAATGTTAGCCGATTGTTACATTTTCGTTAAAAGTGACCGGCTCCACATTTTTCCGATCTCCAGGCGCATCGCAATTGCCGTATTAAGACATTCGGGAGCCGCTCAGTGCTCTATGGCGTAATTGCGGTCGCGTATTCTGCCAAGGCTCATCAGAGGGCTTGCGCTCTGAAGGAACGCACCCTGAGTAGTCCCGCGGGACTACACAGGGTATGCCCCTTCAGTGCATAAGGAAACCGATGATCACCATTACTTCTGTTGCCGATGATCCTGAAACTTGTAACTGCACTCACAAAATCGTGTACTAAACAAGTTCTGAGACGGTTTCAGGGCGTTAGCGGCCCGGTGCCTTGTGAGTCTCGTTCCGCTGGGCCATCTGGCGGGAGATCGCTGTCAATTGTGACTCCAATTGGGTCAGCTTTTCCTGGAGCTTTTCGTTGTTGCGAGATTGGTCCACGGCACTGGAAGCCGAACCGGATGGTTTCAACTGCATCCTCAATTCGCCGATTTCCTGGCGAATGTCCTTCAATGTCTTGATGAGGGCCCTGTCGTTGTCGATGAATGATTGCGCATAGTTCTGGAACGTGCGCTCCACCGCATCCCCTCTGCTCTGCAGCTCCGAGATCATCTTGCCGGACCTGCCTTCCATACGCTCGGCCACCGCAGCCATCCGAGCGGTGCTTTGGGCCATATAGGGCATGTTCGACGCCATCACACCCGTGTAGTGCGCCATTCGATCCATGGTGTCCTGCATGCGATTCAGGTCAGGCAGTCTCGAGCAGGAGCTCAAAAGACCAACGACAAGCAACATTGATCCAACCATTGCGATTCGAGTCACGACCACCTACCTACCCAATTCGATGGAAATGCAACCACGGAGCAGTTTTCGAGAGCTCACGGTTTCCATTGGTACGTTCCGAACGTCTTGGGATCGAGCAGCTCGTCCGGGATAGTAACCCCAAAAACCGCGTTCTCTTGCCGCACTCTAATCTTGATACCCCGGTCAGGAATGGAGATCTCTTCTTCCCTCGGAAACTCGGTTCCTTTGGCTGTCTTGAAGAATTCCACCACTCTCATGACGCGGTCTGTTTTTCCTTTGGCGTTCACGTTGGATGTCTTGAGAACGAGCAATTCTTTCTTCGAGACCCAAATGAACCGATCTCCCTCGATTTCCGGTGAAACCACCTTGATCTTGTAGCATTCCCGCCCATCGACGGTCTCTTCCCCAACCAGGGTTTCCGTCTCGCCACCTTTGGGAAGGAACACTCGAATGTCCTCCACGGTCAGCCCTGTGCCGCCCAAATCCATGGATGGATCTTCCGCTGCCAGAAGAAGGGTCTTCTTGGTGGCAGGAAGAAACATGTACGCCTTGAGCGGCTGACCCTTGGGCACAATCAGCAAGAAGCGCAAGCCCTTGGATTCTTCCGGCTCGTCAAAGTCCAGGAAGAACCGTGCCGTATCTTTCTCGATACCGCCCGTAAGCCATACCACGTGTGTGGAGACAAGCTTCTGGCCTTTGAATGTCTTGATGTTGAGCACGGCCCGGAAGTTCTCGGTGAGACTGTTCAAGGCCGCCTTTTCCAGGATTTCCCTGGCTGTGACAGCCCAGAGGGCTGCTGGGAGACAAAGGAGAAGAAGGACCACACCAACCGTCCCTGACAACAACTTGCTTGATTTCATGGGAAATAGGTTTACTCCACTGTGATAGCCAACCTGCAACTATTCCGGCCTGTTGCAACGAGAACATGAGGTTCTATACTGAAAATCCGCGCAGAAAATACCTAGCACAAGAGGGCTAATACCACAGAAATACAAGAATTGTCAAGCAGTTTATCTCCAAGCCCAGTGCCCCCGCCACGGGGAAGCAACCCATAAGTTTCTTGGTCTCCGGCGAATCTTGGGTAATATGGACCTAAGGAGGTTTCAGCATTCAGCATGTTCAGTACACTGGGAGGTGCAGCGGATGAGCACTATGAAAGCGCTGGTCAAAGCCCGGCCCGAGCCCGGTCTCTGGCTTCAAGAAGTCCCCGTTCCCACGTTAGGAAAGAATGACGTGATGATAAGAGTGCACAAGACCGCGATCTGCGGAACTGACATCCACATTTACAATTGGGATGAATGGGCAAGCAAGACGATTCCTGTTCCCATGCACGTGGGACACGAATTCGTCGGCACGGTGGACAAGGTGGGAGAGAACGTCCACGATTTCGCGCCCGGCGACCTCGTATCCGGGGAAGGCCACGTAGTGTGCGGTCACTGCAGGAACTGCATGGCAGGGCGAAGACACCTGTGCCACAAGACAAGCTCAGTGGGGGTTAACCGACCGGGCGCGTTTGCGGAGTATCTGTGCATTCCCCAGACCAACGTGTGGTACTGTGACCCAAACATCTCTACGGACATTCTGGCCTGTTTCGACCCCCTGGGAAATGCGACGCACACTGCGCTGTCCTTCGACGTCCTGGGCGAGGATGTGCTCATTACCGGAGCAGGTCCGATCGGGTGCATGGCTACTGCCATCGCGAAGCATTCGGGTGCTCGGTATGTCGTGGTTACCGATGTGAATCCGTACCGCCTGGATCTCGCGCGGAAAATGGGAGCGACCATGGTGCTCGACGTGCGATTGGAGACCATAGAGGACGCGCAAAGAAAGCTCGGCATGAAGGAAGGCTTCGACGTTGGATTGGAGATGTCAGGAAACCCTCACGCGTTCCGCGCCATGCTGGCAAATTGCTGCCACGGCGCGAAGATAGCACTTCTTGGCATACTTCCCGAAGCCACGGCCATCGACTGGAACCTTGTGGTGTTCAACAGCCTCACGATCAAGGGCATCTACGGCCGCGAAATGTACGAGACGTGGTACAAGATGACATCCATGATCCAATCGGGACTGGATATCTCACCCGTGATCACCCACAGGTTTCATTACACGGAGTACGAAGAGGCTTTTCACGTGATGCGATCGGGCCAATCGGGTAAGGTAATACTCAACTGGGTATGAAGAACACGGTCATTTCCCTCTCGTGTCTCGGAGGTGGTGGCTGCCTCTTATCTGGATTGCCCGGCAGTATACCTCGGTCGCTGGCCCGTTGAGAGGCAAATCGAACAGTTCACAGTACGAAGAGAGCTCTTCGCACACTCTTCCACACGAAGTCGGCATTCAAGGGAGGATATGATGTTCGGCGCTATGCGAGACCGTCTAGCCGCGGAATTGGGGGAGATCCGGAGCCAAGGCTTGTACAAGGAGGAGAGAATCCTCACATCCCCTCAGAGCAGCATGGTCACTGTACGGGACGGCAGACAGGTCTTAAACCTATGTGCCAACAACTACCTGGGATTATCGGGGCATCCGGAGCTGATCGCCGCCGCGCAGAAGGGTCTGGCCGAATGGGGAAACGGGCTGTCGTCCGTCCGGTTCATCTGCGGAACACAATCGATTCACAAAGAATTGGAAGCTCGGGTCTCGGCTTTTCTCGGGACAGAAGACACGATCTTGTACAGCTCGTGTTTCGATGCGAACACGGGTCTTTTCGAGGTGCTTCTGGGGCCCGAAGACGCAGTGCTCAGCGACGAGCTCAACCATGCAAGCATCATTGATGGAATCAGGCTGTGCAGAGCGCAGCGGTTTCGGTACAAGCACGCTGACATGGACGACCTGGAAGAAAAGCTCATCCAAGCGCAGGCTGCTCGTTTCAGGCTTATCTGCACTGATGGGGCCTTTTCCATGGACGGCGACATAGCTCCACTCCACGAAATATGCGACCTGGCAGAGCGGTATGATGCGCTTGTCATGGTGGATGACTCGCACGCCACGGGCTTTTTGGGGGCCAGCGGTCGTGGCTCCCACGAGTATCGAGCGGTCATGGGCCGGGTGGATATTATCACCAGCACATTCGGCAAGGCGCTTGGCGGAGCGAGCGGCGGATTCACGAGCGGGCACGCTCAGATCGTAGAAATGCTTCGTCAGCGATCACGCCCATACCTTTTCTCGAACACGGTCGCGCCGGCAGTGGTGGCAGCAGCTCTAAAGGCTCTGGATTTGGTCACGGAATCAACAGAGCTGAGAGATCGCCTGGAGCACAACACACAGTATTTCCGCCAAGGCATGACGAATCGCGGGTTCACCATACGGCCTGGAGATCATCCCATTGTCCCTATAATGATAGGCGACGCTGCACAGGCCCAGAGCATGGCTGCCCTTCTCCTCGAAAAGGGTTTGTACGTCATCGGCTTCTCGTACCCGGTGGTACCCATCGGAAAAGCTCGCATTCGGGTCCAGCTCAGTGCTCTCCACACTAGGGACAACTTGGATTTCGCTATGGAGAAGTTCAGTGAAGCCAAAGAGGAGATGGGACTGTGAGACGGGCGGACATGGTGATGATTAGGCAACGAAGGCCATGGCAGAATACGCGCCGTATTTGCGGAGTTCTGTTCTCCGGGATCTCAAGACAGCCCTGTCCGGGCTGAACTATTTGAAAGGACGACATTATAGGAATGAGCAATGGTGAGACCTTTGATGTAATTGTAGTCGGTGGCGGACCAGGCGGTGCAGTGGCTGCCAAACGATGTGCAGAGCGAGGCGTAACCACTTTGTTGGTTGAGAAGAAGAAGTTGCCGCGTGACAAGGTTTGCACCGGCATGGTGATGGGTGACTGGGCTCACGATATTATCCGAAGTGAATTTGGAGAAATCCCCAGAACCATTCTGGTCGATCCGCCATATCTTACGGGCCACCAGTTTCACGTGCCAGGGACAGAAGCGCAAATCCTAAAATGGCCAACAGCGTTGGCATGGAGAAGAGATCTCGATGCCTGGATGGTTCAAGCGGCCGGGGCAGCCGGAGCCGTCGTACGGGAAGGCTCACCGGTTGTCCGTGTAACCTCGGAACAGGGCGCCTTGTGCATTACGATACAACGAGAAGGGATGACGGAAGAGCTCCGGCCTCGTTTTGTGATCGGAGCCGACGGCGGCGCGTCCGTGGTCCGCAGATCGCTGTTCCCGGAGCTCAAGGTGCGGTATTCCGCCCCGATTCGGGAATGTTACCACGGGGCATTGCATCTGGACAGGAACTTCATCCACTGGTTTTTCCCGAAAGCGCGCTCGAGACCGCGCTTCAACGTCAATCACAAGAACGACATGTTTCTCGTCGAGGGCAGCGGCATAAAGGAGCTGCGACGAGAGATCAACGAAACGCTGGGCGTGTACGGATTTGATGCAGAGAGCAAGCCGGTACGCAAGGACGCGTGTGCCATAGCCCTCCTCCATGATCAACTGCTGGCTGGCGAGTTTGTACCGGCCGAGGCGAACGCTCTCCTGGTTGGGGACGCTGCCGGGTTGATTTTTCCCATCACCTTCGAGGGGATTGGCAGTGCCCTGAAGAGCGGAATACTGGCCGCTGAATCGGTCGCAAAGAGCATCGAAACGGGCCGACCCGCTTCAGCTTATTATCTCAAGGGGATAGAGCCTATCGTGCAAACGGTTCGTCGTCTCTGTGTGGTGCAGGAAGAGTTGAAGGCCATTTCCGACCGCGGACCTCGCGTTTTGGCTGACGCACTGCAGGCTGCGTACCGGGAGACGCTCACTATCCAAAGCCAATAGAGCTGCCGACCGGAAAGGGGGTCAAGTCTGCTCTTGACTCATAGGATGCGTCGCTCGATAGCTTCCACCTTCCTCCTTAAGCTCCTATCCTTTCCGATTCTTTGCTCCATGCGACATGCCACGCTGCTCACGCTGCTGTAATTCTCCAGTCCAAAAGCAGCCCCTATGGCTGCCAGCGTCTGGCCAGACAGCCGCCTGGCAAGATAGCCGCCTGGCAAGATAGATGGCCACGTTTCGCGCGTCATTGCTCATTCCTCTCCTACTCGAAAGGAGCCCCTTGCGATCCAGGCCAAAGCTCGCGCATACGGCAGATTGTATTTCCTCCAATCCCGGAGCGCCGGAGCGCGAAGCCGGAATCCCTCGATGCGATCGCAGGCTTTGAAAACCGGCCTTCACCCGCCCTACAAACTCCTTCGATCCCAGGAGAGACGGGACATTTCTTTCGGATAGAGCTGCCGTGAGCTCGTCCGATTCCTCTTGTGCCACGAACGTTCGGTAGGCCTTGGCCGAATCCTCTCCGGTCGGGCTGAGCATGGACAGGGCCAGCTCACCGTGTCTCATCAAGCTCGAAAGATTGGCATCGGGAGTTTGGACCAACAGGTGGTAATGATTGGGCATCAGGCAAAACGCAGCAATCCCGAAATTGAACATGGTGGAGCACGCCTGCAACAGCTCCACGAATCGCTCATAATCCTCCCGTCCGGGGAAAATCACTTCATGGCGTCTGCCCCTGTTCATCACATGGTACCAAGCGTCTGGATATTGAATGCGTAATGGCCGTGACATGGGCTGTCCCTATCGCG
>JBFMDN010000077.1:0-26306 GCA_040753915.1 Thermodesulfobacteriota bacterium | reverse complement strand
CAGCGATCCTGACATTGAACATGGTGGAGCTCGCCTGCAACAGCTCTACGAATCGCTCATAATCCTCCCGTCCGGGGAAAATCACTTCATGGCGTCTGCCCCTGTTCATCACATGGTACCAAGCGTCTGGATATTGAATGCGTAATGGCCTTGACATGGGCTGTCCCTATCACGATGTGCAGCATGTCAAGAGCAGACTTGACCCCGGTCCTTTTCAACCGACACCGTCCGACATGCTTGTACCCCTGTTTTCCGCCATTCCTGAGGGGACAGGAGCGACAAGCGTCCCGTATGGATGCCCGAACCTCTCGATGAGAGTCGCGAGAGATCACGCCTGTGGCGAGGGGTTGCCTGGAAGCGAAAAGCAAGAAACAAGACCTGACCCCATTCCTGTTGACTGGAAAGTTGATAGGTTGTATGGATAGGGAACATGCCTTGTTCATCGTCTAAGGGGGAGGACAGTATGGAGAAAATCTGGGTGAAGTCGTATGCCCCAGGGGTGCCGGCAACGATCGATTTCAAAGAGATACCCTTGCACGTGGCTCTGACACAAACCGCGGGCCGGTTCCCTGACAAGCCAGCACTCCTGTTCCAAGGGAAGGCCATCACGTACAGGGAATTCGACGCCATGGTTTCCCGATTCGCTGCGGGGCTCAAACGGCTGGGAGTCGGGCCGGGCGACCGGGTGGGACTGATCTTGCCGAATCTCGTCCAAACCGCAGTGGGCATATATGGGGCTCTCCGTCTCGGGGCCATAGCAGTGCCCAACAATCCGCTCTACACTGATCGAGAGCTGGAACACCAGCTCAATGACTCGGGATGCAAGGTTGTGCTGGTTCTGGACACCCTGGTGCCCAGGATGATTGCGCTCAGGGATCGCACAGGCATGACCCACATCATCTCGTGCCACATTCGGGACTACCTTCCTTTTCCCCTGAAGCAGCTCTTCCCCTTCGTGAGAAAGGGCTTTCACCTGAGAACCCCGTCGGCCAAGGACGTGCACGAGTTTACCGACCTAGTGAAAACTGAACCTCCTGTACAGGAGAACTATCCCTCTGCCATGGATGACACGGCACTGCTGATTTACACAGGCGGAACCACGGGAGTATCCAAAGGAGTGGAGCAGACCCACGGGAATCTTTCAGCCAATTGCCAACAGGCACGGGCATGGGCTGTAGGCTTCCGGGACGGAGAAGAGGTATTACTGGGATGCCTTCCGTTTTTTCATTCGTTCGGGCTCACAGCGGTGTTGAACATGAGCATCTTTTACGGCTGGTGCAATGTGCTGATCCCGAAGCCCGAGGCTCATACCATACTGGAGGCCGTGCACAAGTACAAGGTGACGTTCATTCCTGGGGTTCCCACGCTGTTCAACGCCATGATCAATTACCCGGACGTGAAGAAGTTCAGCCTCAGCTCCGTTAAAATGTGCCTGTCCGGTGCTGCGCCCCTGGCACTGGAAACCATCAGGGGATTCCAGGAGCTAACGGGAATCCTCATTTCCGAGGCATACGGCCTCACCGAGACCTCTCCCGCCACCCATGCGATACCGGTGGGAGGAAAAGTCAAACCCGGCTGCATCGGTCTGCCGATTCCCAACACCGACGCCAAGCTCGTGGCCGTGGACGATCCCAGCCGGGAGATCACCGCATTCGGAGAGCCCGGCGAGCTGTGTGTCAAAGGGCCGCAGGTGATGAAGGGATACTATAAGAAGCCGGAAGAGACCGCTGCCATACTCAAGGACGGATGGCTGTACACAGGGGATATCGCGACGGTAGACGAGGAAGGCTACTTCACCATCGTGGACCGCAAGAAGGACCTTATCATCTCGGGAGGGTTCAATGTCTATCCCCGGGAAGTGGACGAAGTGCTTTTTGCTCACCCCAAGGTCCTCGAAGCCTGCACCATTGGAGTGCCTGACGCCTATTCAGGAGAACGAGTGAAGGCCTTCGTTGTACTCAAGCCGGGACAGAGTGCAACTGAAGAAGAGATAGTCCAGTACTGCAAGGAACGCATGGCCAAGTACAAGGTCCCGAAATACGTAGAGTTCATCGGTGAGCTCCCGAAGAGCGCGATCGGCAAGATACTGCGAAAGGAGCTCCGGGAGATGGAGAAGCAGAAGGGCTATAGTGGAGTCCATTGAGCATAGGGCTGGCCGCGATTCATCGAGGGGAGGTCACGGACCCGTGTGCTGAATAATGCGCCATTAGGAGATTGCGTCATCGTCCCGCTTCTCGCCACAGCACTCCAGGCGGGCGCGGTAGCGATTGGGACAGCGCAATCTCCTCAGACGGCGGGGGTGACCGTTTCTTCTTCGTGTCACCCCAAGGGACAGGCAGCCTCGAGCATGAACGCTTTCAGCCCAATTTCTCCAGTTCCCGGCGCTTCAGCTCCCGCTTTAGGATTTTGCCGGTAGCGGTCTTGGGCAAATCGTCCATTGAGGTGAAGGCGACTTCTCGCGGCGCTTTGTAAGCGGCCATATTTTCCTTGGACCAGCGAATGATCTCGTCCTCTGTCGCATGTTCCCCAGGGGCCAGCACCACGAAAGCCTTGGGGATTTCTCCTTTGAGCTTGTCCGGTATCCCGATCACGACGGATTGAAGTATCTTGGGGTGATGTGCCAGATAACCTTCCACTTCGCTGGGATAGATGTTGTATCCTCCGCAAACTAACATGTCGTCCTTGCGATCCACGATGTGCAGGAGACAGTCGGAGTAGCTATCGCCTCGAATGTACGCCAAATCCCCTGATTTCCACCAACCGTCCTGCATTTTCATGGTTGTCATGGCTGGATCGTTCCAGTATTCCCTTATGATACCGGGCCCCCGACACCACAGTTCGCCGATTTCTCCGGCGGGCATGTCTCTCCCGAGGGGGTCCACGATCCTGATTTCCCAGCCTGGCGCAGCCCAACCGGAAGTCCCGGGCGTAAAATGGTTGAAGCGTGTATGGGTCACGGTGCTAGAAGTTTCCGTGGCTCCGTAACACTCCACCAAGCCGATTCCGAATACTTCAGCGATCTGTTTCGCCAGTTCCGAGGGCAAACTGGACCCGGCACACTGACCGAACCAGAGGCTCGACACGTCGTAGCAGTCTTTGTTCCTGAGGTATTCGTCGATGAGATAGGCCCACATGGTGGGGGTCCCCATGAAGTGGGTCACTTTGTATTTGGTGACCAACTCCAGCGCCTCTCTGGGGAAGAATCGTTGAAGCGTCACCACAGTTGCGCCCGCATACAGAGTGGGCAGCACCGTGAAAACCACATAAACGTGAAAGAACGGAGCACCGGTCAGAACCAGGTCCTCCTCTGTCATGGGCACAACATGAGAGGCGTTTAACCTCGCCTGGTCAAGCCAGTTTCCATGGGTGGCAAGAGCACCTTTGGGTTTGCCCGTGGTGCCCGAGGTATACAGAAGCGACAGTCCCTCCCTCTCGTCCGAGTTCACAGAGGAGAAGACCGGGCTATGATTCTGAATCAGATCTTCATAATTCAGCACCCGCGGGTCCGTGCCGTCTCCAACCATGCCCTGAACTGACACGATCTTTTCCAAAGCGGGCAAGTTCTCCCAAATGGGCAGGACGTTTTCCGTCGTCTCCTCAGCCATGCCGAAGAGGAGGCGGGCTCCACTGTGGTTCATGATGTACTCGATTTCCATTCTCCTGAGCATGATATTGAATGGAACCGAGATGGCCCCGATCTTGGCATTGGCCAGAAAGGCTACAATAAATTCGGGAACATTGCGGGTGTAGATTGCTACCCGATCTCCCTTCCCTATGCCCAGTGATTGCAGACCGTTGGCCACGGAATTGACATTGGAGTTTAACTCAGCGTACGTGCACGCTGTTCCCTTGTTTCCATCGATTACGCTCAACCTGCTTGGAATACGTTGAGCGTTCTTCTCCAGGCATTCGATAACGATATTCATCCCTCTATTCCTTATGGTAAATGAGGGAATCGACAGCGTCACCTTTCGTGCAAGAAGCGCTGGTCGAACAAGGCTGCAATGCAGGGTCGGTCCCAAATTATGCCGCGCTCTTGCCATTTCAAGGTTCTCCTTCTCTCCAGTGACCCGTCTCTGGAGGATCTCCACCTCCTGGAGCAGGCTTCAGTATGGTTCGCCACCAGATCCCAAAGAAGCAAAACCGCCTTTGTGTATATGAAACAGCCCGACATCTCCTGCGTTGGATCGTATCTCAGCGTACCGGCTGTGGTCAACGAGAATCCTGTGGGCTTTCACTCGAACAGGGTGCAGCGCGCACTCGGGGTCAGGCGTTGTTTCTTGACGAATCTATGGTGACGATGGTCTGTGAATAGGCCACTGGCCTGGTCTAGACCGAGCAGGCGAGTTTAAGAGGTGAAAGGAAGATCAAGAAGCAAGACCTAACCCCTTGTCGCGCTACGTGTGAAATGGTTATGAGAGGACCTGGGATTTGGTGGCCGCCTATTCGCAAGTTCTGAGGAATGAATTTTATGTAAGCTCTCTTTTTTCCTAAAAGCCTTCAATAAAGGCATACGCCGGTCATTTTTCTCTTGACGTCCAGTTCCGAGTTCTGGACAATGGACTCCCTCATTCTCCTGCACATCGCGCGTTGCGGCCCAGTAAACCCGGCACTTTCCCTGAGAGGGTGCCAAGCAAGAACCGGTAGGAGGACCGGGATATGAATGCAGCAGACGTCCTCAACATGCTACAAGGAATTCTCAACACCACGGGCGTTTTTACGTTCGACAGCAAAATGGTGGTGATGTGGGCCATCGGCGGCCTCTTCCTGTACCTGGCCATTGTCAAGAATTTCGAGCCGTTACTTCTTCTGCCCATAGGCTTTGGGATCTTCATCGTCAATTTCCCCCTCGTGCCTCTCATGGGCTTTACGGATGGTCGGCCTGAGCTCCTGATGGCATTCTATAAGTACGGCCTGGAATGGGAGATCATCCCGTGCGTCATTTTCCTCGGGCTCGGCGCTATGACGGACTTCGGACCGCTCATTGCCAATCCCAAGGTGCTCCTCATCGGGGCTGGTGCGCAGCTTGGCGTTTTTGTTACATTCAGTGGTACGGTCTTGGCCGGCTTTACCCTCAAAGAGGCTGCGTCCGTCGGCATCATCGGGGGAGCTGACGGCCCGACCACCATCTACCTCACCCAGCACCTCGCTCCCCAGCTCCTGGGAGCGAATGCCCTAGCCGCCTATTCGTACATGGCCATGGTACCCCTTATTCAACCTCCGATCATGAGATTGCTGACCACGCCAGAAGAGAGAAAGATCCGCATGAAGCAGCTCCGAGTGGTCACTCCAACGGAGAAGATTCTTTATCCCATCGTGGCTTGCGGAATTATCGCTATCCTGGTCCCTGCTGTCATACCTCTGATGGGCATGTTCATGTTTGGCAACCTCATGAAAGAAAGCGGGGTAGTAGGGAGACTGACTGATACCGCGCAAGGGGCCCTCATGAACATCGTGACCATCTTTCTGGGAATATCTGTGGGAGCCACCATGGCTGCGGACAAGTTTCTCAGTGCGAAACCCCTCTTCATTTTTGGTCTTGGCCTCATCGATTTTGCCGTGTGTACCGCGGGAGGAATCTTGACTGTCAAGATCATGAACCTCTTCCTTAAAGACAAGATCAACCCACTCATCGGCTCGGCGGGAGTCTCGGCAGTGCCGATGTCCGCTCGTGTATCGCAGTTGATGGGCATGAAGTATGACAAGACCAACCACCTGCTGATGCATGCCATGGGCCCGAATCTTGCCGGCGTCATAGGATCGGCTGCGGCTGCTGGCATGTTCATAGCAATGTTCAATTGATCTGCGGTTCGACGCCCATGCCCGTGCACGCCACGCAGTAAAATGCAAATGGATTCACGCTGCCTGCGGTAAATGCCGTGGGCAATGCCCAGGACTGGAGTTTGGAATGAACAAAAACGTTGGCCTGCTGGCACTCTGTCTCCTGGTGGGCTTCGGAACAATGGCCGTTGCCGACGATTTCCTCGGAGCGCCCGTGATCCCCGGGGGGAAATCGGTCCTAGCCAGACCCGATCGTCTCGAGAACAAGTACGAGATTTCCTACACCGATGCCATCGATTTCTACAAGAACGCCCTGAAGGATGTGGAAGACGTCAAGTTCTGGGATCGCGGGGAGCAGATGTACATTGAAGATCATAGCAACCGTCCCTGGCATTCGATAACCCTGTCCAAGGATGGCAGTGGAACCAATTTAACCATAGTTCAGGACAACTGGACCTGGATCATAGGAACCCTCGTGTTGCGGTTCATCGCGGTGTTTGTTGTGCTTCTCGTGCTCTACGTTGCCATGACAATTTCCGGAGTCGCGCTGTCGAGACTCGGAAAGGCCGCTGAAGCAAAAAAGTAGATACTGAGGGTCAGGTCTTGTTTCTTGATGAATCTGTGAGGACGAGGGTCTGTGAACAGGCCACTGGCTTGGTCTAGACCGAGCAGGTGAGCTTAAGAGGCTCCTGGAACATCAAGAAACAAGGCCTGACCTCTTGCCTGTGGTTCTCCCTGAATGGAACCTTCAGCACTCTATCCTGTAGAAGACACGATCTCGCACTTTCCGTTGCCCTCCCTGCTCACGTTTTCTACATTCACCCTCATTTGGCAGCCGGCAAGGGGACAGGGTTGAGTCAGCGCATTCGCGTCGTTTGACTGCCGGCCCCATGCAGTGGTAGGATCTCCCCTATGAATTCTGTTGCCCGCAGGAGGAGAGTATGAAGGGGGTGATTTTGGCGGGAGGCTTGGGAACACGGCTGTATCCTCTGACCAAGATAACGAACAAGCACTTGCTGCCCGTGTACAACAGGCCCATGATAACCTATCCGGTGGAATGCCTCGTCAAAGCAGGTATTAAGGATATTCTCATCGTCACGGGCGGGAACAATCCCGGAGATTTCCTCAAGCTCATCGGAAACGGGCGGGAGTACGGCATAGAGCATATCAGTTACGCGTATCAAGAAGGTGAGGGGGGTATCGCGGACGCACTGTCTCTGGCCGAAGCCCACGCGGCATGCGGTCCCGTGTGTGTGGTGCTTGGCGACAATGTCATTGAAAAGGGTATCGCTCCCGCGGTAGAGGAATTCAAGAAGCAGAAGAAGGGTGGGAGAATCCTTCTCAAAGAGGTGGATGATCCACGCAGATTCGGAGTTCCGGTACTGGACGGAGACCGGGTCGTTCGTATTGAAGAGAAGCCCGCAAACCCTGCGTCGCGATATGCAGTCACCGGCATTTACATGTACGATTTCCAGGTATTCGAGTTCATCAAAACCCTCTCGCCTTCAGAGAGAGGGGAGTTGGAGATTACGGACGTGAACAATCTCTATATCAACCAAGGGACTATGACATGGTCCATTCTTGACGGTTGGTGGACGGACGCGGGCACCTTTGAATCCCTCTTGAGGGCATCGAACCTCGTGGCCCAAGGAGGTGCCAACAATTGCTGAGAAATCGGTATCCTGGAGAGGCGCTGTCATGAAGCTCCTGGTCACTGGTGGCTGTGGATTCATCGGATCAAACTTTGTCCTACACATGCTGGCTTCCTACCCTGATGTGTCAATAATCAACATGGACCTCCTGACGTACGCCGGGAATCTTGAAAACCTTCAGGATGCGGAGCCGTACGGGGAGCGGCACAGATTCGTGCGAGGCGATATTACGGATCGGGAGCTCGTGCGCTCTCTCATGCACGAAAGGCCAGATGCGGTCGTCAACTTTGCAGCGGAATCTCACGTGGATCGGTCAATACTGGATGCATCGGCGTTTGTGAAGACCAACGTGCTGGGAACCCAGGTACTCCTCGATGTTTGCCGCGAGTTTGGCATTGGCCGGTTCCTCCAGATTTCCACAGACGAGGTTTACGGTTCGCTTGGACCGGAAGGAGCGTTCACTGAGGCAAACAATCTTGCTCCCAACAGCCCGTACGCCGCATCCAAGGCGGCAGCAGATCTCCTGGTCCGGTCCTATCACAAGACGTTTGGATTGGACGCGATCGTTACGCGGTGCTCCAACAATTATGGGCCGTACCAATTTCCTGAGAAGCTCATACCTCTCATGATCAGTAACGCGCTCCAGGACAGGGAATTGCCCGTGTACGGGGATGGCTTGAACGTACGGGACTGGATCTACGTGCAGGATCATTGCAGGGCGATAGACCTCGTGTTGCGAAAGGGGGCCGCGGGGGAGATCTACAATGTGGGTGGCAGGTGCGAATGCTGCAACATCGATGTGGTGCGATACATCCTGCGCCGATTGGGCAAGTCGGAATCGCTGATACGCCTAGTTCAGGACCGACCCGGCCACGACCGGCGGTACGCCATTGATTGCTCGAAATTGGAGGAGCGACTTGGCTGGAGGCCTCTTGTGGGATTCGAAGAGGGCATGAACCAGACCATAAGCTGGTACATCGAGCACGAGGCATGGTGGCAGCGTATCAAGTCCGGCGAGTACATGAAGTATTACGAAACGTGGTATCGAGGCAGATGAGTCCTTAAGGAAGCCAGCACCCCGTCCCGCGGGACATGGCGTTTCCTTATGCGCAGCTTACCTGAAGCGGAGATGTTCATAGAAAGACGCAAGACCAGACGAATCAACGTCGGATCGGTTCCGGTCGGAGGTGGAGCGGACATTGCAGTGCAATCCATGGCCTCGACCGACACGAGAGACGTCAAGACCACCATCAGGCAGATCCGCAAACTTGAAAGAGCCGGTTGCGAGATCATCCGGGTGGGCGTGCCCGATATGGACGCTGCCAGGTCTCTCGGGGCAATTAAGTCCCGAATACGCATTCCCCTTGTGGCTGACATCCATTTCAATCACCGGCTGGCTCTGGAGGCGCTCCTCCAGGGGGTGGACGGCCTCAGGCTCAATCCCGGTAACATCGGGAGCCGCAGGAAAGTTCGAGAAGTCGCTGCTGCGGCGAAAGAGCGGGGAGTTCCCATTCGAATAGGGGTCAATTCAGGTTCTCTGGAGAAAGACCTCCTCGTCAAGTATGGCGGCCCGGTGGCAGAAGCGATGGTGGAGAGCGCTCTCAATCACGTTTCTCTTCTTGAAAAAGAGGGGTACGATCTCATCAAGATTTCCTTGAAAGCCTCTGATGTCATGCGGACCGTAGAAGCATATCGCCTCCTTTCACGCAAAGTGGATTACCCGCTGCACGTGGGAGTCACGGAGGCGGGAACCCTGGTGCCGGGGACGGTCAAGTCAGCGCTCGGTATCGGATTCTTGCTTGCCGAAGGGATCGGCGACACCATACGGGTCTCGCTGACTGCACCTCCCGAGCGGGAGATCCAAGCGGCGTTCGCCATTCTCAAGAGTCTCGGGCTCCGTCAACGTGGTGTCGAGGTCATCTCGTGCCCTACCTGTGCGCGCACCGAAATAGATCTTATGGGCCTTGCGGCAAGAGTGGAGCGGAGGCTTGGGTCTGTTCGGACACCTCTCAAAGTCGCGGTAATGGGATGCATAGTGAATGGGCCAGGAGAAGCCAAAGAGGCCGACATAGGAATCGCCGGAGGGAAGGGCCGAGGTATTATCTTCAAGAAGGGGAAGAGCGTCGGAACATTCCCGGAATCCGAGCTGCTTAATGCCCTGCTGCACGAAATTCAGGAGATGACCCGGTAGCGCGTCCGAGATTGAATTATAGCGGTCGCCAATAATGATGGCCGTTTCCCCTGTTCGACAATAACGGGCGAGACACCCGTACCACCGGTCTGCGATTCTTTCATAAAGGCCCTCGGACCCATGGGAGGCGGACAGGACTTTTAGCAGTGGATGTAGTTCGTTTCTGCAGTTGCGCGAGAAAAAATCGCGGGCGGGCCGACGATGTTGAGGGTTTGAAATCCGCCTTCAGGTGAGGGCTTGAAGCCTACCCCTGGCGTTGTCGCGAAGCTCAGTGCACCAGTAAACAAATCCCCTTCCGGAAAGGGCTCACGGGCCCTCCGTTTCTCCCCAGGCTGACGCGTTATGGGTTGAGCGCGCCAATGGCTCTCTGTGTTTCCACAAACGCCTTTGTGATTTGGGTGTCTGAGAGCGAAGTCCGCTCGTACAGTTGCATGTGAGTTATTAGATCCAGCTCAACGAGCTTTTTGAGCGTTCTTTCCAGTTGCTTCGCTGTAAGCTCGTATTTCTCCATTAGTTCCGAGTCCCCCATGCCTGAATGCACGTCCCTTGCTACTTGCTTTGCTTTGATGACTCGCTTAGCCATTCGCTTATCCCCATCGTGAAGCGCTGATGGTCCCGCTACTTTGCACGCGTCCGATTCCGAGGAGGATCATCGAAATGACAACAAAGGAATCCGCAGAAGACACCGGTCGGAGTTGGATATCAACCTCTCTGGGGTAAGACCGGGTCACCTATTGGGACATAGTAAAAGGATTCCTTGTCACGCTTGAATTTCTGCACATTGAATCTCGCGCCTTTCAAGGCCGCAATGTCACGGTAGATGGTCCTCTTGCGAGTTTTTAAGGTTGCTGCGAGGTCCTCGACTCGTATTCCATCAGGACAAGCCAGCAGGAGCCTCAAGATTTCCCACTGTCGGATAAGTATGTGACCCCTCATGATCTCCCACGGTCAAGCGGTGAGTCTGCAGACGCGAGTGCAGACGTATGAATCAGCCCGGAGAGCGGACGAGAGATTCAGCGTTAACGAAGAGCCGAACCGCGTCATTCCAGACCTGGGCGCGCACTGCCTCATGGTCCAATCCGCTCAGCCTTTTCACCTCACGGCGATGGCATGGATACACTCTGAAAAATCAAACAAAAGTTTCGTCCCACACGGCAGCCATACACACACTGGAACGCTTGCGCAGACCCCAACCGGCGCTGCCCCTCCACCAACGACGTATAACAACGAGAAACGTGACCGGTTCGCATAGGTTGCCAACGGCTCACTGCCCCAACCCCGGGAAACCGGTCCTGGCGGTCCGACACTGGGGAGGGATCATACCATAATGGTTAGACTTTTGTCATCCGGTTTCTGAGATACGATGCTGGCCAATCTTCGGAACGGAGATCTCAGAATCTCAGCAGATCCAGAAGCTTTTGCAGGGAATCAAAATTCTCGGACGAAATGTCGGTGATTTTAAACCCCGCGACAGGCAGTCCCCCAGCATCGTCTTCTCCACGCCACCTGCATTCCGCCTCAAACCATATGGGGGACAGGCCCAGGAATTCGTCGGGACTTATCAGAAGAGTCACCTGCTCCCCCACTTCAGCATCAATACCTTCCACCCCCAGCCCTTCCCTCGTAAGGTCCCTCACTGTTCCCCATCTTTCCGGCCGATACGCGTCACAAATGTCGAGCTCGAAATCAAGCTCGTACCTGTCTAATTCTCGGATACTCACCCCAAGCAACATCGGGCTTCGACCGGTTTTCCCTAGCAAGATATCATCCGGCGTCAAAGCCTTGAGATCTACGAGTCTTGTGAGAAGTATCTGGAGGGCCTCATGGGTGAGTCCGAATTTCTCCATGAGCTGTTCTTGAGTCATACCACCACGAACGCTTCGCACAACCTCCTTTATCTTGATGCGCAGGCCGCGCGAGCCTGGAGCTCGTTCCCGTTTCTTCGGCTCCAGAAGCCCCAAGTTGGCTAGCTCGGTGTAGAGATTGTTGAGACCCTGAGGCGAGACTTTGTACTTGGCCATGAGCGCGGCATCGTCCATGCCAGCTCGGATATCCCGTAAGACCTGACGAGCGTTGATTTCCCGGTCGGGCATCTGTTCCGCCGATCATTAAGGTGAACTCGGGAAGCTTCGCATCACCACGCGATCTCCTTCTAAAGCCTGTCAGGGAGCTGCCGCGCTGTGTGAATAAGACATTCCCCTGGGCCCGCCGGAGACCTTCCCCTCGCTTCTGTGGGCTGCGATGGCACCCGATTTCACATGGATATGACACAACCTTAGGACACACTGCGCTCCTGAGTCAAGCCAAAGTGCAAGATCGTTCGTAATAACTCAGTACGCCGCTTCGTAAGTTCGGTGCCGAATCGGAAGACCCCGCCCCAACCCTCCCCGTTACGGGGGTAGGGAGTCTTTCCCCCTCTTAACGGGGGCACCAGAGGGAGGGCGGTTCGGAATCCGCGACCGAATTTCTGAAATCCTGCACGTGAGACTTAGTACTCTATTTCGTAAATACAGCACCGTATCGGCGCCACGGTGTGTTTGATCAGCGCATCCGCTCGGACTGTAGGGGCTGACCTTGGAAAGTATCTCAAAACTCGGGACACACCGAACATCGTAGCACGATTGAGCGTCGATGCGTGGAAAGGCACCCTCACCCCAACCCTCTCTCAGAGGGAGAGGGAGCAGGAATAATCCCCTCTCCCCCGCTTCGGGGGAGAGGGTCAGGGTGAGGGGGTGTGCCACGATTATCACGGACTGCCGGCTTTTGAGACACTTTCCTTGTGCCCGCCCTGGGCACCCACAAGGGGTTCCCCTACGTTGCAATCCCTTCTTGACATGCCCCTTCGTAAACTCGGCGGCAGAATAAGGATCCGTGATTATAAAATCCCCTACTCAGGCCGATTGCAGAAGACGGGAGAATTCCGTGGGGACTGCCCGGTGCAGAAAGGGAAGTTGTCAAACTCAATCGTCCTTCCTATACTTCTTTTGAGAACATCGATTCGAAGCGGTACGCCATGGCAAAAGCTTCTCGAAACCGGAAGAAGATCGAACCCTCACAAGCCCGGGTAAGTATTTACGCGGCCTGGTGCAAGCGATGCGGCAATTGTGTGGAATTCTGCCCAACGCACGCGCTGGAGTGGGACGAATTGGGATACCCTCGCCTGGAAGATCCCGAAAAATGTACCAGTTGTCACCTGTGCGAGAAACTGTGCCCCGATTTTGCCATTGGGGTCAGGGAGTGGCCTCCACGGGAGGAGAGCAACAAGAGGATTACGCGCACGAGCACTGAGGCTGACAATATAGAAGAAGTCCGTAGCCCCGAGCGGGTAGCCCCCCCTGTGCCAACTGGCAACGATACAACGAACAAGTAGGATAACGGTCCGATCGAGGATGCCCGCGTGAAATCATACCTGTCAGCAGGCAAAAATCAGAGGAGGCTTCTCCAGGGCAATGAAGCCATAGCAATCGGCGCCCTCATTGCGGGATGCAGATTCTTTGCCGGATATCCCATCACGCCCGCAAGCGAGATCATGGAAATTATGAGTCGCGAGCTTCCCGTACGGGGAGATATTTTCCTCCAGATGGAGGACGAGATCGCTTCGCTTGGAGCGTGTATTGGCGCAAGCCTGGCCGGCCGTAAGTCCATGACCGCGACTAGCGGCCCCGGCTTCTCTCTCATGCAGGAGAACCTCGGTTACGCGTGCATCGCTCAGGTCCCTGTCGTGCTGGTCAATGTCATGAGGGCCGGTCCCTCTACCGGCATGCCCACCAATGTCTCCCAGGGGGATGCGCAGCAGTCCCGCTGGGGCACGCACGGCGACCACCCAGCCATCGTGCTTTGCCCCGCCACAGTCCTCGAGTGCTTCGAGCTCACTGTTACGGCCTTTAACCATGCCGAGCTCCTCCGCACGCCGGTGATTCTTTTAACGGATGAGCTGGTTGCCCATACGAGGGAGGTGGTCTCCTTGCCCACCGCGTCCGAAGTGGAGATCATCGACCGCAGGTGCCCAACGGTTCCTCCCGACTGGTACGTGCCGTACCGTACCGACGGTAGCATGGTCCCGCGGCTGGCGGATCTCGGGGAAGGATATCGCTACCACGTTACAGGCCTCGTGTACGACGAACGGGGATTCCCAACCAGGCGTCTGGATGAAGTGCAATCGTTCTACGCGAAGCTTTTCGAAAAGATCCGTCGCAATTTCGATTACCTGGAGAGGGTGCACGGCTTCGAGCTGGAGGATGCGGAATTCGTCATCATCGCATATGGCTGCGCTGCCCGATCTGCCAGAGCCGCGGTCCGTTTGGGCCGGGAAAGGGGGATGCGGGTTGGCTTGCTCCAACTGCTCTCTCTGTGGCCCTTTCCCCGACACCCCGTCGAGAGAGCGCTCGATGGCAAAATCGCGGCGATCGTACCCGAGCTCAATATGGGGCAGATGAGGCGAGAGGTCGTCAGGGTAAACGGAGGAAGGACGCGAGTAATCGGGCTGAGCAAGGTCGACGGCACCATGATCAAGCCGGAAGAAATCCTGCGGAGAATCCGTGAGGTGAAATGATGCCCGTGGCGCAGCGAAGCATCGTGTACGACTGGTTGAGACACGATAAACAATTCCCCCACGTATGGTGCCCCGGATGCGGTTTGGGAATCGTCCTGGGGAGTCTCATCAGAGCTCTCATCAAGAGCGGCTTGAGTAAGAACGAGGTGGTACTCGTCTCAGGCATCGGATGCTCGGGGAGGCTTCCCGTCTACGTGGACGTGGGAAGCGTTCATACCACTCACGGCAGGGCGCTGACGTTTGCCACGGGAATAAAGCTGGCCAAACCCGAGCTGACCGTTATCACGGTGATGGGTGACGGCGACGCAGCGGCAATCGGCGGCAACCACTTGATCCACGCGGCGAGGCGCAATGTGGATATAACAGCCATTGTGGTGAACAATCATACCTATGGAATGACAGGGGGACAATTCAGCCCCACCACCCCGATGGGGGCGAAGGCGACCACAGCCGTGTACGGCCACATTGAGCCCGCGTTCGATATCAGCGCTCTTGTCACCACTGCCGGCGCGGTCCTCGTAGCTCGGTCCACGGTCTATCACGTGTCACTGACGGACCGAGTGCTGCTGCAAGCGATAAAGAAAGACGGATTCTCCCTCGTCGAAGTTCTAGCGCCCTGTCCCACCAATTTCGGAAGGCAGAACCGGTTGGGCTCACAAATTGACATGATGAGGGCATTTAAGAACAACGCTGTGCACGTGGAGCGGTGGAACCGCATGGATGAGTCCGAGAAAGAAGGACGCTTTGCCATCGGATGTCTGACCGAAAGGCAGCGGCCCCAGTACCTCGAGTCCTACAAGAAAATCTGCGAGACCGCTGCCCGGATCCGTGGCGAGGGAAAGATATGACGTCGCCGCGCCCCCTGAGTGCTCCTCGGATAGAAGTTCGCCTGGCAGGCTCCGGAGGTCAGGGGATCATCCTGGCCGGATTGGTGCTCAGCGAAGCAGCAGGCGTGCTCGAATGCCGCCAGGTCGCCATGGTCCAATCATATGGCCCTGAAGCCAGAGGTGGGGCCAGCAAGGCGGAAATCATCATCAGCGATTCTCCCATCGACTATCCTCTCTGCATCCAGGTGGATCTGCTCTTGGCAATGACGCAAGAGGCATCGGACGCGTACTGCTGGGATCTCAAACCCGCTGCGTGGGTCATCGTGGACAGGGAGCTGGTTCCCCACCCTCCCACGAGCCGGGCCATCCCTTTGTCTCTGACAACAACGGCCCGAGACCGGCTCAAGTCCCCCATGGCCGCGAACATGGTAGCCCTGGGGGCCATCTCGGAAATAACAGGACTGGTCAGCCGCCGATCCCTGGAGAAAGCGCTCGAGCGCCACCTCTCACCAGACACCACTGCAGTCAACAAGAAGGCTTTGAGCCTGGGCATTCGCATTGCCCGGGATTACATCCGGACCGCCAGGGTCATTGACGCCACCGAAGCCCCTGTGGAGCCGGAGGACATGTAGTCTGAGCTGTGAGATGGCATGCGACGGATGCCGTCTGCTCTATACCTGATGCCAAAAGTTCTTTCCGCTTCCCATATGCCGAGAACATTTATGGGGGGTTCACAGACGGGTGGGACGGGCGTCTTGCCCGTCAGTGTTGAGGCGGAGAAACGGAAACTATTATTGGCAACCGCTCTATCCGAAGAATGTCATCAGGATGCCGGCTAGCGTGTATTTGACACTGAAATCAGGACGGCGGACGTGATTTACACGCATGGCCAGGAGTGATGTGCGAGCATTTTCCAGGGGATGACGAGTCGGGGGCGTGAAAAGCACACGTCCAAGGACTGAAGGGGCTGACTCGACCGCAGAGGCATGAGGTTAACCTGCTGATATCACAGCCGATGGACGATCTTGAATCGCTGGCACGTAATTTGGGTACCTGTTAAGTGCTGTATCCAGAGCGGGGAAAGAACGAGAATCAGCAGTGTCCGTCGGGTCCGCCGGAGATCCTCCCGAGGGCTATATGTACCGAGCGGACCGGTTGATTCTCTTTTCGATTCGGGACATGGAGCCACAATCGGTTTTCTATACTGCCACGCATCAAATAGGCGTTGCAGTCATCGCAGTTGAAAGCCAATGAGCCTCCGATGGAAATGTGGTCATGACAGAGGTCAAGCCTTCCCAACAGTACCCGTGGATCTCCTGACTCATGGCCAACACGATAGTGGAGCGCGGCCAGTGCTTTCACCTGTCGTCTATGAGTCAGTTCAGGAACAAGGTTCGGACCTGTTCGCAATGCGCTCCGCTATAGCTTCGCCCGGCAGGCGCGCCCCTATTTCTCCGGCCCCCACAGATGTAGCCCACAATAGAGTGCCTGGCGGGCGACTTTTTTCGGGGTATAGAGGGAAGGAGATCAGTTCCCTCCCCGGCCTTCTGCAAAGGGATCGAAGAGGGTAACATCCTTCATGGCTCCAAAAGGACATGCCAGTCCACATATGCCGCAGGCTACACATTTGTTCACATCAAAGGCAACCTTCATCTCCGGCAAGCTCACGCTCAAAGCTTGAGTGGGGCAAAGCCCCGTGCATGCTCCGCAGTGCACGCATAACTCTTCTTCTCTCCAGATCCTTTCGGAGAGGTACTCGACACCGACCTGGTGCTCTTTGAGGAATTGTATGCCCCGCTCAATGAGCCCTTCCTCCCCCCGCAACTCCAGCAGAATGCGCCCCTCCTTGCGGGGCAGTATCTTCGCTTCCAGGATATTGAAAACCAGCGCAAAATCCGTAGCAAGTCTATATATCACCGGCTTGTACATGATGTCTGCTTTGAAAATGAGCAATACGTTTCGTGAAGCCATTTCATCACCTCTTCGGCCGCCGCTGGGTACACGCGTCCCGTAGCGGAAGTTTGCGGACAAGTCCGTTGCATAAGTCCCGAATCATGCGATGGGTCCCAGTTCTATATCGCCCTGTGCGGCAATAGTGTCACCCAGAATCGCTGCGGCTGCCATTACTCCGCTGATATCCAGGGCCCACTTCAGTGCGGGCTTGAGATCGGAGGGCCGTACGATGCGATTTCCCAGGGCCGTTGCCACCGCGTCAGCCAGAGCGACATCATGAGATATTACCGTTGCGGCGTCGGCCTTTCCCTGGCTCAGGGAAGGCCCGACCGTCCCGGAAGACGTGCACACACCCAATGGGATTACCGTCGGCTGAATACGGACCCCCACTCTGCCGGTGAATGGAGATGATCCTGCATACAGCCCCACCATCACAGGTCTCTCCACCTGGATGAACAGATCGCCGCCGTTTTCAACAATCAACTCCTTGGACCATTTGAGAAGGCCTCGGCCTACATAGTCGGCCACCTCTCCTGCCACAGCGGCCATGGGTCCTGTACCGGCCTTTCGGCCTGCCCTGACCATGCGAGCCGCTGGTGGAGGATCGGCCGGATCTTCTTCCACGGGCACGAGGCTTGTGAGAAATTCCGGCCTGCGAGATATCGCCCATTCGATCTGGGATCGACATTCCCTGATCAGCGCTTCGGTTTCCCTTTCGAGAGACACGAGCGCTTTCACGTAGAGGTCTGAAGTTTCTACCGCAACCCGGAACGCCTTGAAGCCCCCGCTCTGATCGAAATCCCGGTAATCTCGCGACTGAAACACTATCGTTTCATTCATGTCAGGTTCTTGAATCCCTCGAACGGGGCCGATGGGAGCGTCTCCTGAGGCTCTCCGAGCAGGAATCGGCCTGAGCTTATCCATTCTTTGAGAATACCCGCAATTTCTCGTGCTGCCGAGTAACTCGAGAGGGGGGCAGTGGTCACCTTCTTGCCATTCACGGAAATCTCTCCCGATTTGAGCTGAGCGTAGGTCACGTACCCCAGCGCCTGCCCGGCACCTTCAGGGTAGTCTGCCCCATAATCGACCACAGGAACCAATATTTCTTCATCCGAGACTGACGTGAACATGGCCATCTCTTCATTGAGAATCGGAATAGGTATGCCGATTCCCGTGTTCAGAGAGCAGCCATATCCGGTCAAAGATGCACCCCTGAGAAATCGCGGCGACATGCCCTTGAGGTCTCCTCGGACGGAAATGGTACCGGCTCCTCCCATTACAACACCGTTTTCCGATCTCTTCACATTCGGGTTGTGCTGAGTCCCTGCCCCAATGACATATCCGACCCCTCCCCCGAGGAAAATTCGAGTGCCAATACCGATAGTCCTGTAAAGCGGATCGTTGAGGAGCGGGCTCAACTGGCCGGATGTGGAGTAATTTGCATTCATCCGCTCGGGTCTCAGAATTCCCATGTACGTGTATATCGTCTTCTTGGAGAGGTTCACCGCACAGTTGTAGTTCTGATACGCATTGCGTGGATTCAAGAGTACCGCGTCCGGCAAGTCTTTCAGTGTTACCGTAGCCTCGTGGGATCGTTTCGGATAGCAGTCCGTCCCGTAGGAGAGAGCCTCGAGTCGGACCGTTCTGCCTGCAACCAGATCTTCTATCACATGGCCGCCACCGTATCGAAAGCGCCCGGGGAACACCTTGTTCATAGGATCGTCTTCTCTGAGCTGAGTTGCGCCGATGTAGCAATCAACGGCCGCGATGCCTGCATAGGCCTCCACCCCATTGAGATAGACTTTGGAGGCTCTAATCCTCGGCTTCGTGTGACCGAAATTCAGAAAAGCCCCTGAAGAGCACATGATTCCGAATGTACCGGTGGTCACCACATCTACCTTTTGAGCAGCCCCGATGGCTCCGAGCTCTCTCCTGATCTCGATCATCTCTTCCGCGGTGGCGACGACGGCTTCGCCCCTTTTTATCTTTTCATTTATCTCCGCGAAGGTCTTATTCACTTTGAAATCAGCCATCCTACACCTCCCCACATGCCTTTTCCTTATGCGCGGCAGTGAAAACAAACTCTAACCATTTTGACTCATATGGTCAAGAATCTTTCCCGGCCCACGGAGGCGAAGCACGAATGACGAACCGATTCCATGGCACAAATCCTCTCAGAATGTGCCCTTACCCGAGCGTGACGGAATGGGCGCGCAGCGACAGAGATAAGAGTTGACCCTTACCATTGGGGTGCGGTACAGTGCAATCGGTCGCACTGAGCTTGTCGGCATCAGTGGAGAAGAGGTTCACCGCGCCCTTGTCTGGAAAGGAGCTCAAAACAAGGAGACGGGTGACTCGCGGAGCGAGGTGAAGATCGTGCAGAGAATCCCGCCGCAGGGGTGGGCTTCGATCCCCTCGTGATGTTGGCATCGTCAGGCGGGCCGTTAGTCTCGGCGCGAGCCACTATGATTATGCAGTACGTCTTTCTCGATGAGAAGAAAAGTTGAGCCAGTAAGATCACGGAGCGGGCGTGCCAACGAGGTCGTGGCTACTGAGCAGATCAATTGATTGGAATCGTTCCCGTTGTGAGCCGAGATCACAGGGGTGGCTGTGCTGGGGACGTGATCCAACCGATAAGAGGGTGTTTTCCCGCAAATTCCAAGGGCTTTATACGAGCCGGTGTGCTGACGGCCGATCCCACACGTCAAAGAAGACTATACTTCTGGCATCAGAGACTCAAACCCCTCTACGAAGACCGAGCCGCTGATCGGAAAGGTGTTACCAGGAACGTTCTTCGCACTCGAAAATGGAAGCCGTACCTGACCGTTTGCGGGAGGTTCGATCGTGAGTAGCCAGGATCTTGAGCCGGAGGGCCATTCGTTCTCTCCGTCCCTGTCCCGCATGGAGATTTGTGCAGCCAGAATTCATCAGCTCCATCACCAGGGTAGGGCAGCCCTCTATGGGGCGCTGGCAGCCGCGTTCACAGTGACTATTGCTTTGTCCGGCGTCGTTGCTCGCCCGTACCTGGTAATGTGGCTCGCCATATTCGTGGCAGCCCAAGTACCACGACATTTGTTGATCAGTTCCTATTTCAAGACCTTGCCCAGGTCGGACGACGCTCCTGCGTGGGAGCGAAAATTTGCAGTGGGAACGGCTCTAAGCGCCATGCTCTGGGCAATGGCCGGGATCGTCCTCTTTCCCTCCCATTCAATGCCCCATCAGTTCCTTCTCGCCATTGCCATTGCGATGATAAGTAGCGGCGCAGTGTCTGCCTTCTGGCCTTCCAGGGTTACTTACATTCCCGCTGTCATTCTCGTGCTTGTTCCACTGGCGGGCCGCTTCTTCTACCAAGGCGACAGCGTCCACAGGGCGATTGGTCTCGTCATCCTGATGTACTGCGTTGTGATCCTGGTCATGGGTCGGTACCTGCACTCTTTCGGTATCCAATCCCTGAAGCTGAGATTCGAGAACCGCGAGCTTCTCGAATCACTCGAAAGGGCGCGAAATGATCTGGAAAAGAAAGTAAAGAACCGCACAGAAGACCTTGAAAGGGTGAACGAGGCGCTGAGGAAGGAAATTTCGGAGCGTGCCAGGACCGAGAAAGCGCTGAGGGAATCGGAGGAGCGATATCGTGTCATTTTCAACACTGCCGGCGTGGGGATTACCCTGGTAGACGACAGCGGTCGACTAGTCCAGGCCAACGCAGCTTTTCTCGCTATGCTGGGGTACACCGCGGAAGAGCTTAATGGAATGAACGTGGCGGATCTCACACACCCCGACGATGTCGAATGCTCGAAGCAGCAGTTTGATCTCCTGAATACCGCGCACATGGAATACTATCGACTGGAAAAGAGATTTCTCCGCAAGGACGGGACTCTCCTCTGGGCCGACCTGTGTGTGGGACTCCATCGAGTCCCGGAAGAAGGCAAACGATTTACCATAAGGGTCATTGCAGACATTACGGCCAGGAAACGTGCAGAAGAGGAGCGCCGAACCCTTGAACAGCAGCTTCTCCAGGCCCAGAAGATGGAATCCATCGGCACACTGGCCGGTGGCATAGCTCACGACTTGAATAACATTCTCACGATCGCTATGGGATACACGGAGTTGCTGCTCATGGACGGCGACGAAAACCAGCCTGGATACGCCGATCTCCGGATAATCAAGGAAGCGATTGACCGTGGCGCAGATCTGGTACGACGGATTCTCACCTTCGGCCGCAGAGTGGAGACCAATCTGAGACCGTTGGACCTCAACGAAGAGGTCCGGGCGGCCGGGAGGCTCTTGTTCGGGACACTACCCAAGATGATAGAGATCGAGCTCCGTCTCGCAGAAAATCTCGAGCGCGTCAACGCGGATTCAGGCCAAATTCAGCAGGTACTCGTCAACCTTGCCTTAAACGCAAGGGATGCAATGCCCAACGGAGGGAAGCTCATCATTGAGACAGAAAACCTGACTCTCAATGAGATCGATTGTAAGTGCCATTTTTGCCTCGAACCAGGTATCTACGCGGTTCTCTCGGTTTCCGACAACGGTCACGGAATGGACAAAGATACGCGAGACCGCATTTTCGAGCCCTTCTTTACGACAAAGGAGCCCGGACACGGAACTGGCCTGGGTATGGCCATGGTTTATGGCATCGTCCAGGCACACGGAGGACAGATTGATTGCCATAGCGAACCGGGCAAGGGAACCACGTTCAAGATCTATCTCCCAACAGGAGACAAGGGGTCAGGTCTTGTTTCTTGATCCTCCTGCCACTTCTTAAACTCGCGTGCTCGATCCAGACCAGGCCAGTGGCCTATTCACAGACCATCGTCATCATAGATTCGTCAGGAAACAAAGCCCCGCCGCCAGCGCGCGCTAGCCTGCCGACCGATTGTGCGTTAGACTTCATACATAGCCATCGGCGAGTCCGGACAGAAGAGATAACACGGCAGCACGCGGAGATCGATGGAAGAGCCTTCGTAAGGCGACATGCCCTTGCAGTATGAGCATCGGGCAGCCGGGAGAGGTTGAGAGAATGATAGATCGAATTGACCATTCGGCATTACGCGATTGTCCACAAGTTGAGCTCAGGGAGCTTATCGCTCAACTCGGACGCAGTGAGGTAGAATCGAAGAAGACTCAAGAGCTGCTCCACGCGCTCCTCAATGCAATAAACTCCTCATCGGACGCAATCATCATGTATGATCTGGACGGAAACGCACAATACGTAAGCGATTCGTTCACCCGTCTGTTTGGATGGACCAAAGAGGATGTCCTTGGCAAACCGATACCATTCGTGCCCGACTCGGAGAGAGAAAACTCTCTCGCGCAGATCAACCGTCTGATTCAGGACGGAAATCCGGTGAGCGGCTTTGAGACGAGGAGGATGACCAAGAATGGAAACCTGCTGGATGTAAGTCTCAGCTCCTCTCGGTATCTTGATCACCGAGGAAAACCAGTAGGGATTCTGGTTATCCTTCGTGACATAACAACGTGGAAGTCGATGCAGAGGGCGCGGCAAAAGGCAGTGAACCACCTATCTCATGAGCTGACCACCCCGCTCGCGATCATAGACGCATCGTTGGCGCGACTGGAGAGACACAATGTCCCTCCGGAAGAAAGGCAAAAATGCCTGGCCAGGATAAAAAGGAATCTGACTCGCTTGACTGAGGTGCAAAGGATTGTGCAGGAGATCGTGGCGCCCAGTCAGTACACGCCAAGGCCCTTTCCGGTCATTTCGTTTGTCCTGGACTGCCTGGATACCCTTCGGAAGAGAAGCTCGAGTCGATCCGTTGCGCTCCTCCACAAGCTGCAGCCCGTTGACACATCGGCCATAGATCCGGATGTGCTCAAGAGAGCTCTCCAGACATTGGTCAAGAATGCAATTGAAAACACGCCGGACGGAGGCACCGTGACGGTTTCATTAAAGAGATCTCCGTCGGGCCCTCTGTTGCGCGTCGAAGACCGGGGGGTGGGCATTCTCCGAGAGGATCAGCCATACATTTTTGAGGCTTTCCATCACACACAAGCCACAGAGAGCTATTCTACAAAAAGGCCCTTTGACTTCAACGCGGGAGGCAAGGGGCTCGAGCTCATGCAACTGAAAATGCTGGCCAACGAGGGATTTATTGAGGTTTGGTGTGAGAGCACCCGATGCCGCTACCTCCCCACCCATCGCGACCACTGCCCGGGTAGCATCGCCCTGTGTGAACATGTTCACCACGAGAGAGAGTGCAGAGAGTCTGGAGGCAGCGATTTCTTTGTGCTTTTTCGGGGATCTCCATCGGCCGAGTAAATCTACCGCGGCGGCTTTATCTCCTGTGAGTCTTATGTTACGTGACCGAAGGGTTATACCCGATGCCAAAAGTCTTTTCCGCTTCCCATATGCCCGTTTTTTGTCTTGACAAAAGATGCGGGACCGATTAACCGGGGCTGTCCAGGAGAGACGACCACATGAATGAGACCTGCTTGCTGGAGCATCTCGAAGATATAGCTCGCCGCCTGGGTGTAGAGCTGCGGTACGAAAATCTCTGCCAGGGATTGGTGAGAAGCGAAGGCGGGTATTGCAGGTTGGCGGGGAAGCCTATGATCCTCCTCAACCGCAGAGATTCTCGCGATCAGAAGATCAGAGTCCTGTGCAAGTCGCTGAAAAAGCTTGATCTCCAGGGAATATTCATCCCACCCGCTGTCAGGAAGGTATTGGAAAGCCAGAACAATTGACCAGATTCTCGTCCACTTGCGCTGACGGCGCCACAAACTGGGAATCGCAGGACGCTGTTTCGCAAATACTGCTACGCACTTGCGCCAGCTCCTTTTTGGGGGAGGGCAGGTATGAAGGAAATGTCTGGAAACTCCGAGATGTGCCAACATCGTGGCACGTTGCATTCCTGAGTGGATGAGTCTCATTCTGAGGCAACACGATTTCGGTATGTTGCGCTGGCCTACTTCTTGCCTCGGTGCTACTTGCTCATGGGCTTGAGACATTTTCTGAGACTTGCCCCTGCCGCCGGCTGCCACGACTCTTCCGTAGCACCGGCGTCTCGCCGGTATTCTTGTCTTGGACGTGTCTCGAGGGAAGCGTGGGTTTGAAGCCCGCGACAGTTGCTTCGAGGCTCGGTCCGCCGCGCTTGATGCTACTGCTTGGGGAGCTGAAAGAGAAAATTGATCCAATGTCCTGGATTCGTTTCGCACCAGATGTGACCGCCGTGCCCTTCGATTATTTTCCTGATGTTGTACAGGCCTAGGCCGGTCCCTCGCTTATCACGCGTGACCTCGCTTGTAACGCGATAGAATTTCTCGAAGATCTTCTCAACTTGGTCCTGCTCGACCCCCGGCCCGGCATTCCAGACGTTGAACTCATACCGGTCACCCAAGTCTCTGACACCGTAGGCAACCTTCCCTTCGCCAGCACGATACTTGAGTGCGTTCCCAAAGAGGTTACGATAAACAATCTCGAGAAGATTTCGATCTCCCATCAGGCTGATGGCCCCCACTCCACCCATACTCGCATCATAGCTCTCGAATGAATCGGGATATCGCTCTTTAAGGCCAATCATTGCCGGAAGAATGACCTCGTGGTAAAAGTCTGCAATCAGCTCTTTGCGAACCTGGAGCGTGCCGTGCTCGAGCTCCGCCATGATCAAGAAATCGCGGCTCATGGCCTCGAGGAACTTCGAATGATGGTACACGATTCCCAGTTGCTCCTTACGCGAAGGGTCTGTTTCGCTCTCCAACAGCCTTCGCACGAAGCCGCTGATCACGATGAGGGAATTCTTTGTTTCGTGGCTGATGAAGTGGATGGTCTCACGATAGTTTTGGTTTAATCTCTCGAGCTCTCGGCGGATAGCATTTTCCTTGGTCACGTCTTTGCTGATTCCCACTGTGCCGAGGATGCGGCCTTCGGAGTCTTTCAACTGGCTCAGAGTCAAAGAGATCTCGCGGATCTCTCCCGTTTTTGACCGCAGACGCGTCTGATAGTTCCGTATAGCGCCGGTAGCTCGCACTTCTTCCATGAGCTGTTCACGCTCTCCCGCTTCCACCCAGACTTCCGATGCCTTACGACCCTGGATCTCTTCGGCGCCGTACCCCAGCATGTTTTCGGCAGCGGGATTGAACTCCACAATGCGGCCTTCCAGGTCTGTGGTTATGATCATGTCATCGGAGCACTTGAGAATGCCTCCCAGGTAGCCGGTTTCTTTGGCGAGCGCTTCGGTCCTGCTCCACATTTCCTTGGCAAGATTCGCTGCCAGTTTCCTGTGACGCTCTTCTGACTGGCGAAGCGCCGTCTCCAAATCGGAAATGATCACCTGCCGCGCTATCAGGTTGGCCGCTTCTTCCAAGAAATAGGCGTCTTCCGGAGGCATGATCGGCTCGGTTGAGCACCGACATACCAAGCGGCCCCTGGACTTCCCCTCTGCTTCTAGGTCGTACGAGACCTCGTTTCCGTCTGGCGTTCTCCCGGGTTCACCGAAGACCTCGCCATCCAGCTCAACCCAACAGGACCAGTGTTCCGGATCGGTCAACGAAGACAACACTGCTGTTACCGCCCGTTCGATCCGTTTCGACAGCGGGACGGGTGCGAGCAGCTCTCGGCTGACCTGCAACAGCCCGGAGAGCTTGTTTAACAGCGGCATGGTCTTCCGGCAATCGACTTCGAAATCCTCGGCTTGGTCGGTGCGTTCCAGCGGCCGCACCGTTTCAACTATTCTGTTTTCGCCGATGATCTCTCGCAGACAGCGGACATTCACGGAGCACTTCTTCCCGTGCCTGATGTGGAACTGGTTTGTAATCGCCGTGCCTGGCGTTGATGCGAGCTCTTCAAACGGACAGAAGGGGCAAGGCTCGGGAAGACCCGCCAAGACCTCGTGACATGGCCCCTCTTTCCTGCCGCCGATCAAGTAGGCCAGCCGCTCGTTCATGCCAAGCACTGACTTGTCAGGGAGAATCAACGCGGCGCCCCACGAGAAAAGGTCGAGGAACGTTTCTGTCGGAAGATTTATAGCTTTCACTGGAATAATAGTATTCTTAGGGCGGACGTGGTTGACGCATTCTTGCTCGGAGCTCTTCCTGTCTTAAAGGCAAAAACCAACCTCCACAGGGTTCTTCAAGTTCCCCAACGCGGCGATTCTTCTCCCTTCAACGAGCAGTTAGCCGATCCGTGCAAGACAATCATCGAACGTTCGTAGACTCCTGCTTCCTTATCGCAGTTCCCGATTGATGTCAATGGAAGCCATGTCCCAGAATCCACGGTCTACGATGACGTGTGGGTCGTGTGGACCCTGTAATGTTCTCATGCAAGCGTCTGTGGCCTACGCATGAGGTCGTTTTTGGGTCGTGTGGCACTCCCCCTCCAAACGTATGTC
>JBFMDN010000076.1:0-26681 GCA_040753915.1 Thermodesulfobacteriota bacterium | reverse complement strand
GAAAGGAAGGAGCCCTTGTGTCATAATCACGTCACCTCGTTGGTGATAGAATCGTTTTGACAAAAGCATTCTATCTTCTTGATCTCTCAAGAACAACGAGGTTTTTCACTTTTTTTGACCCGCGATCCAGGAGGTGCCCACGATCGCTTGCATCGCCGAGTGTTCTGAAAACAGGGCACTGCACAAACCATCCGGGAGGAGACAGAGCTCATAAGCCGTGACGATTGTCCGGTCCCATTCCGAGCTGGACCGGACTCGTGACAAGAGTCGGTCGAGAGGAGGGGGCGGCCTGTCGTTGGGGCAAGGGATCTCCGTGTGGGAGTATCTTCTCTCTCAGATACGGGAAGCAATTACTGATGAGGCCGTACGCATGAGAATAGCGATTGTGCCGCGCCACGGGACCAGCGCCGAAGGGAGAGATCGCCCCCCAAGTAAGGCCATCCACAACGAAAACGGCAAAGCCATCTTTTCGGGCTGTGAGATGATTAAGCGCTATTGGAAGATCGCTTCCAACGGCCCAGTCGCGAACGTCTATCAGCGGGATGGAGATCAAAAAACAAGACCTGACCCCCATCTTTCAGGCTTGCGATCCGTTCCGGCAGCGGTGGATGCGAGTAATGGAACCACACGTACGCGGGGTGAGGATTGAGGTTGGACAGGTTGTGGGCAGCCATCTTCTTCAGCGCGGACGCCAGGTCCTCACCGGATCCTTGAAAGGCTGCCGAAAAGGCGTCGGCCTGTCGTTCGAACATGCGCGAAACCGCGGCAGCAATGGGTTTGAAGAAGTATCCCAGCTTGCGAAGACCGACTCCGACGACGAACAGAGCGAGGTACGGTTGAGATCGGGATAAGCCGAAGGTCTCGTAGACCCACGGCTCGTTCATGAGGCGATACATCAGATAGAAGCCAGCGAGGGTCCCAATAAACGTCCAGGCAAAGGATTTCATTATGTGGTTGAGTCGCGAATGTCCAATCTCGTGGGCGAGCACGGCCAGAATCTCATCATGAGAATGCCTTTCGACGAACGTGTCGAAAAGCACGATTCGCTTGCCTTTACCGAGTCCTGCAACGTACGCGTTGGAATGTGTGCTCCGACGGCCGGCATCCATCTCAACAATGCTCCGACTCTTCATTCCCGCGCGTTCTACCAATTCCTCAACTTTGTCGGCCAGTTCTCTGTCCACCAGGGGGCGAAACGTATTGAAAATCGGGGCGATGAGAACGGGGTACAGCACCATGAGAGCGAATTCGCAGAGGGAGACAAACAGAAAAGCCAGCAGCCACCATGTGGCGGGATACGCGCGAATCATCCACAGGACCGGTATCAGCACCACCGCGAGGAGTGCAATGGAAAGGGCCGCGCTCTTGGCGAGATCCAGGAGCCAGGTTCTCGTATCATACCGGTTGAACCCGTATCTTTCCTCCACCACAAAGGTGCGATACCAACCCAGCGGGATGCCCAACACTGAGAAGATGGCCCCCACCAAGAGAAAGAACAGGAATCCAGCCACTGTTTCCGAGAAATCCGCAGAAGAAGCATAGTTCCCAAACCAGGGAAGAAATCCCGTAAGAAGGAGCGCAGCGAGGACGGCGTCCGCGACGGATTTCTCCACGAGAAACAAGCGGCTTCTGTCCACCGTGTACGCGTTCATGCGCTTGAGCTTTTCAGAATCGACAAGACCACGGAGCCCCGGGGGGACCGTGTCGCCCACTCGGTTGAGGTGAGCGAGATTGAGCTTCTCTATCCACACGGAGGACAAGTATTGCAGGATAAAAACGGCAAAAAAGCACGCAGAGAAAACATTCAGCTCGGGCATTACATCCTCTCATTCGGTTTGGTACCGACGACTATCGCTTCTTAGAATATAATCCATCAGCCAGTGGCGCCATGAGACATTTCCATATTATACTAGCGCCTCCGTGATCTAATGAGGCCGGTCGAGTGCATGGGCCTGAACTGAAGCGAGGGACTTCGGATGATGGAATTCTTCTATGTTCTTCTTGCCTTTGTCGCAGGGGCGTGCGCACCCACTCAGGCGGGGATCAACAGTCAGTTGAGTGGAGTCGTAAATGGGAACATGATGGCTGCGCTCATTTCGTTCGCAGTTGGCACGCTGAGCCTCGTGGCGTGCGCGGCAATTGCCCGACTCCACTGGCCCGCTCTGTCCTCCCTCGTGTCGCTTCCGTGGTGGATGTGGACCGGCGGTTGCCTTGGCGCCTTTCTGGTTGCAGCCACTATATTCCTGGTTCCCAAATTGGGAGCCGCTACGCTGATGGCCTCGATGGTTGCTGGCCAGATGCTTGCATCAGTAGTGTTCGATCATTACGGATGGATGGGCTACTCTGTTCATCCGTTCGACGAATGGCGACTCGTCGGAGTGTTTCTCCTGGTTGCAGGCGTGCTGATCATCCGGGGTTGCTGACCTTGGCTTCAGGCATTCGCCGGCGCCGGATTGCAGGCAACCCAGCGTATCTGAGGAGAGATTGATGAAGTGCCCCAAGTGCGGACTCACCCAGGCGGACTCCAACGAAGAGTGCCTCCGTTGCGGAGTGATCTTTTCCAAGATCGGAATTCATGCGGGGTCGGAAATCAAGGGCGATCACCGGTCGAGTGCTCCGAAATCCATCGCCCAGGCCAGAGAGCGGGACAGGTGTGATGTGCGAGATGGGGAACGCTGCCGCAGGGGGCAAATGGGCCTGAGACAATCTGGCGGCCGGGTCGCCAGGACATCTGCCTCAGGGGAGGCGAGCAGGCTGTCGGAGCACGCTGCTCCGCTGTTAGGGGATCCAGTAGACGAAGAGCTGAGATTCTCCGAGGTGGAAGACGAAAATGATGATGCCCGGCCCGAAGCGCGGAGTATGGACAAGGAAGACTGGCTCGTCGTGGGCGGAGGCTTGATAGCCGCTCTCATCGTCTTGTCCATTCCCCTCTTGAACCACATCTTCTTGACTTTTGTCGTGCTGATCCACGAAATGGGTCATTTTCTGACAGGGTGGATATTCGCGTATCCGTCCGCTCCGGCCTTTGACCTGCAATACGGAGGCGGAGTGACCATCCACGGCCAGAGGTCCCTCATGTTGTTGATGTCCATGTATCTGCTTGCTGGATTCCTTGTGTATTCGTTCAGGAAAAACGTGGGCACAGTGATCCTGCTGGTAAGTCTTCTCGTCGTGCACGCAATTCTGTCCGCCACTTTTATGCATGAGGTTGTAATTCTCTCCATGGGCCATGGTACGGAGCTGATCATTGCTGCCGTCTTTTTCTATCGAGCATTGAGTGGCGCGGCTGTCGTGCATTCGGTTGAGAGGCCATTGTACGCCGCAGTGAGCTTCTTTGTCGTGTTTACGGACCTTCGTTTTGCCTATCGGCTGATGACCAGCACCGAGGCACGCTTCGAGTACGAGCAGGCTAAAGGAGGCGGTCACTGGATGGACTTCAGTCGCATTGCCGAAGACTATCTCCATGTAGAGCTCACGTCGGTTGCCTTCTTTTTCTTCCTCGCGACCATGCTGCCGCTCGTTGCGGGTTTTCTCCTCTTCCGCTACCAGGACTATGTGCGTCGCTGGATACAGAGCCGATGGTCCAGGGATCCTTCCGAGGCTTGACGCACACTGTTGATAGTTCGACAAGGGAAGGTTATGCTTCACGAAGAATACGCCGGTGTTTCTCAAGGATAGGTGAAGCCTGAGAGATCTGCGGCCGACAATCGCGGATCGGGTGGAGGAACAGGGCAGGACATGAGGTCGCGTATGAAGACTATAGGAGTGTGTCTGGCAATTCTCGCAACTGGTGCGGTCGGATTCGGTGCTCTGAAGATGACCAAGCCAGCCCCTCCTCAGGCTCCCGCAGAAGCCGGACGTCCTCTCGTACGGGTGATGGATGTCACGTTGGGAGACTTCAATACTACCATAGAGGAAAGCGGTACGGTTTCACCTAAGACGGTACTCGATCTGACGGCCGAAGTTGCGGGAACGCTCGTGTACGTCTCTGACGTCATGCAAGTAGGGTATTTCGTTCGCAAGGGCCAGTTGCTCGCCGAGGTGGACCCGCGGGAGTATCGGCTGAGCGTGGCCCAGTCAGAAGCTGAACTGGCTCAGTTAGCGGCCGAAAAGGCCAAGCTCGACCAGGAACAAGAGAATATCACGCGGCATCTGGACGTTGAAGTCTCCAGTCTCCAGCTCTCCAAGATGGAGCTGGACAGGAAACAGAAGCTCCTGGAAAGTGGATCCATCTCACAGAGCGAAGTGGACAGACAAGCGATCGACACCAAGCAGAAAGAAGTCTCGGTGGTAAATCAGCAGAATGCTCTGGCGCTTCTCAACTCTCAGAAAGACCTGGTTGAGGCGAAGATCAAGGCAACTCGGGTAAAGAAGGAGCTGGCAGAGATCAAGCTGGAGAAGACCAAGATCTTTGCGCCATTTGAGGGAAGAGTGCAGGAAGAGTCCGTTGAACAGGGTCAGTACGTGCAAGTAGGGCAAAAGCTGGCAACTTTGTATGACACGTCCGCCATGGAGATAGTTGTGAACTTCTCGCCAACCAAGATGGCTCACTGGATTGACGAGGAAACCCGCAACCAGCTCCCGCCGCTTGAAGATCTTGCCCAGATGAATGACTGGATGAGGAGGCATGGTCCTGCCGCGGAAGTAAGCTTCAGATGGGCCCGCGGTGTCAAGACGTGGGAAGGGAAGGTGACCCGGTTGAAAGGCGCTCTCGATGCCGCGACTCGGACAATTCCCATAGTGGTGGAGGTGAAGAATCCGTTGAAGGATGTCCAGCCCGGCTCTTCTCCTCCTCTCATGCCAGGAATGTTCGTTACGGTCAAGATTCAGGGAGCCGTTCTCAGGAACGTGGCCAAGGTCCCTCGAAGCGCCCTCCATGGGGGGAGCGTCTACCTCGTTAATGACGGAAAGCTCGAAATTAGGCCAGTAAAGGTTGAGGCGCTTTTGAGAGAAGAGGCGATAATCTCGAATGGACTGAAAATGGGCGACAAGCTCATTTTGTCGCCTATTCCCGTGCCCATTCCCGGAATGGGGCTACGAACGGCAGAGGTAGCATGATGTCACCTGAAGAGATCAGGAATATCCCGTAATGTTGCGGGCAATCGCACAGTGGAGTGTCTCGCGGCCGGTCGTGGCCAACGTCCTCATGATCTTCCTGCTCGTGACTGGACTTCTCAGCGCATGGAGCTTGCGCCGAGAGATGTTCCCCATATTCTCCCTGGATCAGGTGGAAGTCTCGGTCGTGTACAAAGGAGCATCGGTCGAGGAGATCGAGGAATCCATTTGTGCCAAGATTGAAGAGCAGATAACGGGAATACGGGACATTAAGAAGATCACTTCCGTCGCTGTAGAGGGACGGGGGACTGTAACGGCGGAGCTCGAGGCAGGAGCGGATGTGAGCCGTGTGGTCAACGAGGTCAAGAATGCGGTCGATCAGATAGACACCTTTCCCAAAGATTCGGAGCGGCCTGTCACAGTAGAAGTCATAGCCAAGTTTCCGGTGATCAAGGTGGCAGTGTACGGGGATGCGTCTGAACACGTCCTCACAGCCTTGGCGGAGAAAGTCAAGAACGACCTCCTTGCCATGCAAGGAATCTCTCAGGTAGAGCTGGTCGGAAACCGGGAATACGAAGTCGCCATCGAAATTCCCGAGCACACCCTCCGCAAGTATGGGCTTACGTTACCAGCCGTGGCAGACTTAATCCGGCTGAACACTCTGGACCTGCCCGCAGGAACTCTTAAAGCGGAATCGGGACAAGTCTTGCTCAGAACCAAAGGGCAGCGATACACCGCGAAAGAATTCGAGGATCTAGTCGTAGTGTACAGCCCGGATGGCACGACGGTTCCTCTGAACCGTATAGCGAAAATTACGGATACCTTTGAGGATGTAGATCTCCAGACTCGCATGGACGGCAAGCCTGCAATCCTTGTGGCTGTAGACAAAACGTCCGCACAGGACGCCATAGCAATCTCGGACAAGGTCAAGCAGTACGTCAAGGAACAGGGCCGAACGCTTCCCCCAAGCGTGCGGATGATAGTCTGGGACGACGATTCGGTCTACATCCGCAGCAGACTTGATCTCATGACCAGAAATGCTCTTCAGGGCCTGGTCCTGGTGCTTATCATTCTAGGGCTCTTCTTGCGGCTGAGACTCGCGTTCTGGGTGGCAATGGGCATCCCGATCTCCATACTCGGATCGTTCCTCGTCCTGGATCATTTCAATCATTCTCTCAACATGGTTTCCATGTATTCGTTCATTGTGGTCCTCGGAATTGTGGTGGACGACGCTATTGTCATCGGAGAAAACGTGTTCACCAGAATCAGCCGGGGAGAGAACCCCGAGGTCGCGGCGGTTGAAGGAACAGCGGAGATCGGTTATCCGGTAGTGAATTCCGTTGCTACCACCATAGTGGCTTTCTTGCCCATGTTGTTTATTCCCGGCACCATGGGGAAATTCATGGCAGTGTTTCCCATGGCGATCGTGGCCGTGCTCCTTGTTTCGCTGACCGAGGCGCTGGTAATCTTGCCAGCTCACCTGGCTCATATGAAGCCCCGTGAAGACCTTTCCCGCAAATGGCACCCCTTGGCGATCGCGGAGCGCGTGAGGATCCGAGTTCAGCACGGACTGGATTGGTTTGTGGCGCGGCTGTTTCTCCCGTCCGTGAGATTCGCTGTACGCCAACCATACCCCCTCCTCGCCGCAACCATTGCTCTGCTGATGTTGTGTGCGGGCCTCGTGGCAGGGGGCAGAATTGGATTCGTGTTCTTTGCGAGGATGGACTCCGACAGGATCGCTGCGCGCATAGTCATGCCTGAAGGAACAAGCTTTCAGACCACGCAGTCTCTGGTGGAGAAGTTGGAGGCTGCTGCCCGTGCTATGGAGAAGCAATACGTCCGGGAGGATGGAAAGTCGGTAATCGTCCACATGTTCTCCTCGATCGGCCAACGGGCCACGGCAAGGACCAGCAAGGAAAAAGGGGCTCACCTCGCGGATGTGACTATTGAGCTGTTGGAATCGTCAGAGCGCCGCGTTCCCTCGGCCGAAATCACTGCCGCGTGGCGCAAGCTGACGGGAGAGATTCCAGAAGCCATTTCTCTGGTTTTCGATTCTTCAGCTCGGGCTGGCCGTCCGGGAGGAAAGCCGGTTGAGATAGATCTGGGGGGAGAAGATCTCGGTCAACTTCGCGCCGCCTCAGAGAGCTTGAAGAAGGAGCTGGCAAACTTCGACGGAGTGGTAGATGTAGAGGATTCGTACAGGCCCGGCAAGAAGGAGCTTCGGCTCTCCCTGAATGAAGGGGCTCGACAACTGGGGGTCTCCTTAAACGATCTTGCCCGCCAGACGAGGGCAAACTTCTGGGGTGAGGAGGCCCTCAAGGTGCAGCGAGGAAGGAATGAGGTCACTATTCGCGTGCGCTATCCCGAAGAAGAGCGAGCAGCCCTCGGTGACCTGGAGAATATGCGGGTCCGTGTGGAGGGTGGTCGCGATATAGCGTTCAAAGAAGTGACCCAGATCGAGGAATACAGAGGTCCGTCGAACATAGTCAGGAAGCACGGTCGAAGGTCGATAACCGTTTCTGCGGACGTGGACGAGGATCGCACCAATGCCAGAGAGGTGATTTCTTCGCTTTCCGAAAGCTTTTTCCCGGAGCTGAAACGAGAATTCCCCGATGTGAATATTAATCTGGAAGGCCAACAGCGAGAGACCGAAGAAACTATGGGCAGCCTGTTGAAAGGGCTCGGAGTGGCGCTCTTCCTAATCTACGTGCTTCTGGTCAATATGTTCCGCACGTACAGCTACCCCATCATCGTCATGACTGCTGTGCCCTTTTCTTTCATCGGTATCACTATAGGACATCTCCTTTTTGGCATGGATTTTACGATCCTTTCCATGTTTGGAGTCCTTGCCCTGGCAGGAATAGTCGTCAATGACTCCCTTCTCCTGGTCGAAGCAACCAACAACGGCATCGAGCGCGGATTGCCACTGGAACAGGCTCTGGAGGAAGGCGCGGTGAATCGGTTCAGGCAGATCATTCTCACGACGCTCTCTACAGCCGCAGGCCTGTTCCCAATCATGCTGGAAACGAGCGTGCAAGCCCAGTACCTGAAGCCCATGACCATTACGGTGGTCTTTGGTCTTCTCACAGCCACGGGGCTCATTTTGCTCCTCGTGCCGGCGTTGGCTGTCATCCGGGCAGATATCCTAGGTATGCTGGGGCTTCGCACACCGAAGCGCGCATGAGCGCTGCGGGGAGCGTCACGTACCGTGCTCCCCCGCAGGATAATTGTGAGGACTATTGGCTCTTGAGAAGGTATTCGCCGAATATGGTGTCGTAGTACGACTTCTCTGAAACTGTTCCCCACGGTCCAAGCTTCTTCTTGAAGTCCTTGAAGGCTTCATGGACCTTCGTGGACATCGCGTCTTTCTTGGCTTCTTCTTCCAGAACTTCGTCGCTCAGCTTCTGGAGTTGCTTCAGCATGTCGGGAGGGAACTCTCGGAGCTTGACGTGATGTTTGTTGATGAGCTCCAGAAGCGCTGCGCCGTTCTGAGACTCGAATTCACACAGGCTCCAGAGGTTGGTCTCCGCGGCCACAGTATCTATGGCGAGCTTCAGATCATTGGGCAACGAGTCGTAGACCTTCTTGTTGAAGATGACCTCGAGGCAGGTGCCCGGCTCATGCCAACCAGGATAGTAGTAGAACTCTGCCGCCTTGTACAGTCCAAGTCGAAGGTCGTGAAGCGGTCCGACCCATTCGGTCGCATCGATGACTCCGCGCTCCAGAGAGGTGAAGATTTCGCCGCCGGGCAGCAGGACCACGGTCCCGCCAGCCTTGGCAACCACTTTACCTCCCAGTCCGGGTATCCTCATTTTTAGGCCTTTCCAGTCGTCCATGGTCTTCATTTCTTTGCGAAACCAGCCGCCCATCTGGACGCCGGTGTTCCCCTGCGGTCTGGGAACCACATTGAACGGCGCATAGGCCTCTTCCCATAGCTTGAGCCCGCCACCGGAATAGAACCAGGTGTTAATTCCCTGGGGGTTGAATCCGAAGGGCACTGCAGAGAACCACTGACCGGCCGGGCACTTTCCCGCCCAGTAGTACGATGCGCCGCTTCCGACCTCAACCGTGCCACCGGAAACCGCGTCAAACACCCCCAGAGGAGGCACGAGCTCCCCGCCGGCGAAAACCTGTATCTTGATTCTTCCCTCCGTAACCTCATTGAGGCGTTTTGCAAATCTCTCAGAGCCTGTTTGCAAGACCGGAAAGTTAGGAGGCCACGTGGTGACCATCTTCCACTGATATTTCTTGCCTTGTGCCCAGATCGTGGGCGCGGCAACGGTGGACGCCGCGGCTGTGGCTCCTGCAACTACCCCGGCCTTTTTCATGAAATCCCTTCGCTTCATCAACAACCTCCTGTCTGGTTCAATGGAATGAGCTTCGCAGCCACCGCCCCTCGTCGCATCGGGCGCGCGATGGGCCCCCTCCACAGGCATGATGGCCGCCTACCCCCCGACAACTACCCGGCCGCCGGTCATCCGCCCCCAAAAACCGCCTTGGGGAGCCATGTGGCTAATGCGGGAAAAGCCACGACCGCTATCAGACCTACGATCTGCAGCAGGACAAATGGAATTATCCCTCTGTAGATATTGCCCGTTGTTATTTCAGGCGGAGTGACCGCCTTGAGGTAGAACAGTGAGAACCCGAACGGCGGTGTCAGGAAGGATGTCTGCAAGTTTACCGCAATGAGGATGCACAGCCAGAGCGGGTCGAATCCAAATTCGATCATAATCGGCGCCAAAACCGGCACGTGGATGAATGTGATTTCAATAAAATCCAGAAAAAATCCGATCACAAAGATCAGGCCCATTACCATAGCCAACACGGCCCACTTGCTATACGCGTGAGCTATGGACCCCAAGAACTCACGAACCAGCCCGTCTCCACCCAGCCCGCGAAATACCAATCCAAACGCCGCTGCGCCAACGAGTATGATAAACACCATGCACGTGAGCTTCATGGTCGACATCATGACTTCCCTCAGGACCGCCATGTTGAGCTTGCGATTTGCCGAGGTAAGCAGGATTGAGCCCACTGCTCCCACGGCCGCAGCCTCAGTCGGAGAAGCAACACCCGCAAAGATCGAGCCGAGCACCGCCATAATGAGGAACAGAGGTGGGAAAAGGGCCACCGCCACCTTTCTCGCCAAGTTTCCTCCTGTCAATTCTTGCACTTCCTCCCACGCAATACGAGGGGCGAGATGAGGGCGAACATATGCGATGGCCACAATGTACAAGATGAAGAGCACCACGAGAACCATCCCGGGAAGAACCGCCGCTATGAAGAGGTCCCCAACGGGAACGCCAACGATGTCGCCCACCAGAACCAGCACAATGCTCGGAGGAATGATCTGACCGAGCGTCCCTGAAGCGCAAACCGTCCCGGTTGCCAGCTCTTTGCTGTAGTTGCGCCTGAGCATGGTCGGTACCGAAAGCAATCCCATCGTAACCACTGTGGCACCCACGATACCCGTCGAGGCCCCCAGCAACGCCCCGACCACCACGACAGAGGCCGCCAATCCTCCCCTAATCCGAGCAAATAGGAGACCCATGGTGTCCAACAGGTCTTCAGCCAGGCCGGAGCGCTCCAGCATGACGCCCATGAATACGAAGAGCGGCACCGCCATAAGAGTGACATTCCCCATCACGCCCCAGATTCTCAAGGGCAGAAGATTGAAGAAACTGTAACCGAAGCCTATCATACCGAAGACAAAGGCTGTCCCCAGCAATGTGAACGTAACCGGGAAGCCAGCCATCAGAAGAACTGTCAGGGCGAGAAACATCCAACCAGCCAGATATTCCATCAGGATTTGCTCTCCTCCATCTGCTGACCGATCAACACGAAAAAGCTCTTAATCCCCAATGAGACACCTTGCAGTAGCAACAGCAGGAATCCGACCGGGATCGTGGCCTTGATCAAGAACCTGTAAGGGATTCCGCCGGGGTCAGGAGATCCCTCGCCCACCTGCCACGCCGTGTACGCAAACGCGATGGAAGTGTCCATTACCAGAAGACACCCGGGAATGAGGAAAAAGACGACACCGATGAAATTGACCCACGCGCGACCCTTCGGACTCAGCCCTTGATAGATGATGTCGACTCGGACGTGGCCGTCGCGCAGCAAGGTGCACCCTGCGCCGATCAGAAATATGAAGGAAAACAGGTGCCATTCTAGCTCCTGCGTGAAGACGAAGCTCGTCTTCATTGCGTACCGCATGATCACGTCAGCAAACACGACAAAGACGAGCAGCAACGTCACCCACGCTACTGCACGTCCCACCCGTTCGTTGAGCGTATCAATCCACCCGCAAATTGCCCTTAGCACACGCATGTTTTCTCCGGCTGGATGGGGGAGTGACTTTCCGACTTGGAAGATTCACTATAAAAAAATCACGGCGATGTGTCAACGTAAAGGCCGAGGAGGTATCCTTCTAATATGTTTGTCTTATTATTAGTAGCACCAACAGCCCCCCAATGCACGTGCAAACATCCTAATCACGGAATGACGACATCTGCTCCTCGGCACCCGAGCGTCAGGCTTCATGCTCGCCCGCGCCCTCGTTGTCCGGAAACTCCTCTCGCAGCATGGCCTCGTATTCCACCTGCCATCTGTCTCCGAACATCTCCTTGCACATATGTTCCATGTCTTTCTTATACCCCTCGGGATCCGCGGCCTTCCACGCGGAATCCCGAATCTTGCGCTCCTCCTGCTCAACCCGTATCTTGGAGCCTGCTGCCAACAGTTGGAAACTCTTGTCAATGTCGGCGCTTTCCCGATCTTCGTCCTTTCCCATGATTCAGCCTCCAGTGTGAAATGTCCCCGCACTCGGGAGTGCGCCGATTTCCCATCTCCCCAGTTACCGCTGCCAGCTCCTGCTACTTATTCAACAAGGTCATCTGCGCCCCGCACTGTGGGCAGTTTTCGGACTTCGTGTAGAGAATTTCGTTGCAGTGAGGGCACTTGAAGATAGGGAAGTAGACGGTCTTGGCCAACGATCTGCGGGAGGCCAACTGCTCCGGAGTAATGTGGCCCTGAGAAACAAGCTTACCCATGAGCTGGAGAATCCCCTTGGCAGAAAAACCGTATTTTTTCATCAGTCCCGCGTCGTCCATTCCCGTACGAATGTCTGCCAGGAGCTGCTTTCCGTCAATTTTCCTCCTGGTCATGCTCCCCCTCCGATGCTCGCTCAGTAACGGTGACGCTCATTGAACCTCGCGGCACAAGTAGGGGCGGCCTTCAGACCCGCCCTTGCCTCAGGTCTGTTTCAAACCCGTCCTTACCTCAACATCGTCGGCCGGGCCACCATTTCTTCAGTATGTCACCATTACAGTACAATCACAATTCCGTTCCCTGAATCAAGGCAAAAATTCCTCACAAGGTAAGCATTCACTTATGTGCGGCGGACAGAACAAAATCGTCAATGATTTCTGCTAAGCGATCCTCTCCTCCCGCTCAAGAGTGAATCCTTACCTCACAAGCGGTTGTGGCAGACGCGTTTGAGAAAAATGCAACAACTTCTAATCGAGCTCCCTGGTTTCCCGAAGGATTTCTCTTAGCGTTTCCAGCAGTGCAGACTTCTCGGCATCGGAGTATTTCATCAGGTATCGCCGCACGCTCCTCTCCTTGTGGTCGGAGATGGCCTTCACCACCTGAGTTCCTTCCGGCGTAATTTGAAGTCTCTTGGATCGATCGTCGTTGGGATCGTTTGTCCGGACGATGAACCCGCTCTTCTCCAGTCTCTTGGCAATACCGGTCATGTTCGCGCTCGAAACCAACATGATTCTGTTCACGTTTTTCATAGTGTTTTCACCGTTCTCGGACGCGTCCAGGACCCTGAGCAGGTTGTATTGAGAGAACGTGAGGCCCCAATTCTTGAACAGAGCGGACGAGTTCTTCTTAAAGCCCTCAGCGACCCGCACGATCGCCATCATGACTCGCTCGTCAATGCTCATATCGCTCTTGTAAGCGGATTCAGACACGGTGCTACACCTTTTCGGGAATGTGGGAGTTTTCTGTTACGAAATTAAAGGCAAGAGAGGAAATTGTCAATCATGGAGGGGTGGTAGGGATCCGCCCCTCGCACGCGCCCTCACCGATGGAGACGCCCACGACTTCCTGGCTGGTTCCGTGCAGAAGACGAGCCCACCCTGAAACTGATCGACTCGATCATGGTGGAATGAGTATCCTACCATTCTGGTTCGAGAAGTCGGCGGGAGCACCCTGTCCTGAGTCAGATTTTTTTGCGCGACGCCCTGACGAAAGAACTTGACAGCACTGGCGACGGCGGGTACTCTCGGGCAGATAGTTAATACGTTAACTACTAAGACGTAAGAAACTTACTCGTTAAAATATCTTTGGGCTTCTTTCTTCTGAGTAGACGTTCGACGTAGGAAAATCGGCGACCCGGAACGAGGCCTCCCTATGACCAAACGCCCCCCTTCTGCACTTACGGATAGGCTTGCAAGGCGAAGCGCCGTCATGGGGTCGCCGGATGCACTGAATTCGGACCGGAAGCGCCAAAAGTCAGGATTCCAAAGTATAGCGCGGACCCCGATCTCGGGGGCCCCCTTTCATGCAACCCGGAGCTCCGGGTTCGATCTGACCAGCAGGAATAATTTGGGGCAATCCTAAAGAAATGGAGGGTACCAGTGGACGTCAAATCGAGATTGTCCGAAATCGTTGGAGCTGAAAACTTCTCGGATGACCCCGGCCAGCTCAAAATGTATGCGACTGACTTCAGCTACTCGCCCCCGGGGCCACCAAATTACGTTGTTAAACCATCTTGTGCCGAGGAAATTGCGAAGGTCCTGAAACTCTGTAACGAAACACGAACCCCGGTCGTGCCCTGCAGCTCGAGGGTGCATTTCTACGGCGCCACCATTCCGAAGGAAGGCGGGGTAGTACTCGACTTATCAAGAATGGACAAGATCCTGGAGATCGACCCTGAAAATCGGCGGGTTAGGTTCGAGGCCGGCGTTTCCTGGGATAAGCTCACTAAGGAATTGGAGAAGCAAGGCTTCAGGGTGATCATGCCATTGACACCACCTGCCGAACGATCGGTGCTCACCGACTACTTGGAAAGGGAGGAGCCCACCAATCAGGTATACGATTACGGAGAGCCGCTCCAAGCCATGGAGGTGGTGTGGCCAACCGGCGAGATATTCAGGATGGGCTCCGCGAGCGTCAATGGGTATCCCGACTCTCCTTCAAAAGGAGGGAATCCCTCGGGGCCGGGCCTCGACTTCTATCGATTTTTCCAGTGCGCCCAGGGCACCATGGGAGTGGTTACCTGGACGAATCTGAAGATCGAGTCGATCCCGAAGATGGACAAAGTGCTTCTCGCTCCCATTGAGGATCTCGATTATGCGATCGATTTTCTCTATCGCATCCTTCCGCGTAGAATCGGCCAAGAGGTCCTTCTCTTGAACAACGTGAACCTCGCGGCGATCCTCGCGCAAGAATGGCCTGGTGATTTTGAGAAATTGAAGGCGACCCTTCCATCTTGGACTCTCATTCTCGTGGTCAGCGGCCTGTTAAGGCGTCCCGAAGAAAAGATCCAGTACGAAGAACGATTTTTAGCTGAGGTGATCAAGAACGAGTTCACAGAGCTCAGATTGGCAGACTCTCTCCCTGGGTTCCCGGGGTTGAGGAACCGGATTCTGCCGATACTTCGAAACCCCTGGCCAGCCGGTGCCGTCCACTGGAAGTGTCGGGTGAAAGGGGCCTGTAAGAGTCTCTTTTTCCACACGAGGCCGCTCAAGGCCAAGCAATTTGTGAACAAGACGAGAGAAATCGCTTCTCGATACGGGTATCCGGCCAGCGATATCGGCGCATACATCCAACCGATCGAGCATAACCGAGCATGTCGACCGGAGCTGAGCTTTTTCTACGACCCTGGAAACGAAGCTGAAAAAGAAACCGTAAAGGCTCTCTATAGAACGGCCGCGTCAGAGCTTCTCAAGGAGGGGGCTGTGTTTACCCGGCCATACGGCGATCTGGCTCCTATCGTGTACGAGAGGGCAGCCTCTTATGTTAGTCAGCTCAAACGGCTGAAGAAGGTATTTGATCCTAACAACATCATGAATCCTTCGAGCCTGTGCTTCTGAGGAGGAGGACACCAATGGCCAATGAAGAGCTCGTAAGATATTACAAACCTCAATCGGACTTCAAATTCGATGTCACGGATATACAGAATTTCGTCTACGACATGAGCCGTTGCATCAAGTGCAAGGGGTGCACGTGGGTGGATCATACGTACATGCCTGGGCCGAAATTCATGACCCGGTGCCCGAGCGCGGCGAAGTATGAGTTTGACGCGTACGGAGCATACGGCAAGATGCGGATCGGGCATGCCATGGCCGAAGGGCGGCTTGACTGGAACGAAAAGGCGCTCGAAGTCATGTACGCCTGCACGTTGTGTGGGGCCTGCGACGTAGGGTGTAAGCGAAACCTGGACTTGGAAATCGAGCTATCTCTGGAATCACTCCGGGTCAAGGCGGTTAAAGACGGGGCCGGTCCTATGCCGGCACATAAGACTCTAGCCGCGAACATTGCCAAGAGCCACAACATGTACGGCGCTCCTCACGAAAAGCGGACCGGTTGGATGCCCGCGGGGATCTCGCCCGCGCAAAAGGCCGATGTGCTGTACTTCGTAGGATGCACGGCGTCATACGTGAACAAAGAAATTGCTCAGGCTACTGGAAGAATATTGAAGGCTGCCGGAACAGAATTCATGCTCATGCCTGACGAATGGTGCTGTGGGAATACGCTGTTTTCGGTAGGACTGTTCGAAGAAGCAAAAGCTTTGGCCCAAAGAAATGTGGACGAAGTTCGCAAGAGCGGTGCCGCAACGCTTCTCACCAGTTGTGCCGAGGGCTATCGCATGTGGAAGGTGGACTATCCGAAGCTTCTGAATATCTCCACCGATGATTTGGGATTCAAGGTTGTCCATCTTGTGGAGTATGTGGATGAGAAGGTGAAGAACGGCGACCTGAAGATGAAAAAGCCGCTTGAAACTCGTGTGACCTATCATGACTCCTGCAGTCTTAGCCGTTTGAGCGAGCCGTGGACGCCGTACGAAGGAAAACGGCAGTGGATGGGCTGTGTGGAGCCTCGACTCAAGCGAAGGCGTGGTGCTGGAGGGATTTATGCCCAGCCCAGAGACATTCTCAAAGCGATCCCGGGCGTAGATCTCGTGGAAATGCCGAGGACGAGAGAAAATGCCTTCTGCTGTGGAGCCGGTCGCGGAGTGCAGGAGGCCTTTCCGGATTTTGCACGTTGGGCGGCAGCGCATCGGCTTGAAGAAGTCAGGGAGATCGGTGCTGAGACGTTGGTATCCTCCTGCCCCTGGTGCAAGAATAATTTCTCTCAGGCTGTGAAAGCCAGCGGCGGCGATGTACAAGTCCTGGACATTTCGGAAGTGATCTGGTCGTCCATTGAAGGTTAACGGAGAAGGAGATCGAAATCATGGCGCTGTCCAAAGAAATCTACACTATCCTGGAGGCGATCGTCGGCCCGCAATATATTTCCGATGATCCGGTGATCTGCGAAGCATATAGGAGCGGTCCTGGAGGTTACGAAAACGGCCTGGGATACGAACGGGTGATGACCAGGGTCCCTGGGTGTGTGATCATGCCGGCCAAGACGGAGGAGGTCCAAAGGATCGTCAAGGTCTGCTATCGGAACGACATTCCCTATGTGCCTTACAGCACAGGATTTTACGGTGCTCGTTCCCACCCCCACGTGGAAGACGCACTGCTGATCGATCTCAAACGCATGAACGACTTTGTCCTTGATGAAAAGCACTTTTATGTGGAAGTCGGCCCTGGGATGATCTACTCCCCGATCCAAGAGGAATGCATGAAGCATGGGGCGTACGTGGTCATCGGAGGCGGTGGTGCGCAGGCTTCTGCAATCGCTAATTTGATCGGGGATGGCTGGTCTCCCTTGAGCCACAGGATAGGCCTTCCCCACAGACGGATACTTGGCACCGAGTTGGTAATGCCAGACGGTGAGTTGCTCAGATTGGGGTCTTTAGCAACAAGCGACGACCCGTTTTGGGGTGAAAGCCCCGGTCCGGACCTGAGAGGACTGTTGAGGGGCTATACAGGCCTTCGCGGATGCCTCGGCATTGTCACCAGAATGGCCATCAAGACACTGCCGTTCCAGCCGGAACGTCTCGAGCCCACTGGCATATCTCCCAATACGGCACTGGCTCTGCCGGAAAAACGGGTAAAGTGGATCAATTTCGTAGTTCCTTCAAAAGAGGCGCAGGTGAAGGCCATGAGGGAGATCGGCCACGCAGAGATTGCCGGTGCTGTCACCAAAGTTCCCCTGTTCTGGCGCGCCATAGCGAAGGCGGAATGCAAAGAAGAGTTTTGGGACATCTGGGGCAAGGAAAACGAGGAAAGTGTAGCCAATTTCTACATCGTGCGCGTTCTCCTCATTGGCTATACCTCCGAGGAGCAAATGGAGTACGACGAACGCGTTCTGATGGATATTATGGGTGAAGTAGGCGGCGTTGCACGCCGCACCAAGCCCTCTGACGAGTCCTGGATCAAGAATGCCGACTCGGCCGGCATGTGGCTCATGTGCGGTGGGTACGTGTCCGTGGACTATGTCATTGAAACCCTTTCCCAATCGCCCGATCACGGACCGAGTTATGCGGAGCTGAAGAAGAAATACACACCGCCGTTGATGCCTGATTACGGAGATCCCGGATGGTTTCAGAGTTTCGAGCTGGGGCACCAGGGTTACTCCGAATTTCTGATCTACTGGGACCCTGATGACGATACCAATCCGGTCGATCAGTTCTATGTCGACACTTCTAAGATGAACATAAACAAGCGCTTCTACACGTCACTCTTGGGCCCACATCAGCCCCTCTACCTGACGGGACCGAAATACGGGCCAAATTATCATGAGTTTCTCCTAAAGGTGAAGAATGAGTTCGATCCCAAGTGGATGTCCCATCCGCCAGTTCCTTTGGCACACGATGTTTTCGTGGAACGGGCGCCGTGGATGCATCACATGAAAGACTGGGAATCTCCGGCGGATGTTATGAGGGCAAGCCGGAATGATGGTGGCTCTTAGGAGTCTGTTGCGGGACCCGCTTTCTGCCCGGAATCGTTGTGCCGGTGCGGTCAGTAGCATGTGGGCAGGCGGGCATACATCTGACACGCTGATTTTTTTCAGTCGAACGATGTGCTGCCTGCCCGATAAGACGACTGCAGCCCTTTCCTGCCAACAGCCGTGTCGCTTGCATGTCCGTTTCGTAACAGAATCTCGAGGTCAGGGAAAAGCAACCCGAAAGAAGGAGGATTTCATGAAACGATCACTGAGCATCCAGCTCCTCGTGCTTTCGTTATTTGCCGTCACCTGCATGATCGCAACGGTAAGCTTTGCTGAAGAAAAGGTGATAACCCTCAAAGTCAGCAACTGGTTCCCCGTTGGCCACAAGCAGGACGTCCTCTTGCAGGGGTGGGGGCAGGAACTGGAGAAGCGCTCTGGCGGCAAGGTAAAAGTAAACTACTACGCCGGTGGAACGCTGGTTCCTTCAGCACAGTCCTACGACGCAGTAGTGAAGGGGATTGCGGATGTGGGCAATCACGTTTTGGGCTACACTATGGGCAGATTCCCCTTTTCCCAGGTCCTGGATCTGCCGATAGGCTTGCCCCCGGGGGCCGGCCCGACCGTCATAGCAAATGAGCTCTACGAGAAATTCAAACCCAAGGAATTTGATGACGTAAAGGTATTGTGGTTCCACGTCATGCCGGAAGGACTGCTCCATACAAAAACGAAGCCGGTTGAAAAGCTGGAGGATATACAAGGACTGAAGCTCAGGTGTTTTGGCTCCAACGCCAAATTCGTGGGGCTGTTGGGGGGAGCACCTGTAGCCATGCCCATGCCGGAAGTCTATGATGCCCTCGCCAAGGGTGTCGTAGATGGATTGATGTCGAGCTGTGAAGCATTGCAGGGGTTCCGCACAGGAGAGCACATCAAGTATAGCACGGATAATCAGAATACGGCATTTGGCGCGGCCTTTGTGGTCATGATGAACAAGAAGACGTGGGCGTCACTCCCACCCGATGTCCAGAAGATCGTTGACGAGATGAGTCGGGAATATATCGAGAAATACGGAAAGATGTGGACCGATATAAATGCTGCGGGAAGGGAGTGGCTGGTGCAAAGAGGAGTGAAGATAATCTCCCTCAGCCCGGAAGAGCAGGCTCGCTGGTTTGACAAAGGTGCCAAACCTCTCGTTGATGCGTACGTCAAAGATATGAAGGCCAAAGGTTTACCCGGCGAAGAAGCCGTGAGCTTCCTTCTCGAGGCTTCCAAGCGGCACAGGAAATAGGGGGAAAAACGCCGGGAACTGCCCCAAGCCCACGGGCAGTTCCTTCGGCCCACTGGTGCACAGGAGAGGCGGGAGTAAAAATGCAAGGATTTCTTCGCGTAGCAAGGGGATTCAGCAGCACCCTGAACGTGGCCGGGGCGTTGCTCCTCACCGTCATGATGCTCCTTACCGTGTTTGACGTCATCCTACGATACCTTGGCCGGCCGCTAACGGGCACATTCGAGCTGATGTCCTTTGCCGGGGCGCTGGTAACTGGATTTGCTCTCGCACAGAGCACTTTCGATGGCGCTCACGTGAATGTAGACCTCGTCATCCAAGCGCTTTCAGCCCGAAAGAAGGCCGTGCTTTTCATTCTGAACAGACTCATAGGCATTGGAATCTTTGTTCTTCTAACATGGGCTCTTTTCGAGAAGGGGAATGACCTTTACAAGACCGGAGAGGTCTCTCTCACTTTACAGGTACCATACTATCCGGTCGCTTACGGGCTGTCGTTCTGTTGCCTGGTAGAATGCCTTGTGCTCTTTGTGGACATTCTTCAGGTGAGACTTGGAGCGGAGCATGAGTGATGTAGCATTCGGCTTGATAGCACTGCTTATCCTGCTGGCTTTGTTCTTGACCGGGATCGAGTTGGCCTTTGCAATGGCAGCGGTAGGATTCGTTGGCTTTGCAATGCTTAACGGCTTTAGTGTAGCCCTTTCCCTTCTGGCCAACGATTTTCTCGACTCCTTGGCTTCTTACGGTTTGACCGCCATACCTCTCTTCGTTCTGATGGGACAAATCGCATTCAACGCCGGCATCGCAAAGCGGTTGTACGACACCAATCACAAATTCTTGGGACACATTCCAGGAGGGCTGGCAGTAGCAACAGTGATGGGGGCGACAGTCTTCAAGGCCATCTGCGGATCGGTGGTGGCTACGTCTGCCACCTTCGCGAGCGTGGCTATCCCCGAGATGGAGCGCTTTGGCTACAGCAAGAAACTGGCTACCGGCATTGTCGCCACAGTTGGCACGCTGGGGGTTCTCCTCCCGCCCAGTATTACGCTGATCGTGTTCGGGATTCTCACCCAGCAGTCGATCGGAAAGCTGTTTATGGCAGGGATTGTTCCCGGCCTCATTATGTCTTCCTTCTTTATCCTCGTGATCCTGGGATGGTGCAAGATTAACCCCAATCTGGGACCGAGAAGCTCGAGGTTTTCCTGGCAGGAGAGGTGGAAATCTCTGCCTGATGTAGCATGGCCTATAGCCATCTTTCTCATTCTCATAGGTGGCCTCATGAACGGGTTCTTCACGCCCACCGAAGCGGGAAGCATAGGCGCCTTTGCAGTGCTCGTGTTGTGTATGCTGAAGAGAGACATCACGTTCAAAGGGTATGTTCGATCCCTCAGAGAGGCGCTACGCACCGCGTGCATGGTGCTCCTGCTCATTGCATTCTCTGCAGTGCTGGGCCACTTCATTGCGGTCACCAACATCCCTCAGGCAGCGGCAGACTGGATTCTGGGCCTTCCGTTACCCAAAACCGTCATCATAATTATTATCCTCTTGGTCTATCTCTTGGGAGGCTCCTTCATTGATGACCTGGCGTTTATGATCCTGGCTACTCCCATTTTCTATCCAATGATCCTGAAAATGGGCTATGACCCCTTGTGGGCTGGAATCATGGTCGCCTGCACCGTGTGTATCGGCTCCGTCATACCACCAGTTGCCATCTGCGTATTTGTGGTGAAGAACATCACAAAAGAATCACTAGGGTTGATTTACAGGGGCGTGTACCCCTTCCTCATATCAATGATCGCATGCATGGTATTGTTGTTTCTGTTCCCACAGTTGGTGACCTATCTGCCGGTCGTGCTGATGGAATAGTGCTCATGCTGCGATGTGAAGAGAAAAAGGTGGATTGGAGAACCAGATGACATTCGACAGCGAAGAGCACCAGATCTTTCGGGATTCATTCCGCAAATTCGTGGCCAGGGAAATCACGCCGAATGTCTCCGAATGGGAGAAGGAGCGTGCCGTGCCACGAGAGTTGTGGCTGAAGATGGGAGAGCAGGGGTACCTGTGTCCCTGGCTCCCGGAGCAATATGGAGGTCTGGGATTAGGATTTGAATACTCTGTCATCATTAACGAGGAGCTGTTGCGGGGAAACGGGTACGGAGTAGAAGTCCCATTGCACAGCGATGTGGCCACCCCGTACATCTATTCTTATGCTTCCCCCGAGCTGAAGGACAGATGGTTGCCGGGATGTACGTCCGGCGAGGTGATTACGGCCATCGGGCTGACCGAGCCCAACGCCGGGTCCGACCTTGCCGCCATTCGTACGCGAGCGGTCAAAGACGGGGATTCCTATGTGATCAACGGGCAGAAGACTTTCATTACCAATGGATACTTTGCGGACGTCATAGTCTTGGCTGTCAAGACCGATCCGGAGGCCCGCCACCGCGGTATCAGTCTCATCCTCGTCGATAAGGACGCGCCGGGATTTCACCGTGGCCGCAAATTGGAAAAAATGGGCTATCACATGCAGGATACTGCAGAGCTGTTCTTCGACGATTGCCGGGTTCCCTGCTCAAACTTGCTTGGGGAGGAGGGCAAAGGCTTCAAGTACATGATGGAGAAGCTTCAGCAGGAGCGGCTGGAAGTCTCGATCAAATGCCAGGTTCTGGCAGAAGAAGCCTTGAAGGAGGCCCTCAACTATGTGAAAGTGCGTGAGGCGTTTGGGAAGCGCATCGGAAATTTTCAGTATAACGCTTTCAGACTGGCTGATATGGCCACAGAGGTTCAACTGGGACGCACATTCCTCGATACTCTCATAAGGGACCACATTGAAGGAAAGAACATCGTTCAGAAGGTTTCCATGGCCAAGTATTGGCTCGGAGAGATGGTGAATCGAATCGCATATCAGGCTGTCCAGTTGCACGGCGGTTATGGGTACATGGAAGAATACCGGGTCTGCAAGATATATCGAGATGTCCGGTGCTTGTCGATTTTCGCCGGAACAAGCGAAATCATGAAGCTGATCATTAGCCGCAGTTTGGGGCTGGATCCGTAATGCCGTGTCCGGTTGTAGCTGGAAATGTCACAGAAGCCGTGAACGATTTTTGCTTGAGAAAAGCGCCATGGAGCAGCCCGGAGTTTCGAACGGGAGGATGAAATGGAGCCGCAAATATTAGAAGGCAAGCGGATTCTCGTGGTTGATGACGAGGCCGATGTCCTCGCGACTGTGAAAGACGGCCTTGACATGTGTGAAGTCGTCGGGGTGGAGAGTTTTGAGGAGGCCAGCACGCTTATTGCTTCAGAGTCCTTTGACCTCGTCATCTTAGATATCATGGGTGTGAACGGATTCGCCCTTCTCGAAGCGTGTCGGGCAAGAAAGCTGCCCGCGGCCATGCTGACTGCTCATGCAATTAATATGGAAAGCCTCAATCGGGCAATAAGGTTGGGGGCAGTGTCCTTTATTCCGAAGGAGGAGCTTCCGCGGTTATCTGAGCTCGTGGCCGAAATACTCGATGGCCTGGAACAAGGGCAAACTCACTGGGCTAAACTGTTCAAGCGCCTCGGTCCCTTCTTCAAGGAAAAGCTGGGCCCATTGTGGGATGATGAGAAGTTGAAATTCCCGAAGACCTTTTACTGATCTCGCTCAAGCGGTGGTGCCCCTGAAACCGGATGGGCACCGCCGGATCGGCATCGTGTTAGAAAACAGATTCTGGACTTCGTTTACGATACAGGTGAAATCCAAGAGGAGGCCACGCATATGGGTGTCGGAAACGTCTTGAGAAGAAGCGCTTCCAACTTCTCGGATAAGACTGCCTTGGTCTTCCGGGACAATCGGATAACTTATGCCGAACTGAATCAACGAGTCAATTGCTTGGCAAACAGCCTCCTGAAGATGGGGCTTGCTAAAGGGGACCGAGTTGCGGTGCTCGTGCACAACTGTCCTGAATTCATCGAGGCGTATTTTGCCTGCGCAAAGTCAGGTGGCATCTTTGTGCCTATCAATAACCTCCTGAAGCGGAAGGAACTGGTGCAGATTTTCGATTACATAGAGCCCCGGTTTCTCATCTTTGCTCCCGATTTCAGTGAAGTCGTGCAATCGATCTCATCAGAGATGAAATCCACTGAATTCTTCATAACCCTCGATAGCGATTCCGGGAATTTCGCACGGTATGACGATCTAGTCGAGACAGGAGAGAACACAGAACCGGACGTAAGCATTTCTGATGACGATCTAATCAGCATTTTCCTCACTTCCGGTACCACAGGGCGACCCAAGGGTGCTATGAGAACCCATCGTCACGACCTGATAAACATGATGAGCAGCGCCCTGGAGATCGGCATCAGATATGACGATCGGGCTTTGCTTCTTTTTCCCTTTTATCACGTGACGTTTGCGGACAACTTGCGACACATCCTCATGTCCAACACCATTGTTATTAGAAGAGAAGGCAGTTTCGATCCCAGGGGAATTCTGGAGTTGCTATCCAAGGAAGGGATCACGACCTGTCAGTTTGTTCCAACCATGATAAATGCTATGCTCCAGGTGGAGGACATTGAGAACTTCGATCTGAGTCGGTTCAGGTTATTGAGCTATGCGGCTTCTCCGATGCCGGTGGAATTACTGAAGAAGGCTATGAGCAGGTTTAAGTGCCAGTTCTGTCAGCTCTATGGGCAGACGGAGACCGGACCATGCACAGCGGCGCTGAGACCAGAGGACCATGTGCTGGAAGGATCCGAGGAGCAAATCGCACGGCTGGCTTCTGCAGGAAAGCCTGTGGTAGATTATGAAATGAGAATAGTCGATCTGGACGGAAATGATGTCGCGGTGGGCGAAGTCGGGGAAATCATTGTGCGAAGCGAGGCCATGACTCTGGGATACTGGAGGCTTCCTGAAGAGACTGCCCGAACCATTCAGAATGGATGGCTCTATACGGGTGACTTCGGCAAGTTTGATGAAGGAGGCTACGTCTATATAGTAGACCGCAAGCATGACATGATCATCAGTGGCGGTAAGAACATTTATCCTCGAGAAATCGAAGAGGTCATTTACACCCATGAGGCGGTCCTGGAGGCGGCTGTCATAGGGGTGCCTGACGACTACTGGGGGGAATCTGTCAAAGCGTTTGTCGTGTTAAAGGACGGAATGAGAGCATCCGAAGAAGAAATTATCAATCTCTGCAAAGAGAATATAGCGAGCTACAAGAAGCCTCGGTCCGTGGAGTTCGTTCAGCAACTCCCCAAGAGCCCGACCGGCAAAATTCTCAAGCGGGTCATCCGAGAGCAATATGGGAAGAGTGGCGAAACGAAGGCTTGACCAGTGCAGCGCACTACTGTGACAAATCCGACGTGAAGGGAGATCGGAACCATGGATGATCTCAGAATCGCCGTTGTTGGAGTTGGAGCAACGGGTGCAGTCCTGGCTGCGGCCCTGCTCAACAAGGATCCGAACACAATTCTTGTGGATCCTCGACCTGGTCTGGCAGATCATATAGCACAGAATGGAATCAGCATCTCCGGGGCGTTGAGCTACAAGGTTTCGGGCGGCACGTTTGTGGAGCGGATTGAAATGATGAAGCCCCACAATCCGAATCTGATATTTCTTGCCACCAAGACATTTAATCTTGCACGGGTTCTGGAGGACCTCAAGGAAGTCTTTCAGCCCGGAACAAAGATCGTGAGCACGCACAACGGCCTGGGGACGGAAGACGTGATTGCTCAGACCTTCGGCGCCGATGCTGCTTTCAGGATGTCTTTGAACTTCGGAGTCTCCGTCAGAGGGCCTGGTGAAGTGGAAATGGCCTTCTTCAACCGGCCCAACCACCTGGGAGGACTTACCGACCAAAGCAAGGAACTGGGAGCACGGATTGCCGCATTGTTCACCGAGAGCGGTTTGGATACCGAATGTGTCGACGACATCAAGCTGTACGTCTGGCGAAAGATGGTGATGAAATGCACCATGGCTTCCATATGTGCCGTTACCGATAGGACATTGGGAGAAGTTCTGAATTTTCCTCCTACGCGAGAGATTGCGGATAACTGCTTCAAGGAAGTCCTTGCTGTGGCAAAGGCTCAGGGATATGACCTCGGGGAAGACTATATCAGGAACGTCCTGGGTTACCTCGAGAAGGCGGGAGCTCACAAGGACTCCATGTGCTACGATGTTGCCAACAAGACCCCCACCGAAATCGATTTCCTTGGTGGCAAAGTCGTGGAATACGCTCGTGAATTGGGCATTCCCACGCCCTACTATACTGTCATGACCAATCTCGTGAGGGCAATCGAGGACAGCTATTTGCGTGAATAACTCCAGGGTGAACGGAACGGAGATGATTTCAAGATGAGCAGGAGCAAATGGATACATGTCGGAACTGTCCTACGAATGAATGCCATCAACTATCCGAAGAAATTGGGATGGCAGGATGTTACGAGGGAAATGACCTTCGAAGAGTGGAACGAGAGGTCCAACCGCTTTGCAAATGGTCTGGAAGACTTGGGTGTGAGTTATAAAGATACCTTTGCCGTCATTTCGTACAACCGTGGAGAGTGGATGGACATTTATGCCGGATGTGCCAAGGGCGGTCAGATCGTCGTTCCGATCATGTTCCGCCTGGCTGCACCGGAGATCGAATACATAGTGAATCACGCGGAGTGCAAAGGCTTTATTGTTGAAGCTCCGTTTGTGGAGGTCATTAATAGCATCAGAAGCAAACTTCGGGTGCCTGGCGATGCATTTGTCTATCTGGGAGACGGTCCGGTTCCCGAGGGATATATCGGGTACGAGGATCTTCTGGCAGGGTCGTCTCCGAGTGAGCCGAGCCGCTTTGTTTACGGAGATGATGTTTGGAACATCATGTACACTTCGGGTACTACGGGCCGACCGAAGGGGGTGGTCCGCACCCACGAGAGTCATATAGCTCATTACGTGCTGAGCAATATCAACATGGGAGTAAGGCCCACCGACAAAGTGATGCTGGCCATGCCAATGTGTCATGTAAATTCAATACAGTATTCGTTTCCTTACACCCTTGTTACTGCTCCGGTATTCGTCTACAACCTGGTAAGCTTTGATCCTGAAGACTGCTTGAGGACTATCGGTCGGTATCGCATCACCTTTACCTCTCTCGTTCCTACCCATTACCGAATGATCTTGGATCGTAACCGTTCAGCGGGAAGCCTAAACGAGAGAGGGAGCAGGTAGTCCGTTGCGGTATGCAATGACGGATTCGAGAAGAAAGTGGAAAGGGTTCCTTCCCTGAAGGATGCAGGATCTTTCGGCGGT
>JBFMDN010000075.1:0-26998 GCA_040753915.1 Thermodesulfobacteriota bacterium | reverse complement strand
CCAGTCCTTCCAATATGTTATGGACCCCGGCTTTCGCCGGGGTGACGGGGTCCTTGTTAAGTCAACGGACTGAAATCACGTGATGTCATCCACGAAGTTAACGCCTATGGCTTCGGGGGAGAGGGTCAGGGTGAGGGGGTGTGCCACGATTATCACGGACTGCAGGCTTCTGAGAAACTTTCTGAAACCTGCCCTTCCCTGAACAGGGCTGAAGCAAATGTGCGACCGAATTTCAGAAAACCTGTAATTGACCGGAAGCTGAGTGCTTCTTGAAACGCTCGTTCATGAGCCAGGCTCCATGAGGAAGTTTGTAAGCGTCTTCTGATGGTTCGTCCTCGGAGTACAACACGACACACAATTGTTGCCCGAAGCTTCTGATAGGGGGAAAAGACATGAGAGTGTTTGTTACCGGTTCGAACGGGTTCGTGGGGAAACACCTCACGAGGTTCTTCCTCGAAAAGGGCCATCACGTTACCTGCCTGGTGAGGGCCGAGCCAAAAGGCAACGTCCTTCCTCCAAATGCCAGTGTCGTGGTCGGTGAGTCTATGAAGCCGGGAAAATGGCAGGACGCTGTTGCCGGACACGACGTGCTGATAAACCTTGCAGGAGCAAGTATCTTCAAACGCTGGACCGAAGCACACAAGAGCCTCATGCGAGAGAGCCGAATCCTCACCACGCGCAACTTGGTGGACGCGATTCCGCCCGACTCGGGCTGTGTTCTTCTGAGTACCTCCGCGGTGGGATACTATGGATTTTCGGGGGATGAGAAGCTGGACGAAAAAGCTCCTCCCGGATCCGATTTCCTGGCAAGACTGGCTCAGGATTGGGAGGCAGAGGCATTTCGGGCTCGGGAAAAGGGAGTGCGGGTGGTGACTCACCGGTTCGGAATAGTACTCGGTTCTGACGGAGGGGCACTCCCTCTGATGGCGCTTCCGTTTCGCTTTTTCGTAGGCGGACCTGTGGGGAGCGGGCAGCAGTGGCTGTCCTGGATTCATGTGCACGATCTTTGCCGAGCGGCGTACTTTGTGGCAACCAACCCGATTGACGGGCCCGTCAACTTCACAGCTCCCGAGCCCGTGCGGAATCGCGAGGTGGGAGCAGCTATCGGGAAGGCGCTCCACAGACCTTCCAGCTTTCCGGTTCCCGGATTTATGATGAAGCTCATTCTTGGAGAATTCGGCTCGGTAATTCTCAAAGGCCAACGAGTGATCCCCGGAGTACTCGAGGCAGCGGGATTCTCTTTCACGTTTCCCGATATCGAAAGCGCTCTGAGGGACTTGTTGCGGTGATCTCGGCTACGTCGTGACCCGGGGGCCATTGTTCTTGAAGAGGTATCCCCGTGATGAAGCCCCCTCAACGATCGGAATCCAGATGGTAAAGGTAGTGCCTCGCTCGTCCGACTTCACGGAAATGGACCCCACGTGATCCTCCACGATCTTCTTGGAAACGGTCAAACCTAGCCCCGCTCCATGCTGCTTGGTCGTAAAGAAGGGGTTGAATACGTGCTGCAATGCCTCTGGCGGAATGGGCGGGCCGCCGTTGCGTACCTTCATTTCAAAGAATCCTGCGGAGTCCAGCTCACCGGTCTTGAGTGCCTTGTCGCTTGGAATGGAGACCCCGGTCTCAATTTCAACTACTCCTCCCTTTGGGGAGGCCTCAATGGCGTTGGAAATGAGGTTAAGCGCCATCTGCTGAAAACGACCGGGATCCAGGGGGATATCTCCTATTTCCGGACCGAAATTCGCCTTGATCGTGATCCGCTTCTCTTTCATGCGCTCTTCCGTGACGCCCAGAATGTACTCGATCAAATCATTGGGATTGACCCGCTGCTTCTGAATCTCGTTGCGCCGGGTGAAGTCGATTAAGCCGTCGAGGATGCGCTCAAGTCGTTGTATCTCGCTGATGATGATGTCCACGTATTGCTTCTGCTTCTCCAGGTCCGATACCTGATTCGAGCTGAGCTGCCGTGCCAACCGTCGCGCAAAGCCTCCCACAATAGCAAGCGGCTGGCGTAGCTCGTGCGCCACTTCGGCGGTATGTTCTTCAATCGCTCGACATTTCTGCTGCTGGATTATGTGCTCGTACAACTCGTCGATGATCTTGATCTTTTCCACGAGAGCCGTCTTGGATGCCCGCAGGTCTTCTTCGAGCTTTCTCCTTGCCGTGCGGTCGCGCATCACACCCTCGAACGTCACGGTCCCATCAGCTTCGTTTATTGAGACCTTGCATCGGATCCGGGCGAATTTCCGGTTTCCCTGTGAATCAGTGATCTCCACTTCTTCGTCCCAGATGTCTTCCGGCTGCAATTGGAACATCGTTTCCAGCCGATGTCTGTCCTGAGGGACTACGTAGTCCTTGAGAGGGGTTTCCAAGACATCGTGCACGCGATAACCGAGAAAGTTCTCGACCTCCGTGTTGACAAAGAGGAACTTTCCTGACTGATCGAGGGAAAAAATGATATCAGGGACCTGCTCCACCAGGCTGCGGTACATCCTCTGGGAATCCCTCAGCCACTCTTCCGTTTGTTTTCTTTGCGTTATGTCGATGATCAACTCGCTCGCGCCAACCACTTCTCCCTTTTCGTTAAATATGGGCGTAGCGGTATGCTGGAGCCACGTGGGCCGACCATATTTGTCAAACCGGAGTCGTTCCGAGATTGCTCTGTCCTCTCCCCTCAGTACCTTCTCAGACGGGCATCCGGGGCAGACCTCGAGAGTACCCGACATGAATTGGTGGCATTTCATCCCCACAGGATTCCCAAAAACGGATATGAGGAGATCATTGGCGTACACCACGGTAAAATTTGCGTCAAGCTCCCAGTACATTTGGCCAGCGATTTCCAACAGCCGACCAAATCGCTCTCTCATGTCTTCTTCCACTGTTTTCGTCCTCCGGGAGCTTCTCCGGAAGGAGAAGATCCTTACACCATTATGCCGCGTTGTCATTATGGCGCCTACTCGCGGGAATGTCCAGCGGATTTCTCCTGATTTCTCGGGCCTATGGTGCAGATGGGGCATGTCGATGAGGCAGGTTGCTCCTCTATCGATTGAACCCGAAGTAGAGGACAGAATGCAAGGAATAATCGTCAAGAACCTCTGAGAGGACGGTATCCTCTTTGAGCGTGTACAAAAGGTTCTTTTCATCGGAAAGGTCTTTTTTCAGTTTGCGAACGTATTTTTTCGGGTTAGCCTTTAACGCTTTCTTCAAATATTCTCGAACCTTTTCTTCTTCGTTCAGCGCGGCGTAACTGTGAGCCATGAGGTATGACGCCAGACCGCGGTCTTCCTCCCGCTCGTACTTGTCCAGATGGTCCCGGAGTTTCTCCGCTTGCTCCAGAGCTTTTCTAGCACGATCGTACTCCTGGAGAACTATAAACGTGCGGGCTATCAGGACCGGGTACAGCGGGTTGTTTGCAAATATTGCGTGTGCCTCCTTGTAGAAGCCAAGTGCAGCCTGGGGCTTGTTCGCGGAAAAATACAGGTTGCCTATGTTGCTCAGGATCTTGGCCTTTTCTTCGGAAGACGTCACCAACTCCAGCGCCCGTTCATAGTTGCGCATGGCCTGGGGTTGATCCCCCAAGTTCTTGTAACACACCGCAAGAGCATTGAATCCGAACGATCCTTCAGGATCCTCGACAATGTGTCTCTTGAAGGCCTCGATTGCTTCTTCATATTTGCTTTCCTCGACCAGGCGCATCCCCTTTTCTTTCCACGTCTCCTCAGGAGGGGGAGACGCCACCTTTCGCATGGGAATGACATCAAGACCAAAAGGAACCCCATTCCTTAGCGGTTTCTTCCCGCACCCCCCGATCATGAGAACGAGGGAAAAACAGGCGATGACCGGACCTAGGAGGGGATTAGGTGACGCAACACTTTCCCAGAATCGTAGCACGACGTCTCCTGTCATTGGGATGGCCGGATAGCAGCCACGACCGAACAACCTGGCGTATCGGATTCACACGAGCCTTGGACCCATGAGGCCACGGGCTCTGAGGCTACCTCGCTACTGCCATGGACTCTCGATACGAGTTTCGATGACAGACTACTACCAATCTGTGTCATTCTCATCCCGCGGCATTGCACGCGTCCCGGCGCGGGCATAACCATACTCAATCGCCCGCTCCAAGGCAACACGGGATGCGCTGCAATGTTGACAAACTGGCGGTTCAACTCTAACATAAGGCCAAAAATTGCGACATGTTGACCCCGTCATTTCATGGATGCAGAGCACACGTATGACTGTCACAGATAAGAAAGTGGTGACCGTCGGACCTCGCCTCGCAAAGTTCATCGGGTCCAAGGCGACCAGGGAAAAGAAATTGCAGGCGGCCTCAATGCAGGCGGAATTCACTCTGCATGATACCTTGATCATTCTTTGCTATCTGGGAAGGGATCCGGATCCCGAAATATCTTCTCAGGCGCGAAAAAACCTTATTCCGGCAGCACGAAATTGGTATTCCCGCCCCGATAGGCCTGAAATACCCGAGCCCATTCAGGATATCGTGATGAAGGTGATCGAGCGGGTGGGGCGCGGGGAGAAGGAAGAGAAGATCCAGCCCGATCAAGAAGTGGTTGTGGGCAATATTGGTCTGTTCGGTCTGGGTGAGATCATCCAGGCCATCGACCATAACAACCGTAACGTTCGCATAGTTCTGCAGCGCAACAATGAAACGGTTCGCATATTCACGGAGCAAGGCAAAGTAGTTGGCGCAATTTCTGACCATTTGGATGGCATGGAAGCGCTGCACAGAGCCTTTGGGTGGATTGACGCGGATTTCCGCTACGAACACGGTTCACCTGACGATTTCCGCAACAGAATCAAGGTCAACACGCTAACTTTGGTCATGGACGCCCTGGAGTACGCCCCCGATGAAGACCCGTACGAGCTGGAAGCGAGCTCTAGCTGGACAGTTCAGGGGCATCTGAGGATCATGAATGTTTTCGAGATCGCCGAGATCTTCGAGATGAATTCAAAGCGAGCGGTATGCACTCTTAAACGGGCCGACGGCGAAGGATACCTGTATTTCAACGAGGGACGAATCTGCAATGCGGTCCTAAATGACATGACCGGCCTGGACGCTGCGTGCCATCTCCTGGCCTGGCCAAACGCCAGTTTTGTCGTCAGAAAGGGTGGTGATGAGGTACCGGACGTGATTCACGTAGGAATGCAAAACCTCATTATCGAAGCCATGCGTCTCCTGGATGAGGGGGTCACGGTTTCGGAGAAGATAGCGTCCGAGCTCGCTTTGATTGACGAGCTTTTTGAAGGGAGGGATGTGGTCACTCTCCCGGTCCTGGACAAGGTGCGTCTGGTATTCGGTGAAGATGAGACGGTCCGAGAATCGCTCCAGACGGATTCCAATCCGCTTGTCCGCAAAGCCATTAAGGTCAAGATCTCCAAAACGGTTCACAAGTATCTCAGCCAGACGACGGAGCACGAAGTCAGACTGCGTGCCGCTCAGGGAATGGTTCCCCTCTCCACGACGGAAAAGCTCGTTCTTTTGAGCTACTTGAGTCACGACGAATCCCAGGAGATTCGGGACGCGGCTAAGAATACACTGGAAAACCTCGATGTCCCAACATACCGCAAAGGATTCGGAGCAGACCTGCATCCGTCGGTAATGGACTTTCTTGTTCGCGAGACCATACGAGACGAGACACTCATCAAGGTCGCGGCGTCATGCGATGCGATTTTCGAGGAGACTGCCCTCTACATTCTTGACAACTGGCACCACAGGGAGATGTTGGAGACAATCCTCGGCAACAAGCGATTGCTTGAGCGCAGCGCAGCGGTCGTGGGGAAGATTATCGAGTATGCTTCTGATAAGCCTGATATAAAGAATCGCATCGATTCTCTGGAACAGGCCATGATCGAAGGCCAGCTCGATATGAAAGTGGAGGGGGCGGTCAGCCTTTGCGGACTTTATGGTCCCCTCAATGCAGCCCGTCAGGGAGGACGATCCGGTACCCTGGTGCTCTCCACGGACCGGAATGTCGGTCATATCTACTTCCGAAAAGGCAGAATCATCGGCGCCATCTGCGGCGACCGCGAGGGGATGCCGGTGCTGCACGAAATGGCAGGCTGGTCCGATGCGCGATTCAGATATGTGCTGCGAACGTACCTGCACAGAGAAAACTTGGATCCCACTGCTGCAGAGGCCTGGCTAGAAAGCTCGCAGACTCGAGCTGTCTTGCCGGCCGAGGGCGAGGGTTTTCGCATGATCTCGGGCAACCTCGATTGCATGGACGTGTACGAGGCGCTTTCCATGATGGAAGGGACTCCCATCCCTGTGTCACTGATGCTGGTGTGCGAGGAAGGGTCCGCAGAGATCGTCCGGGATCGAAGCAGGATCCTGCACGTCCAGATCTCCGGGAAAGACGACCCGTATCAGGCCATGGCCGCTGTCATCAGTTGGAAGGGTATTCGGTTCATCGTCCGTCCCGTGACCGGTTCGTTCCCCGTCACAGTGGATAAATCATTGCAGGACTTCTTTTCCGAGGCCACGCGACACCTGCCGGAAGAATTTCTCAGCGCGTCCAGACCTGGGGACCTCCCAGAGTGGGAGCTGTCGGAAATGGAAACCGAGAGTCTGTACCACAGGATTGGCCAGATGGGCGTGGCTGACAAGGTGAAGCTCGCTTTCTTCGGAAACAAGGAAGCGCGAAGCATTCTGGTGCGAGATCCTATAAGGATGGTCGCCATGGCTGTAGTTAAGTCTCCCAAGATACGGGAAGACGAAATAGAGGCCATCTCGAAGTCGAGGCAGGTCTGCGAGGACGTGTTGCGGCACATCGCGAACACCAAAGAATGGGTGAAATCCTATAGCGTCAAGCTCAACCTGGTCGCTAACTCCAAGACCCCCGTTCCCATCGCGATGAAGCTCCTGCCCCACCTGCGAGAGCCTGACCTCCGAAAGCTGGCCAAGAGCAAGAATGTTCCGGCCGCGGTGGCAAGTCAGGCCAGACGATTGGCTGAAGCCAAGACCCAGTCGTGAGCGACTTCCGTTCAGGCGACTGAAGGTAAAGGGATCGAAATCGAGGGGATAGGTGTAAGACCACGGCTCTTTCTGTTCGAAAAAGCGATGAGCACGGGTGATACCCCTCCAAAAAACCGGGGTTTTATGCTAGAGTCACGCATGGACACGTGATCGCAGGGGTATCGTGCATTCCTTCGACTTCTGCTCATTCAGAAGTGGTCGATCTGAAGCGCGGAAGTCACATCGCGATTGGGCGTGTTGGGGAGGGCCCCGTACCTCGACCCAAGAGTTGTCCGAGTTGAATCTTCCCTGTAGAGGACTGAACGGATATGACGCCACAGGATCTTGGCATCAAGGATATCTTCGAGGGCGCCGAGCAGATCGAGATTTTCGGGAAATTGCCGGCGCTGCTGTGGTCTTACATCGGCGCGGCTCAGAGATTGGCCCAGCGAGCACGTGCGGGAGACCACCAGATTACCACGCTCGTGGAGGATATGAGTCGGCTTCTGATGGTTCTCGACTCCGCGGCCAAGAGATTGGGGAACGCAGATCTGCAGGACCGTTTGGCCGCGCATACGGCAGTCGTTGGCCAGATTAGTGATGGATCGCTTGCCGGAGAACAGGTAGCTCAGTCTCTGACAGACTGCCTGCCCGCGCTGCAGGAAGTTGCCGGCCCGCGGCCCGACGATGTGGACAATCAGGTCACAAAGAGTTGGCTGGACCGGGAGATGGACCGCGTCGAGAGGGTCAAGACCGGGAGGAGCGCCGATGTCGTTGTAAGCCTGGAAGTGCTGCAAGACATCCGCGATTATCTTTCGAAGGAGGTCATGACTGAAGGCATTTCATCCATCCTGGTTATCGACAACGCAGGCACCCTTATCGTGAATATGGGAAGCCGCATCGAGCTCGATGCGATTTCCCTGGCAGCGGTTGCTGCCGCCAACTTCGCCGCAACAGAGCAAATCGCACGGCTCATCGGAGAACGAGATTTCGTGCTGCTCTTCTATAAAGGCCATGAGGAATCGTTTCATTTTACCAGAGTGGGCGAGGATTACATCATTGTCACGATCTTCGATAATTCCCTGTCACTTGGTTTGCTTAGGCTAAAAATAGCGGAAGTTTCACAAGTTCTTGTGACGAAACTCCCACGGCGAGAGGCCTAGAGATGGCGTTCATCAATAAGAGTGCAAAAGAAATTCAAGTTAAAATCGTCTATTACGGTCCAGGCCGGTGCGGAAAGACCACGAACCTGCTTTATGTCAACCAGAAAATGAACGCAAAATTCATGGGGAAAATGATCTCCATCGATACCAGAGGCGACAAAACTCTTTTCTTCGATTTTCTCCCCCTCTCTCTGGGAAAAATCCGGGGATACAATATCAGAGTCCAGTTGTACACGGTGCCCGGGCAGGTCTTGTACAACGAGAGCCGCAAAATGGTTCTCAAAGGAGTGGATGGGGTAGTGTTCGTGGCAGATTCCATGGCAGTTCAGCAGGAGCCCAACAAGGAGAGCCTCATGAACCTGAGGGAGAATCTCGCTGAGGACAATCTCGATCTTGACGAGCTGCCTCTCGTTTTACAGTTCAATAAACGGGACCTGGAAGGGAGTGTTATCCCAATCCTGGACAAGGAAGTCATGGACGAGGACCTCAACTCTATGATCAAGACCCCTGCTCCTGCTATCCTGGCAAGCGCGATCCAGGGGCCGGGAGTCTTTGAGACTTTGCGAGAAATAAGCAAAATCACCATAAAATCGGTCCATCACAAGCTGCGTGCATAGTGACCGATCGGACGTTAGATGGTCGACTTTGACGACACAACTGAAGATCTGGATGCACTCATAGACAGAGCGGTCGATACGTTCTTTGTAGAAGAGCCTGACGAACAGGAACGCGCAGCCGCCGCGGGCTTGCCGCCCGAAAGCGTGGTTCAGCAGGAGGCCGATCCTCCAGCGGCACCACCAACTTCAGGTCCCTCGTTCGAGGAGGCTGTGGACACCCTCTTTATGGGCGCCTTTGAGGAGAACAAGGCTCCACGTCCCTCATACGATCCGCGATCGTACATTTCCTCGGGGGACGAAGAAACGGACCGAGCCATAGACCTAGCAGTGGATACGCTCTTCGTGGAAGAAGAAGAGGAGACAGCGGCTCCAGAGACGACCCAGCTCGATGTTCGCATGGTTCATGCTCCTCCAGTCCAGGAGACGAAGAGAGAAGCTCCAGCGACAATGCCCAAGAAGGGTCCGCCCCCTCCGCGGCGGCTTCCCGATACGCCCGCGCGGCCTGCTCTCGAGGTTCCACCCCCCGCGCCTGCCCCGCGAGCGGCTCGTCCCAACTCCACGAGTCCTGCGGGATATTACGACGATGCCATGGCACACGCGGTGCAACGCCATATGCACACGCTGTACAAGGAAGCCTCGCAGGATTCCGTCAAGAAGGCCCCAGCCTTAAGAGCGGCGAAGCCTACCAGACAGGAGGCGTTACGGTTCCGGAGCCTCCAAGAGGCTATCCTCACTCTGGAGTGGGAAATTTCCCAGCGCTCTGTCACGGCCCTAGCAAACGAAATTAAGAAGGTAAGAGCCGAATTCAAAGACAATGTAACCGTGGATTTTGCCGTCCTTTCGATGCGGATCGTTCTCGATTACGTCGTGAAACGGATGTCCAGGGCTCACCCGGAATCAATCCGGTTTCTGCTCGACGTCACAGACTATCTGGGCAAGGGGGTTGCATCTTCAGTAGAAGATCCCCTCCAAGCATTTCACCATATCCTGAGCCGGTACGAGCGCTATAAGTCGTCCGTGAGAAGAGCGGAGGGAATTCCGGACACGCAGCCCGATATCGTCAATGACCTCTCGATCAAAGATCCGGCTACTTTTGGTCGATCTGTGGCATTGCAGGCACTCACCATTAAAAAGGCCGGTGAATCGCTGGCGGCAAAGCTCCAGAATTCTCAGGATTCCGTTAACCTCATCAGATCATTTAGATTCCTGGTGAATCGGGCGTTCAACCGCATCCTGGAAGGCACCTGCGAGCAGAAGCCTCAGAGGTCGCAACCGCGCAAGGTCCGCAGACGAGATTAAGTGTACGGCCTGGCAAGAATCGAGAAGCAGGTGAATGAACCGCGAATACACCGGAAGGGACTGCCCCGGATTTGACGTGTCAGCGCGTGGGACATTCGTGAGAGCACGGTACCAGGAATAGGTAGTGAGCTCTTGTTGTGTGGATGAGCTCCCCGGAGAAGGGAAATGACCGATGACACCATGAACGATTCCTGGGAAAACAGGCGTCGTTTCAAGCGCAAATATATGCTGTTCAAAATTCCCGCGTACGACGCGAAGACGCGACGATTCCTCGGACTCGTCCAGGACGTCACAGAGGGAGGGGTCCAGCTCTTCGGGGTGCAGGTCGAAATTGGCGCACATATGACGATCATCATCCAGGCATCGGATTACATCAGGAGCTCGCCGCTTCGCTTCGAGGCGGTTTGTCGATGGACCTCCCGTGAGAATCCCCACGGGTACTATGTCTCGGGATTTGAAATTTCGTCAATTTCCGACGAAGCGCGGGAGGACCTGCTCAGGCTGATAGAATTCGTGGCCCTCGGTTAAAGGGAACCGTTGCAGCAGGTGCAGAAGGTTCCGTCCGGTTTCCATGTGTGGAGGGCATGCATGCGAGGATGGTAGACCACGGGGCGGGCGAGACGTCCGTCATTATCAACCGAGCGAAGCGTACATTATTGTTGGCAACCGTTATGTGATTCGATCGGGCTCCCATCCATCCGGTGATCCGGCAATGGCGGTCGGACATCGGCGGGAAGCTACTCTTCGAGAATCGTCGTAGGAGGGGCATGTTCCACTTGACCATCATCAGGCCTGACGGTCAGGAAGTGCACCAGGAGTTTATGGGCTACCAGACCGTTGTCGGTCGCCAGGAGAACGCGGACCTTTGCCTGGTGGACACCATGGTTTCCAGAAACCATTGTCTCATTCTGCGGGAAGGCAAAGGGTTCGTCATCAAAGACCTCCAGAGCCGGAACGGGACCTGGGTCAACGGGCGCCGCATCAGAAACCGGCGTCGAATCAGAAACGGCGACATTATACAGGTCGGACCCTTTAGGCTGGTTTTCCACCCTGATAGCGGCACCTTACCCCCTCTTCATTCGCAGACACTCGACATGAGCGGCCTCGAGCAAGAACGCTTTGTGCACAGATCGGAAGCCGAGCAAGTAGTCGAGCCCATCGGAATGATAAGCAACTACCTTTCCGAAACCTCCCACCGTTTGGACAAGGTTCCCACCAAAATCAGGAGGGAGCGACTCAACAGGAATCTGCTCACCCTGTATAGGATTACAGAAGAGCTCGTGGTCACCCAGGACCTTGACGACATTCTCGAATACATCATGGATCAGATATTCGAGATTTTTTCGCCGTCTCAGGCAACGATTCTTCTTCGGGAGGGCACGAGCAGACCCGTTCCCTGTAAGCAACGGACCGAAGGAGGCCAGAGTGTTGTCAGACCGATCAGCAACACCATCATTAACAGGATCCTGAAGGACCGCGTTGCGGTTCTCACCGACAACGCGTTGGAAGACCCGAGATTCGAGATGGGCGACAGCGTCGTCATAGATGGCATCCGGTCGGTCATGGCGGCCCCCATTTGGGAAAACCGCGAGATTCTCGGCGTCATTTACGTGGACAGCCTGGACATGATAGCAGGGTACTATTCCGAAGACCTTGACCTGCTGACCGCAATAGGCCATCAGACGGCTTTGGCCATACAAAGGTCGAGACTCAACGAACGCCTTCGGCAGGAGGCGGTGAAGAGCGCGGTCATACGGGAGAACCTCACGAGATTTCACTCGACCCAAGTGGTAGATCTTATTTTGAAGGGAGATGCCGACCTAGCGGTCCGAGAGACTGAAGCGACTATCTTCTTTTGCGATATTGTCGGGTTCACCTCCCTGTGCGAATCCACCTCCCCTCGGAGACTCCAAGAAATCCTCAACCTCTTCTGCAAGACGGTGAACCACATCGTGTTCGACGAGCAGGGCACACTCGACAAGTTTATCGGAGACGCTGCGCTGGCAATATTCGGAGCTCCCCTTCCCCAGGAAGACCACGCGACACGGGCGATTCGCGCTGCTATCCGCACGCGGGAGGCTCTCTCGAAGGCTCTTGGCACTCAACCGCCTGGATTGGCATTTCAGGTGCGGTACGGCATCAATACCGGTCAAGTGATCGTTGGCAATTTCGGGTCCGACGAGAGAATGGATTACACGGTGCTTGGGCACGCAGTGAATCTTGCTTCAAGGATTTGCCAGATAGCCGAGCCGGACCAGATTCTCGTAGGGGGCGACACGGTTGCCCACATAAAGACGCCCTACACGTTCGAGGTAGAAAGGCTCGGTTCCCGATCCCTTAAGGGCCTCAAGAGCAAGAAAGTGGTGTACGAGGTGAAAGGGTTCGCTGCCGGAAAGTAATAGGACAAGCCTCTTTTCCCTCTTCCTCACTGCATGCCAACCCCCTGACATTTTTCTCACTTGAAATTCTTCCGGATTTATGGTTAGCAGAGGGCCAATGAACAACCAATTCCCATCGCCGGGTCAGCCTTTCGAGTATTCACGCAGAGGGACTGTCATATGGTTTACAAGGCCTTCTTCGATGGATCGTGTTTCTTGCACAATTGCGGCATCGGCTATGTCATCCGCGACGGCAAGGGGTATCCCGTGTGCCAAGTGGGTGCCTATGCGGGCCGAGGAGACGCACTGAAAGCTGAATATCTTGCCCTCATGGCTCTCTTGGATCGCCTCGATCTCCTTAACATCCACGAGGCGGTCATACATGGTGACAGCCGCACCGTGGTCTGTCAGGTGAACGGGCAGATCAACACCCGCGAACGAAACCGCTTCCGAGACGCGATCCTTCGTATCCGGCGCTTCTTCCGTGAACATCCCGGCTGGCATCTCAAATGGGTGCCGCGCCATGAGAACGGCATGGCGGATGCGCTGGCCACGGAAGGCCTTACTGAGGTACGGATCCCCCAAAAGCGCCGGCGCCTTTATCAGGCAGGAGCAAAGCTTAACTCGCTTCCATAGGCGGTAGTGGACAGTATCGTCTGCGCGCAGGCAGCTCGGGAGATCTCTCGGCACCATATTTCATAGAGCCGTGTGTGCAAGGGGCGCTTCGAAAAGCGCCCATCCCGCAAGACCAGTTGAAAACAAGAGTACCGGCGAGCCGCCGGCGCTACGAGAGATCCATTTCGTTAGAACAAAGGGCCCGCCACGCCCCCGCAAAAGCTCTATCCCGTGGCGCGCTGCCAATCGGGTGGAGAAACAGCGGATCAACCTTGCTCGAGCTTCACCTTGCTAAAGTCAATCGGTTCCTTGCATGCAGGGCACTTCTGAGGTTTGTCAAATTCGTCCGAGAAGATCTCGACTGGCTTTCCGCACTGAGGGCAGTCGAAAGTGACCGAGGAAAGACTCTTGTGGGCCTCAAAACCGGGGCAATGCTGCAGAGTGCTCATAGCACGACTCCTTCCCTTCGAGCGCATAGTTGATTTTTCCTCGAAGCCATCCGGCCTTCCATAACTATAATGTAGAGTGACTGGGCAGGCAACACCAAAGAACGAACGGTCATTGGCTTTTGACTGCGATGCATGCCACGCATGTTCAATGCGTGGCAGCACAGAGCTACATCTCTAAGTGGTCGACGGCACACATACGGTACCGTATCCGCACCGCGGTGTACGTGGTGAGCGCTTCGTTGGCACTGTAGGGGCGGGCCTCGTGCCCGCCCTGGGCACCCACAAGGGGTGCCCCTACATCGTGGCAGATTACGTGACCGTATTTAGGAAATGGAGCACTAAGTTTGACAGGAAAAAAACCGGTAATGGCGCTTGACATGGGGAGTAAGTCCACTATATTTGGATGTTAGGGTGAGTTTTTTCCCGAATCTCTTGGGTGTACGCGGAGCAAATGTGGGAATTCGCGGATTTAGCACCCAGCCTGTTCGCATTTCACGCACGAGTGGAGACATATACAATGGCTGATGAAGTCGACAAAAAGGATGATTTTCCCGAGGAAGAATCCCTCAAGCCCCAGCAGATCAACTATGCGGACATTCCGGACGTAATGCCCCTGCTTCCGGTACGGGATGTGGTGATCTTCTCATATATGATTCTCCCTCTCATGGTGGGAAGAGAGAAATCCATCAAGGCCGTAGAGAAGGCGTTGGAGAAGGACCGGCTGCTTTTCCTCTGTACGCAGAAGCTCTCAGGGGAAGAGGACCCAAGCCCGGAAGACATCTACTCCATAGGGACCGTGGCGATGGTCGTCAAGATGCTGCGACTCCCGGATGGCAGGGTGAAGATCCTTGTCCAGGGTCTGGCAAAGGCGCGCATCGTCTCGTACGTGCAATCTGAAGATTTCTTTGCGGTCCGAATCGAAAAGATCCCGGAGCCTTCCGCGACGCAGATTACTATCGAGGTGGAAGCCTTGATGCGTTCAGTGAAGGAGAATTCGGAAAAGATCCTCCAGCTTAGGGGCATCATCTCGCCCGATGCCGTGGCAGTCTTGGATTCCATTGAGGATCCGGGCCGCTTGGCCGACTTGGTGGCCTCGAACCTGAAGCTTCGCGTCGATGAATCTCAGGCCATCCTCGAGGTTTTCGACCCGATCGCGCGACTCCGCAAGGTCAATGAGCTACTCTCGAAGGAGTTGGAGCTGTCGGCTATGCAGGCGAAGATCCAAACCCAGGCAAAGGAAGAGATGGGCAAAACTCATCGCGAATACTTCCTGAGAGAACAATTAAAGGCTATTCAGAGCGAGCTCGGAGAAATAGACGAAAAAACTAAAGAAATTGAAGAATTTCGATCAAAAATCGCCAAGGCGCGAATTCCGAAGGAAGTGGAGAAGGAAGCGGAAAAGCAGCTCAGCCGCCTTGCTCAGATGCATCCGGATGCAGCGGAGGCCTCGATCATTCGGACTTACCTGGACTGGATCGTTGAGCTTCCCTGGTCAAAGTCCACTCGTGACAAGCTAGACATCAAAAATGCGAAAATCATCCTGGATGAGGATCATTACGACCTGGAAAAGGTCAAGGACAGGATTCTTGAATACCTCGGCGTTCGCAAGCTCAACAAGAACATGAAGGGGCCGATTCTGTGTTTTGTGGGACCTCCGGGGGTGGGCAAGACCTCTCTCGGCAAGTCCATTGCGAGAGCCCTTGGAAGGAAATTCACCCGTATCTCCCTGGGGGGCGTGCGGGACGAGGCGGAAATCCGCGGTCATCGCCGGACGTACATCGGGGCCCTCCCCGGCCGGATCATCCAGGGTCTTAAGACTGCGGGGTCTAACAATCCCGTGTTCATGCTTGACGAGATAGACAAGGTGGGGGCCGATTTTCGGGGAGACCCGTCAGCAGCATTGCTGGAGGTCCTGGACCCCGAGCAAAACTTCGCGTTCAGCGACCACTACCTCAATGTTCCTTTCGATCTGTCAAAGGTCATGTTCATCACGACAGCGAATGTGGCTGATACCATCATCCCGGCACTCAGGGACAGGATGGAGCTGATCGAGCTATCCGGGTACGTGGATGAAGATAAGCTGAAGATTGCCAGACAGTTTCTCATTCCTCGACAGATCAAGGAAAACGGGATTAGAGCTCAGGATTTCGACATTACGGACGAGGCGATCCTCGGAATCGTTAACCAGTACACCCGCGAGGCAGGTCTACGCAACTTGGAGCGGGAGATCGCGAATCTCTGCCGGAAGATAGCCCGAAAGATAGCGGAGGGCGAAAAGAAGGTTCCCCGGATCACCGCGAAGAATCTCAGCAAATTTCTTGGGGTGCCGCGGTTTCAACCTGATACCGAGAAAAGAGAAGACGAGGTTGGGGTCGCCACGGGTCTCGCCTGGACGCCATACGGGGGAGACGTGCTCCACATTGAGGCCACTCCCATGGAGGGCAAGGGGAATCTTCTGCTGACCGGTCAACTGGGAGATGTCATGAAAGAGTCGGGGCAGGCAGCCCTCTCGTATTTCCGTTCCAGGGCCGCAGCATTCGGCATGAAGGACAAGTTCTATTTCTCCAAAGACATCCATGTTCATGTGCCCGCAGGAGCCATACCGAAGGACGGGCCTTCAGCAGGGGTGACCATGGCCACTGCCTTGGTGAGCGCTCTGACCGGCATACCGGTGAGAGCGGATGTGGCTATGACCGGAGAGATCACTTTGAGAGGCCGCGTGCTTCCCATAGGCGGCCTTCGTGAAAAGTCGCTGGCCGCGCTTCGGGCAAAGATCCCCACGGTCATAGCTCCTGAACAAAACAGGAAGGACCTGGACGAGATTCCCAAGCACATCCGTCGCAGACTGCAGTTCAAGTTCGTGGACCACATGGACCAAGTGCTGAAGATCGCCCTGACGGAAGACCCGGAAACCCGCATGGAATCGAAGGCGCGGAAGTCGGGACAGCCCGATAGTTCCTGGACCGAAAGAGCCGAGAACGAGCCGGAAAAGGTTGTTGCACAAAAACGTGCAACAAGGCGAAGAACAGGTGTCAATTCAGTGGTTCGCCACAAAGAGTGAAGGGCAGCCAGCGGACGATGCACTTCATCACACTCATCTATGTTGGTGTCCTGGCCCTCGGAATAGGGTGGGTTATCTACCGGTTGTGGGGCTACGTCCGAGCTGAGAAGGAGCGGGAAGAGGAGATCTCTACGATGCTCCTGACGGATGACCAATTCAAGGCCTATTTGAGAGGGATCAGGGAACAGGAAGGAGAAAACCCGACCGGCACTTCGGAAGAAGCACAAGAATGTTCTCAAGGGAAGACGCACCGCTCGGATGGAGAGCCGGTTTCGTGAGCACAGCACTGTACGGGCCGGTTCATGACCGCTACTGCGTTGGGGGCTCATGCCATCACAGCAAGTGATGGTATCCCCTTTCCTTGAGAATCTTCTGCACGTGTTTTACATCCTGTGCGCGGTCCTTCTTGCACACGAGGAGAGCGTCAGGAGTGTCCACCACGATCACGTCTTCCAGGCCTATGAGTGTGATGAGCTTATGGGGCGAGGAGACAATGCAGCCCGTACTTTCGAGTGCGATCAGCTCTCCACGTGACACGTTGCCGGATTCGTCCCGATCCCATACGTTTTCTACGGACGACCAGCAGCCTACGTCGTTCCAATCCACATCGATGGGAATCACAAGAACATTATCCGCCCGCTCCATAATTCCGTTGTCAATGGAAATCGACTCGATGCGCTCGTACACTCTCATCAGGGCTTCTGATTCCCGGGGCGTGTTCAATTGGGGCAGGGCCTCCCGCATGGCCGTGCTCAGGTACGGGAGATGACGGTCGAAAGCCCGTGTGATATCGGAGACCTTCCACACAAACATCCCGCTGTTCCACAGATACGATCCTGATTGCAAGTACGTTTGTGCAGTCACGAGGTCAGGTTTTTCGACAAACCGGTCCACGCGATAAGCTGCCCGTGAAGTCGAGTTTGCGTGCGGCACACCCAAATGAATGTATCCGTACCCGGTCTCCGGACGAGTGGGAACTATGCCGAACGTGAGCAGATAGGCCCCCTGAGAGACTATTTCTATTCCCCATTCGAGGATCTCGAGAAACTCCTGTTCCCTGCCAATGAGGTGATCCGCCGGGAGAACCACCATGATCGCATCCGGATCCCTCTTCTGCAACTTGAAGGCCGCCAACGCGATGCAAGCGGCCGTGTTTCGCCCCATGGGCTCAACAAGAATCATCTCGTTCGGAACTTCCTCGAGCTCCGCTCGGATATCCGCTTCTTGCTGCGGGGTAGTGATCACCAGGATCCTGTCAGTGGGGATTTTCCACCGGATTCTGTCCACGGTGGCTCGGATCATGGTGCGATCGTCTACTATTTTGAGAAGCTGCTTCGGGCGACCGTGTCTGCTCTCCGGCCAAAATCGGGTCCCGCTACCCCCTGCCATGATGACGCCGTAAATCATCCCTCACCACCACGAAATAGGGAAACTAGTCTTCTTTCACTCGCCCTGTCGAACAGGGAAATTCCTCATCAGTCAGAGGCATTGCCGGAACACCCAGCGGACATATGCGCGCTCGGGTACCCAAGCCTGGACCATTTCCTGTCGAAGGGATTGTAATCAGGCTCAAGATACTTGAGCATTTCTTGCCGAGTCCTGTCCATGAGCTCGGGAACGTCCTCGACACCGAGGCCTTCCGTAGCGATGGGATTGCCTATGGAGACCTTGATGTGGCCGGGTATAAAAATGCATGTTTTCCGCGGTAAGACGTGAAATGCTCCATTGCACACAACCGGAAGGATCGGAATCCCGGTCTGCACCGCGAGCATGAACGGCCCTTTCTTGAACGGCTGCAAATGAGGATTCTTGCTTCGGGTCCCTTCAGGATAGATGAGAACGGACCATCCGTCTTTTAGCTTCGAAGAAGCACTTTTGAGCGCTTGTACGGCCTTGGTCGGATCGGACCTGTCCAAGGATATGGCTCCGGTTTTTCCCAGGGCCCATCCGAAAAGCGGAATCCGCAGCAACTCTTTTTTGATCACCCACCGGAAACGTACAGGGAGCATCGTGATCAGCGCGAGGATGTCTGCGTTACCTTGATGGTTCGGCGTAACGATGTAGGACGCGCCCGGCACCACCCGCTCTCTGCCCTCGACAGAAAAAGAGAGGCCCATGGCCCGATAAACCACCGCGCACCACCAGACAGCCATCCGAAACGTTGCTTTTCCTCCCTTTGGGAAAAGGCCCACTATGAGAATGGGAAAGGCCAGAAGCGGTGTGAATATCACGAGTGCGAGAATCGTCAGTGCAAGTCTTGGCACCAGCCTGATCGAGAAACGTTTCTCCGTTGAGCCGTGGGTAGCGGTTGAGACTTTTGCTCCACCGTGTTTCTTCATGGGCAACTGTCCTCTCCTGACAGCGACGCGAGCGTGTTTTCGTTCGGGGACGCACGATCCCCAGGCATAAACAAATTCCGGCAATGACTATATACCACGGAACACGAAGCCGGAGACAGATTTGTACGCAAATGCTTCATTCACCTTCGCAGCCGGGAACAGAACTCGATCGCTGCCGTGCAACTTCGGGTGGGGCGACGATGCTCTTACGCTGCCCTCCGTGGCTCACTTTACTGCCAGGGCCTTGACCTCTTTTCAATGACATCCACTGCATCACGTCATGCTCCCGCGATGTCTATACTGTTCGCGCCGAAATCGGTATACTGCTTCCGCTTGTTGGAGGCTCTGCAACGAACTCTGCTGAATCCGGCAAGGGCACCGTGGAAGAACGAGATCTGACAAAACTGAGAATTGATCGTGAACCGCACCAGTATTATCTCGAGAGAAGGCGGCGGTCGAAGCTCGTCTGGTGCGCGAGCATCGCGGTTGCGATTCTTCTGGCCGCAAGTGCTCTCTATTGGTCAGGCCTTCTGGCTCCACGGGTGGACGCGCCTGTGGCGAGAGTGTCGCTTATGTTTCCATCCCGAGCTCTCACCATGCTCAATGCAAGCGGATACGTGGTGGCCCAAAGGAAGGCAGCCGTATCCTCAAAGGCCACGGGCAGATTGCAGAAATTGTACGTGCAGGAAGGCAGTCATGCACGCAAAGGAGAGGTTCTCGCACAATTAGAGAACAGGGACCTTCATGCATTGCTGGAGGAAGCCGAAGCCGGCTTAAGAGTCGCCGAAGCGACGTTGAAGAATGCTGAAGCCGAGCTCAAAGACGCGACCCTCAATTACGAACGGTTGAAATCCCTGCGCGAGACCGGTTCAATCTCACAACAAGCCTTCGATACCGCTGAAGCCAGGTACAAGAAGGCCGTGGCATTGGACCGATCTGCTCGAGCCGGCATAGAACGGGCTCGTGCGTCACTGAACGTTGCGGAAGTCAACTTGGAATACTCGCTGATCCGGGCTCCCTTCGACGGGGTCGTCCTCACCAAGGACGCAGAGGAGGGCGAGGTTGTAGCTCCTTTCGGAGCATCTCTCAACGCCAAAGCAGCGGTTGTCACCATGGCTGATATGGATTCGCTCATGGTGGAAGTGGATGTGGCCGAATCGAGCATTTCCAAGGTCCGGACCGGAGCACCTGTAGAAATCAGTCTGGACGCATTTCCCCAGGAGCGCTTTCCCGGAGTCGTGCAAATGATCGTGCCAACGGCAGACCGTTCCAAGGCAACGGTCCTGACAAAGGTGAAATTCGACCGAATCGATGAGCGAATACTCCCGCAGATGAGCGCCAAAGTCGCTTTTCTCTCCCGCCCTCTGGCCGCGGGCGAAAACCGTCCTTTCCTGGGGGTTCCGGATTCCGCGATCGTGTCGAGAGGCGACCGGAAGATCGTCTTCCGGGTGGACAAGGACAGCGCTCGCGAAACCCCCGTCAAGACAGGGAGAACCTGGGGAGATACCGTGGAGATTCTCGATGGGCTCAAGGTGGGCGACGTTGTAGTCGTCAAACCGGCAACAGGCTTGAAGGACGGGAGCAAGGTAAGGACCCGGGAATGACGCATGACTCAGAGGAGGACAGGACGCTCGTCAGGATCCATGGCGTATCCAAGTCCTATACCAGAGGACTCCAGAAGATTCCCGTTCTTCGGGGCATCTCGCTGACCGTGGAAGTGGGTGAATTCCTAGCTCTGATGGGACCTTCCGGCTCGGGGAAGACCACTCTCCTCAACCTTATCGCAGGCATAGACAGCCCTGATGAGGGAATCATCGAAGTTGGCGGAATTGACATCGGCCAATTGGGGGAATCGAGTCTTAGCAGTTGGAGGGCGAACAACGTCGGGTTCATCTTCCAATTCTACAACCTCATCCCTGTCCTTACCGCACTGGAAAACGTTCAGCTTCCTCTGTTGCTGACAACACTTTCACGAAGAGAACGTAAGGAGCATGCGATAGCTGCACTCGAAGCCGTGGGCTTATTGGACCGCATGGACCACTATCCGTCTCAACTTTCCGGCGGCCAGCAGCAGCGTGTGGCAATCGCGCGGGCTCTGGTGACCGATCCACTGCTTCTCGTCGCGGACGAGCCTACAGGAGACTTGGACAAGAGATCCGCGACGGAGATCCTGAATCTGCTCGATGAGCTCAACGACCTTTTTGAGAAGACGATTATTATGGTGACCCACGATCCTCGAGCTGCGAGGAAATCGAAGAGAATCCTCTACCTCGACAAAGGAGTGCTGGCTTATTCGCTCAAGGATGAATTATGACCGACCGGTGCCATTCTGCAACGTGTCGAGAGCACAGTGTCGGAAGGTCACAGGTCGGGGCTTCCTTCCCGGTCCAAAGCACGTCCGTGCAACCGCTTCTGCTGTTCATCCCACTTGATCCTGGCTTCAGAGGGCGGCGGTATGAGCTTCGACAGGGTCTTTACCCCGGGAATATAGCGTGAGGCCCATCCTTCGGGCTCTTCTTCCTCGAATCCGGCCTTGATGAAATCTGCAGTTCCTGTGGTTGCGCAGGACGAGAGAAGGGGCAGGGAGCAGAGTGCGCCCAGGAGGAGTAAGGAGGATAATCTCATCGAAAAGTACCCCGCTTCCTGATAGGTTGGTCCGCTGACCACAACCAGGTCGAGCTTATATCGGTCTCTACTTGAAACTACAAGAAAAATCTGGTGGAGCACCGAGAAATTTCCACGATTCCAACATGCCGCAACCGTGGCCTCAATTCCAGGGGATGGTGGAACGGTAATATGTTTATTATTATACCAAATGTCGTTCCCCAGTACTCGTCCCCTTTTCCCTGACTGCCGAGCCGACACTTTCGACTTGACGGTTCCTATGGTAAATTGCGAAAATCGTTGCAGCGTGCAGGGTGAGCTCGCGCACGAAAACCATTTCGTTTCTCATAGGACGAGAGAGATTCCTCCGGCGGCTTGGCGATCTCGTTTCGCCGCGATCCAGGGATGGACGGAACCCTGACTTTAGCCACGCGGGTACGCTGTGCCATGAGAATTCTTGAGGGCAAGACAGAAGACGCTGTCACAAAGGGCCTGGCTAGACAGATCGTGGTTGCTGACGCGGAGGGGTTTGTCCTTGACAACAGGGGGTCTCTTTACGACCCGGATCAGTTGGTTTCTGTCTTCATGTCAACAGAAAGACACATGGAGGACGGAGCCAAGCGTCTCGCGTTCGGTCCCATCGTAGAGTGCGACTTCCGGCTCACTGGGACCGACGTTACTATTGGTTGCCGTAGAGTGTTCACGCCTGACCGCGGATGTCTTGTCATCGTAGTTGTGCCCATGGGAGTTTCGTACGGACTTATTATTTCCGATGTAATACGAAGGTTCATCAAGTACGTGGAAGAACAACGCTCCGTCCTGGGCACGTGAGAGCGCCGGGGAGGCAGGTTTCCTGTTTCTGTGCCTCTGCGAGGAGAGGCTGAGTGAATCGGCGCAATACAACCAAAAGATATCGAGCTCTTCCTCCTCTTGCGGAGCAGGGAGGGGTCAAGGCAGTACGAGATGACATCGCAAAACTTCGTCGTCTTTTCCATCGCGAATCAGAGATATGCTCTGAACCTGGAAAGTGTCCGGAGAATCGTTCGCGCAGTAGAGGTGACACCCCTCCCTGATGCTCCGGAGCCGATTCTCGGCGTCATAGATGTGCAAGGCCAGGTGATCCCGGTTGTTGACACTCGCAGGCGTCTGGGACTGCCGTGCCGGGAGATTGAGCTGAGCGACCAGTTTATTATCGTTCAGGATAGCGATCTGACTCTCGCGTTCGTCGCTGACGAGGTCCTGCCCGTCATGGAGGTCCCGGAAGCCCAGGTCGCCTCTTCGGACCGCTTGCTTCCAGGAGAAGGGATGGTAAGAGGTCTAGCCAGAGTGGACGACGGAATGATCGTCGTGCTCTCCACGGAGAGGCTTCTGTCCCGGGAAGAGAAGCAGGACGTTTCCAGCGCTCTGGTGGAGGCAGTTGAGGCGATGCAATGACAACGCTGGGCGTCTCCGAAGCGTATCTGGACGAGATTTCCAAAGCTGTGGCCTGTCATTACGGCCTCAATTTCCCCAAAGACCGGTGGGGGGATCTGGCGAGGGCCATGGTACGAGCCGCATCGGAGTTGGGCTTCGAGGATCCCCATTCGCTGGCAAAATGGATCCTCCAGTCCCCGTTCCAAGAAAGTCGCATCGATGCCTTCGTCGGATATATTACTATAGGCGAGACTCACTTCTTCCGAGACGAAAAGCTCTTTCGCCTCCTCGAATCGGAAATTCTCCCCGAATTGATAGCATCCAGGGCCTCTAATGGAAGGTGGATTCGAATTTGGAGTGCCGGCTGCGCTACGGGTGAAGAGCCATACTCCGTGGCTATTGTTCTGAGCAAGTTGATCGAGGATATGAGCTCCTGGAACGTGACGATTCTTGCCACCGACATCAACAGACGGTTCCTTGAAAAGGCAAAGCAAGGGGTGTACAGCAGTTGGTCGTTTCGATCTGTGTCCCCCTGGTTCATAGACCGGTACTTCGTTCAGGTGAGCCAATCCTCCGAAATACTGCCAGAATTCAGGAAAATGGTGAGCTTCGAGCGGCTCAATCTGGCTAAGGATTCTTTCCCTCTCCTTGCCAATAACACGTTTGCAATGGACGTGATCTTTTGCAGGAACGTCCTGATGTATTTCACGGAATCCTTCCAACAGCACGTAGTCGAGAAACTCTGCGACTGCCTGGTGGACGGAGGGTCGCTCATCGTCACGCCAGCCGAGGCAGCGGTCATACGCCATCCGCAGCTCGTTCAGGAATGCCGAGGGGGGGCCATTACTTTCAGGAAGATACCGCAGCGTACGGTTCTCCAGGAGAAGAACCCCTTTATTTGGGAGCTCACACTGCCGGCCATGACGCATGCCGAACCCGTCACAGCATGGCAGCCAGCGGCGCTAAGCCCGGATCTCACGAGTACTTCTGTGCCCGTGGTTTCTCCTCCCCCTGCCCCGCCCGCCACCCCGGACGCGGAGATGGATACACTCAACTCCTGCGAGGGAAAGAGCAATCCGTACCGAGACGCTCTGCAATGCTATGAATCGGGACAGTACTTGGAGGTAGTGGATCGCCTCACCACCGTCCTGGCAGATCCGGCACTCGACCTGGGCGAGCGCTGTGCATCCATGACTCTCTTGTGCAAAGCGTACGCCAATCTCGGGGACCTCTCCAGGGCACTGGAATGGTCCGAGAAAACTGTCTCCATGGACAAGCTCAATCCTCGCAGCCATTACTTCCACGGCTCGCTTTTGCAGGAGCTAGGACGACTCCAAGAGGCGGTCGTGTCCATGAACAAAGCAGTCTTTCTGGACCCCGATCTCGTGGTCGCGCACTTTGCGCTCGGAAACATCTTTCGACAGCTTGGAAAGCCCAAAGAATCCGAACGGCACTTCAGAACCGCTCTCGTCATATTGAGCGCGCAGGACGAGCACGACGTAGTGCCTGCTTCGGACGGTCTCACTGCCGGGAGGCTGACTGAAATCATTGCGTCGACCTCTCGGAAGGAAGGAACCCATGCACGACGAAGAAACTCCCACGGGTCAGCTTGAAGGAAGCAGCGGTCAAGCCGCAGTCGCACAAATGCCCCAGGACAACGTGACAATCGCTGAAGCCGATCTGGCAAACCCGGTCGCTAGCCTTTCACAGGACGAGAAAAAACGAATCCTGCGGGAACGTGCCAGAAAGCTTGCTTTGAAAACCGAGGACAGGGATGCCGAAGAGAAGTACCTGTCGGTGATCGAGTTTGCCCTATCTCACGAACGGTACGCCTTGGAGATGCAGTACATCCGCGAAGTCTATCCTCTCAAAGGCTTGACTCGGATTCCGTGCACTCCATCCTTTGTGCTGGGCATATTGAACGTCCGGGGACAGATTATGTCGGTTACGGACATGAGGGAGTTTTTCGACCTGCCAAAAAAGGAAATGACGAATCTGTCTCGCGTCCTCATCGTGAAGAGCCATACGATGGAGTTGGGTATCCTGGCCGACGAGGTGCTTGGGGAGCGAAAGATCCCTCTGCGCGAGGTGCATTCAGGTCTTGTATCGGGGAACCTTCGCGAGGATTTCGTACGGGGAGTAACGAAGGACCAGTTGATCGTCCTGGACGCTCAGGGGCTTCTGTCTGAGAGGGCGCTCGTCGTTCACCAGGAGGCAGGAGACTGACGGTTTCTTAATGCTGGGGGTCAGGTCTTGTTTTTTGACGAATGCATGATGACGGTGGTCGGTCAACAGGGCACTGGCCTGGCCCAGACGGAGCATGCGAGATTAAGAGGTGACAGGAAGATCAAGAAACAAGACCTGACCCCTTGTCCCTACGGGACAAACCCGCATTTCTCTTCTCGGACGAGAGGAGCCCTGCGATACGCGAACAGCTTTGCCCATGCTGATTCGGTCGCGGAAGCGTGTCGAGGCTTCTGGACGGTCCATTCGGAATCATTCTTCAGCCGCATGCTGACCGGACCTTGGGCCCGTTCCGCGGGCGGGGTTCGCCTTGGTCCGTACGCAGCCTTGTTCGGAATCTGAGCCGATTCTCTCGACTTCATGGATCCGTTATCACTGGGAGACCGCCCAATTGATTCCAGCGCTGCTTGTTTTCGCGGACCGATCTTCCCGCGTCCGCTGGTAGCATCTATCGGAGTCGGAAAGCGGGAATTGCGAGCCAGAGTCCCTCCTGGAGTCCCTTGGAGTGGGTAGATACCCGCGGAAACGAATCCCATTTGCTCGAAGCTCACTCCCAAATCAATCCTGTACTTTCGCTCGGGGTGGCTCCGATCTGCGACAGCCAAGACAATCAGGCCGTCGATCACGCGAGCAGACTCGATGATCAGATCCGATCTGGCCGTCCGGGGCTCAGGGGGTGCTTTGGTTGTGACCGGGTGGGATGATGACGCGGTCTGCTTGGGCGATGGCTTTCTTTCTGTCACTGCTGAAGCGGGAGGCTGCTTCTTGGGGGGAGTCCATTCATCGAGGAACGCGATGAGGTACGTTCCCATCCTTTTGATCCGCATGTTCGGCACTGCCGCACCGCCGAAGTCGAGCACCACGTGGGCGCCGGTGGGAGATTCGGCAACCTGAACCTTCAGGCCCCCATTGTGCGCGGGAGGGATTGGCTTGAGACCCGGGTCGGGACGGGCCCCAGTCACATCTATCACGAGGCGTGGTGGCCGATCGAGTCGGAAGCTGTTATATTGCTGCACTTCTTGCGAGCACTTCACAATCACCCGTTTGAGATCGGGGGTGACGGAGACTTCGGTGACGGCGTTGGCTGCAGTGGCGCAATGGATACCGGAGAGAGCGGTGAAGAGGATCGCTCCGAGGAGGGTAAGCAGAATGGCTCGTGACAGAAAGGCCATCGTACGGGCTCCGGTACGTGCACTGCAGAAGGGCTGTAACTGTGTCTTACAAGCTATATCGGATAGCTATGTCCATTTCTGAATGTATCATATCATATTTGACCCTTGTCGGTCAATGGTGTTGGGGGCTTTTTGGGCTGTTCTTTCGCTCCCGCCCTTGCCGGGTACGATTTTCAGCCTTGACAAGACGCGCCTCCTGAGAGATGATGAGGGGATCGATAAGGAGAGCGCCGTGGAAAATTCCGCGGCACCGGGCGTGTTCCCCGATAGCTCAATCGGCAGAGCGGGTGGCTGTTAACCACTAGGTTGTAGGTTCGAGTCCTACTCGGGGAGCCAGAGCATAGACCACGAGCCTCTGGGTATCGTGGTTCAACGATACATGCAGGGGAAACGGGATGCTCGGAATTGCCGTTTCCCCTGTTTTCTTTGGAGATCACGACTTCGACTCGGGGACACCATACATAATACGGGACTCTGATGAGATTTCGTGGTAATCTCAGATCATGGCTAGATTGGCACGCGTGGTAGCTCCGGGAGTGCCACATCACGTAACACAAAGAGGAAATCGTCGGCAGCGGACGTTCTTTTGTGATGAGGATTACAAGGCCTACATCGCGCTCATGGCCGAGTGGTGTTGCCGATGCGGCGTGGCGATTTGGGCATATTGC
>JBFMDN010000074.1:0-27255 GCA_040753915.1 Thermodesulfobacteriota bacterium | reverse complement strand
CCCGGCGAAAGCCGGGGTCCATAACATATTGGAAGGACTGGATTCCGGCTTTCGCCGGAATGACGAACAATTGGCCGTTCCACTTCTAACTTAACGCCTATGCGCTTCGGGGGAGAGGGTCAGGGTGGGGGGGTGTGCCACGATTATCACGGACTGCCGGCTTTTGAGACATTCTCATCCCGCCCGTCATCCTTAATAGAAAGGGGCAAGACACCCATTTTACCGGATTCTTTTCCACAGATGGCGCTAATCTTCAAGAGGGGATGGGTTGGAAATCCGCCCCTCCAGGAGGATTTTCGGCACGGTCCTCCTGGAGCGCCATCGTCTCGTCAGTATTCTCTTCCTATGCGAGATGCCAGAGGAGATCGAGTGTGACACCCTCTCCCCTTGCCTGATCCTTGGCGTGCCTTATTGTCTCAAACAAGCGAAGCTCGCTGCACGAGTTTGGAAAGGAGTCATGCCATGAACAGTACCCCGCTTCATTGCCCCGGTCTACAAGAACATAAGAACTTGTCATCTTTCATCTGTAAATGTCCGAACTGCGGCATGAAGAAGGAAATCTTCTCGGATGAATTTGAGAAATCGCACGTGTGCAAGGGCTGTAATCAGCCCATTGATTTTACATCGTGCGAATACGAAGCAGGCAGCCATCAGCTCAAGTGAATATGTGCCGACATTTGCGCGGCACTGGAATCAGATGTCCCGGAGAGGAGTTTGCCACGTGGCGGGAGTGGAGTGAGAGAGGCGCCGAGGGTGGCTTCTGCCGGGAAAGAACCCTCCACGCTTTATTGAGCAGGAACCCGTAATCGTATCTCATGAATGCCACGCAGTGAATCTGCGTGGCATTCATCGCTGTTGAAAGCGATTAAGCCTTCGGTCGAAATATGGCCATGACGGAGGTCGAGATTTCCCAACAGAACCTGCGGCACTCCTGATTTATGGCCAAGACGAATTGGAGCGCGGCGAGGTTCTCCACACTTTCGTCGACGAATCAGTTTACGAATCAGGTGCGGGCCTGTTCTTGATGCGCTCCACTATAACTGCAATGTGGCGGTATCGAGATTCACTTCCCCTTGTCCAGACCCCCATCACGGCAGATCCCGGTTAAGGGCGCTTACTGGAGCATCTTCGCTCCCCTGTCTTTGAACTGCTCCCGGAGCTTGTACTTCAGTACCTTGCCTGCCACGTTTATCGGGAGAGCATCCACTATCTCCATGAGTCGTGGGATCTTATAATCCGCCAGGCGATTCTTGAGAAAATCTCGAAGCTCCTCGTAGGTGAGCTCCTGTTCGGGCCGCAACGTGACGACGGCCATGACCGTCTCTCCCCACGCGGGGTGAGGCACGCCGATCACTACAGCCGTGCTTATCTTCGGGTGCTCGAACAACGCGTCTTCCACTTCCTTGGAGTACACATTCTCCCCACCGGTGATGATCATATCCTTCTTACGGTCCACAAGAGTGATGTATCCCTCGTCGTCCATGACTCCCAGGTCACCGGAATGGACCCATCCGTCTCGAATAGTCTCGGCTGTGGCAACGGGGTTCTTGTAGTATTCCTTCATGGTGGTCTCGCCCTTGATTACAAGCTCGCCCACCACCCCGGGCTTATCGATCGTGATGCCGTTCTCGTCAACGAGCCTGGTTTCCATGTTGACGATGTACTTCCCACCTGCACCGGCCTTTCGGATCTGATCCTTCGGGTATAGTGCCACTCCACCGGGGCCGCCTTCAGTCAGGCCGCAAAGACAGAAGAAGTTAGTCGTTTTGAATTTGCTGATCATCTGCTTGACAGATTCGGCTGCCATGGGGGCCGCTCCGTATCCGAAGAATCGTACCGAAGATAAGTCATACTCCTCGAAATTCGGTACGCTCATCAGCATCATGTACATGATGGGGGCACCAAAGAACTGCGTCACCCTTTCCTTTTGTATCGTTTCCAAAACCTTGTTGGGGACGAACTCCTTCATGATGACGTGGGTGCAACCCATGTAGGTGCCGGGGTTGAGGTAGAGGTTGAGCTCCGCGGAATGGAACAGGGGCGCCACATGAAGAATCCTGTCATCCGGATTAAGGGCATACAGGGAGCAGACCGTGGTGGTAATGACCATCTGGTTGTGGTGGACGAGAACAGCGCCTTTTGGACGACCGGTGGTTCCCGACGTGTAGATGATCTCGCTTTCTGCATATTCGTCCACCTCGATCCCAGGGTCAGAGGAATTGCCGGACGCCATTATGTCTTCGAGTGGATCGAATCCGTCGAGCTTGCCGGTCCCGGCAGATACGTAGTATTTGATCTTGCTGAGGCGGCTTCTCATCTCTCGGACCGCGGGCTCGAAAACGTCGTCGCATATCAGACCGACAGCGTCGCAGTTATCGAAGATGTATTCAGCTTCCGGAGGGGCAAGGCGGAAATTGACGGGTACAGCGACAGCCCCGGTCTTGACAATGCCATAGAAGGCTATGACAAAAAGGTCCGAGTTGAACATCCACATGGCCACCTTGTCTCCTTGTTTAACCCCGGCCTTGATCAGGGCGTTGGCAACCGTGTTGACCCGGTCGTCCACCTCAGCCCAGGTATAGCGCTTGTCCTGGTAGATGATGCCTTCCTTTTCTGGAACCATGCGTTTGTTACGCGCGACGAGTCCTCCCAGATGCATGTTGAGTCTCCTTCTATCCTGAGTCTTCAGTGGCGTCCGCCACGTTTTGGCGATAGGCTTTTCCTCACAGTCCCATCCGCTTGGCCACGATTTCCTTCATGATTTCATTTGTTCCTGCGAAAATGGACATGACTCTGACGTCCCGCCACGCCCGAGCGATAGGGTACTCTTCACAATAACCGTACCCACCGTGGAGCTGCAGGCATCCGTCTGCGACCCTCTTTGCCATGTCAGTGATCCAGTACTTGGCCATGGAGACCTCCGTGACCACGTCCTTGCCTTCCATGTGATCGACTAGGAGCTTGTCGAGAAATGTCCGGCCAAGCTTAATCTCGGTCGCCATTTCAACGATCTTGAATTGTGTGTGTTGGAACTTCGATATGGGTCTGCCGAATGCAACTCTCTCCTTGCAGTAGTTGATCGTAAGCTCGAGAGCAATCTCAGCCAAAGCCTGGGCCCCGACGGAGCAGACAAGGCGCTCTTGCTGGAGCTTTTCCATCAACATCCGAAACCCCGATCCCTTGGTACCGAGCCTGTTAGCCTTGGGGATACGGCAATCGTTGAAAAAGAGCTCTGCCGTATCCTGGCTGTGCCAACCGATTTTCTTGATCTTTTTTCCCTTTTCGAATCCCGGGGTCCCCGCCTCCACGAGATAGAGGTCAACCGCCTTATGGGGGTTTTCCACCGCCGGGTCTTTTGCCGCAAGCACCACCAGATCGCAGATGATCCCATTGCTGATGAAGGTTTTCTGCCCGTTGATAATCACATCGTTTCCGTCCTCCACAGCGCTGGTACGCATGGCAGCGAGGTCGCTGCCGGCATTGGGCTCCGTCATGGCAACTGCAGTTATGATGTCGCCTGATACACAACCCGGAAGGTATTTCTCTTTCAGCTCATCGGACGCGTATGCATCGATGTACGGAACCACAATGTCGCTGTGAAGATAGGCTGCCAGACCGAAGTGATTGGTGCGGGCCAGTTCCTCCATGAGGATGACTGAGTAAAGGAAATCGGCTTCCAGCCCTCCGTAACGCTCAGCCAACTGCATGCAGAGAAACCCGTTTTCCCCCATCTTTTTCCAGATACTTCTCGGAACAATGCCAGCTTCTTCCCACTCTTCCACGAACGGTGTCACTTCCTTAGCGAAGAACTTCCGTATGGCTTCTCGGAAGATTCTGTGTTCCTCCGTGTAGGGTACTATCTCCATGGAATGACTCTCCTCCTTTTGCGCAACTGCCGTCACGACCGACATTGGGAGGATAACGGCGGGTTCCATTCCCCCCGGACGACTGCCGCGTCATACGCTTCTGTCTATTCCTCACGGTCCTTCTTGACCTGACCTTGCTACGATTCCTTTGAAGATGACTTCACAGAGCTGATCCGCCAGCTCATCGGTGTTGATTTCCCTGTTGAATATGACCTTGGGCAAGCACACGTGCTCTATGCCGCCCAGCACCACTTGCCTGATGACCGGAACCGGAACGTCACTGCGAATCGACCCCTCGGCAATCCCTTCTTCCACGATGGAAACGATGAAGCTGGTGTAACGCTTGACCATCTGGTATGCATCACTGTTGAAGTAGTCGGGGAAATTCCGTACCTCGAGAAGCAGTATGCGAGAAAAAACCCGGTTCGCTGCATACATATTGATATGCGACCAGATGGCTTTTCTGAGCTTGTTTAAAGCTCCCTTGATCCCCTTCACGTCCGTCTCTGCTCGGCTAACGAAAAAATCCAGATATTCCGCAAGCAACTGGTGCAGCAGGTCCCTCTTGTCCGTGAAATACTTATAGATGAGCGCTTCGGTAACCCCCGCGGTCCTGGCTATTTCCGAAGTGGTAATAGCAGTGAACTCTTTTTGAGCGAGCAGCGTCTTAAGTGCTTCGACGATCTTGATGCGGCCTGGTGGAAAGGATTGGCCTCGGGTTGTTCCTGCCGCATCACCGGCCTTTTCCCGGTCTGCCATGGACTTCTCCTTGCAAAAAGGGGTCAGGTCTTGTTTCTTGATCTTCCTGTCACCTCTCAAAGTCGCCTGCTGGGTCTAGAGCAGGCCAGTGGCCTCATTGACAGACCATCGTCATCATAGATTCGTCAAGAAGCAAGACCTGACCCCAAGCACTCGATTATCGTCGCCGGTGCCATTCCTCCGCCTGTACAGAGCGTCACCAAGCCGTACCGGCCGCCGGTCCTTTCAAGCTCGTGGAGACACGTCACCGCGAGACGGCATCCCGAGTTGCCTACCGGATGCCCCAGCGCAATGGCGCCGCCGTTTGGATTGACCTTCTCCCAATCGGGTTGGTATTCTCGCCCCCACGCGAGGGGTATGGGCGAGAACGCCTCATTGATCTCTATTTCGTCGAGGGAATCGAAGTCGAGCCCGGCGATCTTCAGCACTTTCTCCGTGGCCGGGATAGGTCCTGTCAGCATGAGCACCGGGTCAGCTCCCGCAACCGCGGTGGCTCGAATGACGGCCCGAGGTTTGATCCCGAGCTCTCGTGCTTTTCGGGACGACATGAGGAGCATCGCGGATGCTCCGTCCGAAATGGGACTTGAATTTCCGGCAGTTATGACCTTGGTTCCGAACACGGTTTTCAGAGCCGCGAGGGCTTCCAAGGACGTTTCCGGCCGAATGGTTTCGTCCCGATCGAAGACGCGATCCTCACCGTGCTCACCTTTCACGGTAATCGGAAGCACCTCTCGGTTGAACCGTCCTTCATTCCAAGCTCGTTCAGCCCTTTGATGACTGGTCAGGGCAAACCTGTCCATCTCTTCTTTGGAAATCTGCCACTTTTGCGCGATCAACTCCGCAGCCTTTCCCTGATCTACGAACTTACCGCCAGTCCTATTGAGATACGCGGGCCCAAAAGGCATGCCGGCAGGTTGGCCGTTTGAAAGCGTGAGGTTCATCCATTCAGCGGCTATGGCATACTTGCTCATGATCTCGCACCCGCACGCAATCAGACAATCCCGCCACCCGGCAACGATTTGTGCAGCCGCGAGATTGATCGCGGTGAGACTGGATCCACATTGCCTGTTGATCGCGACGCCGGGGGTATCGTCGGGGAACCCAGCGGCAAGGGCGGCCATGCGAGGGAGCGTAAAGCCCTGCTCGCCCACCTGGGTCACCGTACCTCCTAAAACATCCTCGATATGGGATGGGTCCAACTCTACTCTTGCCACTACCTCCCGGAGCACGATACCAAGCAGCTCATCGGCCCTGAACTGGGAGAGACTTCCATTTCTCTTTCCGACAGGCGTACGAACAGCGCTGACAATTACCGCTTCTTCCATCTGTGCTCCTTTAGATCAGGTTAGAGTCCAATCCGCAGGCCATGAGGCGTTCAAACTCCGGCGCGGGTTTGAGTGAGAGCAACTGGAACTTTTCGGACAACTCATCGAGGCGGCTCCTGGTTGCAGCTACACCCTTCAAGCTCACGTACCGGCCCGGGCCGTGCCAACAATCAGGGAAGCCTATTCCCAGTACAGCGCCTAGATCCATGCTGTAGTAGTCCCTGAGCACCTCGTCGCTCAGGCACCAGAACGCTTCGTTCACCATGCTCAACAGCAGAATGTCCGCGGCTTCTTCGGGGGATGGACAAGGAAGGCCGCGAGCAGGAACAATGTGTTCCAAGGCAGCCTCATTCCGCGTCATCTTGCGGTCATCCAGGTAAAAGCTCGGCTTGCCGGCCCCCACAAACCCCGCTTTGTACATGTTTACCAGCGTGGCAGGCAGGAACATCCGGTCCGGAATCCGCTGGCTCATGAATCCACCCGCATGGTACACAACGCTTCCTCCTGCTGTTCCGTATACATGGAGGGGACCTTGCGGGAACCCTGCTTTGACCCCGATGAGGTCAACGTCCCACGGTGACAGCCCCAGTTCTGCCAGTCTGAACCCGGTGTTCACATAGCTCCCGAACGTGCGGCTCGTGTAAAACCCTGGACCGTCCCCGACCAGAATCACGGTCTTCCCCATGGCCCGTCCCACCGTGACCGCAGTCGCTATGCTCACAGGACTCGATTGAGGGCCCTCGATAACCTCCAGCAATGGCATCAGAGGCACAGGCGAGAAATAATGCATACCTACCACCTGTTCGGGCCTCAGCGCTCCCTCCGCAATTTCGGCCATGGGGATGGTTGAAGTATTGGAAGCAAAGATGGCGTCAGGGTTGACTTCCTGGACCTGAGCAAGGATCTGGCGCTTCAGCGGCAGATCCTCGAACACGCACTCAATGACCAGTGGTATGTCTTTGAGACTTCCGTAATCAACAGCGACATCTAAGTTTGCCAGAACACTATCCATACGAGATCTTGACCATCGCCCCCGAGACACGAGGCCTTCCAGGCTCTGCGCAATGGTCTCCACAGCCCCGCGAGCAATGCTCTCGTCAACATCAATAAGCGTGACCTTCAGCCCCTTGTCCGCGGCTACCTGGGCAATGCCCCGTCCCATGAGCCCGGAACCGATGACCGCGAGAGATCGTACCTGCATGGCCTTGCGGGCATCGACCTTTGCGAGCTTCGGCCCAATGCTCGTGACCAGGAAAAAGAGGTCTATCTTGTTACGCGCGTTCGGGTGCTCGAGCAACGCTGCAAAACGATCGACATCGTCCCTGGCAGCGGCGTCCAGGGGCTGGGATAGGCCGCGCTCGATGGAGTCGAGGGCGGCAGAGAAATAAGGACGCTCAGCACAGACCGTATGTCTCTTGCGGGCCGCCTCGAGAATTTTCTGCTTGTCTTTGAGCGCGAGCGGGTTGGCTTCCGGAGAATCCTCCCGATAATTCCGATTCACCGTCCCCTGGTTGGCCAGAATCCAGCCCATGGCCTGGTCCCTGAGGTCCGCAGAATCACAGATTGTCACAAGGGAAGTCTCCGGGTAATCGGTGGCAGGGCTAATGCGGCCGTTGATGATAGCGTCCACCGCAGCCTCGAAGCCGATGACCTTTGCCAGCGTATGGGTGCCTCCCGCTGCGGGGAACAGACCCACCGTCACCTCGGGAAGCCCTAATCTGGAGTCCGCCGTGGCGAACACGCGATCGCAGGCCCACAGAATGAGCTCGAATCCGCCGCCGAGCGCAGTCTGCCCGTCCAGCAGGGCCACCACGGGGAACGGGCTCCGGGCCAAGGCTGCCAAGGCCTCCTGGTATCTGAGCACAAGATGCCGTACCGCCGCTCTGCCCCCTTCGCCCATGATCTCCTGGAGGTTCGCTCCATCCAGAAAGCTCGTCCTCTTTCCCGAAACGATGATTGCACCGCGAACACCATCTGCATTGGCTCTGCTCGTCGCCTGTTCCAAATCTGCAATGAATTTACTGCCAATGGTATTTACCGGCCCCGCGGTATCGATGACAAAGGTGGCAACATTTGATGACGTGTCTAGTATGTAGCTAACTTCAGTCATGGGTTCCTCTTTCCTGGGCTTCAATGATGACTGCTTCGCCCTGAGTCAGTCCACCGCAGATGGCTGCCACCCCCCTGCCGCCCCCTCGGCGCCGCAGCTCGTACATCATGGTCATCATGATTCGCAGACCCGAGGCTCCCACAGGGTGCCCGATCGCAATCGCGCCGCCGTTGACGTTCGTCTTCTTCAACAGATCGAGCCAACGCTTCTCGTCGTCGTCGGCCAATATTTTGGTGCTTACCAGAGGCATTGCAGCAAACGCCTCGTTGATTTCGATCAGATCCAAGTCGTCAACGGTGAGCTTGTTCCGCGCGAGTATCTTCTTGATAGTGAGGGCTGGTATCCAGGATATCCCGAAGGGCATGTCCGTCTCGCCCACCATGTCCACTACGGTTCCCAGAGGCTCCAATCCCAGCTCCTCGGCACGTCGCTCAGTCATGATAACCACTGCCGAGGCCCCATCGTTCAGTCCCGGCGCATTTCCCGCCGTAGTGGTCTTAGCACCGAAGACCGGCGGAAGCTGCTGAATGGCAGCCAGGCTACCATTTGGCCGTGGAAACTCGTCGAGAGAAAAGCGGAACTTCTCCCGTCCTTTTCTGACGTCTATGGGAGCGATCTCCTCATCGAGCTTCCCCGCGCTCTGAGCCCTGGCCCACTTGGTATGAGAGGCCATGGCCCACGTATCGAGCATTCGTTTGGAGACCCCATATTTTTCCGCGCCGTCAGACGCGTCCACGGACACGGGATTGTACCCGGGATAACTGATGGGAAAGATCTGATCCACGAGCTTGACCTCTCCTATCCGGACTCCAGCCCGCAACTGCCGGGTGGTGTGAGCTACCCTGCTCATGGATTCAACGCCCATGACCAGGGCAGAGGAAATCTCCCCGAGCCGCAACCCCCACACAGCCATGCGCAGAGCCGTCAACGGAGAGCAACAGGCCGTGTCCACCGTGATAGTGAATTTGTCCAGGCCCAGCTTCAGGGATATTTGCCTTCCCGTAACGGATCCGGTCTCGAACGCGGTAGGAATACAGTTCCCCACAAAGATCTGATCTATGTGGGGGCCCACATCTGTCCCTTGAGCGGAGAGTGCAGCTCGAGCGGCAGTCACCGCCAATTCAATGGGTTCCATCTCTGAAAGGGAACCCAAATATTTGCCGAAGGGCGTTCGTTTTGCCCCTGTGATGACGAATCTTTCAGTCATAATGGAGAGCCTCCCGCGGAATTTCCGCACATAAGTGAGGACTACTCATATGGCGGTTTTGTTGGAACAAAAGGATCGGGATCGATTTTCTGAGCGCATACACTAACTGGTGAGTAATTGTCACTGACCAGGACCTCCGTGTCAAGAAATTTCTCACGAGGTCTCATCATCGACTACCACCGTCGGATTTGACTCAAAGGAAGCTCAAAGAGACAATCGTTCGGCGGAGCCGCGGTTTCGCTGTTCATTTGGAATGCGGGATATTTTCAGGGACCTGCCCCCACAAATGTGGCAGGGAGCGTTGATCTCTGCGGAAGAAGCACCGTAGCAGTGGATGTAGGGGCGGGTTTCAGAAACTGTCTCAAGACTCGGGAAACAGCAGAAAAAGTGGTACGGTGAGGGAGGATACTGCCCATGGAGCCCTCACCCCACCCTCTCCCAGAGGGCGCGGGCTCTGTTATTCCGGGCGGTTGCAAGTCCCCGCTCCCTTCGGAAGAGGGCTAGGGTGGGGGTGCAAAAAAAGAAGCGTGCCACGATCTTAACATTTGCCGCAATTCCGAGACAGTTTCTTCAAACCCGCCCTCTCTTGAAGGGAAGTTTGAGGCAAGAATACCGGCGAGACGCCGGCGCTACGGGAAACTTGCGCTGAGATCCCGCCGGTCGCCCTAATGAACAGGAGTGATGTCAATCGGCCGCGCCGATTTCATCGATCTTGGTTCACTTGGAGTCGCGTGCTCCTGGCAGGACGGGCATCTTGCAGTGGGACGGGCATCTTGCCCGTCATTTTTTTATAGATCAACGGGCGAGACGCCCGCTCTACCCTAATCAACGGGCGAGACGCGGTCCCCAGGAAATCACGCTATCGACGGCTCGCACCGCAGCGAATCCGCTCTATCACGCGGCAGGAGCTGTTCGTTGCCCGTCCCTTCAGGTTCCGTCGTCCGTTGCACGCCGCATTCATGTCCTGGGCCCACCGCAAAGTAGTTGCCCTAAAGATCGTCGATCATCTTCTGTGTCACGACCGGATGCTTCCGGAGAAAATCGATGAACAGGTCGGACACTACTGTTCCGCTATCGGAAATGCTTTTCCCCTTGTCGCGGAAGATGGTGTATCCGTCCCCTCCTGTGGCCAGAAAGTTGCTTATCGCAACAGTATACTCCTCGTCCGGCTGAAAGCGGGTACCGCGAACCTCGAGGATTCGCACTTTGCTTCCCTGCATCGTGAATGTGATTCCGCTGGTATGCAGCTTTCCTCCGCTCCCCGGTTCGAGATCTCGGCTCCTCTGGAGGGCCTTTTGCAGATCCTTGCCGAGGATAGTGATTTTGATCACATTATCGTGAAACGGGAGAGTCGTGTACACGTCACCGACGGTGATGGTCCCTTCCGGCAAGCTCGCTCGGATACCGCCTCCGTTCATCAGTCCCACCTGTGCGTCCACATTTCTGGCCATTATCCACGCGATGAGCTTGCCCAGGTTTGTCTCCTTATCCGATCGGACGTGCCGGCGACTACCTTCGAGAAAGATCTCGGACTTCGCGATCGCTTCACCGTAGGTAGCTTCCATTCTATTGCGGTATTCCTGAATCACGGAAGCAATCTTCTCGTCCTGTTTGACGTCCGGCCCGAGGTGGAGCAGCTCCCCACGCGAATCGACCACCTTACCGTTAATCGCCTCCAGATCCAGTCTGCCCACATATTCTGCGTACGCGCCGGCCTGGCATATAAGGGTATTTCCCACTTTTTCCGGCGTCTCGATAATTGTATGAGAATGCCCCCCTATGATGACATCGATCACGGGACACGCTTCTGCAAGCTTTCTATCAAGGGTCACTCCCAGATGAGTCAAGGCGATTACGAGATCCTCGTCCTTAAATTCTCGGAGCAACTCCCGGGCAGTGGCTATGGGCTTCGAGAATACTAATCCCTCCACATTTTGGGCAAGCGTCATGGTGGGAGTAGAGCTCGTTGTCAATCCGAAGATAACTATTCGCGTGCCGTGCTTTGAGTCCCTGGTTACAAACCGCTCAAAGAGGTAGCGACCGTCCGCGGTCTTGACGTTGGCGCTCAGGAGAGGAAACTTCATGCGAGGTTTGAGGTTCTCCATCAAGTTGCTCAGTCCGTAGTCAAATTCATGGTTTCCCACTACCATCGCATCGAATTTCATGGCGTTCATGAGGACTACTCCCAGCTCGCCTCTGAAAGCAGTGGAGAAAGGGGTTCCCATCAGGAGATCCCCTGCCATGAGCGTAAGCGTTTCTCGTCCTTCTGCTGTGCTGCGTTCGCGATTTTCTTCCAACACAGTTTGAGCTCTAGCAAAACCACCTATGGGTTCGGGTTGTTCTCTGATCTTGTATGGCAGGTAATGGGCATGAAGATCGTTCATATAGAGAATGGTTAGCTTGAGAGCCGGCTGTTCGGAAGCTGCCGGAGCAAGCATGGGCAGCAGGCACATGACACAGAGGACGGCGTACAAGCTTAGGAGCATGCGGTGAGTGCGACCCATCGTGTCGACCTCCTGTTCGGTTTCAAGTGTTGCGATGGGGATTGCAGCGAACGCTCGCGGCGGATACGGAACGACCACCGGCCGGAACAAGCCCGATAGTGTGCGCTTATGGGCTTCTGGTCGGGGTGGCCGGATTTGAACCGGCGACCTCGTGCTCCCAAGGCACGCGCGCTAACCAGGCTGCGCTACACCCCGTATCCAACTACTGTATCGTGATTGCGAACGGAAGCATTGCGGTTTCTTAAGGAAAAGGCCAAGAAAGCCGTGTCTGGCCATCGAGTGGGCCTCTGCACCTCCCACAAGAAACTCCCAGATCTAACCACTCTTCCCTCCGCTGCGCTGTGCCGGACTGCACACACAGGAGCGTTGAGAAGCCTCCTGTGGTACTGCACCGCCCGATTCTGACTCGGGCAGAATTTCCAGCGCTCCTGACTATAATTCGCTCCGCGGGAAACTGCAAGCGAGTACGAGGCAACGCAGGTCGTTTTTCTCGGACTTGTAACGAAGCAGAGGAGAGCGGGCTTGAAACCCGCACCTGTGGAATTTCTCGCAGCAGTCTCCCGTAGCGCCGGCGTCTCGCCGGTAATCAGGGGACTTTCGGTTAAATGCGGTCACGGGTTCCGAACCCGCAACCCTTTCTGATCTCCCCGTCAACGGCGGAAAGGACTACCTCCCCGTTAACGGCTGACTATTACCCATACTTGAAGCCGCAGCCATTCTGACCGGTCTGCAGCGGGCCTCCTCACTACCTTCGCCCTGCGGGGGTGGACCAACACCAGCCGTGGGGTTCAACCTGTGGGAAGGGCTTATCCCCCGTCGGGGATTGCCTCCAGGGATCTCGCCAGGACTTCGCGAGGTCTACTCGTGCCGTCGGACGGTCCAATGAGGCCCTCCGCTTCCATGGCTTCAATGATGCGTGCCGCTCTATTATACCCGATTCGCATGTGGCGTTGAATTAGGGAAATTGACGCATGCCCCAGCCGGGAAACCAGTTCCACAGCCTCATCGTACTTTTCATCCGAGATTAGCTCTGCAGCGGAAGGCTTCACTTCGTCTTCAGACACATGCTTGGCAATCTCCTGCAGGTAAACGGGCTCACGCTGGACCTTGATGAAGTCTACCACTCTCCGTATCTCCTCCTCCGACAGAAAGGCCCCGTGGAGTCGTATGAGCTTTGCCGCACCTGGCGGAAGAAAGAGCATGTCGCCCATGCCGAGAAGGTTTTCTGCTCCCACAGTATCCAGGATGGTCCGGGAATCAGGTTTGGCCGACACCTGGAAGGAGATGCGGGCAGGAAAATTGGCCTTGATTACCCCGGTTATCACGTCCACCGAAGGTCTCTGAGTGGCGAGAATCAAATGGATGCCGGCTGCTCTCGCCATCTGGGCCAATCTCGCAATAGAGATTTCAATGTCCTTGGCCGCAACCATCATGAGCTCCGCAAGCTCATCTACAATGATGATCAGGTAGGGCAACTTCTTCGGAGGGGATCCGGCTGCATCCGGCGGTACCTCGCCAGCGAGCACCTTGTTGTTGTAACTCTCGATATTTTTGGCACCCGCGCCGCTCAACAGGTCGTAGCGTCGTTCCATCTCCCTGATTGCCCATGACAAGACCTTGGGAACCTTCTCCGGATCGGTCACCACAGGATGGAGCAGATGAGGAATATCCTGGTAGTAAGAGAGCTCCAGCTTCTTAGGATCGACCATGATCAGCTTGAGATCGTCCGGGTGACATGACATGAGCCAGGAACATATGAGACAGTTGAGACCCACGGATTTTCCTGTACCCGTAGCACCTGCAATCAGCAGATGAGGCATCTTGGCGAGACTGGATGCGAAGGGCTGACCATCGATGCACTTGCCGAGCGCTACTTTCAGAGGGGCCGCAGATGTCGTGAAGGCTGGAGATTCTATGATCTCCCGGAAATATACGATCTCCCGGTTTAGGTTCGGTACCTCTATGCCCACCGTATCCTTTCCCGGTATAGGCGCCACAACCCGCGTGGACCCGGACTTGAGGGCCATGGCCAGGTCATCGGATGTGTTGAGGATTTTTCTCAAAGGAATGCCAGGAGCCAGGATCAGCTCATACATTGTAATTACCGGCCCCGGGTGAACCTCAACCACTTCACCCCTGATTCCCAGATCAGACAGTTTCTGCTCCAAGACCATGGCATTGGCTTCGAGGACGCGCTCATCGATCGCTCGATTGGCCGTGGGCGGCATCTGGAGAAGGTCAAGCGGGGGGAGCTTGTAGTCGTCCCGACTCTGCGACCCTGTATGTTTTGAAGGGTGCCGAGAGATCTCCTCGTCAGCCCGCCTCGTCACTTTGATAGGCCTTCCGGAATCTTCCTCCCGATCTTCTTCCCGGTCCGCGTTCTTGGGTTTGCGCCGTGTCTTGGGGCTACGCTTCGGAGGAGCATCCTTCAAGAAGGCCTCAATAGCGTCTTCGAGCTCTTCCTCACTAACGCAGGCCGACTCTCCGCTCGATTCCTGCTCTGCCATCTCCACGGGTCGCCAAGGAGGAGGATCCGCGACCGGCGCTCTCTCCGGGACCGACGCATCTTGACGCGATTTTCGCGGAGGGAACCCGCGGCGGGTGGAAACTGGAGTGCCTTCGAACAAGCCGTCGTGATCATGGCCTGGTAAGAATGATATTCGTTCCCACGAGTGAGCTCCCGAGGAATCGAGCTCCAACGTGGGATTCACGACAGCCTTGGGAGCACTGGGAACCAGGTCATTGCGCGGAATAATACGCACGCCGGACTTGAGCTGGACCGGCGGGGCCTCCTCGTGCCCCTGCGACCGCACACTCCCGTGCTCCTGCCACCATGCCGTTGCCGCCGCAGGGGCGCTCCTCAGGATCCGCGATACGGGATCCGCCATTCGGGCTCCAATTCCAGCAGCGTCTCTGAGCGACACCTTCATCAGGTGCAAGAAACAAAGCAGGATCAGGGTGCCGCACAGCAACACCTCACCCGCGCTTCCCACGAGCCTGAAGAGGATTTCGTGAAACGCGTTGCCAAGCGCGCCGCCCGGATGCTCTGGAGACAAATTGAGAAACGATTCGGATGCAAACCGCTCCAGTAATGCGGACGTCCCCACCAAAGCTGCGCCCACTCCCCCGACCTCACTCCATTTGACCCTGGATCGCGGGGGAACGAAGGTCCGTACCGCCAGCACAATGAGGCCGACCGGAACGATAAACGACCCAAACCCGAGTAACTGCACAAGGGCATCCGCGAGGTGAGAGCCAACCAGGCCGCAGAGATTGGAAATCTCATGCCTCGTAGTGGCGACGTTGAAGGAGGGGTCCCGAGGATCGTACGACGCCAGACACAGTATAAGAAACGCCGCCATCGCAAGAAAGACGAGCGCGATCGATTCGCCGGATCGCCGTCTCTCCGGATCTCCTCTGTTTACCACTCCGTCGGGTTCCGTAACCACGGCTCGCTCAGCCATGCAGATTCCGCCACATTTCTGGGATTTTGCGAGAGCTCATTTGGTTCAGTGCCAAAGCCCATCCTGAAGGCAACAAACGGTTGAGACCTACCGGAATCGAGCCAAATAATAGCACAGAAGCCAGAGTGATTTCAAGATGTCCCCAAAGAAGAAGCACCTCGATTATGATGGAAATCCTCTATGGGTTTGAAACACAATAGCTAAAAGAGCACCATCAGTGCCAACCGTCTCTCAAAGATCTTGCACATCCCCCCTCTTTGTCGCTATGGCTCTGCAATGATACCGGAAAAGCCCTCCAGACCCGGTCATCTGACAGGGCCGGAAGGCTTCGTGTTGAGAGCTTCGTTGTGAAAGACCAGAAGCGCGAGGGATCCGGGACCCTGGTTGAAGATGTAGTCGTGAGGCCCGGTGAGAAGAAAATAGTGATGGGGGATCCGGTGCCTCGTAAGCAATCGGTGCATTCTCTCCACCGATCCTTTGAGGTAGTCTTTGTCGCTGGTGACGAGCTGAATGGACCGCTTTCTCAGGGTGTCGACATTTGACTCGATCAGCCGTTCGTACAATCCAAAATAGGGACCGAAAGCTCCCTGGATGGAACCAATACTTGCAAAAACGTCGGGGTACTTGAGGCCCAGATACATCGATCTGACGCCCCCCATGGAGACTCCGTCTACCCCGATGCTCCCCTCCAAGACGCGGTACCGGGCTTTGAGCGCTGGTATGAGCTCATGAACAATATACTTTTCGTAATCGGAATTTTCCAGGTTGTGCGCTGGAGTCAGTAATGGCGAGTATGGGCATACGAGAATTATCCCTCTGTACGGGTGGTTGTTCAGGCGCCTGTTGAAGGCTGAGAGCTCCTTTTCGGTCACCAGCCCTCTGAACGCTGCTTTCGTGAGCTGCCGGGATTCCAGAGCCACAATGGACTCGTCGATCTTGTAGAAGTGCATCCAGGCCAGACACCCGCTGCGGGGAGGTCTGGCACACTCTCCTGCCCCTCCGAAAGCGATGACGAGGGGATATGAGCGATTTTGGTTTCTCTCGTAATCCGCGGGGAGTGTGACAACTGCTACAGCGTCTGGCACGTACCGGGAATTCAGGGCCACGTATTCGGCCGGGGTCTTGTAACCGAGGATCCGTTCATTACCGGCCGCTTGGGTTGCCTCGTCCAGGTCGGATTTGACATCGAGGCCGAATGTCCCAGGTTTCTTGGTGTCTTCGGAGGCAGTACCCTCTCCCGGGTCGTGGGCATCGCGGGTCTCCCGGGATCGGGCCGTGGTGCCGGAGAAATCCGTCGGCGAGGTTTCCGTTTTGGTAGAGGGACGGTCGGTTTTGAGGGTGGCGCGGTCCGATAGAGAGCCAGAAGGCGGACGCTCCTGGGAACCGCCCCAGCATCCTGTCAGAATAACCATCAGGGCCATGATCCCCAAGAATCTCATGAGAATCGTCTCCGGCAAGCCTCGATTTGACGTTTCCTTACCACAATTGACGGAATGGCCCCTCCTTTGCCTCAGGAACCGCCGTGTTATTCCTGTTTGCCCCTGGATTGTCCTCACGCGAGGAGGTTGTTGCCAACCGGTTTCCCTCTCGGACGGGCTCGTTCAAGCCGAATGCCCTAAAATTCTTGAGAAACTGTTGGCTGAACCAGTACAAGCCCTGATGCCCGTTGGGATAACGATACGCGCAGTACCCGTGGGGACAGCTCTTGAATACATGCACCTCTACCGGGAAGCCGTTGCCCCGCATGTCCTGTACGAGCTGATACAGGCGTCCGCCGTTGCTGTACGAGTTGCACCCGTCACGGACGTTTGTCGTGATGTTGTAGGCGATCCCGCCGGCCTTTTTTATGCGTGACACATTGTTGCTCCAGACCTGATGCGTCATGGGGTAGCTTCCCAGATCGGTCTGTTGCCCACCGCAGTAGCCGAAGACTTCCGGATTGCGGGCGGAAATCATGATCGCCTGAGCAGCTCCTGCGCATGCGCCGTCGATCCCGCGGAAGAGCCGGTGAGGAACCGTGCGATAGTGGGCGTCTATGAACGGAATAACCTCGCCGATGAGATACTTCTCGTACCTGCTGGTGTCACCGCCCCCAGGGTTCCAGAGAGATACCACGATGAGCTCGTCGTACGGATTTTCTCGGAGCCACTGGTTGAACATATCGAGCTCTTCATCAGAGATATTGTCCTGGAAACTGGCTTTGGTGAGCTGGCCCGATTTCAAGTTGTCCATGGTAAGAGGAGTTTTGCACCAGACAGACCAGTACGTGGCTCCCCCAAGTTCCGGGCCGTTGTCCCAACCGGATTTTCCTCCGAGAAGGTACACCACTCCATAGCGTCTGTTAAGATTGGATTCGTAATCGTCAGGAAGGATCACGTGCACGGGAAACGGCCCCTGAACTTCTCCCTGCTTGGAACGCGCGCTCTTGAACACGTCTGAATGGACCCTGACTACTTCAATGTAATGCTTGGTTCGCAGAAATTTGGTCCGTGCTTCAATTTCCGACCACGGCTCGAGCGCAGAGAGAACCATGCCTGCTGAGCCCGCTACAATTGCGGTGACCGCTAAGGCCACCAAGATGTACACTGTGCGTCTCATGAACACCCCTCCAAAATTCCGGTCATCCCTATTCTACAGTAATGGTGTGCACGTACACTGGGAATCCCTGTTGGTCCGCGGTTGATGAGTTGGCTGGATCCATCAACACCACGGAGCTCTTCACGTTCACTCCTCGCAAAGCACAGCGGACGTACAATGGATGCGTACCAGGCTTTGTAGCCTTGACACGCAACTCCATGTCGTACGATTGGTTTTCCGCCCAAAGGTTGATCCATCTCTCAGCCATGGGAACCCGTGTTCTAATTCTGTCCGTGGTTACCGAAAGTACGGTGCTGCCGGGAGGGTAGATCTTACCGGGGTTGGCTGACACAAGTTGGAGACCGGAGGAAGCCGGTGTCGATACGGTTATTCCACCGTAATCGGACTCAGCTCCGTTGTTCCGCGCCACAACCTTCACCGCGAACGTCTGGCCTGATTTCACGGTCTTGGGCGCCTTAACCTCCACGATTTTCGGTGCCGCCTCCTTGGGGACGGTGACTTCAAAGAGATTTACCAGCCATCGTGAACCGTCAATGAGCACCTCTGCAGAGTATTGCCCCTTTTGCACCGCCATGGTGGATCCGTTTTCAAAGTCTCGGGGAAATATCACACTGAGGTCCTTCATGCTGTTGGCTATGCCGCCCCGATAACGCGTTTGTCCGGTAGGTGCCTTGAGCACGATCTCGAGATTTCGAGGGGATTCCGACATGTTCCGAAACCAGAATTCTATGGTACGGGCCTCTTTATCGCCGAATCTGGGTACATGCGTAGTCAGATTCGGCTGCTGCTGGTAGACCTTGCCCGCCCGATGTTCTATGACGAGCTCAGGTTTTGGGGGTTGAATCTGGGGTGGGGGAGCGGGCGATTTGGAGTCGGTTTCTGTCTCTGCAACCTGCTGCGCTGAAGGCGCAGATGCCGGGGGCTGCCCCTCTAAAACAGGTTTGGAACCTGGACTTTCGGAAGCGGCTGGCGCTGCGGTCCGTGCTCCTAGGTCCGTGTTTTCCGCATCGGACTGGGCCAGAGCGCGAAGGTCGGGAATCTCGGCTTCTGCTACCAGGATATGCTTTGCGCCATTACGCTCCCGGAACTGCGACATAAAACGGTTGAATCCTGCGGGCGCGGCAATGTTCATCTTGTGAACATTGCTCCTCCGGGTGGAGTGATACAACCACACACCTCCCTTGCCGTCGGGAATCATCAAAACCACGTGGTAATGAAGGACTTTGTATCCCGGTCTGTTTGCAGGTTTGCTTATGCTACCCAAGTAGATGTGGCCGACGCGCATCTGGGACAGTACTGCATTCCATGCCCGCTGGTCGTGAAGGTCAAAACCTCGCACGGTCAGGCCATCCACCTCCTCCACAGGGTGATTACCGCCGTCGGGCATGAGCAGCCGTCTCTTCGTCCCGGCCGTAAGATTAAGGATAAGGTCCCACCCAAAATCCCAATCCTTGCCCAGTCGAGAATTGTCACCGCTGTTACCTTGTTGGTCGCGGGAGACTGCTCGCAGGTCCCAGTTCTTGTTGAACAAAAACCTGCTCACCGAAACCACCAGCCCGCTGCAATTGAGGCCGGGTGTATCGAAGAGCGTTTCGGGCTGCGCGAAGGTAGTGAAATTGCCTCTGTTGTCAAGGGCCCCGTCATCCCGGTACGGTATCCCCAGATGGGTGTCCGCAATGTCTATAGGATCTGTCTTCTCGGCGATGTTTCGATCCCACAGGAGATCGGGGGCGTACAGTTCTTCCCCATGAACAGCGCTGGCAATGATGACGAAGGCCGCGCATACCATCAGTGACTTCAGATTCATTCGTGAAATATTCACCAAGCCTCCGCAGTTACTTTTGATTTCGGTATATTAGCAGTATCAACGTGCCAATGCAAGCTCCAGCCTTTAACCTTGCGGAGGAATCCCCCTTCGCTATCTCACGGAAAACTCCAATCTCCTGGCCAGTTGTCCATCAATATACAGGGCCACCTTCCACAATCCCCTCTTATGATCGTGCAACTCTTGGGTGGAAATCGTGTGGACGCGTGCAGTGCCGCCGAATTCGTTCCTTCTGTCAATATTTCTCTTGCCTTCCACCTGAATATCATGAGTTGTTCGGATCGTACGATACTCCTGACCTGCAGGATCAATCCATCTGCTCTCAGCGACGTACTTATTGGTCTCGTTTCTCAGCGTGAACCACAGATTTACCACCGGATTGAGAGCCGGATCGAAAGAGGTTTTCGTGGCACTGGGACCGCCAGCGGCAAGGAAACACTCTTTCAGGAGAAAGTAGCGCTCATCACCGGCGGTTCTTTCAATCCACTTGAACTTGCCCAGCCCAAGCGCACCACATCCCCAGAGCACCAGGGTGCAGCACGTGATGATGACGCATCTATACAGAGAGGAGGCTTTTCTCACCCGAGAAATAGGTCTCCCTAAGTGAGCTCTCCCCGCGTGCGCCGTCAGAGCGTCCTTCAAGGTGCCTTCACCAGTGCCGTTTCGTCGCATTCGGGAAATTTGGTGCATCGGATACAGTCAGCCCATATTTTGTGCGGAAGCAGCCCCTTGTCCATTTGAGAGAAGCCCAACCTCTCGAAAAGGCTCACCCGGTAGGTGAGCACAAACACCTTTTTCACTCCCATTTCGCTCGCCTCATTCACGAGAGCCTCGATGAGGCTGCTCCCAATTCCGCGCCCCTGCGCGTCGTCCTTTACTGCCAGCGATCGGATCTCCGCAAGATCTTCCCAAACCACCTGGAGAGCGCCGCATCCCACGAGCCCTCCTGTTGTCTCGTCCTCCATAACTATGAAGTCTCGCACTTGCGAGTACAGATCGCTCAGCGGTCTCGCCAAAATATGTCCGCCTCTGGCCTGGTCGGCAATCAGACGATGGATTTCCCTGACATCCTTCAGTGTGGCCTTTCGGATCAACCCGACACCTCTGCCAGGCCCTGCTCCATCAGGCGCGTCACGTGCTCCCTCACAGCATCGGAATCGGCCGAAGCTCCCAGCATACGGCTCAGTTCTTCCACTCGAGCTTCTCTCCCGAGAGTGGTCACCCGAATGCGGGTTCGCCCATTCTCCACGTGCTTCGTGACCGACACATGATTGTCCGCCAGCGCGGCAATCTGATGCAGATGGGTGATGCACAGTACTTGTTGTCGCTCGGCAACGCGGGCGAGCCGTGCTCCGACCGCCTGAGCGGTGCGGCCGCCTATCCCTGCGTCCACCTCGTCGAACACAACCGTGCACGCGCTTTCACTGTCTGCCTGAAGGGCTTTCACGGAAAGCATAATTCGAGACAATTCTCCTCCCGACGCTATGCGCGCCAGGGGGCGGGCCACTTCGCCGGGGTTTGCAGCGAGGTAAAGCTCGGCGGTCTCCATCCCGTCTGCGGTAAAGCTCCCTTCGCCCAAGTCATGGAAAACCACTCTCAACTCGGCCTGTTCCATGGCGAGGTCGCTCAATTCTTTCTTCATTGCTCCTTCAAGTCTTACGGCCGCTTTTCGCCTCTCAGTGGAGAGCTTTCTCGCGGCATCGAGATAGACGCTGCGGTTGCGATCCAGTTCTGCATGAAGCCTTTTCACCAGATTTCGGGCTTCCAATACATTTCCTTCTTCCTCGGAAATTGCTGCCAAGTAGTCGACCAATCCCGGCACGTCGAGGCCGTATTTCTTCTTCAAACGTCTGATGAGCGTGAGGCGATCCTCGATCTGCTCGAGTCTCGCGGGGTTGCTTTGAGCTCGTTCCGCGATATCCCGGACCTCGAGCGCCACGTCCTCAATTCTGTACAGGGCATCTTCGAGAGTTTCCCGGAGATGAACAAGCTTCTCATCGGTCGATGCGAGGTACTCCAGCGCTTTTCTCACATCGCCAAAGCTCTCGAGCAGGCTCCCGGATCTCCCGTACAGACTATGATATGCTTCGAATGCCTTCTCTCGCACCTGGACGGCATTCTTCAGCCGATTCCGCTCTTCCAGCAGTTGCTCTTCCTCACCAGGCTTAAGGGCCGCTGCAGTCAGCTCCAGCGCGGCAGCGGCATTTTCGCGGCCCGCGTGCTCGAGTTGCTGAAGACTCGCGACAGCACGGTCAAGACTCCTGGCCGACGCACCCCATGCTGCAAAGGCTCGACTGACTTCGCTTCGCAGATCGTCCAGACCTCCAAATCGGTCCAGAATTCCCAAATGCGCGGTGGCATCCAGGAGCGTCTGGTGTTCGTGCTGGCCGAAGATGCTCACAATCGACCGGCCGACTGCCTGGAGCATTCCCAGGGTAGCAAGGCTTCCATTGATGGAACATCGAGACCGACCCGACCTGAGGATCTTTCGCGAGAGAATCAGCTCTCCTCCTACGTCTACTTGAACTTCACCCGGCAAAGAGACGGAGTCGGGGATCTCGAAGAGCGCCTCTATTTCGGCCTCTTCTTCTCCAGTACGGATCATGTCCGCGCCTGCCTTGGCACCCAGGAGGAGATTGAGCGCGCCGATAAGTATTGACTTTCCGGCTCCGGTCTCACCGGTAAGAACGTTAAACCCCTCACGGAATTCCACTTCCACTCGATCGATAATAGCGAGGTGAGAGATTTTGAGATATCTTAACATAACAGCCGAGAAACCTTGCTGTTTTTGGTCGCCATCCTCTCAAGACCGCACATGAGAATATGTCGAGATCGCTGAATTTTCAAGAGACATGCCGAAAAAATCCGGTAAAATCCCTCCGAATCCCGATCTGAGATCCGGTCACACAAGTCCGAGCTTTTCTTTGAGCACGTGTACGTAATTACGCGCGTTTGATTTTACCATCACGAACGGCAACGGCGATCTCACGACTCGGACAATGTCCCCCTCGTATACCCGGACCGTTGTATGGCCGTCGAGGGTCAGCAGGAGCTGATCGCCCTTTTTCATGATCAATTCGGTCTCTACGTCCGGCGGCACGAGAAGAGGCCTCTTCAGGCCGGAGTAAGGACATATGGGTGTGAGGAGAATAGCTTCGATCGCGGGATGGACGAGCGGCCCCTGCGCGGCATAGGAGTAAGCGCTCGAACCAACAGGCGTGGCAACGATCAATCCGTCTGCCCGCAAGTCGAGCTCCTGTGTGCGTCCCCAGCGGATCCCCAGGTCGATAATGCGCGCAATTCCCCCCCAATGAATCACCAGGTCGTTGAGACATCTCACGGTTCTGCCGTCAGGGAGGGACACCTGCAGGAGCATCCTGTTCACCAGCCTAGCGGTGCCAGCGAGCGCGGACTTCAACTCGGGGATGGCCTCCTCGGGCGAGGTCTCGGTCATGAAGCCCACGCGACCGAGGTTGATCCCGAGGACAGGGGTAGACTTGCTGTTCAGCAACATGGCTGCCCTCAGGATAGTTCCATCGCCCCCGAGGACAACGAGCATATCCGCTTCATCCGAGATCTGGTCACTCGTTCTTGCATTCCATCGCTTCGCGAGATCAGCGCAAGAGGGCTCCAGCAATACATCCACTCCCGCATCGCGGAGAAATCGACTAATCTGCGCTCCAAGATCTATGGCTTTCTCTTCGGCGCGTTTGAGAACCAAGCCTATGCGTCGCATGAGCTCCTCAATGATTCATGCCGGCAGGCGATCGGAAACATGAGTCTCAGGCGTCCGCACTCCGGGCGTGGCACCCTCCAGACGGGAATCCCTCGATGTGATCGCGAACCGAAATCATCTCCTCAGACTGTACACAGGTACCACGATTGGGGAGAAAAATCCAGGGCTACGGGGAGGTGTTGTGGACCGGCGATCGCCCACAATCTTGCCACCCGCGCGGCTTTGGAGTACTCTCGCGGTAATACGGAAAAAGGCAGGCGGAAGAGAAGATGGAGCTATGCCTTCCCGGGGCGGAGACGCTCCCGAGCTTCCGTCTGGTGTGCGAGCTATGGATCTGTTCGAGAATGCTGCCGCCACGGATTCCGAACGACCGCTGGCCGACAAAATGCGGCCTCGGGATCTTGAGGAATGCGTCGGCCAGGAAGACCTCATCGGTCCGGGAAAGATCCTCCGTCGCGCGATCGAAGAAGACAAGCTATTCTCCATGCTGTTCTGGGGTCCCCCCGGCACGGGAAAAACCACGTTGGCCCAGATCATCGCGAGACGGTCGAAATCCAGATTTGTGCCGTTCTCTGCGGTCACGGTGGGCGTCAAGGAAATTCGCCAGATTGCTGCTAAAGCCCGGGACGATAGGGCCTACTCCGGAATCAGAACTATCCTGTTTCTCGATGAAATCCACCGGTTTAATAAATCTCAACAGGACTACCTCCTCCCGCATGTGGAACATGGGACCGTTATTCTCATCGGTGCCACGACCGAGAACCCAAGCTTCGAGGTTAATTCCGCTCTGCTCTCGCGCCTCCGTGTGTTTACTCTCAAACCTCTAACCCAATCGGAGGTTAAAGGAATTCTGCACCGGGCCATTCGAGATTCCGATCGCGGTCTCGGGAATTGGGAAGTGGAATTTGCCGAGGAGGCGGACGACCTCATCGCCTCGTTGGCAGGAGGTGACGCACGCTCGGCACTCAATATACTCGAAGTGGCTGCAGCGGAAGCCCGGAGGAGGCAAGATCGCAAGATCGTGCCGGACATAGTGCGGGAAGCGGTACAGAAGCGGAGCCTCTTGTACGACAAGACCGGTGAGGAGCACTTCAATCTCATCAGCGCGCTTCACAAGTCTCTCAGGGACAGCGATCCGGACGCAGGGCTTTACTGGATGGGGCGCATGCTCGAGGGGGGAGAGGACCCCCTGTACATAGCGAGACGCCTGGTCAGATTCGCGAGTGAGGACGTGGGGCTTGCTTCCCCCAGAGCGCTCGAGCAGGCCTTGGCTGCGTACCAGTCGTGCAGGTTCGTGGGCCTGCCTGAGTGTGCGCTTGCTCTGGCCCAGGCAGTGGTATTTCTGGCGGTCTCACCCAAATCGAATTCCCTGTACGTAGCCTATGGGGCAGTGAAAGACGAAATTGCCCGCAGTGGACACCTGCCCGTTCCCATGCACTTGCGCAACGCTCCCACTCGCTTTATGAAGCAAGTAGGGTACGGAAAGGGGTATAAATACGCACATGATTATCCCGATGCCATAGTTGACCAGGAGCATCTGCCCGAAGAAATCAGGGGAAAACGGTTCTACTTCCCTTCGGAGCTCGGGTACGAGAAGACCATCAAGGAAGCACTGGAAAAGCGTTTGGAAGACACATGACAGCGTGAGACATCCCGACTGCCGTATCAAATGGGGGAATGGCACTGGACCGTGGAAAATCGGCAGTGGCTGTGAGAGACGATCGGTTTAGAGCTTTCCCGTGAGCCGAATATCCTCGATGAAGCTCCCTTCGAATTCGGCCAGCACCGCTTTGACAACTGGATTATCCATGGCCTCGTTCTTGAGCGCTCTTTCCAGATCGGTTCCGTTCTCTTCAGTTGGGGCGTACGGGCTTTCTCCATGGAGGGAAGTCTCTGTTGCCAGGGTGAGAGTCTTGATGAGTGCATCACCAAAGAATTCCTGGAAAATCTCTCGTAATTCCTGCTTGTCCTTGAGTCCCTGCTCGAAGCTTTCCTTGTACACGGCTTTGTGAAAACCGATTTCCACCTGAGTAGGGCCGTTGGAGATGAGGCTCCCGTGGTCCATGAGACTGAGAATCATGGGCCCGACGCCAGATCTTTTGATCCTCTCCTTGAGTGCAGCCCATACCTCATCCGGTGGCCCTGAAGCCAACGGTGTGATGCCCGTGATGGTAAACCCGTTTGCAGGAACGTCCGGCTCGGGCTGAGCAGCCATTTCTCCAGCGGATTCTTTTTTGCGCCGGCTGCCCTGGGGCGCGGCTTTCCGCGGCGGCTTGGCCGCTTCGGACTTCGGCCCGAGCGCAGGAGGCGGGCCCTGTTTCGTTGGAGGTGAGGGTGAGCTCGGCAGATCATCGATCCGTCGCACCAATTGTGCCAAATCCACCAACTGCGGCGAGTAGCTCATACGGAGCACGGTCATCTCTGACGCTATCCACGGATTTCCCGATCGTTTGATCTCGTTTTCCCCCTTGAGGAGGATGCCGAACAGATTCTGAAGATCTTCTGGCGTCGCGGTCCTTACCACCTCCTCCATAGCAGCGATTTCGGAGGGGGGTGCGTCGATCATCCCATCGGTTCGACGCTCCGCCGGAACAGTCTTAACCACGATGAGATTTCTCAGATACTGGATCATGTCGAGGACGAATTGATCCGGATCGTATCCTTGCCTGAAGAGCTCGTGAAGGAGGGTCAACGCGTCCGCTGGATTCCGGTCCAGAATAGCAGACACGAGTTTTCCGAAGGAATCTCGGCCCGCGATGCCGAGTATCTCCACAACGTCAGCGGCAGCGATATTGTCGGACTTGAGCCCGATGACCTGATCCAGAAGGCTCAGGGCATCGCGAAAGGAGCCGGAAGCCTCTCTCGCGACCAGCGCAAGGGCTTCCTCAGAGGCGTGGATGCCTTCCTGTTCCAGTATTCGGGTCATGCCGCCGATCATGTCGTTCATGGAAATGGTGCGGAAATTGAATCTCTGGCAGCGTGACGTTATTGTTGCCGGCACCTTGTGGGATTCCGTCGTCGCGAAGATGAATTTCGCGTGGGAAGGGGGCTCCTCAAGAGTCTTGAGCAACGCGTTGAACGCGTTGATAGATATCATGTGAACTTCGTCAATGATGATGATCTTGAAGGGCGATCCTACAGGCGGATACTTTATGTTTTCGTTGATTTCGCGGATATTGTCCACGGACGTGTGGGAGGCTCCGTCGATTTCCTGGACATCCACGCTGATTCCGGATGCAATCTCGCGACAGGACGAGCAGTTGTTGCACGGATTCGGCTCCATCTCGTCCCGTCCCGAGCAGTTCAAGGCCTTTGCCAGGACCCGAGCCACCGTGGTCTTGCCTACCCCCCGTACCCCACAGAAGAGAAATGCGTGTGCAACACGTCCCGATAGTATGGAATTGGAGAGGGTCCGTACCACATGGTCCTGTCCGACCACATCGGAGAAGGTGGCGGGTCTGTACTTTCGAGCTAGGACCAGGTAGGAAGACATCTTCGTGAAAAGCCGACCGGGAAGGGATTCGAGCGTTGCCGGCGACCGGACATTGAGGACCGACCCCCGAGATTACTTCCGCTGCTTCCTCCCGGACCTGACGGGTTGAGTAACTCCAGGTCGTCCTCGCCCGACCGCCGGCAACACCCGCTTCCCCTCGGAAAAAAGGTGCACCTGAGTTGGCCAAGACTGAACACAAATTCCTAACACAGGTTGAGGCTCCAGTCAAGGCGCCGGAAGGCCCAGAATCCACGGTCTACGATGACGTGTGGGTCGTGTGGACCCTGTAATGTTCTCATGCAAGCGTCTGTGGCCTACGCATGAGGTCGTTTTTGGGTCGTGTGGCACTCCCCCTCCAAACGTATGTC
>JBFMDN010000073.1:0-27783 GCA_040753915.1 Thermodesulfobacteriota bacterium | reverse complement strand
GCCGCTCGACCTCAAACAGTAACCGATCCCTTCCTCCCGGGATCCAAAACCTGGTGCCACAGATTTGTCGCGCCCTACTAACAGCTTGAAACAACCTGTCTTTTAGCAATGCACTGTAGAAGATGGGTCATGGCGTGAATCCGACACCGGAAACCGAACACGTGAAATCCGCCTTCGTTGAGTACCTTCCACTGATCTGTACCCTGTGATGAACAACCCGTGAAATATGAAGTCCAATCGTTTATAGACACCCGCGAAAGCTTTCGCTCGCCGTTTTTCACGACAGCTTCAGACGTTGGGCTGGACAATCGCTTTTCGTGCTCGAATACTTCGCTCTATCAACCGCGGACTTGGTCCTGGCCCCCCCATGGTACGCGATTGGTCCCGGGGTTCTACGGACTTGTCAACGGAGCCCTTTGCCGGCGAATGAACTCTGTGAGAGCCTTATGCCACAGGTAAACTTCGCATGATTCGCAGGCGGGTTCACAACTTGCCGAGGATTCGACGTTTGAGGTCGAAGGATGCTCGCCCTTTATCATCCAGCACGTGCGACCAAAATGCGGGAATGCAACGCACTCAGATTTCTTGGAGCATTCCTTGATCTCCCAGCATTTTTCCAACATCTTCATGGATTCTACCCCCCAGTCGTCCACCGCTGATATGGTGAACGTCATTGAACTTCAGGCCTGTGCTCAAAAAGCCCTCCAATTGCGTTTGAAAACGACGTGAAGCTTCAGATTCCATGTGGGAGATTGCCAGTCTCCGTTCAGCAATTTGTGTACCAAATTTGAGGCGGCACACAACCGTCAAATTAGGCTGTGATATTAATAGATTTAATATAGGTCTGCGGATACAGGGAGGATCCGATCGGATTCGTTACGCCGAGATTTGCACAAAAAACCAACAGGTTTGCCCTGCTCCAGCTCGAGTTTTGGCTTCAGGCTAAGGTGGCAGCTTCTCATCAACAGCTAGGGTTTGCGTTTGTTTTTTGTGCGGATTGGAAACAAAGTGGGTAAACAAATAACCATCGTGCTGCACCAAGTCAATTGCGTGACCGGAAAAGCATGCTTCTTGTTGTTTGCACGCTGAACAAGCCAGGAATTACTGCTTTAACCGTCTTGTCGCCAGCCCTCCGAGCTCTTGCGGCCATTCCGCAACGCTTGCATATTCAACCGTAGCGCGACAAACTCGTAGCCTGCATCACACGATACAGAGACATTTCAGTCCAGGTCGATCGCCTATACGGGGGTGCAGCGCGTTTGCGTGGCAAATCTGCCCAGCCTGGGAAACGGGCTACAGAAAATCAGTCGGTTATGGCGCTGGCCGCCAGCTTTATCATGGAAAAGCGCGGCACCCTGTACGGGGTCACTGACTCACATATGCATCGCTTCTCCTTCCCATAACAAGAGCTGCAATAAAGGCCCCGACAGAAAAGAATAGGGTGTAGGCTAGAGCCGCTGCTGTAGCCTCAGTGCCTGCATAGTTTGTTGAAACGATGGCAAGTGCTGCTGCCGAATTCCTTATGGTTGTAACGAACATCATTGTTTTTCGCCGTACAACTCCAGGCCCTCCCAGAAGCCAACCGATCGTCATGCTGGACGCAAACACTGCTAGCATGCCCATGTAGGCCTTCGGACCGAATTCTCTCAACGTATTAGCCTCGGTAATTAGGATTCCGGAGCAGGCTCCGAACATGAGAACTTGAGATACGACCTTGGTTGGTCTGGCTATTATGACCCTTAAGGACCCGGGAATAGCACCGACGGCAAGGCCTGCACAGAGAGGTGCCAATTGTCCGACAAGCATAACCTTTAGAATACTTGCATGATCCAGAGTGATCGGACTTGAACCAGGAAGGTATCCCAACAGGAAGGCAAGAACAGCAGGGGATATGGGAACAGATAGCCCAGCGAGGAAAATCATCAAGCCTATGGCCAAAGAGGTATCCCCTTTGGCAATCGTGGCAAATGCCGGGCCAAAAGGCGCGCCAGAAAAAACCCCCACGATCAGGAACCCGAACGACACCATGGGCTCAGGTTGAAAATAGGCGAGTAGGCCATACGCCACGAGAGGCACGAATATGAAGTTCGCCAAGACGCCGCTGAGTAAGAATCTTATGTGCGCCAATGAATCAAGGACCGAGCGGATGGAAACGGATAAACCCATCCGAAACATCAATGATATCAGCCAAAGAAAGGCTAGAGTGCTGACCGCCTGTGAGGCATCCATTCGGTCCCTCCTTACCAAGGCCACGCTGGTTCAGACAGCACTGTTGATGCCTCCCCCCTCGGTTTTAGAGTCGTCTCTCGTGATATTGGACGCGTAGCCTCTCTTTTCCCGTCGTCTGATGTACTTCCACACAAGTTCCAATCGACTTCACACTCTAGTGCTCGGCGATCGGCCCCTCGACTTCGCAGACCGGTCCTAGCCGCGGTTTATGTGTGAACTGTAGGATCGACGAAATCCTGCTGAATTCCGGCTATCTTCACGGCCCGTTCGATTCGTTTGCAGTCAGGGCAGAGGCGAGTATCGACTGTCCCGCCGACCTGAGAAACGTCTTTGGCCACGGTCTTGGCTGTTGCCTTCGTTACGAAGCGTGCTCCACATGCCTCGCAGGTGAGAAGGTGCAGCTTGTTGATGATTGTCCCGGACATGAGGATCCGGCGCTCGTCTCCTTCGTCTTGGATTTGCAGGGCACCGGTGGGGCAGATGTTCACGCAGGTCCCGCACCCGATGCAGTACGGAAGGCCATGCACGTAATCCTTTAATATGAGAGAATTTTCGCCAGCGTGATAGAACTCGATGCCGGAATATCCGAGCTTCTCGCTGCACACATCAACACATTTGCCACACCGCTCGCATACGTCGCATCGCATGCAGCGCTTGGCCTCTTCACGGGCCGACGTCTCATCGAGCCCTTTTTCCACGAGATCGAACGTGTTCATTCGTCGGTCGAGATCGATGATCGGAATTTCCTGTCTCTGGATGAACGCCTTCTCATGGTAATCCATGGGGATGGGCTCGACCATTTGCCGCGGCCGCGGGAGCGATTTCCTCGGCAGCCGCTCGCCTCTCAGATACTTGTGAATGGATGCGGCAGCACGCTTACCGGCCCCGATGGCCTCGATAACAGTTGCAGGCCCGGTTACTGCATCCCCGCCCGCGAACACGTCGGGAATACTGGTCTGCTGCGTATATCCTCTCACCCGAATGTTCTCGCGGTCCGACAGGTCAAGTGATCCGAATCCCGGATAATCCTTGACGTTCGGCTTCTGCCCTATGGCAGATATGATTGCCCCGACAGGCATGCGGTAGTTGGAATCGGGTATGGGGATCGGCCGTCGGCGACCGGACGAGTCGGGCTCCCCTAGATCGGTCATGACGCATTCTACTGAATCTATCTTCCCGTAACTTCCTACGATTCTTAAGGGCATGGTCAACTGGTGAAAGTGAATCCCCTCCTCGGCAGCCTGAATCACCTCTTCAAAGTTCGCGGGCATCTCCTTCCTGGTTCGGCGATAAAGGATGCTCACCGATTGGCATCCGAGCCTCACACAGGTCCTCGCGGCGTCGATGGCAGCATTTCCTCCGCCAATTATGGCCACAGTGTTGGCTGGCTTGATTTTCTTGCCGAACGACACATCACGAAGGAAGGAAAGAACATCGATGATTTGCGGATACTCGTAGTCACATTCCAGATGAGGGCTAAAGCTTTCCCATGCTCCAATCCCGAGAAAAAAGGCTTTGTACCCATCTTGCCGCAGGTTGTCCAGGGTGAGGCTCTTTCCTACGGGGGTATTGAGGACAATTTCCACCCCAAGCTCCTGGATCTTTTGGATTTCCATGTCGACAATCTGGCGCGGGAGCCGGAATTCCGGGATCCCGGTAACCAGCATACCGCCTGCCTTTTGCATAGCCTCGAACACGGTCACCCGATAGCCTTCGAGGGCAAGGAAGTAAGCAGCGGTAAGTCCGGCAGGCCCCGCTCCCACTATCGCGACCTTTTCGTCGAACCGGTCTTTTGGTTTCGGATTCCGGTAACCCTCCCCTTTTTCCACGGCATACTTGGCCGCGACAGCCTTCAGGTGACGGATGCCGAGAGGCTTGTCCAGGTACCGCCTTTGGCACCAGGATTCGCAAGGGTTGGGGCAGATGAGACCACACGCCCAGGGAAACGGGTTGTCCCGGCGTATAACCTCCACCGCCTCATCGAACTTGCCATGCCCGATCAGGGCAATGAAGGAAGGGATATCTATTCCGGCCGGGCAGTTCAGTTGGCAGGGAGCGGAGGACTCGCGTTTGAGCCCGTCCTCCGCGTACACCAAATGATCCTTGTCTGCGCCCGGACCCGGTGGAAAGAGTGGCTGGGCTTTCATAATGATTAATCCTCTAGGGCGTTGCAGAAGTGTTTTTCGGCGAATGGACCGCTCGCTTCAGTCTCCATGGTCTCTCCATGTCAGCCGTACAATCGCCCTATACTGTAGTCTGCTACACGGGCTTGTTCTTTGCAATCTTTGCAGCAAATTTCTTCCTTCTGTCAGCGGATGAGTCCGACGGGCTCACCCACTTCAAAGCCGCAGTGGTGCAGCCGGTGACACAGGCAGGCTCAAGCCCTTCGTCGATCCGATCCTTGCAGTAATCGCACTTAAACACCCTGCCTATCTTCGGGTTCCACTGCACTGCTCCCCAAGGGCATGCAGTGATGCACGCCTTGCAGCCGATACACGTCTCTGGATTGACGCTCACGATGCCGTCCTTTTCACGTCGGGACATGGCGCCCGTGGGACAGGCAGACACGCACCACGGCTGCTCGCAGTGGAAGCAGGGCATAAAGATGAATTGCATCCGGGGAACGCCTCCAACGACGCGAGGGCCCACCGGTATGATCTTCCCGAAGCTCGCACCTACAGTGACATCGTTCTGAGTCTTGCAATGGAGCTCGCAAGCTCTACAGCCTATGCACCTGTTTTGATCCTGATAAATATAGTAGTCGCTCATTGCTGGTGTATCCTCCTGGGCCGTAGCCGGCTATGAAACTTTGCGCACGCGTACGAAGCAATCGGTGATCGGGCAGTTGCCGCCTATCGCGACCTTGAGCAGGCCCTTCATGAAGATGTTGTCTCGCATGCCTTTCTTGTAAGCTCTCGTCTGAAGAGGGATTTCCCTCCCGTACCCGTGCAAGGTGTACACCGCTTCCGGGTGGATGTAATCGGTGACGGACGCCTTTATGGTATGTTTCACCCCGTTGGCGCTCACCTCCACGAGGTCTCCTGTCTTTATCCCCAGCTTCTTTGCCTCTGTGCTATTGATCCAAAGCGTGTTTTCGGACTGGATTTCATTCAGGTAGAGATTGTTCAGCGACGTGCCCTGCGTGTGGACAGCGATCTTCCCGGTGAGGAGACGATAGTGTCCTTCAGGCGGAGACTTGGGACTCTCATAGGGAGGAAAAGACGGGATGCCATTGTCCTCGAGCATGCTTGACACCAGCTCTATCTTGCCGGATGGGGTGTTGAACTTGAGTCCCGATTCGCGATCCCAGAGTATCTCCTTGTCGGACAGTTGTACAATCCCTTTGGCGTCGAAGTCGGAGAGTGAGATACCGGTGTCCTGGAGCTGCCACTGGATAAGCTCCTCGATGGTGTTGTAGGGGAAGTACTCGCCAATGCCGAGCCGATCTGCCAACTGCTTGAATATCCACCATTTCGGCTTCGAATCATACTTTGGCTCCACAGCCTGCCTTCTCAGCCACAGGGCGGGCTTGGCGCCCTTCTTGACGAGCACCGGGTCAGTCCGTTCCAGATAAGTGGCTTCGGGCAGGATCACATCCGCGTACCAGCCTATATGGCTATAGTTCACGTCAATGGAGACGAGCAGGTCGAGCTTCTTGAGGCCTTCCAGGTACGCTTCCGGGTCCGGGAACGAGGACAGTGGATCGAAGCGATAACAAATGAATGCCTTGACCGGGTAAGGATCCTCATTGAGAATGGCGTGTGGCAGCATCTGAGCGAGTCCGTAGTCTGCGGACAGGTGCTTGTACTTCCATCCTACGCCATCAAATCTCTTTGCCTTCACTGCAGGCGGCAAGGATGCCAGCATTTTCACCGGCTTGTACCCCGCTGCAGCCTCGCCTTTGTTAAACAACAGCCCACCCTTCGCTTCGTACGCACCCATGAGGGCTGTCAGGATGTAGATCGACCTTCTGAAGTAGTAGTCCGTCTCTGTCCACGCTGTCATCCATCCTTGGTTAAAGATCACAGCCGGCTTGTGGCTTGATACCTCGTGGGCTACCGCCACGATCTCTTTTGCAGGGATTCCGGTTTCCTTCTCGGCCCATTCGGGGGTATAGGGAACGATGAACTCCTCGAGCTCCCGCAGGCCTAGCACCCAACGCTCCACGAACTCCGCGTCGTACAGCTTTTCCTTCAGAATTACGTTGATCAGAGCAAGGTTGAACGCGTAATCCGTTCCCGGTCGAATCACGAGAAACCTGTGTGACTTGGCCGCGGTATAATTCCATCGGGTATCGATGTGGGTGAACTTCATACCGCGCTCGAGTGCGTCAATAAAGTCCTTCGCTTCTTTTGTGCCGATAGACTCCAACATGTTCCTGCCATAGAGGACTATGTACCGGCAGTTCTTATAGTCGTAGGACACGGTGTTGCGGCGGTGGCCTGCAATGGCATTGTGGGCGTTGTGGACACTGTTCGAGCACGCACCGTGATGGTTGAAATAGTTTGGGGAGCCAAGGGCTTTGATGAAGGCTTTCTGCATGTCAGTGAAGCCGCCGCCCCTGTCCCCGAGAACGATACTCTCGCCCCCGTATTCCTCTCTGATCTTGTTGAGCTTTTCCGCGACGTAATCCAGAGCTTCTTCCCAGGTGACTTTTCTCCATTTACCCTCGCCGCGCTCGCCGACCCTCATCATGGGATGCTGGAGTCTTTCGGTGTCGTTCTCGAACACCTTGCCGGCAGCGCCCCGAGGGCAGAGGTACCGTCCGCCCAGAACGTGGGGATTGCCCCAGATCTTTTTGACTTGATTGTTTTCGACCTCTATCTCAATGGGGCAGCGCACCGTGCACATGGCACAGACGCTGTATACGGTCTTCTTGACTGCTTCCGTCATATGTCTTCCCTTTCGCTCACCGGTGTGTTGGTCCGTAACCGTGCAGGCGACCTGCGAAGAAGGGTCATCCGCACCAAGGGTTCCGGTGCCATCCAGATATATTTGGGTCTCCAAGAAGGAGCTTCTTTCAAGGTCTTGCCGATTTCTTAGAAGAAATCACATGATCAAAGCCTTCCCTCGACACGACCGGGAAGCTCTCCGTAAGTATCCAGGGTGGCTTTGACGTGCTTGAAAAACGGTAAATGACGTTTGACGCGCCTGAATATCAGGTACGCCGCTATGTAGACCACAATGAATACCCCAACATACCCCATGGAGTATTCACTGAAGAGAAGATTGAACTCCACGTCGGCGAATCGGTAATCCATCCAAGCCAGAGCAAAAAAAATAGGCCAGAGAAAACCTGCCGAAAGTGCAATCTGCATGAAGAACGATTTGCCGAACGCGTCATTAGCCAGGTTGTTTGCTGCTTTGAACGCGGCCTTATTCTTGGCTTTCAAGGCATCGAAGCTCAGATTCCTGTACTGTTCCACCTCATTGTTGACCGCGTCGATATGCCTCCTGTTGATAAGAAACAGCAGGGAAATGGTGATCTCTCCCACGGTCAACGCGATCAACGCGAGGCAGAAGGTTCCCATGAAAAAATCGAGCAAGCCTATCCCTGTGATCCGGTAGCTCCAGATCAGGAAGGGATCGAGGAGCAGGTAAGCGGGATGCATTTCCATGATCGGGACCGTTGGGGCCGACGAGAGCGGCCCCCCGAATTGTTGTCAATCTCTCACACGCCTGGGATTCTGATTCCGTAGAAGCCTCGCAGGGTGTACCCGACGCCTACGTAAATTGCTAAGACTACAAAGATTCTTTTGAGCCAGATGTCCGGGATATACTTGGATGTGTACGGGCCAACGATCGAACCTACGAAGACTCCCACCAATTCCGTCCCAATCAGAACGAAGTCTACCGGGATGCCCTTGACGAACATGTACGAAAAAATGGAGGTGATCATGCTTACCAAGACTGCGAGGGCTGAGGTCCCTGCCACCACATACATGGGCAAGCCCACAACAGAGGTCAAAAAGGGAACGTAAAGGAATCCACCGCCGACCCCAATAAACGACGAAATAGCGGCGATCGCGAATCCACCGACAATGGGCCATATGGGGTTGAAAGAAAACTCCACCCCGTAGAAGGTGAAAACGATTCTCGATATTCCCCACGAAATCACGCGAACCCCTCGTTCCGCCTCTGAGGTCGTCGTGGCTGCCCCCTTAACGTGCTCGTTCTCAAAGGCTGCCGCAGCGGCCTTGGCAGCTTTCTTATTCTTCTGACCCCTTTCCGTGGTTTCGTAATAGAGAAACGCCCCGATGAGGAGCACGATCAGACCGAAGAATCCCTGGTATGCACGCAGATTGATCTTGCCAGCAGTCAACACCGGAATGAGATAGGCACCGAGGATTCCCCCTCCTGCCAGACACAGGCCGAGAGGAAGCACGAGCCGTCCCATGCGATAGTAGCTCAACGATGACAAAAACGCCGAGAGTCCGACCAGGTACTGGTTACTCGTTCTGATGGAATCCGTAAGGAGCTTGTTGAGGGTCGGGCTCGTCTTCTTGAAGGCCGCAGCATAATCCCCGAGCCCGAAGACCGACACATGCCCCACGCCGGCCATGATGCCTCCAAACGCTCCCACTGTGGAAAAGATCCAGCCGACCCACATCCCCCACAGGATTCCGTAGAGCCAGAAGGTGTTGGGGGCACCTGGGATGCCCATGAATCCTTTGGTCGCATTTGAATCGATGTGCCCTTGTCCCGTTCCTTGGGGTGTCTTTGCAATCGCGTCTTGCAGTTTGTCCGCGGAGGCAGGAGAAGCCACCAGAAGACAAGCCATCACTGCCACAGCCGCGATCAGACCGATCGTCACCCACGTCCCACGCTTCATTTCATCCTCCATAACATGCGTTCTTCCTGCCGGTGCGCTCGGACTGTTCACGGCGCCTGGTCCCAGGCCTCTTCGCCTGGATTCAGGTACCTCCGCTCTGCAATCAGACTACAGGGTTTTGAATCGCTCGACCGGCCATCCGTAATCGGACCACTGAACACCGACTACCGATAACAGGCAAGAGTTGTGCCACTTTCGACGGGCCACGAACAATTGACGGTATTTTAACAGATCTTCCACAGTTAGGCCACTCTTCCCCTCGAAGCAGATCCCCTTCCGCACACCGAACGATCCCCCGTCCGCAATAAATTTCTTGCACATCCACAGGCAATCCCAGTTTTGTGGTTTTCTATCAATGCCTTGCCCTGACGCCCACAGGCCATTGCAGCGCAAAACTCTTGTTGCGCCCACGCCTGTCCGCGTTATAATCAGGTTCCCAAGAGACTTTCATGATCGGATTGGAAGTTTCGTGGTTCCGATCACTTACCGTGGGGCGTGCATTTCACCACTGTCAACCGCCCGGAAAGAAGACGAGCAACCCTCATGACCACCGGATCCGTTCCATTCGTTAACCGAGATCCCATCACGGCTGCTGGACCCACACGAGGAACATGGCACCGAGTCTTGCTCATGCTTGGTCTCGCTACCGCGTTTCTCATTGCCTGGGGCATGCCTCGGGTCAACGAGGACCTGTTTGTCTCGCTTCGTTGCGGGGGGGAAGCGCTGAGCCGCGGGCTCACCGCTCCTGACGCTTCTTCGTTCACCAGAGAGGGCGAGATATTCGTGAATCGAGGATGGCTGTCACACGTGCTGCTGTTCTGGTCTCATTCTCTGTTGGAGGAGATGGGACCTCTCCTCGCCAAGGGCCTACTCCTTTTCGGATGTCTCGCTCTCCTGTGGTTCCGATGCAGAAGTCTGGGAATTACTCCCGATGTGTCGTTGCTGTCGCTCACTCTGGGAGTGCTCGGCTTGGCTCCTTTCCTGGGAATCCGAGCTGAGAACTTTGGCATGTTCTGCTTTGTGCTGATGGCGACTACAGTGAACGGACCGCGATCATGGGGAAGGTGGAGACAGGTCGGGGCTCTTTCAGTCATGATTCTCTGGGCCAATTCTCACGGCACGTTCGTGCTCGGACTGGGAATTGTCGGCCTGAGAATCCTCTTGGAGCTTGCCAAGAAAATGGAGGTCCTGTCCTTGTCTGGCACGGCCGTGCGCGATAACGAATCCGTTACGCGGTCGGGAGCCTTGGCGGCAGAGAAGCCGGATGTGTTGGGCTGGACGATCACGCTGGGCCTCGCGCTTTGTCTGGTGGCTGTAGCGAGTCCATTCGGTCTCGAGAACGCAAAGATACCGTTCGATAAGCTGATCGGGTACCAGGAGGAGTACCCGTGGAACGACTACCGCCCGCTTCTGGACTGGGAGTGCGTTTTCCAGGACCGATTGTTCAAACCATTTTCCGTCCTGCCGTTCCTTGCCTTTCTTGGGGGACTAGGGGTCCTTGGATCATGGTTCGTCGCTTCTCGTGGACTGAGAGTCGCGGTGGCATCACTCACGAAGTTTCAGGTCAGGATCGATCCATTCCTGGAAATCGCTATCGCAGGGATGATGATTCCCCTGGTTTTCTTGTGGCAACGGCTAATCCTCTTCGCAGCACTGAGCCTCATCCCTCCGCTGGCCATGCTCCTCACTGAGACGATAGAAGAGCTCTGGAATCGGCATCCCGGCCTCTCACGCTGGCGCGGCCAGAGCTTCTTCGCCGGTATGCTGGCGTTTCTGTGGGTTCTTGTCCTCGCAGTGGCCCTCTATTCTTCTGTTGTACGCCTCTACCTCCCCGGAAACCCTACGAGTCCCTCCAGGCAGGAGCGGCCGCTCGTGAGTCGTATGGTCACGTCTCATCTTGTTGCTGGCGAGGCCGTAGAGTTCCTCACTCGCAACGGAATCCACGGCCGCGTCTTCTCAACCTTCCAGTCAGCGGACTATCTTCTCCTCCGGGTGCCGGGAATCAAAGTCTTCTTTGACCTCCGGGCTCACGTTGCGTATTCGTCCAAAATCTTCAGAGAATATTTTGCGGTGATGCATGCCGATGCCAGGACCTTATCACACGCATTGCGTATCCTGGAACAAAACAGGGTGGATCTCGTGGTTCTGGACACGATGCTTGACAGGCGTGGCTTCGTCCTGGCTACAGAGCTCATGACCTCGAAGAAGTGGGCATGTATCTACAAGGACGATTGGATCTTCATCCTCGTTCCGAGCGGTTCAGCGAGATTCGGGCCTGCCGTCCGAAACATCGATCTCGGCTCGCTCTGGTATCCGAGCCATGCATCGAGGATCGTAAGCGAATCGGTCCTCTCCTTTTTCCAAAAAGGTGTAATACCCGATGATCTGCTCTCGAAGCTCAAATCAATTGTTCGGGAGCGGCCGGACCCTGATTTGTACACCCTCATTGTGAGCGCTATGAATGGGACCGCTCCTTGTCTCAATCTGGAATGCAAGGCCTTTGCGCAGGACTCGGTAGCCAACCTGATGAGAGCCGACACCGGAGTCGCCGGAAGCGTACCCTTTGTCTTCGAGAGCCTCTCTGCCCTGTTGTCAATTCTGGAAAGATCGGAGATGTTGTGTGGCTCGCCTGCGCAGGCCAGCGAATACGCCCGACTGAGACAGGAGACCATCGCCAAATCCAATGCCCTCCTGGCAAAGTTCTCCATCTTCTGAACATCCCTCCTATTGGGATTCATGGACATCATGCTTCTCTGTCCTGCCGCCACTGAGCACATCGTTTCGTAAGTTAGGTGTCGAATCAGGGAACCCCACCCCAACCCTCTCCGTTGACGGGGAGGGAGTCCTCCTGTTAACGGGGGGACCAGAGGGGGGGCCGGTTCGAAGTCCGCGACCGAATTGAAAAAGACCTGTCCCGAGATCACCGCCCCCGCCGTCCCCGGATACGCATCCGGGGGCACGCAGCGAGGCAATGGGTGTCGGCCTGTAATGCGGGTCCTGCTGGAACCGCGACACGGCCGTCATCAGGGACGGAGAATCGTGGGCCGGTTCCGGGGCGCAAGAGGCACAATGTGATCTCAACGCGTCCGCACCCCGACCTTTGTTGCTCAGGAGATCCCAGACTGTTCCCTCAATCCTTTCTATGTGCGCATAAGACCCGGCGCTCCGTACACAGCGGTGTCCCCCAGATCTTCTTCTATGCGGAGCAATTGATTGTACTTCGCGATCCGGTCCGTCCGGGAGGCTGAGCCGGTCTTGATCTGGCCTGTTCCGAGGGCTACTACCAGGTCAGCGATTGTCGTGTCTTCTGTCTCGCCGCTCCTGTGCGACACGACGGCTGTGTAACCGTGCTCCAGTGCCAGGTTCACTGCGTCCACCGTCTCGGTCAGAGTCCCGATCTGGTTGAGCTTGATAAGGATGGAATTGGCCACCTTCAGATCGATGCCCTTTTGTAAGAGCCTAATGTTCGTTACGAAGATGTCGTCGCCTACGATCTGGATGCGGGACCCTAATCTCTCGGTCAGGAGCTTCCAACCGTCCCAATCGTTTTCGTCCAGACCATCTTCCAGGGAAACGATCGGATAGCGGCTCACAAGGTCCTCGTAGAATTCGACCATCTCAGCGGAAGTCTTCTGCGATTTCTCCGCAGCGAGATCGTATTTTCCATCCCTGTAGAAGGAGCTTGCCGCGGGGTCCAGGGCTATGAACACGTCTTTTCCAGGCGTGTATCCCGCCTCGGTTATGGCTCGCATGATCTCCTTGAGCGCTTCCTCGTTGGACTGCAAATTGGGTGCAAATCCACCCTCATCGCCCACCGCAGTGTTGAGTCCTTTCTTCTTGAGCACGCTCTTCAGCGTGTGAAAGATCTCCGCGCCCATGCGCAAGCCCTCGCGGAAGTTGGGGGCTCCCAGAGGCATGATCATGAACTCCTGGATGTCCACGTTGTTGTCGGCATGGGCCCCGCCGTTGAGGATGTTCATCATGGGAACCGGAAGCCGTCGCGCGCCGACTCCACCGAGGTACTTGTACAAGGGAATTCCGAGCTCCGCTGCGCATGCCTTGGCAGCAGCGAGACTGACTCCGAGAATGGCGTTCGCGCCGAGGTTCGCCTTGTTCTCGGTTCCGTCCAGATCGATGAGCTTCCTGTCGAGGGCCTGTTGCTCAAACGCGTCCATGCCCAGGACTACCGGACGAATCCTATCTAGAACGTTTGCTACTGCCTTCTGAACGCCTTTTCCACCATATCGGCCGGGGTCCTTGTCGCGCAGCTCAATGGCTTCATTTTCGCCAGTGGACGCGCCCGATGGGATAGCGGCGCTCCCCACCGCGCCTCCGTCAAGGTATACGTCCACTTCTATCGTGGGATTGCCTCGTGAATCGAGGATCTCCCGAGCTTTCACTTCTGCGATGTCAAATCTCATGAGGACCTCCTTTCTCAAGCCCGGCCGGATTGCCCCTCATCACACGACGAGGGTGGAAACAAGTCTCGCTCTCTCCCAACCCTGAGCAGACTTGCAAACATCTTTGGATCGCAGGTGGCCATGGGACCAGAATGAATCTTACACCAAAATGCACACGAGGTACCCGAGATTTTGTGCAAGGCCCGCATTCGGCACGATCCGAGGTTGAGGTTAGTGAGAACAATTGCCGGGCCCGGCATGTGGTGATATACTCGACCGCACCGAAAATGGCCTTTATGCTCTATGGTGCACGCTCCGTTCAGGATGCAGGCTGTTGAATCAGGGGTCCTCGCCAGGACGGTGTATCCGAGCCGTGCCCGGCCGGCCGGCGACAGCTACGCACTCGAGGAGAAGTCACGTTGGCGGACATGAAGATACTTGTCATCGGCGGGACCGGGTACGTGGGGTCCCATTTCGCTCTGGTTGCGCAGCGAGAGGGATGCGACGTTACCATCCTGGACAATCTGTCCACGGGCCACCTTCGAGCGGCAAGGGACTTGAGCTTTCACCACGGAAGTCTGCTGGATTTTCCGGGCCTTCTCGCGCACCTGTCGACCCACAGGTACGAAGCGGTCTTTCACTTTGCTGCCAGTTGCCTCGTAGGGGAATCTGTTGTCAATCCCTCCCTCTACTACCGCAACAACATATTGGCCGCGTACAACTTGCTCGAATGTATGCGTCAGACGGGTCATGACAAGATCGTCTTTTCCTCCACGTGCGCAGTGTACGGACATCCTGAATCCCTGCCTCTCAGAGAAGATCACCGCAAAGAGCCTGTCAGCCCGTACGGAAAGACAAAGCTGGCGATTGAGTGGATGCTGGAAGACTATCACCGGGCCTACGGTATACGAGCAGCGTGCTTGCGCTACTTCAACGCAGCTGGATGCGAGCCCGACCACGGGCTCGGAGAAGATCATCGACCGGAGAGCCACCTCATTCCCAACGTGGTGCGGTTTGCTCTCAAGTTGCAGAAAGAGCTGGTTCTTTTCGGAGACGACTATCCTACCCCCGATGGCACGTGCATCCGGGACTATATCCACGTAAGCGATCTTGCCAGTGCTCACCTCAAGGCGATACATGCTCTGGAAGAAAGACCGTTGCTCAGGCTCAACCTTGGCACCGGCACGGGCTTTTCCAACAAGCAGGTCGTCGAAACGGTTCAGAAAGTCTCAGGAGTGAAGTTGGAGCCAAAGATTGGTCCCCGGAGACCCGGAGACCCTCCTGAGCTGGTGGCCGATCCCGGAGCTGCCAACCTACTGCTCGGCTGGAAGCCGGAACGGTCAGACCTCGAATCGATCGTCACCGAGGTCCTCCGGTGGTTCTCTGAGCATCCAAACGGGTATTCCTCTTGATCGGGCAACCCGCACAAATGCCTCCCGCACCTTGGTAGAGACTATGACAACAGTACTTGTGACAGGAAGCGCCGGCTTCATCGGATTTCACGTCGCCCGGGCCCTGCTCGATAACGGGAACACGGTGATAGGTCTGGACAATTTCAACAGTTACTACGAGCCGGAGCTAAAACGAGCCCGAGATGCCATACTGAAAGGCTATGGAGCATACAAGCCCGTCGAAGGCGACCTCAGTTGCAGGGAGACGCTCAAGAGATGTTTCGAGGACCATGCGCCTGACCTGATCTGCCACTTGGCCGCGCAGGCCGGGGTGAGGTACTCTCTGCGGAATCCCTATGTCTATCAACAGACCAATGTGGAAGGGTTCGTCAATCTCATAGAACAGGCGAGGCTCTCCGGCATTCGACGGTTCGTGTACGCGTCCAGCTCCAGCGTGTACGGCGGCAATACGAAGATGCCCTACTCGGAGGACGACCCGGTGAATTTGCCCATAAGCCTTTATGCAGCAACCAAACGGGCGAACGAGCTCATAGCCTATACGTATACCCACCTTTGGGGGATGCAAACCGTCGGGTTGCGGTTCTTCACAGTATACGGCGCTTGGGGAAGGCCGGACATGGCGTACTGGTCATTCCTGGAAGCCATCCTGCATGGGGAGCCCATCCGGTTGTTCAACTACGGGAGGAACCGGCGAGACTTCACCTTTATCGGTGACGTTGTCCCTGCTGTGCAGACCGCTTTATATTCAGACACTCTCGAAAATTATGAAATCATCAACCTGGGGAACAACCGACCCGAGTCGGTGATGGATTTTGTCCATATCCTTGAAGGTCTGTCCGGAGCAAAAGCAATTACGGAACCGGTGCCGCCTGAGCCTGGAGATGTGGAAGCCACATATGCGGACATCGAACGGGCGAAACGCAAGCTCGGGTTCCAGCCGCGTACGTCCCTCCTGGATGGGTTGAAGCACTTTGTAGATTGGTTCAATCAACACCCGCACCTGGTCGAGGCGGTTCGACGATTTCGACTTAGCTCGGGCTCGTGAGAGAGCCTCGGCTGCACGGCAACAACGGAGGCACGAGTTGAAAGACTTTTTTTTCCCGAACTCTGTAGCGGTTATCGGGGTTTCGACCCATCCATTGAACCTGGGCAAAGAGATTGCCGGCAACTTGCTGGAATTCAAATATACCGGAGAAATCCACCTCGTGGGGGTGGATGGCGGAATTCTCTTCGGCAGGAGAATTCATAAATCGGTCGAAGAGATCCCTGATTCTATCGATCTAGCAATCATCCTCACCCCAGCGAAGACCGTGCCCGACATACTGGAGCAGTGTGGGCGCAAAGGCATACGCAGGGCAATCATAGAAACCGGAGGCTTCGGCGAATACGATCAATCGGGCCAGAGCCTCGGGGAGAAGTTGAAGCAGACAGCAAATCACTTCGGCATGCGTTTCATCGGGCCGAACTGCATAGGGATCATGAATGCCTCCAACGGGCTAGCCGCACCGTTTGCGCGACTGAAGAACGTTTTTCGCCGTGGCGGGGTCGGCATCATAGCCCAAAGCGGAGGAATGGCGCTCACATACCTCAATCTCTTTGACAGTGAGCAACTGGGCTTTAGCAAGTTCGCAGCCATTGGCAATAAGCTCAACGTGGACGAGAACGATGTCCTGGAATACTACGTGGAAGACCCGGAGACATCGGTCATCTGCATGTATCTCGAATCGATCGAGGACGGGAGGCGAATGACGGATGTCGCTCGACGCTCCCCGAAGCCAATTGTCGTGCACAAGGCCAACGTAAGCTCCCTAAGCTCTTCCGTAGCTCAATCTCACACCCAGGCTCTTGCGAACGACGACAGGGTGGTGGATGCCGCGTTGAGCCAGGCGGGAATGGTGAGATTCAGGGACATTTCCAGCTACGTTGACTTTGTTAAGATACTCCAGCTCCCGCGAATGAAGGGACGAAACCTGGCTATAGTCTCCAGATCCGGAGGCCACGCCGTGATCGGCGCAGACGCTGCCCACGCGCACGGGTTTCGGCTTCCACCCTTTCAGGAGAGCTTTCTCGCGGAGATCCGCAAGCATCTGCGGGCAGACGTCATCCGGCTGGCAAACCCGCTCGACCTCGGGGACCTCTTCGACTTTGAGGTGTACGTGAGAATCATCGAGCACACCCTCAAGCAGGAGACCGTGGACGGGATCCTCTTCTTACACACATACTTTGCTGCCGTGGAAGGAGCACCTTCTCGCAAGCTCCTCCAAACGGCCGCCTCCCTTTCCACAAAGTATGGCAAGCCGTGTGCCATGTGTGTCATGAGCGAGCAGTCCGAGCTGTCGCGCCTTCACGAAGAATTCGATTTTCCCATCTTTCTCTGTCCGGAGCGGACGGTACAAGCTCTGGATAGGTCGATCAAATACCAGCAGCGGCGGGAATTCATCGCGAGCGGCCACAAGCTCGCCACGCCGGACCCTCCGGCAGATGACCACTCTCTCGGGATTCTGATCAGCAGTTTGGGAAGAGAGGGACGCTCCCCGCTGCTCCACGAAGCCCTCGATGTTATGAAGCTTGCCGGCCTTGCCGTGCCCGGGCACCGGGTCATCCATGATTCGGAATTCGCAGAAGAAGCCCTGAACGATCTTGCTGGCCCATACGCTGTAAAAGTCATAGCAGCCGGAGTGTCTCACAAGTCGGACCAGGGAGGAGTCGTGCTCCACGTTGCCGACAAGGAAGCGGCCCGTGGCGTTGTGCGAGAAATGGTCGATCGCTTTGGCGGAGCAGGGGAAGCCGGCTTTCATGGTGTTCTGGTCCAGAAGATGCTTCCCCGCAGGCCCGGGACATATGAGCTCATTGTAGGCGGGAAGAGAGATCCTCAGTTCGGTCCCATTGTCTTGGTGGGAGCAGGAGGGATCTTCGTAGAGGTCTTCGGTCAAGCATCGCTTCGCATGGCTCCGCTGTCGATCGAAGAAATCGAGGAAATGATCGACGAGCTACCGGGTGCGGAAATCCTCAAAGGCTTTCGCGGTATTCCACCGGTGAATCGGGAATCCTTGAAGGATGCCATCGTGCGGATAGCACACCTGATGGTCAACTACCCGACCATAGATCAGATAGATGTCAATCCGGTTCTCGTGTCCAGTGCCGGAACTACCGTGGTGGATGCCCGGGTATTTCTCAAAGCTTGAGTCCAGGACGATCTGAAAAGAAACCGCTCGGGACTGGTCGAAAAGTCTACAATGGCTTTTCACGGGGTCAGGAGCCCGGGAAGGTCCTCGGGCCTGAAGTCGAGAAGTGCGAAGATCGCTTGTTCGAGCCTAAGGGTCTCTCCTTTCATCCGTTCGAGAAATTTCTCCGCATTTGCCATCCGACCATAGGTCGCAAACAGGTAAATGAAACGATCTTCGACACTCACCAGCTCGTCGTGCACAACTCTCTTGTCGGAATAATAGACCACATGCTCTTCGCCGACAGGGGCTTCTCTTCCACTTCGCAGGACCACATGCTGCACGACAATACGGGCAACTGAAGGATACCCCTCTTCTTGAAGAATTTGCTCCCCTCGGACGTCATGCGCGCCGCGGCCTTCGAGAATGCAGGGATACTTTCCGATGTCGTGTAGGAGACACGATGCACGAATCAGGTCCATGTCTACCCGGTAATTGCACCGCAGCAATCCCTCAGCCAGCACCCGTCCGACCTCCCAGACCTTAGCGCTGTGGGCCACAATGTGGTCGGGAGTGTTGTACTTCTGGAGAAGGGAAAAGCAGTCTTGCTCGTTGGGGATGTGACTCGTGCCCTTCATGCCGCGACCTTCGCAGACAATCGTTCGAGCGTTCAATTGAACTATACCAGGGAAAGGATTCCGGGCCAAGAGCGTTCGAGAAAGTTTCCAACCCAACGGCACGGGATTGGAGAGGACAGAGAGGACAGCCTCCTCGTCCGTTCCACGTAACGCCCCGGCAGTTGGATTATTGTGCAAAGAGGGGATTGAGAAAAAAAGACAGACCCGCGCCTGATGGAGCGGGTCTGTACCCGGGAGGTCTTTCTCTTACCTACGTCAACGGGCCACGCGGGGCACTATTCCGCAAGGGTTCTGGTCAGTGCGGGCTGCGTGCGTTAGAAGATCACCCCGAGCTCTGCATACGGTCCGTGAATGCTCGTGGTCAGTGTATAGTCATTCTTGGACCATTCGGAATATCGCCATCGGTACCCGGCTCCCACATACGGCCGACAGGAAGAGAAGACCCCCCCTCCGGCACCGCAGCCACCCGAACCGAAGTCCGGGAAGAACTTGCCCTCACCATCCAGGTAAACCCCGTTCTGATCGTCGAGGAATACCCAAGCTGCCTTCAACTTGCCGAATATGTTGCTTGCAGGAGCGAACTCACCGACACCGCCGATGCCCATGAGAAACCTGCTATAGGTCTTTGAGTCTTCGGCAGTTGCAGTTTCCACTCGGAAATGCTGCACAAGGAGCTCGCCAAGAAGGAGCCCTCCCACGCGGTAGTTGCATCCCACCACCGGGTACGCTTCAGCCTCCCACCGGTGGACGGTAAGGGTGGCTTTCACCGCTGCTTGCGAGCCTATGGGAAAGAGTGTGTTCCCCACCCGCAGGTCTGCCGTCAGGACCCCGTTTCCACGATCCTCCCTCGGGATCATGAACGTATACGTGAAGGCTCCCCATGGGGCCAGCCTGCCTGCAACGAACACCTCGCCCAGCAGGGTGTTCTGGGAAAAGTTGAGATCTCGCACGAAATCGATGTCATTCCCAGCCACTGTCAGCTTGGCGGAGTTGCTGGTGTAGAGGGCTCTCGCACCGCCTTCGACGCTGCACGTGGGGCCGCAGCTTGGGGGTGCACACGGACCCATGGAAAATGGCATGGTACCAGGCATTGGCCCAGGCATCGGCCCCATTTGTGGTGGGAGTCCCGGTGTGCCCGGGGATCCCATCGGGGGTCCCATAGGGGGTCCCATAGGGGGACCATAGGGCGCGGCTGTGGGCTGCCAGCAGCTAGCAGAGGTGGATAACATGATAAGGGTCAGGGAGATGAATCCCGCTAACAGCGTCGGGGTAGATCTCTGTTTCATAGTTGGCCTTGTCACCTCCTGGGACGGTCTGTGGTGCGATCATATCATAGGTAAATTGAAGAAGTCAATTCATTTCATCGAATAAAAGATAGTAAATCATCATAATAGCTGAATTTTTAAGATAAAAATTATCACCAATTAGCAAGATAATAGTTTATGCAGGTTGGTTTAATCTGACAATATAGTACTGCATTTAATGACGATAATCATGTGTTTTAAGTAAGTTATAGCGATTCGTCATCGGCCAGTTGTGCACCGTTTCGCAAACAGGGTCGCGAATCCGGCCACGGCTCATCAGGGGACTTGCGCTCGGAGGGAGCGCACCTTGAGTAGCCCGCAGGACGTCGGATTTCACCTTATGGTTCGGCTCGCCATCAGATGTTCTATGGAAATACCGCGCTGGACTGCGCGATTGCATTCGGGGTTGACCTGTTGTAACATTATGAGCGGTAGAGAGCCGCAGAACCTACGACGAACGACTCTCAAGGGGATTGGCAGAGGCGCTCCTTGCACGAGGGTAGGCTCACAGATGGTCACGGTTCGGTTCGAGGGCAATGCACAAGGGAAGGGATTACGGCTACCTATGCTGCGTGAACACATTAATGACATCATGACCCGATGGAATCCGAGAGAAAGACGGGGAACCCGCTACGATCCGAGTCATTTTCTCGAAACCCCGGAGCAGGCGCGCAAATTGATTCTGCATTTGAGGTCCGAGCTTGAGAAGGCTCGGCGCGAGAGGAACGCCGAGCTCATGCATGAGATACAAGAGAAGCTCGCGAAGGTGGAGCGTCTTGCAAAACGATTCTTCCGGTGGGAAGATCAGATGGCTCGCGCTGTGAATGCTCAGGAAGTCAGGGAAATCAAGAAACTACCCCTGGCCTTTTGATTCTTCGGACGAACACCGCTCTCGGGCAGGAGACTTAGGACAAGCCACGCTGGTTTCTTAGGACTGTGGATGGTGTGAGCTTCTCGCTCCGCGGGAAGCACTATCAGGAAATCGTCAGTCGGGCGTAGGGCCGTAGCGTGATCCGATCGAGGAAGTGTACGGCACAGTGACTCGGGAAAAGGCGAGGAGTTTGGATTATGGATTATGAAGGCATGGGCAGGGAAGAGCTCCTGAATCATGTTCAAGCGCTTGAGAAATATCTCGATGACGTCGTAGTCTTATGGGGGAGCAAGAAGGATTTGAAGGAAACCTTCTCCAACGTGGCCAGGAACCCTGACGGTGATTTCACCGTGGAGGAATCACGGAACGCAAGAATAATACTCGAATCCGAGGGGGCATTCGACGAATTCATCCAGATGCTCCGTGACTCATTCGAGAGAGGCGGCATAAGCTACGCATTATCGGAAAAGATTTCCGCGTTGATGGAGGAAATAGCATCGAGGCACCGGCACAACTGAGGGGTGTTTTTCAGCCACAGGAGGCATCCTGCCACGGGATGGTTAACGAACGGGGTGGTAATTTCTGTCGAAGTAGTTTAAAATATAATAATAACTCTGGCACGTCCGGTAGAGGCCCTGCGTGTTTCAGCTTGTGGTGAAAGGAGATTATGCGGGTGATGGGAAAGGAAACGTTGGGGAGTCGTGCTCTAGTCGCACTGGCGATTGCCTTTCACATTGTGCTCTTCGGTCTGATTACCCCGTCTCAGTCTCGCGATGCCGAGTCCCGATGCGACGCGGTTCAAGAGAAGTGGGAGCGAGTAATCCAGGATTTGGCGGGCACGCTCCACCAGTACGAGGAAATCCAGCGAACACCGCTCCAGAAGATACTGGGAAGGGAGATCGTTGATTTCTCCACGGGTAAGACAATTGCGAAGCAGATTTCGGATGCCATCCAGGCTAAAGAGGAGCTCTTGAGCGCGAAGAGAAAGCAATGCCAGGATCTCCTTAATGTTGAGAAACGCGTCTTCGATGAACTGGACGACTGTTTTCGGAAGAGCGATTCGGATAAGCAGGGGAACCGCCTCATTAAGAAGATTGAGAAGAACCGAAAGAGCGTGGTCGATAAGGCGAAGCTCGCTATCGTAGAAGTCCGAGCAGTGGAAGGGCAGGACTCGCCGGCCTATTCTCAAGCCTACCAGTCGCCGTACGGCCGGGATCAAGGGTACTGGCACCAGTATCAGCAGATGTATCGAGGCTACTGGGGCCGGTGAGGTCCGTTCGTCTGTCGGGGGATGCTTCCCGGGAAGCTATACTGCCACGCATTGAATATGCGAGGCGTTCATCGCAGTTGAAAGCCGATGAGCCCTCGGGTGACACGCGGTCATAATAGAGGTTGAGATTTCCCATCCGTGCCTGGTGAGCCCTTGCCTTATGGCTGACACAAGAGTGGAGCACGGCCGTCGCTTTCACGCTTTCGTTCATAGCTCGGTTTGCTGATGAGGCTGCGGCCTGCTCTTAAGGGGCTCCACTATAGCTCTCACCCAAAGAGGTCAGCATGCCGGGGCGCTGGTGAACAAAGGGGGTAGCGAGCCACGTCTGCGTCACCGTTGTCGAGGCCAATAGTGCGAGCCAGGCAAATGGAGCTTGACAGAGATTGAGATCATTAGTACTATGGAACGTTATCGAGCGAGTGGGCCCATAGCTCAGCTGGTAGAGCTCCCGGCTCATAACCGGTTGGTCCCTGGTTCGAATCCAGGTGGGCCCACCCCGGCCAGGGAGACACGCTTTGATTGAACGACGCCATGCTACAGTTAGCCGGATTTCCATCACGGGGAGCTCCATGAGGCTCCCCGTGATCTTTTTAGGCCCTGTGTGCGGATATCCCAGCCGCATTTTATCCCGAAGACTTCTTCGGCCAGCAGCACACCCTGTGCCGGCTTTTCCGAGATGCCGGACAGCCCGTGGAGTAGATGCCCAGTGAGCGGCGCACCCGTAGCCCGAATCCTGGAAATAGCAGACAGCTTGTTTCCGTTTGAGCGGGCTGAACCGTGGGACAACTGCGGGCTTCAAATCGGGGAGATGGATCGCCTGGTCACCTCCGTAGCGTTCAGCCTCGATCCCACGCCCCAAACAGTGGCATTTGCCGAAGGCCATTCTTGTCAACTCCTTGTCGTTCATCATCCTCTGATTATGGAACCCCTCAAGTCCGTTTCGTCACAAACCTTGGCAGGCAGAACACTCCTTGCTGCAGCACGCGCCCACGTCGATATCCTGGCCTTGCACACAAACTTCGATGCTGCTCCCGACGGACTGAATGACTGGATTGCGGCACGGCTCGGACTCGACGGCGTCTTCGTTCCCGTTCCCGCGGCTTGCGCGCGAATGGGAAAACTTCCGGAAGCCATGGCAGTCTCGGCATTGACGGAAAAGGTGGCCAGGGATCTGGAAACTGCAAGACCGCGAGTCGTCTGCGATGGCGACAGACCAGTGAAAAACGTTTTTTGCGCCTCTGGAAGCGGCATGGGATACCTGGCCGTTGCATTGGGGTACCGGGCAGACGTCATGATCACGGGAGATGTCCGGTATCACGCCGCTCTTGAAGCGCGCGAGATGAATATGCCGGTGATCGATGCCGGCCACTTCGGTCTCGAGCAACACGCGGGCACGATTCTTGCCAACGCGTTTCGGAACGAATTCGCAAAGTTGAAACTGGATATCGCGTGCCTCGCTTGCGACATCGAGACTGATCCTTATAGAGACACCTCAGGCAGCCAAGGAGGGCTTTATCGTTGAGAGACCAACTACTTCTCCTTCATGAGCTTCAACAAATCGACAGCCAGATAGATCGGTTCGAGAGCGATCTCGCGAGAATGCCGGCTGAAGTCCAGAGTATCGCACGTAATCTGGTAACTCTGAGAAGGGAAATAGCGGATACGCAGGACCGACTCGCACGGGCAGAGAAGGACCTGCGCAAGAGGGAGCAGGACCTTGCCACGGAACAGGAAAAAATAAAGCGGTCCGAAAAACGCCTGCTCGGTATCAGGAATCAGAAAGAAGCAAACGCTCTCTCCAGAGAGGTAAAGCTCGGCAAGAAAGTCGTGGGCGAAATCGAAGATACCATCCTCGGGTTCATGGCCGAAATAGAAAGCCTCAGGAGCATTCTGGAGAGAAAGCAGAGAGAGTACGAACAATTTGAACGGGACTTGCATACCAAGAAGGCGGAAGCTCATTCCGTGGAGACCGATGCAAATGCCGCTCTGAGCGAGCTCAACATCCAGAAGGTGAAGGTGACGGACGCTCTCGATCGGGATTTTCTCAAACGGTACCAGACCATAAAGAAGGTCCGGGGCTACGCGGTCGCGGAACTGAAGAACGGCACCTGCTCTGCCTGCCACATGGCTATACCGCCTCAGGTCAACATTAAAGTGTTGAAGCAACAGGAAATGATAACGTGCCCTTCATGTCATCGCATACTTTTTGTCAAGCCTGAGGATATTCCAGAATACAACAAGCTCGACGGGTGAAGCAGGATTCCCTGCTCCTTGTTGTGCAATGCGAGTGTGGTTCCGCGATGCCGCTCTCTGTCCGGGTATTGGCAATTGGCCATGAACGCTCGCAGAAATTGTGAAAGGACGATTTCATGTACGCCGCCGAATTTCTGACCGGTATCTCGCCGAACGATATTGAGAGAATCCTACGTGTAGAGCACTCCGACCCGCACAGTGTCCTTGGCGTTCATCCTGTCTGCCTGAAGGGAGTCCCAGGACTGATCGTCAGAGCCTTTCATCCGGACGCATCGTCTGCCGAGCTCTTAATAGACGGCGAGCGAGTCCTCATGGAAGAGTCGGGAGCAAAGGGCCTTTTCTGGAAGTGGCTCCCGAACCGTGAGCTGCCACTCGTCTATGATACGGTCTTCGGTTTTCCCGATAGTTCGACCTGGCAATGCTGCAGCCCGTACCGTTTCATGCCTACCTTGGGCGAGCTCGATCTCCACCTCGCCGGAGAGGGCAAGCACTTCAGCCTGTACGAGAAGCTCGGCGCACACCCCATGGAGATGGACGGCACGCGCGGAGCAGCGTTCGCAGTGTGGGCCCCCAATGCCAAACGTGTCAGCGTGGTAGGGAATTTCAACAGGTGGGATGGCCGACTGTTTCCCATGAGAAGCATGGGAGCAACAGGCATTTGGGAGATCTTCATTCCCGGCGTGGAACCGGGGGAGCTCTACAAGTACGAGATCAAAACTGCCACCGGCGACATCCGCATCAAAACCGACCCGTTCGCGTTTTTCATGGAGCTCAGACCAGGAACAGCAAGCCGAGTATGGGATTTGGATCGGTATCACTGGCAAGACCAGGACTGGATGCGGGAACGGGAACGCCGGAACCATCGCGAGAGCCCCATGAGCATCTACGAAGTTCACCTGGGATCGTGGCTCAAGATCGCAGAAGAGGGCGGCCGCTGGGCCACGTACCGAGAATTGGCCCCCGCACTCGTGGAGCATGTGAAGCAATACGGATTTACGCACGTCGAGCTCATGCCGATCATGGAGCACCCCTTCGACGCCTCGTGGGGATACCAGGTCACGGGCTATTTCGCGCCCACCAGCAGGTTCGGGAATCCGGATGATTTCATGTTTTTCGTGGATTACCTGCACTGCAACGGAATAGGCGTTATCCTGGACTGGGTGCCCGCACATTTTCCTCGGGACGACTTTGCCCTGCGCATGTTTGACGGCACAGCGTTGTACGAGCACGCGGATCCGCGTCAGGGCGAGCACCGGGACTGGGGAACTCTCATCTTTAATTTCGGCAGGAACGAGGTACGGAACTTCCTGGTATCCAATGCCCTGTTTTGGCTGGACAGGTACCATATCGACGGATTACGGGTGGATGCGGTGGCATCCCTCCTTTACTTAGATTACAGCCGCAACGAAGGCGAGTGGATCCCTAACAGGTACGGTGGCAACGAAAACCTTGAAGCTATCGATTTCATTAAGGAGTTTAACGCGGTTGTGTACGGAAGATTCCCCGGTTGTTTCACCGTGGCCGAAGAATCCACCGCATGGACCGGCGTGACCACCCCCGCGTACTTGGGCGGACTGGGCTTCGGCTTCAAATGGGACATGGGCTGGATGCACGACACGCTCCAATACTTTTCGAAGGATCCCATACACAGGAGCTTTCACCACAACGACCTCACGTTCTCCATGATGTATGCGTACAGTGAAAACTTCATTCTCCCCCTTTCCCACGACGAGGTCGTGTACGGAAAAGGCTCTCTCTTGAGAAAGATGCCTGGAGACGATCTGCAGAAGTTCGCCAATCTGCGCCTTCTCCTGGCGTATTTGTACACCCATCCGGGAAAAAAGCTGCTCATGGCCGGTTCAGAGCTCGGAACCTGGAACGAGTGGAGCCACGAATCGACCCTGGAAAGACACTTGCTTCAGTATCCCGTTCACCAGGGCATTTCCCGATTTCTCATGGATCTCGGCCAGTTGTACCGTTCCGACAGCGCCTTGTGGCAATGGGACCATCGGCGCGAAGGCTTCTCCTGGATCGATTGCAACGATTACACGAACAGCGCGCTCACGTACATCAGGAGAGGACCGGACGGATTTCTCGTCTGCGCCCTCAACTTCACCCCGGTTGTGAGGCACGGGTACAGGGTGGGGGTGCCCGAGCCCGGAGAATATCGGGAGATTCTGAACTCGGATTCCGAGTACTATGGCGGAACCAACATTGGAAACGCGGGCGCGGTGTTTACAAAGAGCGAAGCTCACCATGGGCATGACCAGCACGTGGATCTGGTCCTGCCGCCGCTCGGATGCATTATCTTGAGAAAGGCCCAATGATCGTAAGCCCGCCCTGAGAATACCGCGACAAGGGGAGTAGAAGTTAATATTTGGCTCTAGGATTCCGACGATTCCTTCCGCAACGGAGGACTCGAGAGAACCGGTTTTCCGAATGCAGTAGACATAGTGCCACAGGAGGCGGACATCGACAGTAGTCCCGCGAGAAGAGGCATTTTCAACCCAAGGAGGGCCTTCAGTACGTCCTCCGGCTCGCAACGGCGGTCAGGGCTCCCGCCTACAGCCATGTCCGCGCGGACCAGATCATCCGTCCGATAATTCGTATGGAGGGTGAGAGAGCTCTCGGGGGATAGAGGGGGCCGCGGTGACCGAGGTGCGCCTGGTTGTCGCTGATGATGGCGAAGGTGCCATCGGCCTGCTTGGAGAGGCGCTTGATGGTGATGGCGTTGTCTTCTTCAAAGGCATAGATCCTGTTGTGTGCGGGTACCTTTCTTCCGCAGTCTATGAGCACCACATCACCCGGCTCGAGAGTAGGGGACATGCTGTCGCCGAGGACTTCGAAGAGCCAGATGTCGCCCTTGTTCGACGCCACTTCATTGAGCCAATCGAGTCTGAACGCGTAGTAGTCGTCTGAAGTCTCGCTTGTGACGAGGTTTCCTGCTCCTGCAGCGAGTCGAGGCACTGCTTTCGGGATATAGAAGTACTGCTCGGTGTCCACATCTTTTTCACCGGTCACCGACCTTCCACTTTCGAAAGGAGTTACTCGGCTCTGCGCCGCCGCGCGACGAGAACTCTGCGGTTCAGGCTGTTGCATCACGGCCAGATGCCGTTCCACCCACAGCAACAGGTCTGTCTTGAGCCCGAGGTCTCGCTGTTCTTTCAGCTTCCGAATTTCTGCGCTCAGCCAGTCCACTGTTTCCCGGAATGATCCGGACAAAGGATCGTGCGGCGCGCCTCCTTTTCCGAGAGCGGAGCAGCCGAGTCGCGCGTGATCTTTGCACAGAGAGAGCGTCTCTCGAAAGAGGCCGTTCATCTCCTCGGCTGAGACGCGGTCTGTCTTCGCGTAGAGCTCCTCTGCCAGGCGCACGAACTGGATAGGGAAGCGGGAGGGGGGGAGAGCGCGCA
>JBFMDN010000072.1:0-27862 GCA_040753915.1 Thermodesulfobacteriota bacterium | reverse complement strand
GGAAGGACTGGATTCCGGCTTTCGCCGGAATGACGAACAATTGGCCGTTCCACTTCTAACTTAACGCCTATGCCCTGTGGGAGAGGGTTGGGGTGAGGGTGCCTTTCCACGCATCGACGCTCAATCGTGCTACTTTTTTTGGTGTGTCCCGAGTCTTGAGACAGTTTCTGAAGCCCGCCCCCTACCTCGGGATTCCTCGCTCGGGGCTCCCGTAGCGCCGGCGTCTCGCCGGTATTCCTTCCTCAAGCTCGCCCGTTTATTCATCGGATGTGCCGGATCAGCACGGCTACTCCGACCGGAACGGGCGGATCCCGCACATTCACATGCCGAGACCCTTCATCTGCCGTCTCAACGTGTAACGCGATATGCCAAGCAGACGCGCCGCCTCCGCTTTATTGCCTCCGCTGCGCCGAAGGGCTTCCTGTATGAGATCCGCGCGTAGGCCGTTGACCAGGTCTGTAAACGGTTCTACGGGGGGAAAGGTGATAGTCCGGGACCAGGCTACCTCGGGGGCACTCTCGGAACTCAGGGTGTCGAAGCGGAGCGCCTTGCCCTCCGCGAGAATGAGCGCACGCTCCAAGACGTTTTTCAGCTCGCGTACGTTTCCCGGCCATGAATAAGCCATCAGTTTCTCCATCTCCGCGTCGCTTACCTCGCCGGGTGCAGACACCTGGAGGTCTGCGGCTAACTGCGCCAGGAGCTCCCTCACCAGAGCGGGGATGTCCTTTTTCCGAGCTCGCAGCGGGGGAACCGTGATGGTCAGGACATTAAGGCGATGGAACAGGTCGAGGCGGAACCTCCCTTCAGCCACCTCCTGCTCGAGGTTTCTGTTGGTGGCAGCTATGAGGCGGGCGCTGACCTTGATGGGCTGGCGGCCGCCGAGTCTCGTGAACGTGCGTGTGTCGAGAAACGTCAGGAGCTTGGCCTGAAGCTGAGGGGAGAGATCTCCTATCTCGTTGAGCAGCAGCGTTCCCCCTTCCGCGAGCTCCAGCATGCCGCGCACCTTGCCCCGGGCCCCGGTAAAAGCCCCAGACTCGTGGCCGAACAGCTCCGATTCCGCAAGCTCATGGGGCAACGCGGCACAGTTCATACTGAAGAACGGCCCGTTCGATCGGCCCGAATGCTCATGTATCCACCGGGCAATGTAGTCCTTCCCGCTCCCGCTCTCTCCAAGAAGAAGAACAATACTGTCTGCGGACGCTGCCTGCCGTGCGCTGGTGAGTGTGTCCCGCATTGCACGGGATTGATATCCTGACACGGTTCTGGCAGCCGACGGCGACGCTTTCTTCCGTTCCGTGATGTTGCGGGAGATGCCGCAAATGCCCATAATCTGCGACTCAGCATCCTTTAAGGGCACTCTGACGTCGAGGAAGGTGTAGGTCTGTCCCTTGATCGACCGCGTGTGCTCCTGCTCGATGTGCTCGCCTCTGAGGACGCGGCTGTCCACGTCCGCCAGATGTGCAGCACTCTCTGGCCCGTAAATGTCCGCATCGGTCTTGCCCGTGATTTCGTGCTCGGGCAGGTCCAGCAGATTGGCCATGGCCGGATTGACGCGAGTGTATCGCTGTGCCGTATCCTTGATGAAGATGCAGTCTCCCGCGGATTCGAAGACCGCGCGGAAGAGCTCTTCGCTTTTCCGGGCCGCCTCCTGGGCTCGAGCGCGCTCGCGGATCTCCTCCTGCAACTGGAGGTTTGAAGCCTCCAAGTCCGCGGTTCGTTCGGCAACGCGCTGCTCCAGAACCTCCGCCAATTCGCGGTATCGCGCTTCACTCTCCCGCACCCGCTCGTCCATTGCACTCTTGTACAGTGCCATGGCAACGGTCGTCTTGAGCGCTTCTTTTCGGAACGGCTTCAGAAGATACCCGAATGGTTCTGCGAACTTGGCTCGTTCGAGGACCGTATCGTCCGAATACGCGGTCAGGAAGATCACGGGGACCCGGGAGCTGCTGCGAATGCGGTCTGCCGCTTCTATACCATCCATCTGTCCCTTGAGGATGATGTCCATGAGCACCAGATCCGGATTGGTGCGCCCGACCTCCCCCACAGCTTCCTCTCCTGTGGTTACCGCTGCTGCCACTGTGTACCCGAGCTCCCTGAGAATCTTCTGGAGGTGCTCGCTTATGATTTCATCGTCTTCCACCACGACAATTCGTGCATCCGCCATGTGTGCTCACCGCTTGGCTCGTTTTTCCACTTCTTTAAACCGAACGACAAAACCTGTACCTGCTGACCGATCCACGTGCAATTCGCCGTTGATCTGCCTCACCAGCGCTTTCACCAGATGGAGGCCGAAGGACTTTTCCTGTTTGTGAGCCTGGCTCGCTGGCATCCCCACACCGTTGTCCCTCACTTCCAGCTCGAACCGGCCTTCGTTGACGGACTGCAACCGGATGAGGATCGCTCCAGGTTTACCGCGGGGGAACGCATGCTTCAGGGCATTCGACACGAGCTCGTTGATGATGAGGCCAAGGGGAACCGCGGTGTCAATGCCGAAAGAGATGTCCTCCACATCCACATTCAAGGTGACCCCTGGCGCAAGATGGCCATATGAGCTCAATAGCTCCCCCGCGAGGGTTTCCACATACTCTCGTACCCGAATCAGCGCAAGATTTTCCGATTGATAGAGAGTCTCATGCACGAGCGCCATAGACCAAATCCGGCTTTCGGCGTCTCTGAATATCCCGAGCTGCGCGTCGTTCTCCACGTAATCCGATTGCAGGTTAAGCAAGCTTGCCATCACCTGAAGATTGTTCTTCACCCGATGGTGAATTTCCCGGAGAAGGACTTCCTTCTCCGTCAAGGACTCTCGAAGCAACTTCGCAGCTTCTTTGAGCTCCGTGATGTCTCGCGCCACGGACTGAAACTCGACCAGCCTCCCGGATTCGTCAAATATTGCTCGATCTGTCCACTGTTGCCATCTCAGCTCGCCGTTCGCGTCCAATACCTGGTGTTCGGACACGATTACCGGATTCTCCGGAGTCAAGGACTTCAGGTGTTGGATGGTCCGTTCGCCCTCCTGATGGGGTAGCAGTTGGAAGATGGGCTTTCCGATAAGCTCTTCAGGCTGTTTGCCGTAGTAGCGGCAGTACGCGCTGTTGACAAAGGTCAGGGTCCAATCCGGTAGAAATCGACAGATGATCTCTGTTTGGTCTTCGACAACCGTCCGGTACCTCTCCTCACTGGCCCGAAGATTCATTTCAACCAGCTTGCGCTGGTCGATCTCCTCCATGAGTCGCTCATTGGTGTTGAGCAATTGCCAGGTTCGCTCCTCGACCCGCTTCTCCAATTGATCCCTGGCCTGCTTCAAGGCCTCTTCCATCTGCTTCCGCTCGGTAATATCCCGACCTACTGCCTGAATTTCCCGGACTTCGCCCTGCCCGTTCACAATGGCGCGCCCCGTCCAGTGTATCCATCTCAGGCCCCCATCCGGCCCCGGGATGCTCTCTTCTCCGCTAAAAATGGGCGTGTCGGGGCCAGTGAGGCCGTCACCGCGCGTGCCGGCCCTGGCACCCTCCGGAGCGAAGAGCTCAAAAAAGTTTCGCCCCGCGAGTGTTCCCGAAGATGCTTCCAGATACGCTGCGCATGCAGCGTTTGCAAAGGTGATAGTCCCGTCGGGCAGGTACCGGCAAATGAGCTCGGTCTGGTCTTCCACCACAGCCCGGTAGCGCAACTCGCTCGCCTTGACTGCACTTTCGGACTCCTCGAGCGCGGCCAGCATCCTGTTGATCTCATGAGCGAGGAGAGCAAGCTCGTCATTGCCTGCCGCGGTAACCCGTCTCGTCAGCCCCCCTCCCGCTGCAACCGCGCTCACCTCTGCTCCCAGATCTCGAAGCCGGGAAACGATGCGCTTGTCCAACACGAACATGATCACTGCCGCGAAGATGAGACCCGCGCCCAACAGGGAGAGCATGAACCACTGAACCGTGACAACGCCACGGCGATAGGTTTCCCTGGGCAGCTCCACGCGGAGGATTAGAGCGTTGGAGCCTGAGAAGCTCGTCACGAATCCGCAGGCACCCAGAGAATCTGGGCCCGTTGCCTTGACGACAACCGGCTCCCATTTTGACAACCCCGGGCAGGAGTTGCCTGTGGGCACGGTTTTGCTCTCGTCCGAAGATAGAGTTAGCGTGAAAGGAAATCCCCCAGACAGGCGCTCTATCTCAGAGAGATTCACGTATCTGGCCACCAGTATCCGGGCGGCCTGTGGGGGGAATCCCGCTTGAGGATGCATGGGAGAGGCAGCGAGGATCATCGGACCTTCCGGGAGCAGCAGCACGCCGGAATGCGTCCCCGACTTGCTCCGGTCCCCGAAGCGGGAATCTTCAGCAACGGCCTTCAAGAAATCCTGGGGCATCTCAGGCACATTTTTGCCCAGCTTGTCTCTCCAAAACGAGAAAAGCACTCGTCCCCGGGAATCCAGCACTGCTGCGGCATCGATCCCGAGCAGGTAGGCGGTGTTTTCAAGGAATGAGGCGATCTCCGAGGAGCTGTGGGATTTTTCACCGAGACCGGCCATTTCCGGCCACGATGCAACCTGGGATGCTGTGCGGCCGACGAGATCGATCTGGGACGCGACAGCGGCCACCATCCTCTCGACTGTTTGCCGCACCTGAGTCTCTTCCAGGTCCGAGAAGCCTCCGAGGAGAAAAATCCTGGCGACGAGAGAGAGGACCAGGATGAGAAGCGCCGTTGTCAGGAGGACACTGAGCAAGGCCTGTTTTCGGACCGTCATTGCTGTACCGTGTGTTGAATCCAAACCCCGGCGATTCAGGAAAAAAAACCGTCGGAGTCGATCGAGAAAGAAAGGAGAGAATGGCTCGAGCAGCCGGTTATACTTCGATTGGCTCAGGGGAGCCAAGACGCAACCCTCCGGAAACATCCTGATTTTACCATATAAGACTTGCACGTAAACGTAAAGCGCTGATTGCGCCTCACGGAGAAATCCCCTTGACCGCGCTATTTCATGTTGCTATACGTAAATGTTTGACCGAGCCTATACCGACCTCGTCGAAAGGAGACTCCCATGGGGGCCGATGGATACTTGTTCTCCTCCGAATCCGTCACGGAAGGTCATCCAGACAAAATTGCGGACCGCATTTCCGACACTGTCCTCGATGCCATGATAGAACAGGACCCCAAATCCCGGGTGGCCTGCGAATGCCTCGTCACCACGGGCTTGGCCATGATAGCTGGAGAAATCACCTCTTCCGCTGTCGTAGACATTCCCCAGCTTGTACGTTCCTGCATCCGCGACATAGGATATACCGATTCAAGCATGGGATTCGATTGCGACACCTGCGCGGTAATCGTGTCCCTGGACAAGCAATCCCCGGACATCTCCATGGGTGTGACCGCGGGTGAGGGAATGTTCCAGGAGCAGGGGGCCGGCGATCAGGGCCTGATGTTCGGGTTCGCGTGCGCCGAGACTCCGGAGCTCATGCCTGTCCCGATCGACTGCGCGCACAAGCTGACTGCACGGCTGTCCGAAGCCCGGAAAGACGGATCCCTCGACTTTCTCCGACCTGATGGAAAATCTCAGGTCAGCGTACGGTACGTGGACAACAAGCCCGTGAGTATAGACACGATCGTCATAGCAGCCCAGCACTCCCCTGATGTGACATACGAGCAGATCAAGGAAGGGATAATCGAGGAAGTCATTAACAAGGTGATACCGGCGCGTCTGCTCACACCCGACACTCGGTACCTGATCAATGCAACGGGACGATTTGTCGTGGGCGGTCCGCTTGGCGATTGCGGCTTGACTGGACGGAAGATTATTGTTGATACGTACGGAGGATTCGGCGCCCACGGGGGAGGAGCGTTTTCCGGAAAGGATCCGACGAAGGTCGACAGATCGGCATCGTACATGGCCAGACATGTGGCCAAGAATATAGTCGCAGCGGGATTGGCTGAGAAATGCCTTCTCCAGGTCGCGTATGCCATAGGCTATCCGGAGCCTGTGTCGTTCATGGTCAACACCTACGGAACCGGCACGGTAGACGACGGCAAATTGGCCAAAATCGTCGGAGAAGTGTTCAGCTTCAAGCCCGGCGCCATCATCGAATACCTCGACCTGCTGAGACCCATCTACCGCAAGACTTCGGCCAACGGGCATTTTGGACGAGAAGACCCCGACTTTACCTGGGAATCCACCCATCGAGCAGAAGAGCTTCGAGAGCGTGCGCGCGGCTCGCTTCGTGTACCCCGAAAGGCCGTGTGATGCGGCTCGCCGATCATAGAATCCTTTACGGGTCGGAAGGCTCCGCGGTATTTTCCCAAGCAGACCTGGAATCAGACGAGCGGTGTGAAAGGAGTTTGTATGGAGTATGACGTCAAAGACCTGTCTCTGGCTGAGGCGGGGAAAAACAGAATAGAGTGGGCCGAACGGAACATGCCGGTGCTCCGCCTGATTCGGGAGCGCTTTGGGAAGGAAAAGCCGTTGAACGGTGTCGTCCTGGCCGCGTGCCTCCACGTCACCACGGAGACAGCAGCGCTGGTTCATACCCTCGCGGCTGGGGGAGCGGAGGTGTACGTATGCGCGTCCAATCCTTTGTCCACCCAGGACGATGTTGCAGCAGCTCTGGTTTCTGACGGATATCACGTGTTCGCGATCAAGGGCGAAGACACGGAGACCTACTACAAGCACATCAACGCGTGCCTTGACCCCAAGCCCCACATCACTATGGATGACGGCGCCGATCTGGTGGGAACTATCCACGCGGAGCGCCGCAGCCTTGCGGAAGGACTCCTGGGTGGCACGGAAGAAACCACGACCGGGGTCATCCGGTTGAAGAGCATGGCTGCCAAGGGAGTGCTCCTGTTCCCCGTCATCGCGGTAAACGACTCGGACACGAAGCATTTCTTCGACAACCGCTACGGCACGGGCCAAAGCACTATCGACGGAATACTGCGGGCAACGAACAGGCTCATGGCAGGCAGCGTCTTTGTCGTGAGCGGGTATGGATGGTGCGGCCGGGGGCTTGCCATGAGGGCTGCAGGAATGGGTGCCAGGGTCATCGTTACCGAGGTGGATCCTCTGCGCGCTCTGGAAGCTGTCATGGACGGGTACTGGGTGATGCCTATGGCTCAGGCTGCGCCCCTCGGGGATTTTTTCTGCACCGTAACCGGAGACAGAAGCGTGCTCCGGAAAGAGCATTTTGCTCTTATGAAGGATGGTGCCATCATTGCTAACTCGGGCCACTTCAACGTGGAGATCGATATTCCGCACTTGGCAGAGGCAGCCGTGTCCAGGCGAGTGATCCGGGATTTCGTAGAAGAGTTCGCCATGGCTGACGGCAGGCGCATCATGCTCCTGGGCGAAGGTCGCCTTATCAATCTCGCCGCCGCTGAAGGACATCCCTCGTCCGTGATGGACATGAGCTTCGCAAACCAGGCCCTTGCTGCAGAGCATCTCGTTAAGGCGGGCAAAGGCAGCTTGTCGAACCAAGTGCACAGACTCCCGCCGGAAATTGATGCGGAAATTGCGCGGCTGAAGCTGGAAGCCATGGGAATCGCCATCGACACTCTCACAGACGAGCAGGCTGAATACCTGTCATCGTGGGAAATGGGAACCTGATTTCTTTCCTTCCGGGAAGGCATCGGGACCGTTCATGGATGGGACAGAAGGTAGGACGCGCGTCTCGCAGGGGGACGGGCGTCGGAAACTGTCTCAAAAGCCGGCAGTCCGTGATAATCGTGGCACACCCCCTCACCCTGATCCTCTCCCCCAAAAGGGGCGAGAGGCCATTCTTCCGGCTCCCTCTCCCAACATACACATAGGCGTGAACTTCGTGGATGGCATCACGTGATTTCAGTCAGTTGACTTAACAAGGACCCCGTCACCCCGGCGAAAGCCGGGGTCCATAACATATTGGAAGGACTGGATTCCGGCTTTCGCCGGAATGACGAACAATTGGCCGTTCCACTTCTAACTTAACGCCTATGCCCAACATACAAGGGTTGGGGTCAGGGTGCCTTTTCATGCATCAGCGCCCAATCGTGCTACGATGTTTGGTGTGTCCCGAGTTGTGAGACATTTTCGTCTCCCCCGTCATCTCTAAATAAACGGGCTGGGCTCCCGTTCTGCCCTGAGGTTTTCCGCACGGTCGGCTAATTTCCAGCGGCGGCGGCTTTTAGTGTAAAAGATGCTTGACAGGGCACCGTTAGTACTGCTAAATGCACAAAGTTTCTTTTCGGATCGCCTAACATAGTCATGGCCCGTAGCAAGAGGATTTCCCTGGCGCAGGCATACCATCGCTCATCGTTTTCAGGAGGACTATCCAATGTCACTTAGTAAGCCTAACAGAAGCTCTGCAACGAAAACCAAGAATCGGGTCGAGCCGGCACCCATCTCCGGGATCTGCGTTACCTGTCTCGACGGTTGTCCAGGACCCTGCGAGATCGGCCAATCTGCTATCAAAGGGCGTGAGGTTATCTATCCTCAGCCGTACGGAAAGATCACCGCGGGAGCTGACAAGGACTATCCGATCGATTACTCCCACTTTAACATTCAGGGAACCTGCGTGGGAGCGGTCGGAGTCGAGGCGGATTCGGACAAGGCTACGTTTCCCGTGGTTGACTGTTCCACCGCTTTGGGCGCGGATGGCTCCATCAAGCTGAACTTTCCCGTGTTTACCGGCGCAGTAGGATCCACCTTCATAGGCCGGGCAAACTGGGAGGAGATGGCCATAGGCGCGGCTATTTCAGGAATCATGGTGGTAGCCGGTGAGAACATCTGCGGAATGGACCGTGATGCGGAGTTCAAGAACGGAAAGGTAGTCAAGTCTCCGGAAATGGAGCGCCGCGTCGAGTCATTCAGGCGATGGTACGAAGGCAAGGGCGCCATTATTGTCCAGGCTAATGTGGAAGACACCAAGCTCGGGGTACCCGAGTACGTCATCCAGAAGCTCGGGGTAGAGATCTTCGAGCTGAAATGGGGCCAAGGGGCCAAGGACATTGGAGGCGAGGTTCAGCTCGGCAGCCTTGAGCGTGCCATGCAGCTAAAGGAGCGCGGGTACCTCGTGCTTCCCGATCCTACCACCGATGTGGCGAGGAAAGGCTTTCAGGCAGGGGCTATCAAGGAATTCGAGCGTCATTCTCGGCTCGGCATGGTTGACGAGGAGAGCTTCTATCAGGCTGTCGATTATCTCCGAAGCTTGGGCGCCAAGTACGTGACTCTCAAGACCGGAGCGTACCGGCCTGCTGACCTGGCGCGGGCAATCAAGTATTCATCAGAAGCCAAGATTGACTTGCTCACCATCGATGGCGCGGGAGGCGGAACAGGTATGAGCCCCTGGAGAATGATGAACGAGTGGGGAATTCCCACCGTATACCTGGAGTGCCTGGCGTACAATATGTGTGAGCGTTTGAGGCAGCAGGGCGCGTATATTCCCCCCATCGCCATTGCAGGTGGCTTGTCACTCGAAGACCATATTTTCAAGGCACTGGCCCTGGGCGCACCTTACGTCAAGGCGGTGTGCCTCGGTCGCGCTCTCATGACTGCTGCCATGGTCGGAAAGACCCACGGCAACAAGGTCCTGGAAAAGGTCGGTATAGAAGGACTGGAGCACGGTATTATCAGCAATTTTGTCGTGGCAGCAGAGCTGAAGTCACGGTTTGGAGCGGATTTTGCCAAGATTCCTGCCGGCGCGATCGGTGTGTACTCGTACGTTTCCCGGCTCAAGCAGGGCCTGCAGCAGCTCATGGCTGGTGCCCGCAAGTTCGCTCTTCCATACATAGATCGCAACGATCTCGTTTCTCTCACACGAGAAGCTTCCGACATTTCGGGCATTCCGTACGTGATGGAGTCGGATATGGAGGAAGTGGATAAAATCCTGGGCTCCGCGGCCGTGCCCAGCAAGGTTCATTCGGTAGCCTGAGCAGTCTCGATCTGGTGCGGCTCACACTAAGTGGCGAAGAGGAAATCCGGGTTCATGGGGCTGAGATCTGCGGGACTTCCCCCGTCTCTCACCCCGTGAGCCATCTCATCATCGAGCCTGGGAATATCCCGTGCGAGGAGCCATGAGGGTTCGTGAAGCAGCCGAAGATCTCGTGTCCACCGGCATCAGTCATTTGGACAACTTGTTGGGGCATTTGCGATCGGGCGACAATGTGATCTGGCTCGATCCCACAGGCAACCTGGCAGTTCCTTTCAGCCAGAGCTTCATCCTTGCTTCTCAAGCTCTGGGAAAGCCCGTTCTCTACGTCACCTTCGACATTCCTCCCAGGGAATTGTTCTCTCAGCTTCGATCAGTGGCCAGTAACTGCGATCTGACGATCCTCGACTGCTTCACCTGGGGAAAAGGTAAGGGTGCCGATGTGTACCTGGCTTTCTATTACGAGGACAGGATGGAATACCCTGGCCGGATTCTGCGCGTCGATCAGCCTCACCAGATGAAACTGGTAGCTGAGACCCTCTGGGGAGCGTACGAATCCTTGGAGGGAAGGGTCCACTTCGTTTTCGACAGTCTCAGCGGAATGAAGGAGCTCTGGAGCTCCGAACGGGATGTGCTCACATTCTACGGGAACACCTGTCCGAAGTTGTACGAGTTGAACACTGTTTCGTACTGGATCGTGAAGCACAGTGCTCTCTCTTCCCGCGTGCAGTCCAGGATCAATGTCATGGCCCAAGTGGTCCTGGAGCTCTCCATGAGAAGAGGGAAGAACTTTCTGAGCACGGTCAAAGCCGAGGAGCGTGAGATTTCGCCCCCCACGGAACGTCATAAGTACTGGACGGAAAATGGCGTTGTCGCTTTCGAGGCGGAAAAGCACTCGCCCTATCGCATCGAGCTGTGGCGTCGGTTGAAACAGGCGCGCAAGATGCGCGGGATCTCGCAGGCAGAGCTCGCGAAGCTGGCAGGGGTGACCCCAAGCACTATCTCACAGATCGAGAGCGACATGATCATGCCCTCTCTCTACACCCTGTTCAAGCTGGCGGACGTGCTTTCGGTGAAGCCGAGCTTCTTCTTACAGGAGGGGACAGAGCCCACTCCCCAGCTCGTATTCTCGTCTGCGGAAGCCAAGGAGATTGCGCTTCCTCATATTTCGCGCAATGCAGCCGTGGCCAAGGCCCTGACGCCTCTCGGATCCGAGGGCCGTGGCCATGTGTACCTCATCGAAATACCCCCGGGCAGTAGCTTCGCTCCCCATTTCTTTATTCATAAAGGGGAGGAGCTCGGCTGCCTGCTCTCGGGAAAGCTACAGTTCTCCGTTAATGAACGAGCTTACAAGCTCACTCCCGGGGACGTGGTCCATCTGACTACTGAAGTGCCCGACCGCTGGGAAAACACTGGCAGCACGCTCGCTCGATTGCTCTGGATAACCATCGGAGGGGATCACCTGCCGGAAGAGCCATCGCCCCCCCGGGCGGTCCAGTGAGCTCATTTCATGGATGACGCGGACTGAGCCCTTCCCTCTGAGATCCAGGTTCTGAGGCTTGCGACCACTTCCCTTTGGGAAATGCTCAGAGGAACCTGGCGAGCGAGCGCGTGAAGGATGTCATCCGTGGTGAAGTCCCTCCCTGGAGACTCCCGGTCGCTGAATGCAGCATACATGGCGTCTATGACGGACTGCTCGATCTCCGCCCCCACATACCCTTCGGAGGCTGCCGCAAGCTTGTCCAAGTCATATGCCTGCGGAAAACGTTTCCGCTTCCGCAGATGGACTTCGAATATCTCACGCCTCTCCCGCACAGTAGGCAGATCAAGAAAGAAGACCTCGTCCACCCTCCCGCGTCTGAGCAATTCGGGTGGCAGCAATGCAATATTGTTCGCGGTCGCCACTACGAAGACAGGGCGACTCTTTTCCTGCATCCAGGAGAGGATGCCCCCGACTACCCTCATGGCGGTCCCTCCATCTCCGCCCCCTACAGAGAGCCCTTTCTCGATTTCATCAATCCAGAGCAGGCATGGAGCAACCGTCTCGGCGAGGCGGAGAGCGCGCCTGGTATTTTCTTCCGACTGTCCCACCAAGCCCCCGAACAAAGCACCCAGATCGAGTCGTATGAGCGGCAGTCGCCAAAGCCCTGCAATCATCTTCGCAGTCAGGGATTTTCCCGTACCGGGGATACCGATGAGTGCGATGCCTTTGGGCTCGGGTAGTCCGTAGTCCCGGGCTTCTCTACTAAAAGCCCGTTCTCTGGTACGCAACCATTCCTTGAGAACGTCTAGGCCGCCCACATCTGCAACGGTTTCCGACGGAGAGAAGAATTCCAGCGCCCCGGATTCTCGAATGACCTGCTTCTTCTCCCGGTTCACCAGATCTATGTCCCGTTCGTCCAGGCCTCCTTTGGACACAAGGGCCTTGGAAAAGACGCGCCGCGCGTGGTTTGCAGACAGCCCGAGGGCTGCGGTAAGCAGCTTTTCCCTCCCTTGGGGAGTAAGGTTCACGCGCACCCCGGGACTGGAAGTGAGTCGTGACAAGATATCGTCAAGCTCGGCTAATCCGGGAGGCTGGAAGTCCAGTACGACCGCGTCATCTCGAAGCTCCTCTGGGATCCGCCAGGCCGGCATAGTCACTATGATGGACTTGCGCGTAAACTTGAGCTCCCTCGCGAGATTACGTAGCTTCCGAATAACCCTTGGCTGGCCGTTCCAACACTGATGAAAATCGCACAGAAGGAAGACCGAATCCTCCTGCATCCGCTCCATAGCGGTTAAGGCAGTCAACGGGTCCTTCGCAATTGGCGCGCCTCCCTCGCCGACCAGCAGGCGGAAAAAATCGCTGTGATCCCACAAAAAGAGCCTTCGATTGGTACCGAGACATAGTTCCTTGACCTGTTCGATGATGCTTTCTTCCTCAAAAGAAACCACGCAGATCAAGGTGAACCGTGATCTGAGGAGCACCTCCAGGTCCTCACGAAATCCCATTCACTTCTCCTCTATACCCGTTGGGAAAGGTTCTTTCCGATTCCGGTGGCACGCGTTGGGAATAGCACCTTTGGTGCGATTCAGGCGAGGGGGGTCAAACCCCTCCCTACAGGCACTGCTGTGGTACTTCCACGAAAAGATCAACGCTCCACCCCGCAATTGTGGGGGCAGGATTCAGAAAGTGTCTCAAAACTTGGGACACACCAAAAACCGTAGCACGATTGAGCGTCGATGCGTGGAAAGGCACCCTCACCCCAACCCTCTCCCAGAGGGAGAGGGAGCCGGAAGAATCCCCTCTCCCCCGCTTCGGGGGAGAGGGTCAGGGTGAGGGGGTGTGCCACGATTGTCACGGACTGTCGGCTTTTGAGACACTTTCTTCAAACCTGCCCTGGATTGAGACAGGCTCTGAACCTGCATTCTCCAAAAGGGAGTCGGTTCGCAAATACGTAACTCTACAGATCCTGTACTTCGGGCTGTGCGCCCTTCTCTCGATCGATCCCCTGAGCCCAGCCCCATTCTCGATGCACCCTCTGCGACGTATATCCATGAAAATGTCCGAGGGTGTGGAAGACCCGAACCCAGTGATCTTCTCCGGGAGTACGGCGGTGTCTGTCAACCGACTATCGGATTGGCAAGCACACCGATCAATCGTACAGGTACCAGTAGAGGACCAATGCGACAACGAGGGTAGCGATGACGAGAATGGTAGTCATGGAGGGATGATACCGCAGGAGGGCGCTTTGGCGAAGCAAAAAAAATGCGTCTGATAATCACCAATAGTCACTATGTCTTAACGTGAAAAGAATAGGCCGGAGGCGTTCTTTTGCTCATCTATTGGATGGAGAACTTGATGTATCATCTCGTTATCTAATATTTTTCTGTTGACACACCTCTTGCCACTCTGTTATCATCCCTTCAGCCTTAATTCCGGCGGTGGTGCTGATCTCTCATGAACAAGCGAGCCGGACGCAACGGTCTGCGATCACACCCATGGCTCAGTGCCTTCCGCAGGTTGGAGAGCCTCCACACGGTTTTCGGGAGAGAATGCAATGAGGTCACCTGTTGAAAAGATTCGATTCCTCGGGCTTGGCTGCCTGCTTCTTGCCATGATCGTCGGTTCGGCATGGGCCGACAACCTCGGAGTGATAACCGCGGTGAGACTGGACGCTGACAACCATCGGATTGTTATCGATGCAAAGGGTCAGGTGGGAAAGCACCTGGCGCGTGTCATCGGTAATCCTAACCGCCTTGTCATCGATTTTGCTGGCACGCGGCCAGAGAATGTCCCCCCGAAGACCGTCGTGGACCAGGCGGACATACGTGAGATTCGGGTGGGAGAAAAGAGCTCGCGCACTCGAATCGTAGTCGACTTCCGAGAGCGTCCCGTGCCCGCGTTCAGCATACGGCGGGAAGCGGACCAGATAATGGTCGTGTTCGGGAATTCTTTGGCAGGTCTGCTTCCCACTGGCGCGGTCGGTCTGAAGAAGGAGTCGGAGACACCCAAGGCAGTATCCGCCCCTGTCCCCAACTTCGTTCCTGCTGCAGCGACTGCACACAGCCAACAGCAGAATGCTTCCTCGAGCTTCTCTCCGAGTGGCAGGATTACTCCCCCTGCGGCTCCGGAGGCTCGATCGGGACATGCGAATGACAAAGGAAGTCAGGGACCGATGGCTTCGGCTTCTACCACTCGGATAAGCCAGACTATGGCTCCTCCACCGCCGCCGCGTCCCTCTGTCGAGCCCGAAACGAGCGCTCCTCCTGCTCTTCCCGCGCCGAAGCAAAGCGTGAAGGACTCTCGGCCGGGCCCCGGAGGACCTGAGGCGCGCATGGTCCGAGAAGTACGGCCTCCTGTTACTCCTCCCACTCCGGATCCCCGGCTTCTCGTCCAGGAGATCACCGAGCTCCGCTTCATCCAGGTGGGACATAATGCCAGGCTGATGATTCGGGGCGGCGACCAACTGGACTATCGCTTGAACAAGGTGAGCCCGACCAAGGTGAGGTTGGATCTTATCAATGCGGAAATTCCCAAGGCCCATCAGAAACCGTTGCGTACCGACCTGTTTTCCACGTCCGTTGAGATGATCGTTCCGGGATCCCAGACAATATTTATTCAGCTCAAGGATGCGGTCCCGTATCAGATAAACAAGCAAAAGGGTGTGTTGATGGTCGATTTTCCTCCCCCTCGGTTCACGGCTGAGCGAGCAGGTGGACGTGAAGGAGGCGGAGGAGGGGAGGCTTCTCGAATTATTCAGGAGGAGCAGATACGCAAGCGTATGGAGTCGCGCAACCAGGACATCGAACGTTTGCAGAAATCGATGGAGCAGCTTCAGAAGCAGAGGATGGAGATTCTGAGAAGCTTCCAGATTACCCCTGACCCGGAAATCTTCAAGAAGCCTGTGACCATGGATTTTCAGGGAATCAGTCTGAAGAACGCGTTCAGGCTCCTCGCAGAGCAGGCCGGTGTGAACATCATCGTCGGCACGGGAGTGACGGGCAGCACCACATTGCGACTCTTCGATGTGCCGTTGGGTCAAGTAATTGACACGATTCTTAACACGCATGGTCTGGACCGTGTCATGGTCGGCAATGTTATGAGGGTTGGCAACAAGAAAGAGATCAGCGACTTCAAAGAAGAGCGGAACAAGGAATACACCCAGCGTGTGGGAGAAGTAGACAAACGGATTGAATCCATCCGCCAGGAAATCCAGGCCTACCAGAAGGAGATCGAAGACTGGTTGAAACGGCTCCAGACTCTCCAGGAAGCACCGATTGACGAAACTCGTACCGAGGAGATTGGCGAGGCCGGCTGTATCGACATCGAAGGGGAGCGCGTCTGCTTCCAGTACGCGACGGTCAAGGTCACATACGTGCGTCCCTCCCAGTTGCTCCCTACCCTGCGGTGTCTCTTCCGTCTGGATTGTCCGGGAGGAATCGGCATAACCGCTGTGCAACAAGAGGTGTCTGAACTGCAGCGCGTGCAAGATATCCAGGCAGGTGGGGAGCTGGGCCGGACTGCATACAGAGACCAACTGGCTGAGCAAGGCTTCTTACCGGGCAGCCCGGGAGCCATAGCTCGCATGCAGACATACGATCGTATCCAGTCGGATCGAGAGCGTGCGGCAGCCGCGTCCGCTACGGCAACCGGGGTTGTTGACAGGGCTCTCGCTGCGGGAGAGCGCGTTGCCCGGGTAACCGTTCCCTTCGGCGAAGATCCCAAATTGGCCCGAATCCTTGCTTACAGCATACTCTGGGCAAATGATCGGGACCGTATGATCTTCATGAAGGACACGCCTGAGCGGATTGCTCAGATGAAGAAACTGATCTTCACCCTGGACGTCCCGACCCCGCAGGTGCTCATTGAAAGCAGGATCGTCCGTGCGACACGGGATTGGAGCCGAGGCATGGGTATCCTCTGGGGCGGCAGGAATTCCCAGACCGGTCCGTACAAGAATGGGCAGCCCACAGCCGAGGGACAATGGACAAACCAGGGTTACTGGGATGTGGCCGGTATCACGGGGACTGCCGGAACCCCGACCGGAAGATCGACCACGGGCGACGACATTCCGTCCCAGTTCGTCGTCAATCTGCCCACCACCATAGCAAACCTGTCCAACCCGGTTGGTCTGGGGATCCAGTTCGGCACGTGGTGGGGACAGTACCTGACAGAGCTGGATGTGAGACTCCAGCTTGGTGAAGCTCAGGGAAAGACAAAGGTCATCTCCCGGCCTAAGGTCCAGGTACTGGATGGTCAGAATGCGTCCATAAGAAACGGGTTACAGATTCCGTACCAGACGGTGTCTGCGGACGGCACCCAGACGCAGATGATCTCCGCGGACCTGGCCCTCAATGTAAGACCCACCATTTACGCGGACGGTCGAATCCGCATGGAGATACGGGTCACGAACAACGAGCCGGAAATCGTTGCAGGCGCCTCAGCCCCGGCCATTCGTACACGGGAAGCCAATACCTTCCTCATCGTGAAGGACGGAGAAACCGCAGTCATCGGAGGAATTCTCATCAACGAAGACAGGAATCGGAGACAGGGACTGCCCGGGCTCATGAACATGCCCCCCATCAGCTACCTTTTCTCCAACAAGACTGCTGAAAGGAATGTTCAAGAAATACTTGTCTTCATAGCCCCGACCATCATACGGCGGCCGCCGCAAGCATCATAAACCTACGAACCTTACCTCCACATGCTTCTCAGAGCCCTCCTCCTGATCGAGGAGGGCTCATTCGTTCTCGATTCGTTCACCCGACACCGCTCTCGAGCTCATCGAGCTGCTCATGCAGCTCCTCCCACTTCGATTCCAGTTTCCTGATCTCCTTTCCTAGTGCCGGTTCCTCTTCCAGGAGAGGGAGGATTTTCGACTTATCCCCATAGATAGCAGGGTCTGCCAGGAGAGCTTCGATTTCCCGTTTCCGAGCTTCTTTGCTGTGGAGCTCATGTTCGATCTGTTCGATTTGGCGTCTGAGGGGGGCCTGCTTCCTGGAGAGCTCGGACCGCGTTTGGGCGTCGCGGCGCCTCTTTTTCTTTCGGGACTCCTTGGAGGACTCGAGCTGAGCAACAGGGATTTCTTTCTCGGGTTCAGGCGAGGTCTCGTCCGTCTTCTGTTGTTCGATCAACGCCTTCTTGTATCGGTAGTCCTCATAATTTCCGAGGTAGAATTCAGCGCTCCCTTTTTGTATTTCGAGCACGCCGGTGCAGATCGAGTTCATGAGTCTTCGATCGTGTGTAATCAGGACTAGGGTCCCCTCGTAGTTGCGCAGCGCGTTTTCGAGAATCTCGCATGACGGAATATCCAGATGATTGGTGGGCTCGTCCATCAGGAGGAGATTCGGCGGCGAAAGAAGTATCTTGACGAGCGCGAGCCTGCTTTTCTCGCCTCCTGAGAGAACCCCCACTTTCTTGTACACATCATCCCCGGAAAAGAGGAACGCGCCCAGGAGGTTCCGGACTTCCTGCTCAGTCAATGCAGGAGAGACCGAGTACGCTTCCTCGAGAACAGAACGGCTCAAGTTCAGGCTCTCGTACTGGTGTTGCGCGAAATATCCCGGCTCTACCATGTGCCCGTACTTGACCTCGCCACCGTCATGCTCAATAACACCGGCCATGATCTTCAGAAGAGTCGACTTGCCCGCTCCATTAGGGCCGACCAATCCGACTCGGTCTCCTCGGTCCAGCGCGAAATCGAATCCGTTGTACACCGTCAGCGAGCCGAATTTCTTGACGAGGCCCCGTATTTCGAGAACTCTCCTCCCGGAATGCGGTGGCTGCGGGAACGAAAATCGCACGGATTTTGTTCTGGCAGGGGGCTCGACCTTTTCCATTTTTTCGAGCATCTTCACTCTGCTTTGTACCCGGCTCGCGGTTCTGGCTTTTACACGATTCTGATCGATAAATTTCTGGATTCGTTTGATCTTTTCCTGTTGCGTCCTGTACTGCGCCAGGATGATCTCCTCCTGCATACCTTTGTTCCGCTCGTACTCGTCGAAATTCCCTGAGTACGTGGTGACTTTTCCCCTGTCCACTTCGACGATCCGGTTCACAATGCGGTTGAGAAATGCACGGTCGTGAGAGACCAGGACGATCGCCCCCTTGAATCCGGCCAGATAATCTTCCACCCAAAGGAGACTTTCCAGATCAAGGTGGTTGGTAGGCTCGTCCAGCAACAGCACGTCAGGATCCGCAAGGAGGATCTTGGCGAGAGCGACTCTCATTCTCCAGCCGCCGGAGAATTCGCTCCACGGGCGAAGCTCATCTCCGGGCTCGAAGCCCAACCCCGCGAGCACCTTCAATGCGCGGGCCTCCAGTGTGTACCCGTCGAAGCGCTCGAACTCGTGCTGAAGGTGGCCAAGCTCTTCGATCATGGACTCCATTTCCGGCGTGTCCTCGGAAATACTGGCCATTTCTCGCTGAAGTTGTGAAAGCCTCTCTTTCACGGATCGCAGCTCTTCCGAGACGTTCATGACTTCTTCAATGATAGGGGTGTTTGAGCCGGCAACGAGCTCCTGTGGAAGAACACCTTTGCGAATCTTCTTCTCGACGGTTACTTCCCCCTCATCGGGGCTGACCGTCCCATCCATCATCCCGAGGATAGTCGATTTTCCTGCTCCGTTCGGGCCCACAATGCCCACGCGGTCACCGCGATGGATGCTGATGGACGCTTGTCGAAACAATGGTTTTCCCGCGTAAAATTTCGCTATATTGGTCAGAAAGATCAAAGCATCGCTCCATACTGTTTGTCCATTGTCTGTCCTTATCTTAGAAACGAGGTTTTTTCAATCGGCTGTGGCCTCTGCTTATCTCCATTCGCTTGGTCGTGGCGAAGAGCCATGATCGGCTGCAAGCCATCAGAACAACCGGAATCGTTCCCGCTGGGAGGACCGATGGCGTCGAGTTCCTCTCGATTCCATTCTCAAGCATCCGTAGCCCCCTGGATCTTTGACGCCACAGGGAAGCTGGACATCCGCTCCTTCACACCCTATAAGGTACAGAGAGGTGTTGGCAAGGGGCCATACGCCCTGAAACGAAATGGAAGATCGTCTTTTCAAGAACATAACACGACTCGTGGGACGTGCAATAGGCGACTTTGGCCTCATCGAGGAACGAGACCGCGTCCTGGTGGCATTGTCCGGGGGCAAGGATTCATGGACCTTGCTGTATGCGCTCAGAGCTCTGCAGCGCAAGGCACCCGTCCGATTCGAGCTTTCTGCCGCGACAGTGCATCCTGGGCCGGCGGCGTTTGATTGCGAGGCATTGGAAGCGCGACTGGAGCAAGAAAACATTCCGCACACGCGTATAGACGGTCGCATAGTGGAGATTGTAAACGAAAACCTGGAACCAGGCACCAATCCGTGCTCCTTTTGTGCGCGTCTTCGCCGGGGGGTTCTCTACTCGTACGCGGCGGACCATGGATGGAATAAGATCGCGTTGGGACATCACCTTGACGATTTTGTCGAGACTCTCTTGCTGAACCTCTTTTTTAATGGATCCATAAAAGGGATGAGTCCTAATCTCTATGCAGACGATGGCAAGAATCGCGTGATCCGTCCTCTCGTATACGTACGGGAAGAGATGACAAGGGAGCTTGCAGGGAATCTTGGTGTGCCCATATTGCACTGTTTCTGCTCGTATCAGGGCATGAGTAGTTGGCGAAGGAAGTGGGTCAAAGATCTGATTTCCTCCATCGAGAAAGAGGTGCCACATGTGCGATCTAGCCTGTTGCGCTCTATGGGGCGGGTTCAAACGCGGCACCTATTGAGTTTTGGCAGATAACAACGGCCCCGCCACACACATCATTGCGAAAAAGGTGGCACGCATGTTTACCGGTATCATCGAAGCTCGAGGAGAAGTAACCAGCATTGAATCAGGCCAACGATTTGTCAGGATCGGTATCCGATCGGATCTGGACCTTTCGGACGTGAACGAAGGGGATTCCATATCCGTCGACGGAGCTTGTCTGACGGCCACGGCAGTGCATCGGGATCGGAAAGAATTCGCCGCGGATGTTTCGCCCGAGACTCTTCGGGTAACCACGCTGGGCACTCTTCGACGAGGCTCCCGGGTGAATTTGGAAAAGGCAATGCGTTTCGATTCCCGGCTAGGAGGCCACTTGGTTGCCGGTCACGTGGATTGTGTCGGATCCATCATCGAGAAGCGCACAACAGGAGCAGGCTATCTTTTCGGATTCATGGCGGATTCCGGAAAATACCTTATTGACAAGGGAAGCGTAGCAGTAGACGGAATTAGCCTTACGGTCAACAAAGTACAGGGAGCAAGATTTTGGGTGATGCTCATACCACACACCGCTGCCCTTACCGGCTTGACCGAAAAAGGCATCAGTGATACGGTCAACGTGGAATTTGATATGATTGGGAAGTACGTGGAAAAGTTCGTATTGGCCCACAGGCACGGCTCAGGGTTGGATGAGCAGATGCTGAGAGAACACGGATTTATGTAAAGGAGGGATACCCGCATGGGTGTGCTCGTGGATACTCCGGAAGCGATTGAAGAAATTAGGCAAGGCAGAATGGTGATTCTTGTCGACGATGAGGATCGGGAGAATGAAGGCGATTTGACCATGGCAGCGGAGAAGATCACTCCTGAAGCGGTGAACTTCATGACACGTTACGGTCGCGGACTGCTTTGCCTCTCAATGACACCGGACAAGATAGAGGCTCTCGATTTGCCCATGATGGTGGCAAACAACAAGTCCCCATACGGAACTGCATTTACTGTTTCCATTGAAGCACGCAGGGGAGTGACCACGGGCATATCAGCATACGATAGAGCCATAACGATCCTCACTGCCATAGACCCGAACGCGACTCCTGACGACATTATTTCACCCGGGCACGTGTTTCCTCTCCGGGCTCGGGGGGGAGGCGTGCTCGTGCGAGCGGGCCAAACCGAAGGGAGTGTCGATCTGGCACGGTTGGCAGGTCTGACCCCCGCGGGAGTTATCTGCGAAGTCATGAAAGACGATGGGACTATGGCACGGCTTCCCGACCTGATGGTGCTGGCAGAGGAACATAACATAAAGATCTGCACCATAAAGGATTTGATCCAGTACCGCATGAAGACGGAAAGGCTTGTCAGGCGCGGCGCAGAGACTACGCTCCCCACCGAATACGGGGGAAGTTTCAGGCTCATCGTTTATGAAAACGACGTGGACAAGCTCAATCATGTGGCACTCATAAAGGGTGAGATCGACTCGAACGAGCCAATTCTTGTACGGGTCCATTCCGAGTGTCTGACAGGGGACGTCTTTGGGTCGCAGCGCTGTGATTGCGGTCCGCAGCTCGAAAAGGCGATGCGGATGGTCGAGTGCGAAGGCAGAGGAGTCATCCTGTATATGCAGCAGGAAGGCAGGGGAATAGGACTGCTCAATAAGATTAAGGCGTACGCTCTTCAGGATCAGGGGTGCGATACGGTTGAGGCCAACATCAGGTTGGGATTCAAGCCGGACCTCCGAGATTACGGAATCGGAGCCCAGATATTGGCCGATCTGGGCGTGAGGAAAATGAGGCTGATGACCAATAATCCCACGAAGATCGTGGGCCTGGAAGGATACGGCCTCGAAGTCGTCGAGCAAGTCCCGATCCAAATCGAGCCATGTTCCACGAATCTTCGATACCTCACGACCAAGAAGAACCGTATGGGGCATATTTTGAATCTGGACACCCAGGCTTGAGAGGCTCGTGACAGACGTCGACCTCATTGGGGTGTATTCGAGTAGCGGAGGATGTATGATCCGGAAAATTGACGGACTTCTGGACGCGAGGGGGCTCAGGTCGGTCCTTGTAGCGAGTCGATTCAACGCGTTCATCGTGGACAGGCTAGTTGAAGGCGCCGTGGATGCCCTGGTGCGCCACGGAGCGTCGGAAGACGATATTACCATTGTACGGGTGCCGGGCGCGTTCGAGATTCCACAAATGCTGTCAACGGTAGTGCGCTCGGGAAAATTCGACGTGGCTGTGGCCCTCGGAGCAGTGATTCGAGGGTCAACCCCGCATTTTGATTACATCGCTTCCGAAGTGGCGAAAGGAGTTGCACAAGTAGCATTGGCAACCAGCATCGCTGTGAGCTTCGGAGTTCTCACTACAGACACAATCGAGCAGGCCGTGGAGCGTGCCGGATCGAAGGCTGGAAACAAGGGGGCTGAGGCAGCCATGTCCGCGGTAGAGATGGCCAACCTGCTCAGGCAATTGCAATAGCGCCCCTCATTCTCTCTCAATTTCATTGTGATGGTCGTCATACTCAGTGCCTTCCAGACGTAAGACCCGTGAGTTTGTCCTTCAGGTCCTCTTCGCGGCGGATGCCACGAACGAGGACCCGGTCCACATATTGAGTTTCCTGGAAAAACATTTCGCTGTTGACGAGGAACAGGTGGTAAAGCTCGACCGCGTGGTGGATGACTACGCGAGAGAGCTCGTTGCTGCGGTCGCAGCAGATCGGGAGGCCATCGACAACGTTATTTCCGTGTTGTCACACAGGTGGAAGCTTTATCGTATAAACAGAGTGGACAGAAACGTGCTCAGGATGGCTATCGCAGAGCTTGTTCATTTTCACAGTGTTCCGGGACCGGTAATTCTTAATGAAGCTATAGAAATCGCAAAACGATATGGCGGCGAGAACTCGGCATCCTTCATAAACGGCATCCTCGACCGAGTTCAAACGATCGAACCGAGACCTAACTGCATCGCCCGGCTGAGGGAGCTTCTATCAGCGCTTGACCAATCAGTGACAACAGATTAAAATAAGAAAAGAATTTGTAGCAACTTCAAATCCGAGGATCGCAGTCGGTGAACGCTTCGTCTGAAAAGGTTGTGCGAAGATTCGCTAAGCAAGGTCTGTCTGTGGTGGCAGTGCTCGCGGGAGCCATTTGCTGCGACCTCTCAGGAACAACTCTTCCCGCCTACGGCGAACAAGCCCAGGCAACTCAAGAAAGCGGGGCGGTCCTCCCGGGCCAGTCGTCTGCTACCATCGGAAGCTCAGGATATACGGTTCCCATTCCGGAAATTAAGATGAATCGCATATTCGGCACGGGCAAGTCGCGTCCTTCTCCGGATCCTGAGAAGTCGAAGGCAACGGACGGTCTTCGTGAAGAGGAGCCGCTCCAAAGAGCACCGATTCGGGACGAGTCGAAATCCGGAGGGCCTCGAAAAGGCCCTTCCCCGATGGGCGAACCCCTTCAAGAGCAGAAAGACATGGGACGACCGGCCCAAGTGGAGCCCGAAGCCCCGGCCCCCCCGAGCTCGTCCCAATACGGACCCGGCCCCACGAAGAGGGGTCCGGAATCAGAGATGAGAACCCCAGCACCGGGGAAAGAAGAGCAGCCGGCCGAGTCTCGGAAAAGCGACGTGAAGCAACAGGCGGAACCGAGCCCCGGTGATGAGGGCCAGCAGCCTGATATATCAGAGATGATTATGCGAGCCCCTCAGGCCCCCGAAGACGCTCGAAAACCGCCTCCTCCGCCTCAAAAAGAACTGTTGAGAGAGAAGACGTCGCCGGAGACACCGACAATACTGAAGGCCATTCCTTCAAAAGAAGGACCTGGTGCTTTGTCTATCCCCAGATCTGAGGTTGATGAGCTCGCGGATCCGCGAGAATGGATTCGACTGGACCAGCGACGAGAACCGGAGGTCATCCCCCCACCCGAGCTCGAGCCCTTGCCGGGAGATCAGGGCCGAGATGCCGGCACTCCCTCGATCTTGCCGGAACCTGAGCGGATCATCCATCGCGAACGACCTTTTCCGGAATCTTCGATCGGTCAACCTCGGCCCACGGATCTTAAGCAGGAACAAAAGCCGGAGCCGGTGATAGCGCCCCCGCCGGAAATCGTCCCTCAATCCAGGCTGGAGCCGAAACCTGAGCCTTCCCCGACGTTGCAGCCTTATCCGGGCATTGAGCCAAGGCGGGAGCCGGCAAGAGAGTCCCCATTTCCGATGACCCCTCCGGTGCCCACTGTCTCACCCGAATCCCAACCTCCCAGGGAATCGACCTCGGGTGGTGAAGAGCTCAAAACACCGCCGGCAGAGCCTAGCAAAGAGGAAGCGATCACACAGGAAGAGACTCCGCTGCCCCCGAAGGAGATGCTGCGATCCCCTTTGGAAGAAGAAGCATTGAACAGTCCCGAAGTGCGTGAGTATCTCCAGCAGGCATCTCCCATCTTGGAGGAGCTGTCCTTGTTGATGACCACAGCCCCGAGCTTGAACCTGGCTGATTACGATCCCTCGGACACTTCAGGACCCGCCATTCCACGAGATGTCTATCTGAGGATGGACGCCATAAAACGTCAATTGCAGATCTTGGATTCCAAAACATTCGCAATTATTCCCCCGCGAAAGTACGCCGCGTTTCATTCTCTTATCCGCGAATCCATAGCGGAGACCAACCAGGCCTGCAGTGCGATCATGAGTTACCTGCAAGATACGAAAGCAGAGGACCTTCGAGCGGTTCGTGAACATCTTCTGAGAGCACGGAAGCTTATTCAGCGGACCCGAGAGACGACCGGCTGAAACCAGCGTTTTCCGGCCCCGGCTTGAGAGTGGGTGAATTCACGAGCTCTACCATGGGAAAAACGTACTACAAGATCAAGCTCTATGGACATACCGCCGAGAATTCTCAGCGTTTTGTCAAGGATCTTTCGGTATTGCTGGGCGTGGACGAACAGGCCGCTTTCGATCTCCTTGAGAGCGCACCGGCCGTTATAGGCCGCACCCCGTCCCAGGAACAAGCCGAGCATCTTCAGCAACGACTGGCACTCATCCGGGGGCTCTGTCTCGTTGAGGCCGAGGAATCCGACGAGGCCGTGTCAGAGTCAACAGTGGACCAAGCTGACCAAGGGCTACCAACCCCAGATACCTATGACATCGAGGAATTGAAGAAGAAAGACTCGTTCCTCTCATACATGTGGTTGAGCGCTCTCGTAGGAGTGACAGTCATTGCTCTCCTGGTAGGAGGCACCATCTTCCTCGCGCAGTGGTGGAGATTGTCTGCGAGCTATCGACCTGCCTCACCGCCACCCCCTGTCGAGACGACGGGACCTGAAACGAGCGAGCCGACAGTGAGCCTTGCCGACGTGCAGAGGGAGACCGAGGGGGAAATCGAGCGGCTAAAGGCAGAGCTCCAGGAGCTGGAGTTTCAACTGAGCTGGCAGACAGATGAGCTCGAGCAACTCCATAGAAAGCGCCCGGTTCCCCATGACATGGTTCAAGCTATGAAGGTGCGGATAGCATCTACCCGGGAACGCATGAAGCAGATAGAGGGAAAGCTCTATCGGTCCAGGGCTCAACTCCCTTTTGCGACAGGTGGGACGCCACAGGAATGAAGCTAGGGTAGCCTTTTAGGATGCCGTCTTCCGCAAATGTAGGGTAGCCTTTTAGGCTGCCTCTTCTCAGGAATGCAGGCTGAAAAGCCTGCACTACAAGCCTGCACTACATGGTGCGGTCCAACACCCCCCGCATGTAGGGTAGCCTTTCAGGATACCGTCTTCCGCAAATGTAGGGTAGCCTTTTAGGCTGCCTCTTCTCAGGAATGCAGGCTGGAAAGCCTGCACTACATAGTACGGTCCAACGCCCCCGCATGTAGGGTAGCCTTTTGGGCTGCCTCTTCTCAGGAATGCAGGCTGAAAAGCCTGCACTACATGGTGCGGTCCAACGCCCCCCGCATGTAGGGTAGCCTTTCAGGCTGCCTCTTCTCAGGAATGCAGGCTGAAAAGCCTGCACTACATGGTGCGGTCCAACGCCCCCCGCATGTAGGGTAGCCTTTCAGGATGCCTCTTCTCAGGAATGCAGGCTGGAAAGCCTGCACTACAAGCCTGCACTACATGGTGCGGTCCAACGCCCCCGCATGTAGGGTAGCCTTTCAGGATGCCGTCTTCCGCAAATGTAGGGTAGCCTTTTGGGCTGCCATCTGCCGCAAATGTAGGGTAGCCTTTTAGGCTGCCTCTTCTCAGGAATGCAGGCTGAAAGAAAATGTCTCAAAACTCGGGACGCACCAAAAATCGTAGCACGATTGAGCGTCTATGCGTGGAAAGGCACCCTCACCCCAACCCTCTCCCAGAGGGAGAGGGAGCCGGAAGAATCCCCTCTCCCCCGCTTCGGGGGAGAGGGTCAGGGTGAGGGGGGTGTGCCACGATTATCACGGCCTACGGGCTTTTGAGACTGTTTCGGAAAGCCTGCACTACATGGTGCGGTCCAACGCCCCCGCATGTAGGGTAGCCTTTTAGGCTGCCATCTTCCGCAAATGTAGGGTAGCCTTTTAGGCTGCCTCTTCTCAGGAATGCTGATACGATGGGATATCAGGCACGTTCGAAGTCGTTCGCGCCTTCCAGACGGACCATCTTGGCGAACCACCACCGCCTCGAATGCTCCGAATGGATTTCTAATAGACGAGACTAAAGTTGAGGCCCACTGACGCGAAGCTTTCTCGAGCGTAGAATCTGTCCCCATAATTCCAGGAAACCGGAATAGTTGTCCCTCCCGAGGAGTTCCCGTACAATTCTTCATAGTGAAATCGCCCGTACAGGCCCAGCCAACAATAAGGGCGCACGTTCACTGTTCCTTCGCATTGGAATTCTATCAGCCCGCCCGAGCTCAGTTCCACACGCTGCTCGAATGCCGTGGAGTCCGGTCGCATGAACAGGGATACGCTCCTGGACATGAAGGGGGACCCGAGCACCTCGAATCGGGCCTTCCACCATGGGAAAAACATGGCTGTTTGAAGACCGACAAGCGGAATTCTTGATGTGTGCCGATCGGTGAGGTCACCGCCACCCGCGTACAGGGATCCGACGTAATTCCAGGTTTCCTGCCGGTATCCGGCCGTCATGCTGAAGCGGTACCCCCCTCCCGAGTGGAGGTGATAAAGCCCTGCCACTTCCCAGTAGCCATATTCGGGTCGTGTTTGCCATCCCACCTCTGTGGCGGTGCCGCCGGGCAGTTGTCTTATGGCAGACATGTCCGGCTCGGCAATGCTGATTGCTCCTGCAAAACGAGCTGAGGCCACGGGGAACGGGGACCACTCCACGGCCCCAGACACAACTGCGAGCTTCGGATCGAATTGGACCAAGAACCCGTGTACCGGCGCGATTCCCGCGTCGATCGAGCGCAGGGATTGCGTCCCAACAAGGTATTCCAGCCTCAAAGAAGAGTCCAGACCGAGCGGGCCGGTGATGCTCGAGAAAAGCTGGGCATGGAGTGACGAGGATGTGCCCAGCACGAGCAACAGGCACACGAGCAATTTGAGCTTCATTCGCATGGCAGCCACGTCCTGCTAATGGTTTCAGACAGGGAGACAGGGTGACATTATACTGTCAGTGCGGGCAAATGCAAACGGAAATCGCCCATCCCTCTGAGGCGGCCCTAGATCGCGGGTCAAAAAAAGTGAAAAACCTCGTTGTTCTTGAGAGATCAAGAAGATAGAATGCTTTTGTCAAAACGATTCTATCACCAACGAGGTGACGTGATTATGACACAAGGGCTCCTTC
>JBFMDN010000071.1:0-28038 GCA_040753915.1 Thermodesulfobacteriota bacterium | reverse complement strand
GAGCCCTTGTGTCATAATCACGTCACCTCGTTGGTGATAGAATCGTTTTGACAAAAGCATTCTATCTTCTTGATCTCTCAAGAACAACGAGGTTTTTCACTTTTTTTGACCCGCGATCTAGGGTGAAGCACGGTAAGCATTCACTCTTGAGCGGGAGGAGAGGATCGATTATCAGAAATCATTGACGATTTTGTTCTGTCCGCCGCGCATAAGTGAATGCTTACGAAGCACGACAAATACGCTCTCACGGACAAGACAAAGGCCCGGGCGGGTTTCAAACCCGCCCGCTCTCTACACGAGGTTTTACCCCACGCGTGGTGCTTAATGCGTGATTTCGTAGCACCGGCGTCTTGCTAGTGATCCTTCTTTGACGCGGGGACATACCGGCCAGACAATGGCGCGATGGGGGATCTGCGCAGCAAATCCCGGAGGTGGTTGAGGGAAAGAATCCCCAGGGTGCACCGATTCACGCAGAAGTGGGTGGGGATAGGTTTTGACTTGAGGGTGGGTCGGAAACCCGCTCTCTCCCGAACACCGCTCTCGCTGCCACTGTCAACGCGTACCCATGCACATCCCGCTGTGGTCTGCCCTCTATCCCCTTTCCTAGGCAACAATCCAGGAGAACGGGCGTCTCGCCCGTTGATTGAGAACGATGGCAGGCAAGATGAGACTGTCTCACAATCCGGGAATGGGCCTGAATAGGCTAGCATTCCTCTAGAGGCGGTTCGTGGACCACCCAGAATCAGGGCGCTTCTCGCAGCGCCCCTACCGACACGTCCCCGTCCAAAACGGTTGTCAGACAGTTTCACGTGCCAGACTCCCAAAAGGCAGCGAGCACAACTTCCCACGTCGTCGTCCTGGCGACTGACGGGTCCCTTCGCCCCCGAGAATGACGAAGCCGATATATCTCCAAATTTGCGTACAACGGTACTCAGTTAGCACCGGTTGCGAGAGGATTATCTTGATTTTTTGGCAACTAGCTGATATGGTACGATATTCCCTTTCTTTTTGATAGGAGGTTCCTTCAATGCGTTTCCTTCCAGGGATTCTCGTCCCAGTTATCGCAGCCTTTCTTCTGGCCCCCGTTGCGGCAACAGCGAACGGAGCGGCCAGGGGAGTCAAGCCGATCCGCACAACCGTAATCACGAATTACGATGTGAAAAACAAATGTACCGTCGTTTGCAAGGGGCGCAAGCCCGTCCTCGAGTACGTGGAGGACGGTTTGGCCTATGCTCTTGACATTCCACTGGCAATCCTGAGCCCCATTACCTGTCCCCTTGTTGCTCCCATCCTCCATGGGATCGACTCGGACACCGACAGGGTCTATTCGAGTAAAGCACGGCGGAGATGACGTCGGATTATCCTGTACATCCAGTTGAGCGCCTTTCCCAAGAGGAAAAGTACAGGATTTATTACAGCAGAGTGGTGGACCTCGCCGTGTATTCGGGGCTTCTGACTCCCGATCCCAACAGTGAGATTGGCCACTTTGCTTTTTCCCGGTACTATGAGGAAGGGAAGGCCCTGGACCAGGCCCTTGGAAAGGCTCTGCGCGAGTTTGAACAGAAGTATCCGGAGCTGGTTCTCCAGCGCCGGACCCGCCAGACCCTTGAGCACGGTCCGGCCATCGACGAATATTTGGCTTCGGACAACGTGGAGAAATTCAAGGATCTGGTGAGAGTTGGAGCGTCGTATCGCGTCTGGCCGGTAGGGACTTCCTTTGCGCTGACCTATCCGTGGGACGTTGCGGGTCGGGGAAGGCCGGTTGGGTTCAGAGAGGACCTGACGCCGTTCATGAAAAGAAGGATCATCGAGATCCTTAGGAAAGCTGGAAAGCTAAGGAATCCCAACCTGTTTTCGGATCTTCCTCAAAAAGGGAGCCCGTAGGGGCTGTGAGAGATCGGTGCCACGACCGAGGAGGCCGGTGCTGGAAATCAGAGACCCGCTGAGCACCGCTCTAAAGAAGCGGGTCGTAAGGGAAAGCGCAAACTGGGGGATATACCGCCACACATTGAGCATGCGTGGCATTCACAGTAGTCGAAAGCCGATGAGCCTTCGGTCGACGTGTGGTCACAATAGGGATTGAGATATCCGATCCGTGCTTGGGGAGTTCCCGGCTTATGGCCAGCACGATGGTCGGGCGCTGCCGTTGCTTTCACGCTGTCGCTAATGACTCGGTTTGATAATCGGCTTCCGACCTATCCTTAATGCGCTCCACCATAGGTCATTTCAAAATCGAGCACTTCTCGTCTCCCACTTGTCCCTTGAGGTAATTCTCCACCTCGTTCAGCGGAATCTCCTTTGCTTTCACGCTCACTTCCCACTCTCTTGTGGTGGGGTTCCATGCATAGTTTTGGATAGCTGCCGTTTTCTTGGTCTTTTTTATAAAAAGATCGAGGTACCATCCTCCAAACATCTTTGAAAAGCAGGTCTTGATGTGCAGGACCTCGGGAATGCCCTTGGCAAACTCGAGAGCAGCTTTATTAACCTCTTCCCGCTCGAGAGACTCTCCCGGAGTTGCCGGAGGGGCGGGCTTACCGAGGCCCGGCTGCTGAGAAGGGCCGGTCGCCAAAGGCGGACGAGGCTTTTCAATCTGGGAGACTGGAGGTAGCGGCTGGCTTGGCTCTGTGCCCGTCGCCGGTGCGGACTGCTCTGCCGGACCTTGGTCCGAAGGAGCGTCGAGTTTCGCTGACTTCAGTGCCGGCGCGCACCCGACGGCCAGAGTAGCTGCGATCGCTATCAGGAAAATCGAGAATCTGGAAATGGTTTTCATGGGTTGGGCTCGACATTGTCCGCTGCGCTATGACGAAGACACAATAGCACTAAATGAGCGAATTTACAAGCACGATGGCTGTTGGAGCCTCGCAATGCATGATCGTGCTTGCGGCTCCTCGCTCATGCGGTTAGAATATTGACCCCTCGCCGGAGCCTCAATGTGATATATAGGATGCATGGCAGCCAAAAAGTCTAAAACTCTTGTGGCGCTCGTGGGAAGGCCCAATGTCGGAAAATCAACCATGTTCAACGTGTTGGTCGGCGCGCGGCTGGCCATCGTCGAGAACACCCCGGGCCTGACCAGAGATCGTCACTACGCGGAAGTCACCGTGAGAGACAAGGTCTTTACGGTGGTCGATACCGGCGGGTTCGAACCTACCACCGACGACGTCATTCTTTCTCAAATGCGGACGCAAACGAGGGTGGCCATTGAGCAAGCGGACGTGATCGTCTTTATGGGAGACGGCAAGGTTGGCGTTACGCCTTCCGACCATGAAATTGTTCGATCGCTTCAGCAAACGAACAAAACGATATTCTACGTAGTCAATAAGATAGACTCGGAAAAACAGGAGGATTTGGCGGTTGACTTCTACGCCATCGGAATAGATCCGATCTTTCCGGTGAGCGCCATGACTGGCTACGGCATGGGCGATTTTCTGGACGCTCTCACCCAGCACATCCCCGACGATCAACAGGTCTCTAAAGCGGACGCGGCCGTCGAGATGGCGAAAGTAGCCGTGGTGGGCCGGCCCAATGTGGGCAAATCGACTCTCATCAACCTCCTGCTAGGGGAAGAGCGACTGGTGGCAAATCCGGAGCCGGGCACGACGAGAGATCCCATTGATACCATAGTCAAGCACTACGGGCGGCAGTACCTCTTTATTGATACAGCCGGTGTAAGGCGGAGGTCGAAAATTGTGGACAGGGTGGAGAAATATAGTGTCATCAAGGCGTTCCGTAGTATCGATCGAGCCGATATCGTGATCGTGCTCCTGGACGCAGTGGAAGGCGTCACCGACCAGGATGCTCGAATAGCCGGGTACGCGTACGAGAAGGGCCGTGGAGTGATACTGGCCCTGAACAAGTGGGATCTCGTGCCCAAAGATAGCCGGACTGCTCACGACCATACCATCAGGGTCCGGGAAACCTTACGGTATCTGGATCACGCGCCCGTCATAACGATTTCAGCGCTGCAGGGCACCCGTGCTCCCAAGCTGTTCGGGCTCATCGAGGACCTGTACGCACGGTACACAAAGAGGGTCCCCACTGCAGAGCTCAACAAATTCATGGATGGGGTGATTGAAAGTAACCCTCCGGGCATGCACCGGAAAACGAAGAGAATCAAAATCTACTATGCTTCCCAGGTGAGGACAAAACCTGCGACCTTTGCGTTTTTTGCCAACTATCCTGAATCGATACATTTCTCTTATAAGCGATTTCTCGAGAACCGACTTCGGGAAGCATTTGATTTTGGTGGAGCGCCGATTAGGCTCTTGTTCAGGAAGCGTCAGAGCAGATCGGCGGATCAGGGAAGCCGTTCACGGTTCCACTGACGATTTCCGCCGGGTGCGATAGAGTGATATGAGAAGAGATGATTCCTCCCGCTGGTAAGATAGTTCGATTCAACGATATCCAGGAGCGCGTAAGATCCTATTATCCCGATGCGGATCTGGATCTGATACGTGCTGCGTACATTTACTCTGCACAGGTTCATCAAGGTCAGACACGTCGATCGGGCGAGCCCTACCTCGTGCATCCCATGGCAGTGGCCGATATCCTCGCTCATATGCGACTGGATGAGGCTTCTGTTGCGACGGGCTTTCTGCATGATACTGTGGAAGATACCCTTTCCACCATAGAGGACATTGAGCATTTCTTCGGCCAGGAGATCGCCTCTCTTGTGGACGGTGTCACCAAGATCAGCAAAATGGAGTTCCAGTCAAAGGAAGATCGGCAGGCTGAGAGCTTCCGGAAAATGATTCTCGCTGTGAGCAAGGATATACGAGTGCTGCTCGTAAAGCTTGCCGACCGGCTCCACAACATGAGGACGCTCGATTCCATGCCCGCCGAGGCTCAGCAACGAATAGCAAGAGAAACACTGGAGATCTACGCTGCACTGGCGTCTCGGCTGGGAATATACTGGCTGCGGACCGAGCTGGAAGATCTCTCCTTCAAGTATCTGGAGCCCGAGACCTACCGGTCAATACAGGTCAAGTTGGAAGAGTCCCTTGAGCGATCAAGAGATTACGTCAACAACGTGCTCAAGATAATTCGAGAGACTCTCGAACGGTACAATATGAAGGCGGTCACGAAATGGCGCCACAAGGAGATCTACAGCATTCATCGCAAAATGCAGTTGCAGAACCTGGAGTTCGATCAGATACACGACATTACCGCGTTTCGCATCATCTTGGATGACATTAGCGAGTGCTACGCAGTCCTCGGACTCGTTCACCAGTTGTGGCGACCCGTCCCGGGCAGGTTCAAGGACTACATTGCCATGCCGAAAGGGAACGGATATCAGTCTCTTCACACCACGGTGATCGGACCGGAAGGAATGCGCATAGAGATCCAGATCCGCACCCAAGAAATGGACCTGATCGCTGAGGAGGGCATCGCTGCGCATTGGTCCTACAAGGAGGGGAAGGCGATCGAAGCCAAAGATGCTCAGGTCGTGTCGTGGCTTCGTCAAATGATGGAGTGGCAGCAGGATCTGGAGGATCCTCGGGAATTCCTCGAGAATGTCCGTGTTGACCTGTATCCCGACGAGGTATACGTCTTCACCCCGAAAGGCGAGGTGAAGGAATTCCCCAAGGGTTCCACTCCGCTGGACTTTGCCTATTCCATCCACTCGGAGGTGGGTAATACATGCGTTGGGGCTCGGGTCAACGGCAAGATGGTCAGCCTGAAGCATCAGCTCCAGACCGGTGATACTGTCGAGATAGTCACGTCGGCCCACCAGAAACCCAGCAAGGATTGGCTCAAATATGTTAAGACCGGCCGCGCGAGAACCAAAATTCGGCATTATGTCCTGTCCGAAGAGCGGGAGCGATCGCTCCAGATCGGGATGGAAAGCGCGGAGAGGGAGCTCAAGAAATGGCACATAGACATTAACGCTGCGGAAAGATCGGGAGACCTCCTTGCCATCGCGAAGGACTACGGCTTTAAAACCGAGTCGGATCTCTACGCTGCCATCGGGTACGGTCGGATTTCACCCAAGGTATTGGTCACTAAGCTTGTCCCGGCCCATGAACGGGAGAAAGCTAAAGCAGCCCTGTCCGACGAAAAACAGGTTCAGAGCAATCGCGCTACCACCACGAGCGGAGTTCGCGTGGAGCAGCTTACGGATGTTATGGTCAATTTCGCCAAGTGTTGTCATCCGTTGCCCGGTGACGATATTAGAGGATTTATCACCCGGGGCAGGGGGGTAACGATCCACAAAGCCGATTGCGTCAACCTGCTCACCGCGGAGCGAAAGCGAGTGGTCGCCGCTACCTGGGACGAAGAACAGCAGTTGCGACGGCTGGTGAAGCTGGGGGTCGAAAGCCAGAATAGAATGGGCATGCTCGCTACCATCAGCGGAGTATTCTCGTCGAACGACGCTGACATAGCTCAGGCCAAAATGAGCGTCCTCGATGAAGAAACCGCGTACGGCACCTTTCTCGTGTACGTCCGCAATCTCGATCATCTGACCAAGTTGATGACCTCACTCAGAAGCGTGAGAGGGGTCCTGAAAGTGGAACGTCTCGGAACCGTATGACCGAATCACACGCCGACTGCCGGTAGCTGAGACGATAGGAGTCGGAAACAGTGACTGCCCCTACGATGATGAAGGCCCTGGTCTTCGATGGACGGATTCATCTCACCGATGTTCCGGTGCCTGTACCAAAGGAGGGGGAGGCCCTTGTGAAGGTCTCCATCGCTGGAATATGCAAAACGGATGTGGAAATAACCAAGGGCTACATGCGCTTCTCAGGCATCCCAGGACATGAATTTGTCGGGATCGTACAGGATTCGACGCACCCTCACCAGATCGGGACCCGGGTTGTGGGAGAAATCAACGCCGGTTGCGGAGTCTGCCGCGCGTGTCGTGCGGGTATGGAGCGGCACTGCTCCCAAAGGACCGTGCTCGGGATTGCCGGTCGAAACGGCGCGTTTGCCGAGTACCTCACTCTTCCTGCCTCGAATCTCATTGAGGTGCCCGCTGAGCTCCCAGACAGAAAGGCGATCTTCACGGAGCCCGCGGCTGCTGCTCTGGAAATCCTCGAGCAGGTCTGCATCCAGCCGGCCCATAGTGTCCTCGTGATCGGCGATGGGAAGCTCGGGCTGCTCGTTTGTCTGGTCCTTCGCCTCACTGGATGCGATCTCACCCTGGCAGGAAAGCACCGAGAGAAAATGGAGGTCTTCACTCGTTTGGGGGGGAAGGCGATTACCCTACACGAGCTGGAAAAGGTCGAGCAGCCGTTTGACTTCGTGGTCGAGGCCTCTGGCAATCCCTCTGGATTTGCGCTGGCAATGCAGCATATAAGGCCCCGCGGCACCATAGTGCTCAAGAGCACCTATCACGGCGAGCTCACCCTTGACGCTGCACCCATCGTCGTGAATGAGGTCTCAATCGTAGGATCCCGATGCGGAGTCTTTGAACCTGCTCTCCGCTTGATGGATGCAGGACTGCTTGATCCCCTGCCGCTTCTGCACGCGGTCTTTCCCTTCGAAAAGGCGGAGGAGGCTTTCCTGCGTTCGCAAGAGTCGGGGGTCTTCAAAGTGGCACTGGAATTCTGAATCAAGTGCCTTTTGACATTGATTTTTGTTCTCTAAGAAGCTAGAATCGGCTCGTGAGGTCCCTATGAAGCGCCTAGCCATTCTTTGTATAGTGGTCCTGATGGGAGCCGTAGCTCCGGGGGCCGGAGTGCTCGCAGCAGATTTTCCGTCGAACACGCCTGATTCCAAGGCCTCCCCACCGCTGTCACAAGGAGAAATGCGGCAGAGGATGTTTTATGGTTATGTCCCCCCTGCGCCCATTCACCATACGTGGCCCGGTGGGTACAGAGTGATATTTCATGAATTGATGAACACCCTGAGCGAACATATTCTGGGCCAATACTAGTGTTGTGACTCGATGGTAGCTCCGGCTTGCACTCTCGACGAGGCCGGTCACAGGGTTGAAGAGGAGAAAGAGTATCGTGTCGGCTGCTATCGGGGGCGCCAAAGCATTGGTAGAGCGACTACACCTGCTGGAATACCTTATCGAGTGCTGTTCCCGTAACGCATGTCACATTTGACTTCACAGTCTTGGGCTGCGGACCTGGGAATCGAGTCTCCGTTCACGATTCCCTCCGGAATTATTACGACCGTCCCCTCTGTTCTCGCGAGGATCGCACGGGATGTGCCGCAAGTCGGGTTTCTTACCACGAAGACGATCAGCCTCGAGCCGAGGGAAGGGTACCGTGAGCCGGTGCTCCACGAGTACTATCCCGGGTGCTTTGTCAACGCTGTCGGACTGGCAAATCCAGGGGCGGAATCCTTTGTGGCCGCCATGCGCCAATTCCTTCCCCTGGAAGGCAACAAGCCGCTCATGGTCTCGATCATGGGAGGTGACGCTGAAGAGTTCCTCCAGTGCGCGCTCATTCTCGATCCCATAGCAGATGCGTTCGAGCTCAACCTGTCCTGTCCACATGTCAAAGGACACGGCCAGGCTGTGGGTTCAGACCCTCACGTGGTGCGCGCTATCATCAAGCTTCTCAAGCAGACGGTGTCCAAACCCATTGTGCCGAAACTCTCGCCAAACTTGGGCAACATGACGGCCATGGCTGAAGTGTGTCGGGAAGCGGGAGCGGACGGTCTTTCGCTTATCAATACAGTAGGGCCGGGCACTGCTGTAGACGAGGACGGGAACCCGGTGCTAAGCAATGTGGCAGGTGGGTTGTCCGGTGCCGGAATTCTGCCCATCGGATTGAGGGCAGTCCGAGAGGCTGCCCAGGCTGGCCTGCCCATAATCGCTGCAGGAGGAATATCGTCTGCGTCCCACGTACGAGCTTACCGAAAGGCGGGAGCACGTCTGTTTGCGGTCGGGTCTTCCCTGGCTGGCAAGACGACCGGTGAGGTGGCGGAATTCTTCAGGAAACTGGCTCACGCTCTCGAAACGGACACCGAATATCCCGATGAGTCTGGATCCCATCGGAGTACCACGCGAACGACATATACGCGGACCGAGGTGACCGAGAACAGGTCATTCGGAGAGAACCTTTTCGGTCTGAGTCTGAAATCGGGGCCATCGTGCGCGCCGGGCCAATTCTTTTTTCTCCGGATCCCCGGTCTTGGTGAGAAGCCGTTCTCTCCCATGAATGACGAGGAACCCTGCTACCTCGTCCGGGCTGTAGGTCCCTTCACCCGAGGGCTCGCGAGATTGAGACCGGGAGAGTCAATCTATCTCCGGGGTCCGTACGGAAACGGATTTCCGCAGCCCAGAAAAGGACAGCCGCTTGTCTTGATCGCCGGGGGAACAGGGACCGCGCCGGTTCTCATGGCAGCCAAGCGGTGGCATGAATCTGAGGCGCGGGGTTTTTTCGGGTTTTCGTCTCCTATCGCGAACTGGATGGTTCAAGAGATCGTGAGAGCCGTGCCGAGAGCGCTCATAGTCGTGGACCCTGCAGGACGAGTGGGGATGGTACTGGAAACACTCGCCCGCGACGTGAAGGAGAATCGCGGGTTGTACGGCGACAGTCTGGTTCTTGTCTGCGGCCCCGGCGCGATGACCCTGGCCGCGCTGCGCCTGCTTGACGGAACGGTACCCCGCGACCGTATCTTCGTCGCGCGGGAAGACATCATGCGATGTGGTATCGGTGTCTGTGGGAGCTGTGGTACTGAGACAGGCCTCCGCTCCTGCGTTGATGGCCCGGTCATGAATCCGCACTGGGGGTCAGGTCTTGTTTCTTGACGAGTCTATGATGACGATGGTCTGTGAATAGGCCTCTGGCCTGGTCTAGACCGAGCAGGCGGGTTTGAGAGGTGACCGGAAGATCAAGAAACAAGACCTGACCCCATGTCCTCAGAGAAAGGAGGGCGCGGTGAGCAAGGAAGACGTGTGTTCTGAAGCTGTCGGCAACAGGGGTGCTTCTCCTGCGGATGTGCTCAAAGATTTCGCTCGATCTTTGGGGGCAGATCTCGTGGGAATCGCCGATCTGAAACGTTTGAAGGGAATTCGCACATGTCCACCGGATCTCCTGGACAAGTACACCAGGGCAGTAAGCATCGCAGTGCGACTTTCGGATGGGGTGATCGACGCCATTGTCGATAGCCCGACCCCACTCTACCAACAGCATTACACGAAAGTGAACGCTCTGTTGGACGATATTGCCTTGCGCGTGTCCCAACATCTTCAGAGCCGCGGAGCAGTGGCTGTTCCCATACCGGCTTCACAGCTTCTGGACAAGGAAGAGTGGTACTCGTACATTTCCCATAAGGCTGTAGCCATTGCGGCGGGAATCGGGTGGCAAGGAAAGAGTCTCCTTCTCGTGAACGGCATGTACGGGCCTCGGGTTCGGCTGGCAACCGTCCTTACAGACCTTGACCTCGATCCGGATCCCCCTGTCAAGAATCTCTGTGCCCGATGCTCGGCGTGCGCTGATGCCTGTCCAGCGGGCGCTATCAAGAACGTCAACACCAAGGCTCATTACCGGGATCGAGACGAAGCGCTTCACTTTGGGCGATGCGTAGCCCGAGTGACAGAGAACTGCAATCTTCCATTCATAGAGGCGCCCATCTGCGGCGTGTGCATCAGGGCGTGTCCCTTCGGCCAGAAGAAGAAGCCCAAAGTCGCACAGGAATAGGGAAAGAAAATGTCTCAAAACCTGGGACACACCAAACATCGTAGCACGATTGGGAGTCGATTCGTGGAAAGGCACCCTCGGCCCAACCCTCTCCGAGAGAGATAAAGAGCTGGAATAAGTCGCTCTCTCCCGCATAGAGGGAGAGGGGCAGGATGAGGGGTGTGCCACGATTATCATGGACTGCCGGCTTTTGAGGCACTCTCGAAAGGTCTGCCCCTTTTCAGAGGAGCATACGAAGGGCTGTTGACGCATTGCAGTCCGAGGAATACTTTACTTTCTGAGCCCGACGATTATAATCGTCCAGATCTTTGCATGTCTCAGAGATCCTCAGGAACGCTTCAAAATATCGGAGGTATGTCTATGCCTGTGTCGGGTGAAACCGGTGGAAGACTCGCTGAGCTCATAAAAAAGGCTATCGATGACGGGAAGCTCACTAATTCCGAATACGAAAGAATACTGAGCCTGGCGGATGCCGATGGAGTCATCGATCCTCAGGAAAAGAGGCTGCTGGCTCAGCTCCAGGAGATGCTCTCCAACAAGACCGTTGTACGGGTTCCAGACTAGGCAGGATTCCCGGTTTCCCTTCATATGCGGTGGCTCGGAGAGGCCAAATGGATTCAACTTCAAAAGAGCGGGACCTCGCCTGGGAGCTTGTGGATAGTCGAGAGGACCGATCGTACGCCCTTTTTTCCGTGGCTGTACAGAGGAGCAAGTCGCCGCGGACAGGAAAGGTCCACGAATTCCAAGTCATCAATTCTCCCTCGTGGGTTACGGTCATCCCTGTCACCCCTGACGATAGGGTCGTGATGGTCCGGCAATTCCGCCACGGCTCAAGGGAGCTTTCTCTCGAGCCTCCGGGAGGACTGGTCAAGGACGGGCAGAGTCCCGAGCAAAGTGCGTGGGAAGAGCTTGAAGAGGAAACCGGGTACAAGGGCTCGTCACTGGAGCTCCTCGGCTGGATGTACCCTATGCCTGCGCTCTTCACAAATCGCTTCTACGTCTATCTGGCAAGAAACGTTGTGCCGAGCGGGCGAAAGAATCCGGACGAGACGGAAGAGGTGGAAACCGTGCTCGTCCCGGTGGACGAGATCAGAGACCACATCCGGGGAGGAGAGATCCAATGCGCAGTCATGATTTCCGCGTTGCACTTGTTCCTGGATCGAGTAGGCAAGTAGGGTGCTATTGGCTTTGTTCGCGATCGAGCGTGCGTTACGGAAGGGGCTGGGGGTGCAAAAAGCAGCGCATAACTCCTGCAAGGGTGCAGCTCGCAAAATAATACGCGAATCCCCATCGATCAGAAATCAAGTTGTCCCGCTTCTAAAGCTCCTTTCCGATCATCATGCGTTCCCGCGATCGTTGGCATGATGCTTGCTCACCCATTACGCAAGTAGTGACGCCTTCCTTTGGGTTTTAAGAATGGACCAGAGGAAGGTGTCTTTTTTCGAACCCAAAGATGATACGATGAACCAATCCGTCAAACGCTGCAGCCGCGGCGAAACAACATAATGGAGGAGAGTATGGAAGTGAAGGTGTTCGGAGTCGTGGGAGCCGGGCAGATGGGCAATGGGATTGCCCACGTGGCTGCCGCTGCAGGCTTGCAGGTCATCATGAACGACGTGAAACAGGAGTTTGTAGACAGAGGATTGGCCACAATCGAAAAAAACCTGGGACGCGCGGTTTCCAAAGGAAAAATGACCGAGGAAGAGAAATCCGGCATTCTTGGGCGAATTACCCCCAGCACGAATCTGGCTGATTTCAGCAAGGCGGATTTCGTGGTGGAAGCGGTGCTTGAAGACGTGGCAATAAAGAAAGCTGTATTCACCACGCTCGATGAGGTCCTTCCCCCGGGTAAGATTCTGGCAAGCAACACGTCTTCCATCTCCATTACCAAGCTCGCTGCAGTTACGAAGCGGCCGGAAAAATTCATAGGTATGCACTTCATGAACCCAGTGCCGGTCATGAAGCTCGTCGAAATAATCAACGGCCTCGCCACGGATAAGGAGACTACTGATCTTACGGTGGAGCTGGCCAAGAAGTTTGGTAAGATTCCGGTGACTGCCCAGGACTTCCCGGGCTTCATTTCCAACCGCGTCCTCATGCCAATGATCAACGAGGCAGTGTTCGCGCTGTTTGAAGGGGTGGGCACTCCCGAAGCCATCGACGAAGTCATGAAATTGGGGATGAACCATCCCATGGGGCCGCTTACCTTGGCAGATTTCATCGGCCTCGATACGTGCCTCGCAATTCTGAACGTTCTGTACGAAGGCTTTGGCGATCCCAAGTATCGCCCCTGTCCCCTCTTGAAGAAATATGTGGACGCTGGCCACCTTGGGAGAAAGACGGGCCGTGGCTTCTACGACTACTCAGCATGATCGTTGGGGCCGAAGCGCCTCTCTGCCAAATTCCCTGCCGCGGGCGGCAGTTCGATGATCAACATCTGCCGCCCTGATAGTACAAAATCCTGCGCCGCGTGCTGCGGGTTGTACAATGTGAATGAGGCAACCAGGCCGATCTTGGAGAGCAGGCTCCGGCATCGCACTACCGTCTTTTCCACCGTGGATCGCACGCCCAACGCTATCGAGGGCTTTGCAGAGCTGATCCGGCGCAGTGAGAGCATATCCCCCCTCGATGAGGACATCCACGTCTGCGAGTTCACGGGCTTCGTCGATCCACAGGCCAGGATTGTCGGGTGTTTGCTCCACCCGGCAACCTCAGGCAACGACGGCCTGGATCTCAGGGGTCTGTGTCACTACGGGAGCCTTGCATGCAAATCGTTCTTCTGCCCTGCGTGGACCGAGCTTCCCCCCAGACTCAGAGAGCTCGTGATCGCTCTTGTGGAAGATTGGTACCTGTACGGACTGCTGATAACCGATGTGGACTACGTAGTCTCCCTGTTCGCGCTCATCGAGTACCGCGTCGGAAGTGAGATCGGTTCGCCGGCAGTCCTCCCGCCTGCCGCACGGGAGTCTCTCCTCACAATGCTCGAGTGGAAGGATCGATCGCCGCTCGGACAGGATTCAGCGGTCCGCCGCAACCGTTACTATATGAAGCGGACCGTTTTTCCCGATGAGAGTGGACCGAGGCAATGGATTGCCACGCTCACGAAGGTGCTGGAATTCACGTTTGATGTGCAGCACGAGGGCAGGGACGCTGCCGTGCTCATAGAAGACCACCTTGATTCATTTGCGTCTGCTTACAAGGCTGCCCTCTGAGAAGTTGCCGGTCGCCCGTGCCGTCCGATCCCTCGGGTTTGTTGTCCAAGAGTGCTTCCGATCGCGTTATTTCGTAGCGCCGGCATCTTGCCGGTGTCTTCTCGAACGTTAAAAGATCACGGGCAAGATGCCGGCGCTACGGGGAATTCGCGTAGAGAATCCCGTGGTAGGGGAGATCTCGGGAAATGTCTCAAAACTCGGGACACACCAAAACTCGTAGCACGATTGAGCGTCGATGCGTGGAAAGGCACCCTCACCCCAATCCTCTCCCAGAGGGAGAGGGAGTTGGAAAAATCCCCTCTCCCCTGCTTCGGGGGAGGAGGGGCAGGGTGAGGGGGTGTGCCACGATCATCGCGGACTACCGGCTTTTGAGACATTTTCTGAAACCTGCCCTCCTCTCGACATCGCCGTTGCCGGCACCCTCAACCTGAACCACAGTGCGATGCGTTGCGCTTCTCACGGGCGCGCGGGCACAGAGCCACGCATGGAGTGAAATCATGAAACGCCAATGAAACCCAGCAGCTAAACACAAAACCTCGAAAAAATATGAAATGCTTCCTGCTGTGGAGCTCAAAATCCTTGACGGTGACCTCGTCTTCTAGTATTTATAAGACACCGAATCTTTCTGTAGAGTTGATGGAGACCGAATCCGGGATCTCTTCTGGATCCGAGATAGAGGTGTGGAGTGAAACAGGGCCTGCCCGTAGCGGGGATTCTCTTGGCATTCTGCGGACTCTTTCTTTTGTCAAGCGGCGCGGGAGCCTACATGCCGCCTCCCCACCCGTGCGAGATGGCGCCTCTGACGTACGGAGCCCCAGAGCCGACGGCATGCGCGGGACCCCCACCGAATACCATGTGCGGTCCAGTGCCACCCGCGCGATGTTATCCCCGTAAGATTGTCGGTCCTCCCCCTTGTCCGCTGACGCTCTGTCAATGTCCGCCGATCCCCACTCCCGCCGCGTACAAGTGTGCGCCCCCACCTCCGTGCCCTCCGCCTCCTTGCGCTCCGCCGGCACCATGCGGTCCGATCGGATGTGCTCGGTAGGACGTAGATTTGCGTATCGCACTGGTACGTGACCCGAGGTTTTCGGGGGGAAGTATCCCGTAACTCTCCCTTCTTGTCTTTCCTCGACAGTGAGAAATTGTGTCGCCTGTTCGGACCATCTTGACAGGGAACCCAGGGTATAGACATATTCAATGAAAAGGAAAGAGAGGAATGTGGCCATGGCAGTGCGGCCGATTGTGGTCGTCCCCCATGAGGTCCTGAATACGAAGGCCCGGGAGATTGAAGAGATTGATGAATACGTGCGGAAGCTCGCGTACGACATGGCCGACACCATGTACCAGGCGCCGGGGATAGGGCTGGCCGCGAATCAGGTTGGCGAGCCAGTGCGCCTCGTGGTTGTCGACGTGCAGTACGCGTACGCCGAGCCCAAAGACAAGAAGAAGAATCCAATCATCGTTCTCAACCCGCGTATCACCACCTGCGAAGGTGAGGAGATAATGGAAGAGGGTTGTTTGAGCGTGCCGGACTTTAACGTGGAGGTCGCTCGCTCCCAGTGCGTACGAGTGGAAGGGGTGAGTCTGGATGGGAAGCCAGTAAAAATAGAGGCTGAAGGGCTTCTCGCGCGGGTATTTCAGCACGAGATCGATCATCTCGATGGGACGACCCTTCTGGAACATGCATCTGCCCTGAAACGGAACCTCTATCGCAGGCGCCTGAAGAAGAAGGGAAGGAGGGCGAGTTGAGTCTTCGGGTGGTGTTTATGGGATCGCCAAGCTTTGCGGTTCCGACGCTCAAGGCTCTGCACAGACGGTTTCAGGTTGTCGGAGTTTTTACGCAACCGGACAAACCGAAGGGAAGGGGGAGAAAGCCGGTCCCGACAGAAGTCAAGGCAGCGGCTCTCTCGATGGGACTTCCGGTGAAAGAACCGAAGACTCTTTCCTCCCAGGACACGGTTGACGTGCTGAAGGAATGGAACGGGGACGTCGCTGTCGTCGTTGCTTACGGCAAGATTCTTCCTCGCACCATTTTGGAGTTGCCGCGCATGGGATGCGTGAACTTGCATGCGTCCCTCCTACCGAGGCACAGGGGTGCTGCGCCGATTTCCTCGGCGATCCTCGCAGGCGATGCAGTAACGGGGGTCACGACCATTGCCATGGATGAGGGAATGGATACTGGCGGTATCCTTCTCCAGCACGCCATCCCCATAGATCCTGATGATACTGCGGGCACCCTGCATGACAAGATTATGGAACCCGGCGCGGATCTGGTGGTCGAAACGCTCAAGGGACTGGCCACAGGAACCCTTCAGCCCGTGCCGCAGGATCACTCACGAGCAACGTACTCTCGATTGCTTTCAAAGAGGGATGGCCGCATCCAGTGGGAGGAGGACGCGGAATATCTGAGTCGCCTGGTCCGGGCGGTGAATCCGTGGCCGGGCGCGTTCCTGGAGCTGGATGGAGAAACCCTGAAGGTATGGAAAGCTTCCCCTGAGAAGGGGGATGGTGTCCCCGGGCGGATCGAGGCGGTGAGGGACAACGGCATTGTGGTAGGCACGGGACACGGTTTTCTCGTGCTCGAAGAGTTGCAGGCGCCCGGGAAGAGACGTCTCCATGCGCGTGAGTTTGCCATGGGGCGGAAAATTGAGGTGGGAAAAAAATTCGCATGACTCTCCAACGTCGGAGAGACACCTCACGAAAAGACACGATTCAGGAGCATAATCGGAGAACACTATGAATCAGATCAAGACCTTACTTTTGTTGACGGGCCTGGCAGTGATGCTCGTCTTGATTGGCGGCTACATCGGGGGTAAGCAAGGCGCCACCATAGCTCTCGTCTTTGCGATTGTGATGAACTTCGGGAGCTATTGGTTTAGCGACAAGATCGTGTTGAGCATGTACAGGGCTCAGGAAGTCACAGAAGCCGAGGCACCGGATCTGTATCGGTTGGTGCACAACCTGGCAACCCAAGCGGGTCTTCCCATGCCGAAGCTCTACATCATACCCGACGAATCGCCCAATGCCTTTGCCACGGGACGAAATCCGTCCCACGCGGCCGTGGCGGTCACGCAGGGCATATTGAGGCTTCTCTCATGGGAGGAGCTGGCAGGGGTCCTTGCCCACGAGCTCGCTCACGTGAAGAACAGGGATATCCTGATCCAGACTGTGGCCGCGACCATCGGTGCAGCCATCACGTACCTCGCTCAATTCGGGTTCCTTTTCGGCGGCCGCTCCGATGACGAGGAGGGGGGAAGCTCCTTCGTGGGCATGCTGCTCATGATGATCCTGGCTCCAATCGCCGCGATGATCGTACAAATGGCGATTTCTCGCTCCAGGGAGTACATGGCTGATGCGACCGGAGCCCATATCTGCCAAAATCCTCTTTGGCTGGCCAGCGCGTTGGACAAGCTCCGCCGTGGTTCGGAGGCGATCCCGATGCACGCGAACCAGGCCACTGCCCATATGTTCATCGTACATCCGGCAATAGGAGGGATGATGTCGAACCTCTTCTCCACCCATCCCCCCATTGAAGAGAGGATCGCCCGTCTTCAGGAAATGGCCGGGTACTGATTTTCATCCGTAGTGGACATTCCTCTCTTCCTGTGCCTGTGGTGGACAGGGAGAGAGGGTTCGCCTTCCGTTTCGGCACCCTCCCCGAAGCATCCCCTTACGGGGGCCTCGCTATCTACGAAAAGGAATATGGCCTCGAGAGTCTCTCCAGCCAGAAATGCTGCCCTCGCGGCCTTGAATACGGTACGCACCGGCGTGTTCGTTGAGGAGGCGCTTGGCTGGGTTCTTGATTCTATGGATCTCAGTCCCGAAGACCGGGGACTTGCTACGGAGCTGGCGTACGGAGTGCTCAGGTGGCGTCAAAGGCTGGACACAATCATACAGCGCTGTTTGTCGGAGCCGCGCAAGAAGTTGAGACCGCAATTCAGAGAAATCCTGCGACTGGCCCTGTACCAGATAGCGTTCCTTGACCGTGTCCCTGTGCATGCAGCGGTCAACGACGCGGTGAGCCAAGCGCGACAGCATTTTGATGTGCGAACCGCTTCGCTGGCTAATGCGGTGCTCCGCAACGCGTTACGTTCCTGGGATCGGGTGGATCCAACTCCCGGAGAGTCGGCAGAGTCGCTGGCCACGCACTACTCGCATCCCCGATGGTTGGTGGAACGCTGGCTCTCGGATTGGGGGCCAGATGTGACGCGTGCCATACTCTCGCATAACAATTCGAGAGCAATGCTCGTTGTACGGGCGAATTCGCTGAAAACGAGCCGTGACACTCTGCTGGCCTTGCTTCGATCAGAGGGGGTAGACGCGACGCCGACAATTCCTGACCCCGACGCTCTCCAGTTAGCCCCCCGGCGGCCAGTCCATCGAATTTCAAGCTTTGAAGCCGGCCTCTTCGCGGTTCAGGATAGCGCGTCCCAGATGATTGCTCCGCTGATCGGGGTGAAGCCGGGAGACAGAGTCCTTGACGCGTGCGCGGCGCCGGGAGGTAAAACCGGGCACGTGGCCGCGCTCGCTGACAACCGCGCGCAGATTGTCGCGATGGATTCCCACCCTTCGAGACTGGAAGAAGCTCGGAAAAATCTCACGCGCTTGGGCGTCGAGAACGTGAGATTCGTTATCGGAGACGCTCGAAAATGGGAAGACCTGCAGGGTCTTGGGCTTTTCGATCGCATCCTCTTGGATGCTCCCTGCACGAATCTCGGGGTGCTTCGCCACAATCCTGATGCCAAGTATCGAGCTCAGCCGGAAGATCCCGGCAATTTCGCCGAAACCCAGCTCGAAATGCTCCTGCGCGTAGCCAAGATCCTGAAGCCGGGCGGAAAGCTCTTGTATTCTGTCTGCACGGTCACCGCCGAAGAGACCGTTGAGGTTGTAGAGAAATTTCTGAACGTTGCTCAGGATTATGCAGTTGATCGCATTCAACCCTCTGAAGTCCCTTCTCCGCGCTTCGTGACCGGACGCGGGTTTTTTTCCACGTTTCCTCCTCATGAGACAGAGCGGGTGGATGGTTTTTTCGCAGCTCGATTTTTGAAGCTCTAAAGCCATATCCGGTGGATCAGCCAGTGGTTCTGACAGACCCCTGGTTCCGACCGCGCAACTTTGAAACGACCGCCCAATTGAAAAACGTGGTATGCGAATTCCCGGCAAGTCCCTGTAATCTGATGCCGTTACGTAACATGGCCGCTGAACGGAGGTGCCGCGCCCCAGGAATTCGTCGACCATGTTGCCGGTGTCGCGAGTCTTGCGGCTCCGAAGACTCCGCTGACAGCAGCTTGCTAGGGGTGCGAAAAAAATTCTCGCGATGCGTGATGATTCTCGGTGAGATGCGAAAAAAATATGCGCGATTTTGGGTGGAGTTTTCGTGAATCTTCGGTGGCAGCCAATAATTTCGATGTATTAGGTTCTTGGCACGCGAGTTGCTACAGAAAAAGCGAACAACGACTCCTAACCATACCCTCTTAGCAATCCTCCTCATCAGGATTGCTTTTTTTTTGCCCGCAAGGCCTCGCTATCACCGTGATGACCCCATAGTTCCCCAGCGCTCGGGAAATGGTCGCCACAGTGATGCCGAGAAGCAGGTCCAGAGTATCGAGGAAAAGGTCTACAGGGCCCACCGATTCAACTACCTCCCGTAACCATGTCTTCAAGTTCCCATTGATCTGTCGGTTTCTGAGCAGGACGACCGACCGATTTTCGTAGCGCTGGCACCGGGTTTCCCTACCACGAATGCGCAGGGCACAATGTCTGAGAAGACCGAAGGGATACGCGGTATACAGGGAGCTTGAATGATGGATGGCCTCCGCTTCCATCCCGAACCTGTGCAGGTAGGCTCGCACCGCTTTGGGAGTGAAGAGATGCAGATGCCGGGGAACGTCCTCCGTGCAACTCCATCGCATTCCGGGAGCGCTGAAGTTGGGAACCAGAAATACAAATCGGCCCGAATCCTTTAGCAGGGCTGACGCTTTCTCAAAGAAAAGGGACGGTCGTTTCACATGCTCGAGAATTGCCCAAGCGGTAATGACGTCGTAATGCCGCTCTGGGAGGGCCATACGAGTGAAATCCCCGACCCGTATGGGGACGTCCTCGGGAGTGTCCCAGGCCAGCAGGTCTATCCCTTCCACCTGCCAGCCGTGACCGGCAGCGTACCGGATGAAATCCCCCCGTCCGCAGCCAATGTCCACGAGCTTGCCTCCGCCTCTTGGCAGAAACTTCAGCATACCCCTGTACAGGGAGGTCATTCCGTGTTTGTCCTTCAAGTAGTCCGAGGGGTAGAGAGCGGGAATGGCGTGGTCCACCGGCATGGGGTTGACGAAGGCCATGCCGCATCTGCACTCCACCAGGTGGAATTCTTGGCCGGTGACGGGATCCAGGCGCGTGTACAGGAGATCCTGATCCTCAGCCCCACACAGGTCGCATGCCACCGGCTCTGTCGGAATAGTTCTCTTCATCGTCTTCAATGTCGCTACGCACTATGATCCGATCTTGTGTTCTGCTCCACGGGTGCACAATACATAACACGACGGCGCAGAAAATTGGTCTCAAAGTTGCCGGTCTTTGTTCCGAAACTTCGATGGAGTAAGGGTGCCTTTTGCAACGGGCCTTTATTTCTCGGTCTCGTTCGGGTATGGTTAAGATCTCCTGGAGCGGTTCCGTTCAGGACTTGGCAATCCGGAAGGAAATCGGTCCTGATCGCCACAGGCTGAATACGCGCAACAGCGAGGGCTGACAGTGCATTGCCCCACAGAGGCCCTGGCTGGATGATTTCCCGAGCTCGAGGCAGAGCGCTGTCGTTCACTGGGCTACTGAGGCGACAGGGAGGAGAGAGTGAAGAAAGACCACCCGAGAATTATTGTTTTTTCCGGAAAAGGTGGAGTGGGGAAGACAACGGTTGCTTCGGCCACAGGGGTACGATGCGCCCAAATGGGACTCAAGACAATCGTGATTTCCATAGACATTGCCCACAGTCTTTCCGACGCGTTCCAACTGGATGTGGATCTTCACGACCACAACCGGGGTGAGGCGCGCAATGTCATGAAAAACCTCTGGATTCAGGAGGTGGACATCCAGGAAGAGCTTGACCGGCATTGGGGGGAAGTTTCCGGTTACCTGGCAGCCATCTTCGGCTCCAGCGGAATCAAGAACGTCCTGGCCGAAGAGCTGGCGGTGATTCCCGGAATGGAAGACGTGATCAGCCTTCTATACATCAATCAGTACTATCGCAGACGAACGTACGACGTCATCATCGTCGATTGTGCTCCGACGGGAGAATCGCTGCGATTCATCGGCATGCCCTCTACCCTCGATTGGTACATGAAGAAAATTTTTTCGCTTGAGCGAAACCTCATGAGAATCGCTCGGCCAATTGCCAAGAAGCTGACAGACATACCCGTCCCTGAGGATAGTTACTTCGCTTCTTTGAGAGATCTCTTTCTCAGACTGGACGGAGTTGACGAGGTCTTGCTCAATAAGGACATAACGTCCGTGAGGCTGGTCACCAACGCGGAACGAATGGTGATCCGTGAGACGCAGCGAGCGTTCATGTATTTCTGTCTCTACGGGCTGGTAGTGGACACCATCGTCGTGAACAGGCTCTTTCCGGACTCTATCCAAGACGAGTACTTCCGACAATGGGTAGCCAGTCAGCAGAGGGGGTTGGAACAGATCCGCGCCATTTTCGACCCGATTCCGGTTCGTACCGTGCCAATTCTCAGAGACGAAGTAGTGGGGGCAGATCGGCTTGCAGAGCTGGGGAGTCTCATCTACGATGACGCCGACCCATCGTCCGTCTTTCATCGAGAGGCGATATATTCCGTCGACGAGGAGGACGGAGGATACAACCTCAAGATCAAGCTGCCCTTTGTTACAAAGGAATATGTAGACCTATTCAAGGAGGAGACGGACCTGGTGGTTCGAATAGGATCGTTCAAACGACACGTGTATCTGCCTCGCGTGCTTGCGACCCTGAAGCCCGCCAAGGCATCATTGAACGAGAACGTTCTCAGCGTCAGATTTCCGGAAAAGGGAACCATATGAGGGATCGCATGAATCCGCTGCTCTATTTGATCAAGGTGGGATCGGTGGCTTTTCTTGCCGCTGCGGGCACCGCTGTGCTCGTGAAGAGACTCTGCCCCAGACCTTCGGATCTCGTGGCAGGGGCAGTCCATTTCAAACGGGGAATGGAAGAATTCCAGAAAGGGATTTCGACCGTTATTCTCGGGACAAGCGCTGAGGACAACCCGGACCGGGCGCGTGAGCGGAGATCCGCCTCGAAGATACCGATCGATTGACGTCCTTTCCCGGCCGTTGGAGGGAGCGCATTTCGCAACTCGCGCAGTCTGGATGCTTACTGAATGGGCCATTCTGCAAATAGCTCGGTGGTGATGGCGATGGGTGTCTCCCCTCTTTGGACGGTGGCATGCCTCCGATGGATTCGGTAGAACGGGCGTCTCGCCCGTCTCTTGAGAAGGATGACGGGCAAGATGCCCGTCCCACTCAGAGGTGAAGCGAACACGGAATCCAGTTTACGAAGTGACGTACCGACCCCCAATTCCCGAGATGGGTATGCTCTGGCGTTACACCTCCGCCAGGTGCCGCCGGTACACCTCCAGATCTGCTGGTGAAAACAGGACAAATACGACTCGTGTAATTTCGGGAAAACGCTGGAGTTGCGCCAGCGATGTGCTTAGGGCGATCCTGGCAGCCAGCTCGATGGGATACCCGTAGGCACCCGTGCTTATGGAAGGAAATGCCAGAGACTTTAACCCGTTTTCGTGGGCGACTTCGAAGCATCTCCGGTAGCAGCTTTCCAGAAGCCGGGGTTCTCCGGTGCTCCCGCCCCGGTAGATCGGCCCGACCGTGTGAATCACGTGGCGCGCTTTGAGATTGTACCCTCGTGTGATCTTCGCGTCCCCTGTGTCGCATCCGCCCAGAGTCCGGCATTCAGCAAGAAGATCCGGACCCGCGGCCCTGTGGATGGCCCCGTCCACTCCGCCGCCTCCGAGAAGGCTCTTGTTTGCAGCGTTGACGATCGCATCGACATCCATTTGTGTGATGTCGCCCTGAACCAATTCGAGCTTCTCTTTCATTGCGACCTCCTTTGCCCGAGCCCCAGCCGTCCCGGACGAAGATGTAACACATGGACCACGCAGGGTTCGCGCACCTGGAGAAAAAGGCAACTGTCTGGCCGTCAGTTTTCTCGTCCGAGAAGGCGTAGGCACTCTCTCCTTGTAATTCCAGCAGTGTTAAGACATCTTTTCACAATGAATGCGGGCAAGTCATCATACATAGGGATTATCACGGGACGCAATACACCCTCCTTGACATATGCCCTATGGTCGCCTTGTTGTCTTTCAAACTTAAAGCCATTTTGTACGAGGACGTGTTCCAACTCCTTCCAATGGATGCCGTTCAGGCCACCCAAGACTAGATCTCTACGCAAGCCAAGCGCCGGCTACTGTCGTCCAGCGGTACCTGGGTGTCAGATGTCCACACTTCGGTTTCGGTCGGCACGCGCCACAGGTCCCCTTGAAGAACAAACCCGCTGTCGACTAAGATTCGGTCGAGCGTTCCTCTTTTCTGCGACACCGATAAGAAAAGCCGGAGGGCTTCCATTAAGGCATGAAGCGCTTCATTTTGCGTCTTGCCACAACTTGCAAGATCCAGTGCTCTCGCATAAGCCACAATAACGGAGCCTTCCGGAAACAGCTCAGCCGTCACCTCAAGTCTCATCTTCCGAATCCCTTCGCAATAACCTCGAACAACCAGCCAGGTCCCCTCCCGAACACGCGGAGCTTTCCAGAAGCAGGTCTGAAGAAGCCAAGACCACAACACTGCACCATGTCTGTTTCTAAGACACTTCATCATGCGTCGAAGATCGGTCCGAGACCAGTACTCTGTTAACATCCCCTGCCCCGCGAGATAGAGTCTGCCAGCGTCTGAAAAGAATAGCAATTGAAAACGACCGATCGACACCAGTGACTCAGGTAGCCTCTTGGTTTCCAAGTCCCCATCCTCGGTGCGGCTAGCGCTAACAGACGCACTGGAAATAACGAATCTACTTGTTTCCGGCCTCCCATTATGTCACGGGTCTCTGCCATTCCAAGAGAGCCCAGGCGTGACAGGGAGACATACAGAGCCTTGTGGGAAAAAATCGTCTCACAGACGATGCAAAACAGTATTGAGAAGTATTATAGTCCTTTTGATGGGCTCGGGGATTCTTTCGCTCAACAAGGAGCCCCTGGGAGGCAGTCGGGAGGGAAGGGCGTTGCATACGAAAGACGAAAAATCGGTGCAAGAGGAAAAGCCCCCGCCCGGGGGAGTCGTTCAGCGGTACGTCCTGCAGGCGCTCAGCATCTCCGGCAACCCTCCAAAGGTGGATGCCCGGGGAGTGGGAGTAGGATTGCTGGTGGCCCTAGGCCTTCCGGTAGGCACCCATACTCTGGCGCTCGCGATGTTGAGATCTCTGGTGAGGTACAATGTGGGGCTCGCTTTTGCGGTCACGTGGGTCGTGAACCCCTTCACAGTCGTGCCTTTGTACTGGGCATACTACTACCTCGGCGCCCTTTTTCTCAACGATTCCGGGACAGTCAGCATTGAGGCGTTCCGTCAGGTTCTGGAACCCATTCTTCATGCGGACCATTTCCTGGCCGGAGTGAAAGAATTCTTGCTTTTGGACCTGGAGATTCTCGAACGGTGGGCCATCGGAGCTACTGTCGTAGCAATTCCCCTCTCCGTTATTGGATATGTGGTTACATACCGCATCCAGACGCGGCGCCGGGTCGCTCGTGGAGATGAAATTAGTTGAGGCGTACCGCGAGTCTTTCCGCAAGCTCCGTGAACAGGTGTGGTAGGTCGCCGTTAAACTGTTCCCGAAAATCGTGACCGATCTCGAGGAGACGGATTTGTGCCTCGCCCAGATCCAGGGTGATCTCGAGCTCGCGACAGAGATCCAGGAACAGGAAGATGTCGTGGTACAGATCTTTGTTGAGTGGTGTGCGGTGAATCTGCTTCACGGCCTCTATGATTCGACGGCGTATCAGTTGCTCGGTGCGTTTGGTGTCCAGGCTGATCCTCCAAAACCTGGCTTCTTTGATCAAGGTCTCCAAACCTTCTGGAAAGTAGCCCTCGGCCAATTTTTCCACTTCTTTCACGAGTGCGCGATTCAGCACGAATCCAGCGGCAGCCATGAAGGTGTCCGGAATTTGTTCAGCCCTATCCATGATGAGCTTTGCGACGCCCTTATTCTTGCGGTAAAAAGCCTCGAACAGAGCCGCCTGATCCCGATACATGGCTTCTGTAACGATCTTCAGAATCTCCGCCCGCTGCTCGGAAAACAGATCGCCCACTGAGTAGTATTCTCCCGGAAAGTACGAGTCCATCTTTCGGATCAGCTCAGTGGACGACTGCGCATAAAAGGCGCCTGTAAGTGCCTCTTTCATCCGGGAGTACCAGTCGCCGTCGACGAGCTCGGCTACGGATGACCTGAAATCCACGCCGCCCAGGTATATGACCGTCAGGGCTAGTTCGCGGCTTTCAGTGGTAATGGAATTTGTGACCTCTATCCGCCCGATGAGGAGGACATTGTCCCCCGATTCATGACGCGAAAAATCGAGAGGCCTAATGTCGTAACAATAGAACCGCTGGCTCGCTGGAACGTGATCGAAGACGCAGAACATTCCCACGTGCGCAGCTACTCTCGCAAGATCTGCCTTCCTCGGAGCCACCCTGCTGAGGAAGATCTCGTCGCCTCGCTGATTCGGCCGGACATTGCTTACAGCTCTGGAGAGCTCAGAGAGGAAATCCCTCGTAAGGTCAGGGTCGAACCGTTCAGCAAGCTGCAGCACTCGCGCTGCGTACGCGAGGACCTGGAGGGTTTCGATGCCGCTCAGGTCATCGAAGAACCACCCGCAGCTTGTGTACATAAGCATCCGATTTCTCTGAATCTCCAGAAGTGCCAAAACGAGCTCCCGCTCCCGTGGTGTCAGCTCTCTTCCCGTCTCCTCACGCAAGAAATCCGTAAGATTCGTCTCCCGCGCCAGAACTACCCTGATGTAACGGTCTCTCGCGCCCCACGGCTCCTTGAGTAGGCTGGCACTTTCCTTTTCGTACAGCGAGTCAACGCGGTCCCGAATCAGGTCCAGACTCGCCCGTAGGGGGGCTCTCCACTTCTGGTTCCATCCAGGCCGACCGGCAAGGGAGCAGCCACAGTCTTCTTTCCAGCGACCCACTCCATGAGCGCAGCTCCAGGAGGAGTTCTCGACGAATTCCACCTCTGCGTTGGGGGGATGCTTCTCCAGAAACTCCCCATAATTGGTCAGATGGATCGACTTCTCTTGAAGCAGCTTCTCAAGAGAGTATGCTAGAGCCATCTCGCCAAACTTGTGATGATGTCCGTACGATTCTCCGTCAGTGGCCACGTGGACAAGCTGAGGCTGATCCTCGGTCGAGAATGCGGCCAACAGCCTGCTCGTGAACGCTTCCCCGCTCTCTAGCAAGCCTTCGAAGGCAATGGCTTGGGATATTGGACCGTCGTAAAAGAACAGAGCGATGGATCGACCACCACGCAGCGTGCATCGATAAGCCTGGGTTGTGCTGATCTCTCTCCCGTCCACCGTTACCCAGGTATCTTTCGAGGCGGCTCTGTACCGACGGGCCTGACGCGGCGCAAGCACGGTGAATCGAATGCCGTGCTGAACGAGCAGGTCCAACGTTTCTGAATCCACTGCCGTTTCGGGCAGCCACATGCCCTCAGGATCTCGGCCAAATCGAAATCGAAAATCCTCTATCCCCCACACGATTTGCGTGATCTTATCTCGTCTGGATGCCAGCGGCATGATCATGTGGTTGTATGCTTGAGCCATGGCATTGCCGTGTCCCGACCGCACCGTTCGACTAATCCGGTCTGCTTCGACAATGGAGTGATACGTTTCCGGCACGTGTTTTTCCAGCCACGAAAGAAGGGTGGGACCGAAGTCGAAACTTATGTGCTCATAGTTGCAAACCGTCTTCCTCAGCCATCCCCGCTCGTCAAGAATTCGAGCGTGCGCATTGGGAGAATAGCACTCTTCAGCCACCCGTGCGTTCCAGTCATGAAAGGGGTGAGCGGATTCCTGTCGCTCGATCGCCTCCAACCAGGGATTCTCTCGAGGAGGCTGATAGAAGTGACCATGAATGCAAATGTATCGACGTCTCTCCGCGGGCATTTCACACATCTCGGTTCAAAGGATTTCCGATCCAGGCACAATGGTTTGCGAGCCGCGCTCTGTCGGACATCGGATCATCTGTCCGGTCCCTGGCAGCGTAGGAACCCCTGCTGGCTTCTTCGCGCCATGAAGGGGCCGTTTTGATGCGAGATGAACATATCCATCTCGTTGGAAAGGGTCAAGTGGGAAGCTTCCACGCGAGCAGACATTCGCGTTTTCCTCGAAAAGACGATTTTTCCCTAGGCGTGTGGAAAGGCTCATCCTGTTCCCGAACAATTCTTGACAGTTCGGGGCCATGCCGCTATCCTAGCAAGCCCGTCCATACGAATTCGCGAAGAGACCCACGAGCACAGAGGGAAAATCTCAGGCAAGGAGCGATATCAATGCCCTACCGAATCGTACAAGAAGAGTGCAAAGGGTGCGACACCTGCGCCCGGTCCTGTCCCACGAGAGCAGCCAGCGGCCCGAAAAAGGAGCCGCACTCCATCGACGTAACACGGTGCATCGAATGCGGAGTGTGCGGCAGAGCCTGCCCGTACGGCGCAATTCGCGACCCTGAAGGCAATACACCTCCGAGAATCAAACGGGCCGACTGGCCAAAACCGTACGTGTGGAAAGAGGATTGCGTCGGGTGCGAGGTGTGCGTAGCAGTCTGTCCCTTCGGCGCTCTCGGCATGTACGAGGTCGACGGCGAATATATAGCCGGCCTGTACGATCCGAAAGCGTGTGTGGGCTGCAGTCTGTGCGAGCAAGCCTGTCCCGTGCACGCGGTGCAGACGTTCACCCCTGAGCAAGCGAGGAAATCCGCGTAACGCAGCGGGGCAAAGGTTTCCACTGAAATACCAACGAAGTGTACTTCGAGAATGGGGTGGCCTGCAGAAAGTGTCTCAAAAGCCGGCAGTCCGTAATAATCGTGGCACACCCCCTCACCCTGACCCTCTCCCCCGAAGCGGGGGAGAGGGGATTCTTTCGGCTCCCTCTCCCTCTGGGAGAGGGTTGGGGTGAGGG
>JBFMDN010000070.1:0-28232 GCA_040753915.1 Thermodesulfobacteriota bacterium | reverse complement strand
CTCTCCCCCGAAGCGGGGGAGAGGGGATTCTTTCCGCTCCCTCTCCCTCTGGGAGAGGGTTGGGGTGAGGGTGCCTTTCCACGCATCGACGCCCAATCGTGCTACGATGTTTGGTGCATGCCGCGTTCTGAGACAGTTTCCAAGGCCCGCCCCTACAGTGCCAACGGCGCTCTCACCACGTACACTGCGGTGCAGGTACGGTACCGTGTTTGTGCCGTCCACCACCAAGTCATTCAGGGTCATTTCCCGCACGTGTCTCATCATGTTCGGGACGTGCGCGGGATCGGTACCTCGGTGAGGTCCAAGACATGGTCCACCTGGTTTTTCATCCGGTCAGTCGTATGAGCTATCAGAATTTGTGTGAGAGATAGCAATTCTTGGGCCACCAGTGCGCGCGCTCGTGGCAAGATTGCAACTAGGCATAATTGAAGCAGAATCCCGGAGGCCCCACCCGAAAAGGCTTGCCATTTGGTCTGGCATCTGTTTAAATCTGTTTAGGTCTCTTTAAACACATGTTAACTCGAACGCGCGGAGTGTTTATGCTCGATACGGAAATTAACAGGTACTGGAAAACAGTGGTCGACACCATCCAGGATGGAATCATGATTGTCGACCCAACGGGTGTTGTCGTAGCCGTAAACAAGGCTTTTGAGAACATAACAGGGTATACCAAGGCTGAGGTCGTGGGCGGGCCGTGCACGAAGCTGAACTGCGATATCTGCGTGATTGCTTTGAATGTGCAGGGTCAGGACTGGTGCGCGCTGTTCGAGGGCGGGAAAATGGAAATGCGGCGGTGCACAACCACGAGAAAGGATGGCAGCATTGTACATGTGGTGAAGAATGCCGCGCTGCTTAAAGATGATAACGGAGAAGTCATCGGCGCGGTGGAGACTCTCACTGACATTACTGGGATCGTTGCTCTGGACATGCAGCTCCAAGCTTTGCGGAGTGAATTGCGGTCTGAGGAGGGGTTTTACGGCATGGTCGGATCGTCTCCAAAGATGCGGAAACTCTTCGATTTAATTGGCAATGCCGCAAAATCCGATGCGCCCGTCATTGTAACGGGAGAGAGTGGGACCGGAAAGGAGCTGGTCGCGCGGGCATTGCACCAGATTCGAGGGGTCGACAGCAGGCCCTTTGTCAAAGTCAACTGCGCTGCTCTCAACGAATCGCTTCTTGAAAGTGAGCTTTTCGGCCATGTCAAGGGCGCGTTCACGGGCGCGTATCTCTCAAGAAAGGGGCGATTCGAGGCGGCCCACACGGGAGACATCTTTCTGGACGAAATAGGTGATATTCCCCCGGCCACGCAAATCAAGCTGCTTCGCGTTCTTGAAGAAAAGGTCATCGAACGCGTTGGTGACAACCATCCGGTTCCCATAGATGTGCGAATAATCACAGCGACCAACCGTGATCTAGATGATCTCGTACGGAGAGGGCTTTTTCGAGAGGATCTCTACTATCGGATAAATATTATTCCGATACATGTGCCTCCTTTGCGGGATCGAACGGATGATATTCCCAGCTTGGTGGATTTCTTTCTGCGGCGCAGAACCTTCGGAGATGAGAAGAGCCCAAAACATGTGTCTCCGTCGGCCATAGACCTCATGATGCAGTATTCTTGGCCCGGAAACGTAAGGGAGTTGCGAGGAGCGCTCGAGTATGCACATGTCACTTCCAACGGGTCTGTGATAGAAGCTCATCATCTGCCCGCGCGCATATTCGGCAGCGTACGGGGTCAAGAATTCATCTCAATGACTCCGAGCAACAAGGAGCGGGACCAGAAGGGAGATCTGGTCAAGGCACTGCGGCAGTCGGGAGGAAACCAATCTGAGGCCGCCAGGATCCTTGGAGTGTCTCGCGTAACCGTATGGAACCGTATGAAAAAATACGGCATTCGACTCAGGTCGGATGTGAGTCACGGTGAAGAAGACGGGATTTAGTGCGGAACGGTGACCCACGTGGTCTACGTGCTCAGAGATCTTGAAGAAGCCCGAGCAGGCAAAAAGACCCGACAGAATCCTGTTTCACCTCGGATCGGAGCTTGAACTCATCCGACGCTCCCGGCTATAATCCCGGGCGGCTCACTGGGACGTAATAATCAGCACCGAGCCTGAAAGATTGGTGCAGGCTGACGCTGAAGCGGAGAGCCTGACAGGACCATGGAGAAGCCCCACTCAATCTTGAGACACCTTCGGATCTGGGGTGTGCTTTTCGCCATCTCGGGAATACTGTGCGCCTGCTCATCCATGCCGGCGCTTCTGAGACCGGATGACGGTTTTTCAGACATCAAGCAGGATACGGGCAGTTACCGGCGCGTGCCACTGCCCCCAACCGTCGACGATTTTCAGCCCCGAAACTGACGGCTCCTCGCCAGCAGGCGGTGCCCGTCAGGCGATCTGATGTTGAGTGTTACAGAGAACTTACAGCCCCTGAGTAGTAGAGTGGGGTTATGACCTTCAAAGCATTGACAGTTTTTCGCAGGTTGTCTAATGTTGAATGAAGAGACGGAAGCGGCGGCACGACCAGAGCTCAAGGGAGTAAGCCGGGAGATCGTACTGCGGTCGTTTTTTCTGGAGACGCTCTGGAATTACGATGGGTTACAGAACGTCGGCTTCGTATTGTGCATGTATCCCGTGCTAAAGAGGTTCTACCCCGCGCTGTCTGAATTGAAGTCTGTTGCGTCGCGTCACCAGGAGCAGGTTAACACACATCCGGCGATGAGCACCCTGCTGGTGGGAATGACCGCGCGATTGGAGCGGGATGTCGATCCAGCCGCTGTCATGGCCTACCGGAAGAGGATCATGGCCGCGTTGGCCGCACATGGCGATCGGATTTTCTGGAGCCACGTGAAGCCGTTGGCCGCAGTATTAGGAGTTCTTGTTGCACTCGGCTTCGCGTGGTCGGCAGTGGGGAGCGTTGTCACGATGATCGTGTATAATGCGCCAAACTTGTACGCTCGTATGAGCGGATTTTCGAGAGGATGGACAAAGGGATTCGACGTTCTCGAATCTTTTCGGTCTCCTCGCATGGATCGTGGTCTTCACGGCCTGCGGAGACTCTTGAGCCTCGGTCTTGGCCTTACGGCCGGACTCCTCGTCAGTGAGGCTGTCAGACGCGTAGACTCCGTTCCCACTGTGGTCGCGGGAGGCATCCTGGTGGCGACCTTCGGCATCGGGTTGTCACTCTTGCGAAAAAGGGCCGCGGTCACTGCCGTTGTGTACGCGCTCGCTGTGGCCGCTGCAGGTCTATTTTGTGCGTTGGAGGCAGGGGTACGTTTCTGATGAATACTCCCAAGGGCGAAGAGACTCTTGAAAGGACACTGCGCATCGCCAATCACCAGGGGCTGCATGCGCGAGTCGCTACCATGGTGGTTCAAGCGCTTCAGCAGTACGCCGCGTCAGTCACCGTGGTGAAGGATGGTGTAGAAGTTGATGGCAGAAGTGTGTTAGGATTACTTCTTTTGGCCGCAACGCACGGAGCGGAAATCCTTGTAAAGGCTCAGGGACCTGATCGTGAAGAGGCTGTGGAGCACCTGAGTCGGCTCATTGAATATGACGACAACGAAGCAGCACGATCAAAAGGCAACTCCCGAAACATCTAATTTCAACGAAGGCCAGAGCAATCTCCTGCTGAAGGGGATCGCTGTCTCCGGGGGGGTGGGGATCGGACAGGCGGTGGTGATAGAGCGTATCACTACAGAGATCTGTCCCAGACGAATTATCCGCGTGGAAGAGGTTCCTCTTGAAGTAGCACGCTTCGAGGCTGCGGTCCATGCGGCCGCTGCAAGATTGAAAACAATCAAGCAGGGTATAGACGATCATCACCCGCTGGGGGAGCATTCCTACATTCTCGACACGCACATCATGCTCCTCACGGACAAGATGTTTTTCGACGGAACCAAGCGGTTGATCGGCACGGAGCTCCTCAATGCGGAGTGGGCTCTGACCGAGATCATGATGAAGATCACCTCCGCGTTCGACACCATCGAAGACGAGTACTTGAGGGAGCGAGCCAGAGACGTCCATTTCGTCGGCGAGCGGGTGCTCAAGATCCTCATGGGTATCCACCATGAGAGCAAGATCCATCATCTCCCGCCGAACGCAATCATAGTGGCCCATGATCTGTCCCCTGCGGATACGGTCCAGTTGACGAGGGAAAAGGTTGTTGGCTTCGCCATTGATATGGGAGGCAAGACCTCTCATACGGCGATCATGGCTCGATCGTTGAAGCTGCCTGCAGTCACGGGTCTGGACAAAGTCACGCGGCTCGTTCAGACCGGGGACACGATCGTCGTTGATGGGAGCACCGGCGCGGTCATCATTAACCCGGACCCGGAGACGGTGTTCCGATACCGTGAGCGCAGGGAAGTCTATCGGAAGTATCACCAGTCCCTCATGACCTACGGTCGACTTCCGGCCGTTACCAGTGATGGAAGCTACACGGCCCGGATCACTGCAAACATAGAGCTGGTCGACGAAATTGAGATTGCCGCAGATCACGGGGCAGAGGGGATCGGTCTGTTCAGGACGGAGTATCTCTTTCTGGGTCGGCAAGAAGCACCGTCCGAGGAAGAGCAGTACGAGGCATACCGCCATGTGCTTAGCCGCTATTCACCGAATCCGGTGACAATCCGCACGCTCGACGTGGGTGGAGACAAGATCGCGTACAGCCTTAATGTGGCTCATGAGACGAACCCAGCGTTGGGCCTGCGAGCCATTCGCTTGTGCCTGAGCCGCAAGGAGCTTTTCAAGACCCAGCTTCGCGCCATACTGCGAGCGGCTGTTCACGGCAACTGCCGGCTTCTTCTCCCCATGATCTCGTGCTTGTCGGAGATCCACGCTGCAAAGGCCGTGATTGAAGAAGTGAAGAAGGAGCTGGCATCGGAAGGCAAAGAATACCAGGACCACCTGCAAATCGGCATTCTGGTTGAGGTCCCTTCTGCCGTTGCCATTGCGGACATGCTTGCAAAGGAGGTCGATTTCTTCAGCGTAGGAACCAACGACCTCATCCAATACGCATTGGCCATAGACAGGGTCAACGAACAGGTGAACTACTTGTATGATACCCTCCATCCAGCCATACTCAGGTTAATCCGCCAGATCACCAATGCCGGTCAGGCAATTGGCATCCCCGTGTCCATGTGCGGAGAAATGGCGGGTGACCCGGTTAGCATCCCTATCCTCGTTGGCTTGGGGATGAATGAGCTCTCCATGAATGCGCTCTCGATCCCAATCGTGAAGAAGATCATTCGGTCCATCAGTGTGGACGAGTGCGTGGAATTGACGCGACAGGCATTTGACATGCACGAGGCAAGGGAAATCCACGATCTCATCGAAAACTGGATGACTCGACGGTTCCCCAAAGACTATTTCCTGTAAGCCGGTTCGCGGGAAAAGAGACGCGATTCAAGGGAAGCATGACATCTCAGGAACAGACGAAAATCATCTGCAAAAATCGGAAGGCTCGATTCAACTTCGAGATCGAAGATACGATCGAAGCGGGCATAGCGTTGCAGGGCTCCGAGGTCAAGTCCCTCAGAAGCGGGAAGGCTAACCTGTCAGACTCTTACGGCAAGTTTCGAGACGGGGAAGTCTTTCTTGTCGATGCGCACATCTCTCCGTACGAGCAAGCCAATCGCCAGAACCACGATCCTGTGAGGGACCGGAAGCTGCTCCTCCACAAACGGGAAATCCGGAAGCTTATGGGTAAGGTAACCGAGCGGGGTTATTCGTTGATCCCGTTGCAATTGTACTTCAAGCAGGGGAAGGTGAAGGTTCTTCTCGGGCTCGGAAAGGGAAAGAAGACATTTGACAAGCGGGAAGCCATCAAGAAGAAGGATCAGCGCCGTGAGCTCGAGCGCATGCTGAAATTTCGGCAGAGAAGCTCGTGATAGCAGATTCTGGGAGGGCTCCACGTCACTGCCGAGCGTCTCAGCGTGAGCTGTAGCCGCATTTCGCCGAATCTTTCGGGCAATCTTGGGAACCCAGGGGAGAAAGGGTTGTCACTAGACTGTGTAGGCGTTATACTACCTTCATAGGGGGCGATCTGGTCTCGACGGGGATAGTTGAGGTCAAGGTTGCATGCCGAGCACTCCGGTGACTCGCAAATCCGCCGGAAACTAAACATACTCGCCAACGAACCCGAGTACGCTCTAGCCGCGTAAGGCTGGCGTCTCTCCGCTCTCTCTCCTGCGGAGGTGGAAGAGACGAGGTTAGCAGGATAGCCGAGTCCTAGCGCCTGGGACGGATGAGGCGAAATAAAAGACAGGCTGGTCCGTGACGGACCCGTTCCGAGGGGGCCTATCGGACGAGAACCAAAACTTGGAATAAGCATGTAGAGGCCTTAGGCTGAAGATCTTCGGACGCGGGTTCGATTCCCGCCGCCTCCACCAGTTAACTACTCGCAATTATTGACAACAGACCAACAAAAAGCCGGATGCAAATCGGATGCAATCCGGTTTTTCGCGTTTTCAGGTGAATGAAGTTCATCTGTCTCACCGCGCCGTAACGGGAGGAGCCCCAAAGGCTGGGTCAGTAAAGCAGTCGGGATTTCCGGTTCTTAGCTGTATTCTTACCGTGTTTGCAGGCCGTGGCAAATCGGAGCACATATAACCCACCAATAATATTGAATGCTTGTCAAGAGCCGAGTGTCGTCACCTTGGGCGAGGTTCCTCATTCTGGGTATTCGGGGGTGCAGACCGGCCTGTTTGCCGGTGGCAGGAGAGGTTAGCCCGCCAGAGAATTTCGGAAGAGGTGTTCGGGCCTACTGGCTTGCGACCCGCTGAGTATCCGTTTATCCTCGAAAGGAGCCTTCACCGAGTCATAGGACGGTTTCTGGTGGGGGGCTTGGCTTTGAGTACGTTATGATTGATGTCTGGGCCGAGCCGATTGGGTCCCAGGAGTCTCAGGGGCTCTCACGAAGGCCGCTCCTTTTCAATGCACGTTGTTCTGGACCGTTTCCGGACTACGAGCTATCAACCTTTATGGAAAAGGCCCTTTTTCCATGGGGAATTACGTCCTTCAGAACCGATGGCAAAGCTATCGCACCCGCAGAGACCGGAACTTGGAACTGACCAGCGGAGAGCACGTGTATGAGAAGCCCGGCGGGTACAAGATAGCCGTGAATGTGATAGACGTTTTCGCTAACGACACCACGAAGGTCGTGGAGGTCACGGTTTGAAAGTCGCCCTACCGGACATTCGGCATTCCCTTGCGGGCTACGAGGCATTGGTAGCACTTCACGCCCAGACCAAGGATTGCATTTTTGATGAAATCCAGATCGATATGAGTCGGGTCAGTTGGTTTGACGCCGATATGTGTGCAGCATTTGGGGCTATTCTTTACCGTCTCGGCGACAACGTGAATTCCATCACTCTGGCCGCTATCCCGCCAGACGTAGAAAGGATTTTGTCAAAAAACGGCTTTCTGAGCAACTATGGTAGGGAGCGGATACCCGACACTTGGGGCACCACAATCCCTTATCGCCGTTTCGCGGCCAAAGACGACCGTTATTTTGCCGCTTATATAGAAGAGGAGTTCATTCGGCGGTCGGAAATGCCACGGATGTCTGCCGGCCTTGTGAAGAAGTTCCGAGAGAGCGTCTTCGAGATTTTCAGCAACGCGGTGATTCATTCTCGAACAAGACTGGGCATTTTCAGTTGTGGGCAGTATTTTCCGAGAAGAGACACGCTGGATTTTTCCGTTGCAGACCTTGGCGTAGGAATCCGGCAAAACGTTGAAGAAAACCTGGGGCTGGATTTGTCGGCAGAAGATGCCATAGACTGGGCGACCCAAGGCACAAATACCACAAAGCGTGGCCGGATTCCCGGTGGCCTTGGGCTGAAACTGCTATCCGAGTTCATCAAGCTGAACGGGGGACGATTGCAGATTGTTTCCGACCAAGGCTATTGGTACCTCGAACAAGGTGGCACCCGAAAGACTTCTTTGAAGGGTGCGTTCCCTGGTACCGTCGTGAGCATAGAAATAAACACTTCTGATGTGCGATCGTACTGCTTGAAATCGGAGTTGTCCGAAGCGGACATTTTCTGAAAGAGGCATAGAGGGAGAGAACAGGTGAAAGAAAGCATAGCACTTTCCGTTTTTGAAATCGTCGGAAGCCCGCTTTGCGTAGCGTCAGACGACGGCGAAAAGGTTTACGAACGAATTGAGAAAGCCATAAAGCAAGGCCGGAGTGTCTCGTTGTCTTTTATGAACATCACGAGCCTGACGTCGGCCTTCCTGAACGCGGCAATCGGGCAACTATACGGGGTGTTTTCTGAAGACGAGATTCGGGCGAATCTTTCGGTAAAGGATATGGATCCGGACGACCTTGCTTTGCTGAAGCGGGTCGTGGAAACAGCAAAAACCTATTTTCAAGACCCTTCTCGGTTCGCGGAGGCTAGGAAGGCTGCTCTGGAGGAAGACGATGAGCAGTGAAGCCTTCCACATTCGGGACTACCACTTCTCCAGTTCGGACGCCTTGCTCGTTGACGCCAACGTCTGGCTTTATCTTTATGGCCCACAGGAACCCGAGGATTGGCGAGCGAAGGTCTATTCTCAGGCTCTGAAGTGGATTCTCAAAGCAAGAAGCACGATGTTTGTGGATGTGCTGGTGCTGTCAGAATTCGTCAACCGATATTCAAGGCTGGAGTTTGGCATTTGGACAAGAAGGTCAGGTACTTACGAATTCAAGCAGTACCGCAAGCATCCTGATTTTGCGCCGGTCGCTGCTGCCATCGCTGCTGCGCTTCGGAGCATCATTAAACAAGCTCGGCCCATAGACACTGGGATTGAGTCAATGGATATGAATTCGTTCCTCAATGATTACGCGACGAAGCGTCCGGACTTTCACGATCAAGTCATTGTGGAATTGTGCCGAAGAAATGGACTGAAGCTGCTCACCCACGACGGGGATTTCAAAGACTCCGGCATTCCGGTTATCACTGCAAACAAACGCCTTCTGGCGTAAGAGAGCCTGGAATTGGCCCTGAATCCGAATTTTCCTACCGCCCCGCACACCATCCTTGACCCTGACATTCCCTGGCACCCGGCAAACGATGGAACGATGGGTCAGGTCTTGTTTCCGGCTCAGGTTAACGGTCACCATGGCCATTCCCAACAGCAAATCTCGGCGCATGTCGGGCTCCACTACTCTACGGTGACCAGGAGAACTCAGTGAGAAAGAAAACAGCGAAAACCAAGACCTGACCCCTTGCTACTCATGGAGGACATCCGGCCGTTCAACCGGATGTCCTCCGCGTTGTTTCAACGGTAGTGAAGCCGGGGACTGATCCCACCAAACCGCAGATGGCTTTTTTTCATCGTGGGCGGGGGATAGGTATTGGTGTCACCCTGCTGACGCCCCTGTATTGAGCGTTTTGAATGGCCTTCTTGTCGATCTTTACCACATTGGGGTTTGAAGATCTTGTATGCATCGTCAGCGGAGCAGGACCAACGATGTTCGACTTGTTTCCTTGCGCCTCTGCGAAATCAGAGATTCCCATCATGGCACTCGCAAGAAATGCACCCACTGTCACCGTAATTCCAACACGTTTCATTTCCATTCTCCTTTCATTTGTGCTTGAGTTTCGGGTCTTTGATTCAATAGTTCGAGAAGGGAGGAAAAGTACAACAAACAAGCGTGGGGTCAGGTCTTATTTCTTGCTCGGACTGACGGTCGTCAAGCCCATTTCAAGGCTCTCTTTTCTTGGCGATTTTTTTGACAACGAGAATTTCGGGCCTAGCTTTTCGTATGGATCTGGGGTCTGATTAAAGTAATTTTGGATCTGAGATTGAGAAAAGCGGTACGAGAGGCCGGAATTGAATGGCATCGGGAGTTATTTGGCCGAGAAACTTCCCATAGCTACGGGGATAGTGGAGAGCACCTTGAGAAATCTGATTAATAGGCGCATGGAAGGGTCAGGCATACTCTGGTCCGTTGAACGACCCGAAGCCATCCTGAAACTATGAGGCGGCTTTCCCGCAAAGCGCGAGCGTGTCGCGTACTACGCCGTCACACGCGGTGGGTATGGTCCTCATACTCAACCTCGAAGACATCCTTAGCGTCATTCAATCCCTTGAAACAAACCTTCGACTTCCCGCTGATCTTAATGGTGGGAGAGACCTTTTCATACGTCTCGGCCGAGACAACGATCTTTCCTCCTGCGGCAATCGACTCCAGACGCTGAGCAAGATTGACCGGTGATCCGACAATTCCATATTTTGCCCTGCTCTCGGACCCGACGTTGCCCACGATCACTTGGCCTGTATGAATTCCTATTCCCATCTCTATTTCGGGGAGGCCGTCCGCTAGATTCTCTTGAGACACTTGTCTAATCCCCTGTTGCATTTGGATGGCGCATAGCACAGCATCTGTGGCCCGTCGCGAGACGTCGTCTTCAGTCCCATCAAAAAATGCGAGGATGCCATCACCAAAGAAATCCACGATGATTCCATCGTGTTGCTCAATAATCGCTATCATCCTTGCAAGATAGCGATTTAAGAGGGTGATCACCGCACGGGGCTGAAGCTTCTCGGCTATGAGTGTGAAGCCCCGCAGGTCGGCCATGAGGATCGTAACGATTTTCTCTTGACCGCCCAGGTCGAGACCTTCGGCACTCTTGAGAAGTTCTCCGGCGACAGCGCCCCCGACGTATCTTCCGAACATTTGCTGAATGATGTCTCGCTGCTTCAATCCGTCAACCATTTTGTTAAAACGCCGCTGTAACTGGCCTATTTCATCGAGCCTATCCTCTACCAGTTTCACTGAGTAGTTCCCATGTTCCACCTCTTCCGCGCAAACAGAGAGCCCCTTTATTGACTGCACAATCGGCTGCATCACAAGCCAGACGAAGATCACCATGAAAACCAGTGAGGCAACATTTGCCGCGATAAATACCCAGCGAAAGCGGATCATGGGCCGGCAAATCTCGCAACCTTCCGCGTAGAGCACAAGGTACCAGCCAGTGGACGCAATTCGTTGGAACCCCATCACGAGATCAGGCGGCCGTCCTTCGCCGAAGAATACCCCTGAGTCACGCCCGCGTATCTCCTGCAAGATCGTTTTAGCGAGGGGGTGCTCGAAATCGCTCAGACGACCACCTACCCACGCCGGGTCTGTAGCCGTTAGACAGAGGCCGTCGGAGTCGATCAGCAATGCCTTGCCTCCCTCCCACAGGGGCAGCGCTCGGACCTCATCGATCAAGCTGTTGAATTGAATGCGGACCTTGAGCTCCGTACAACCTCCGGAAATCGTCTCCGGGTAACGACTGACGATGTCAAAGAAATGGTACCCGGTATCGACCAGAAGACTGACACGGTTTCGATCCGCATCGTCCGGAAACAAATCACCGGCGTGCCCTCGGGTGGCCCCGGTGTCTGATGGAGACCGACAGGCTTGCTCACTGCCTTCGGCGGATGCCTCTGAAGGCCTGCGGATGTCCACGAACCTCACTTCTGGGGTTGACAGAAGCAACTGAACCAGGAAGGCCTTAATGATCGGCCCCTGGGGGGCGGAGTTGGCCTGCTGGATCGCCTTGACTATTGTGAGCTTCTCGTTCAGTCTACGCCCTATCTGATCGGCTGCGTAGCCAAGCTTCACGTTCGCGGCACGAATCCACTGTTCAATCAAGGTCTCTCGACTGTAAACAAGCCCCCAGAGAAAGGTAGAAATGTTGATCAGCGCCACCGGAAACAGGAGAAAGATTAAGAGCCTGCTTTGGAGGTTCAGTCGCATGACGCTCTCTTGTTAAGGACAACCCGCTACACCAAAGGGATATTCTTGTCTAGGACGCCGATACGGAAATCTCCTGTCATCTGAAAAACTCTTTCTCGCATGTGATTCCGGCTTGATCCAATTCCTTGAAAAGCTTAGCCAACCGGTCATTGGCTATGCGCACCTGACGAAGTTTCTCCTGCGTCTCATTGTCGGTCGCGTAGCACGCAAAGCACCGTTGACACCGGTGAGTTGCCCCCAGAGTTGTAACCTCGAAGTCTGCCAGCAAAAAGGTTCGGCGCTCACTTCGATTCCCGAAATTCTCCACAGCAGGGAGGTACTCGACAGCGGTCCGCATTGAGACGTGGGTACCTTCTCGAGCAATATGGATATAGTCCTCAAGTGTGAGAGTGGGACCTTGCTCTTCCCTGAAATCCTGGAACTTCACGATCATGCCGTCCAAAGTGAAGAGCTTGGCCTCCACGTCAATGCCCACCTCTTTCAATCTTCGGTAATCCTTCTGTAAATACCGGTTAGCAATCATGACAGCTTGGGACACGTGAGGGCATAGATTGTGCGGGCAACCGCGTGCATAACATTTTCGGAAGCTGTATTTCGCTCCGCCTATTGTGCCGGAAAACCGACAGAAGAAGAGGACCGCCTGGAACTCCTTGTCCATATGTGTGAAATCAACCTCGCTTATCTCAAAAGAAGACCGACATGTAATTACAAATCCTGCCTTCTGAGCTGCTATGAGGTCATCTATACGCATAACGGAACTTAGACCTGTTGCTTCTCTCATCGTCTCAACCTCGCTTTTCGTTATCCCCGAGAAATAACCCAGGCGCAGGAGTCGGCTCCGTTTTTTCGGGTGCCGCGCGTTTTCATGCCAAAGGGGCGACAAGCGCCATAACCGACTGATTTTCCGTTGGCGGTTCCCTGGCTGGGCAGATGTTCCACGCAAACGCGCTGCACCCACTTGGCACAAAGTTTTGCCGTCAATAATTAAGGACCGCTTTCGCGTTGCAGCACTCGTTTATAACCGTGCCTCCCGCTATGATCTGAGCTTTTTCAATCAGGTCGGCCTCTTCGATATAACGCTCCTTGATACACGGAGCGCACACGAAGATTTTTCCTCCGAAACCGAGAAAGTCATCCATGAGTTTCTTCAACGGGTCGAAGCCCGAGGCGTGGACATGTTCTGCATATCCCTTTTTCGCCAGGAAGACAGCGGAACCTTGGAGAATCACCTTTGCTTCCTCGTCCATTGCGAAAGAAGCGTTTGCCATAACGAACGGGAAGGTTGCTCTTTCAGGATCCTCTCCCGCGTGGGTTGCTATGATGACGACACCTTGTTTCTCTTCCATTGATAGGTTCTCCTTTCGTCAGTGTGCTCTCAACTCATGTATGAACAAAGCAACAGGCCGCAAGACAGCATGCGCGAATTTCGTGAAGGGTAACAGCAACACGAGCATCATGGCCCCTACCACGTGCACGAGGAACACCACATAAGCGCCAACTGAACCTGATGACAGGTAGACAGAGAGTTCCACAATGAATCCGGTCAGAGTCACCCCCCACAATAACCCGAGAAACAACCAGTCCGAGAACAGGGAGTGGGAGGCATATTTGTCAGGCTGTTTCATCCTATTGAACAAGGCGACACTTGTCCCGTATAGGACGAAAAGTCCAGCAGCGGTCCCCAGTAGACGCATCGGATAGTACACAGGGACCTGCGAGTACGGCTCTTTGAAGAGTAGATCAAGCGTAGTGGCAGCCAGGAGGCCAAGGAATCCCCACATGATTGCCAGGTGGACAAAGCGACGACGGAGATACCATGGCACAGGCTCAGTGTTGCATTGATCGAACCGACTCTGGGCAACTACTTCCATGATCGCTTTCTTGAGACCCATCCAGATTCTCGATTTGTCCTTCCCCTCATCCTGGCTAGCTCCATCCTGGCTCGTTGCTCCCCGCAATGCCGTGTTGAGACGGTTCACCATGGTGACCAGGCTCAACAGAGCGATTATCCCAGCTATGATCATTACTGCTTGGCCGGTATAATGGATATACTCAACATTGATGAAGGTCCCCAATCTTAACGCGTCCGTCGGCATGGAGCCGTACCCACCCAGCATGATGAGAGTGAGGATGATGGCCACGGTGAAGAGGAAGCCAACAGCAAATACATTGGAAGTGTAGAGACGTCGAGCCAATGTCGTGGGATCGTATTGGGAAATGATGTACCGCCGAGCCGCCGCGACGAACTCCCCTGGTTCGGCTTGTCTTGGACACGTGGCGGAACAATCCCCACAGTAGTAACACAGCCACATCTCTTTGCTCGCGGCCAAGTGTTCCTTCATCCCCAGTTGAGCGTACCGGATAAACTTGCGGGGAAAAGCGGTTCCCCGATCCGTAAGAGAACACACCGCGGTACAGTTTCCGCAGTTGAAGCAAGATCTTATATCTGATGCGCCGAAGCGGGCCAATTCATTTATGAAGGTGGGGTCCACCGTGTGAGCCATTTCTTACTCCTTGAGAAGAACGTACTGGAAATAATCGCCGCTTGGGTCACCTTCCGCCACCTTGCCGTATTTCTTCATCGAGGTGAGGTGCCACAACACGTATTGGGAAGGAATTCCTGTCGCCTGAGCTAACTCCGGAACCGTCTTCGGGCCGTCGGAAAGGGCTTCGGATAGTGTTTTCCTGATCTCTCTGTTCTTTTTCACCCTTTCTCTGACGGAATCAATTGTCTCCTTGCGGGCTTGTCTCAAGCCCTTGAGCGCTTCTTTCTTGGTGTCTTCCGCCATCTGTAATCTCCCGATGCTCTTATTGCGCGGCAATTGCGTCCACCATTGCGTCGAATTGGTCCAGCGTCCAACCGCTCACGTTTATTGCCCGGTGTGGACATACTGCGGCGCACGCGCCACAGCCCATACAAATAGCTGGACTCACCAAAGCCTTTTTTTCCACTTGGCCGTCGACCTCGGTGTCCGCAAGTGTCAAGGCACCTTCATAACTACACTCCGACAAGCAGAGTCCACATCCATCGCATTTTGCCGCATCGACCTGGGCCACGAATGGCTCCAGCTCCACATATCCCTTGACCAAAGCTATCGCGGCTTTGGATGCTGCCGCTGCCGCGGAAGCACAGCTTTCCGTGATGTCACGAGGCCCCTGGGAAGCCCCAGCGAGCAACAAACCGTTTACCGCCATTTCAACCGGGCGGAGTTTTGGATGCACTTCCTGGAGGAATCGGTCGGTGCCAACTGGGAGCTTGAATATGCCAACCAGATCCGAAATGTCGTTGGGCATCATCCCCACTGATAAGACGATTAGATCGACCGGTACTTCTATGTCCTCACCGAAGGTGAGGGTGTCCTTCACCCTCACCTTCAGGGGCCGGCCGGAGGTAGGTCCTGCCTTCTCGACCACAGGAGGGGCGTCAGGGGTAAACCTAAAGAATACAACTCCTTTCTGGGAAGCCTTCTCGTAGTAATCCTCGTGACCTCGTCCGTATGCCCGGATATCCTGGTAGAATTCGTACACATTCACATGTGGGAAACGATCTCTGATCTCGTTTGCCGCCTGGAGCGTGGCTGTGCAGCAGACTCTGGAGCAATAGTTGTTCACTCTCCCATCAGGCTGGGGCTCGTGTATACCATCCACCTGCCTGCTACCGACACAGTGAATCAAGGCGATATCCCGCACGGGAAGCCCCTGGACTTCAAGTATTCCCCCCGTGGGTCCATCAGGAGACAGAATCTTAATGAGATCGGGTAATGTGATGACCCGGGGAGATTCTCCGTACCCATACTCCCCGCTGCGGGGCTCATAATGTCTGAAACCAGTGGCCATAACCACGATGCCGGCCCTAACTTCCAATTCCCCCTCAGAAAACGCATCCCAGTCTGACCGAATCATGCAACCGTGGAATGGGTGGAACACGACTTTCTTGTCAACAGTGCCTATTCCCTGAACCCCCCTCCCCGTGGCCTTCCTTCGCACCTGAACGACGAAATCACCGATAGTTCCCTTGCTCCTGACCACCTCAGTCTCGGTGTAGACCGCGATGTTCGGATCGTTCACGACTTCTTCCACGAGGCCTAGCAGGAGGTCTTCAGCCTTATCTTCGGTGGGATAGACCCGATCAAGCGCGGCTGTCTGCCCTCCGAGATAGGGGGACTTCTCGATCAAAGTAACCCCAATACCCTGCTTGGAAAGCTTCTGAGCCGCCGTCAGACCACTGATGCCTCCGCCGATCACCACCGCGTGGGGAAACGCTTCCACACGGATTGGTTTGAGCGGTTCAAGACGAACTGCTTTGGCCACGGCAGCGGCGACCAACCTGACAGCCTTTTCTGTGGCCCTACTCGCGTCACCATGGTGTACCCAGCTTACCTGTTCCCTGATGTTCGCATGTTCATACAAGAACGGGTTGTGGCTGCCTCTCTTGAGAGCGTTGCGAAACGTCAATTCATGAAGTTTTGGCGAACAGGACGCTACCACTATCCCGTCGAGATTCTCGTTCTCAAGGTCTTCAAGGATCATTTCCTGGCCGGGATCCGAACACATAAACATGTTGGTCCGAGCTACTCGTACGGCCGGTATATGTGTGACCTCTTCGGCAACCTTTTTTACATCTACCACATCAGAGATGTTCCCTCCGCAGTGGCAGATGTATACCCCTATCCGAGGCTCCTCAGATTCACGGTTGTCTCGTTGATTTTCGTTCTGGACTTCCTCGGGCATTTAGTCACCTCTCGGTTCGGTATGAGTCATGGCACGACAACTCAGACTACTGCTCTTTCAACAACGATGAGATTCTCTTCATCCCCGGGTCCACGGGCATCACTCAGAGTGGACTGCAGCGAACGTACGTAGTTGGCTGCTTCTATTGCAGCAGCACCGGCTTTTGCTATGGTGTCCACGATGTCCTTAGGCCCCGCTGCTGTTCCTGTTACAAAGACTCCTTCCTGATCGGTAAGGGCTGGTGCCAGCTTCGGTTGGGCGCATTTGACGAACCCATCATTGTCCCTCCCTACCGTGACAAACTCCTGAGGATTGCATCCCGGCACCATTCCAAGTGAGAGTACAACGAGATCGTGAGAGCGGTCCTCCACACGTCCATCCTCTTCCATGAGCTCCACTCGAACGGTCAGATTATGCTCTTGATCTTCTGTTATCTTTGCCACTTTGGCTTTCACGAACTGTATCCCCATGGCTCTAGCGTTCTGGTAGAACTCCTCGTAGCCCTTGCCGAAAGCTCGGATGTCCATGTAGTAAATTGTCACATCAGCGAGCGGCAGTGCGCCGGAGATCAGCATGGCCTGCTTGATTGCATACATACAGCACACCCGCGAGCAGTAAGAAATCCCTAGGCTTTGATCACGAGACCCAGCACATTGAACATAAGCAATGGAGTCGGGGACTTTGCCGTCTGATGGTCGGATCACCCTTCCGTAAGGTCCGTGAGGGGAAAGCAGCCGTTCCATCTGTAAGGAGGTCAAGATGTTGAGACTTCCCTCAGGAGAGTACTCCTTCTTAATGTTCTTTGGGATGAGCCGGAAACCGGTCGCAAGGATAACGCTCTTGGCAGTGATTGTGACTTGTTCAGGCTGCTGGAAGTAATCCACTGCACGGGTCGGGCAAACCTTCTCGCATGACCCACAGAGCATACAATTATCCGGGTCCAGCAAGGCCTTTTGGGGAATGGCAGTTGCAAAAGGCACATAAATGGCTTTCCTGGCTCCCATTCCACCTTCAAACTCATGAGGCACGTCCACGGGACAGACGTACTCGCACTGGCGACATCCTATACAGAGCTTCTCCTCCACGTATCTCGGCTTTTGTATGAGGTTAACCCTGAAGAAGGGACCGTCTCGTGTGATGGAACTGACTTCCGTATACGTGAGAATTTCTATGTTGGGGTGATGAGCTGCAGCAGCCATTCGTGGTGTTGTGATGCAGCTTGCGCAGTCGAGGGTGGGGAATACCTTGCTCAGCGCTATCATCACTCCCCCAATGCTGGCTTCTTTCTCCACGACCGCCACCTGAAATCCCTGATCCGCCAAGTCCAGTGCTGAAGTGAGTCCCCCAATGCCGCCACCGACGACCAGGGTATCAAATTCTCGAGCGTGCGTTTTCATGAGTGCTCAGTTTTCTACCTCCCCTTTCCGTGGCGCACCGATCTCTTTGAGGAGATCGTTCATCTCGTTCACTTCCTTAAGGAATGCTTTGGAGCAGACTGTGCAAATCGCGGTGAGCTTGATCCGTCGGCGATTGTATCCCTCCGCCTTCATTCTGACTGCAACCCTGTCCATCCGAGCTGCAAAACGGTGATATGCTCCCTCGTAGGGGCATTCCTCTCCGCACGACATGACGATAATTCCGCCTATGCCCCTTTCGAGAGCTCTGAAATAAAAATCCTCCGAGAGCATTACGGGCGCCGGTATCCGAAGGACGTAGGTGTTCGTGGGATAAGACAAATGAGACTGTCCCACAGTGTCGGCACCGGGGTAAGCACAAGCTATGGTCGCCAGAATAAGGATTTTTGCCTGGGCGGGCTCAACTGCGGTTCCCATTGTTCTCCTCGCTATTTCTTTCGAGTAACGAACAATCGGTCGTGGCCTTCAGCTTCAAGGACTCCCAAGTATTCGTGTCCGACTTTCTTGGCCCACGCAGGTATGTCATTGCGCGTTCCGGGATCACTTGATTTGATCTCCAGAATCTCGCCGACCTTCACTTGGCCGATCCCCTTCTTGGCTTCCAGAAGCGGTCCAGGACAGGCGCTCCCTCTTGCGTCAACCACTCTTGCGGGCATCACGGTGGCCAAATCCACAGTGCTCATGGTTCGTCCTCCTGAGACTTGATGTCTTGACTTTCGTCACTGGCTACTTAGGCAAATGGCGTACCATTTCACAGGGTGGCGCAGGATGACCTGATAGCATTCAGTGAAATCGCAGACATAGAGTTTCTTTCTTCTCAGAAGGGAGCCCTATTCCCTGGAGCAAGCGTAAACTTTTCTTGATAGAAGAGTTGACAGATGTTAACATGTTCACATGACATTCGGTTGACGTCTTGCTGCGAAGAGGAGAACATCGCACTATGGATCAGCAGGAGATGGTAAGTTTCTGGAAGACCATCGTCGAGACAATGATGGATGGGCTGATGGTCGTTGACGCGGATGGAATGATCGTTGCCGTGAACCAGGCTACCGAGCAGATCACAGGGTTTACCAGAGAAGAGCTCATTGGAAGTCCCTGCACGATCCTCAACTGCGACAACTGCTCCGCTAGATCCATACCGGGAAAAGGATTCGTCTGTGACCTTTTCGAGACAAACAAGATGGAGAAGCGCAAATGCACCCTCGTCAGAAAGGATGGAGAGCGACTGCAAATCATGAAGAAGTCCTCTATCCTCATTGGAAAAGACGGCAGAGTCAGCGGCGGCGTAGAAACACTTATGGACCTGAGTGAGATTGTCCGCAGAGATCAGCAGATAGCTAGGCTGAGCTCGGTTCTGAAAGGCAAAGATCGTTTTCATGGGATCATAGGCAAGACACGGGTGATGAGAGATCTTTTCGATCTGATTACCGATGCGGCTCAATCTGATGCTCCGATCATCATTTATGGCGAGAGTGGTACAGGCAAGGAACTTGTTGCCGCAGCCATACACAGGTTGGGCAAACGGCGAGAAGGGCCGTTTGTCAAGGTCAACTGCGCTGCTCTCAGCGAAACCCTCCTGGAGAGCGAGCTTTTCGGTCATGTGAAGGGCGCTTATACCGGAGCGGACAAGACGAGGAAAGGGCGGTTCGAGCTCGCCCACAAAGGGGATATCTTTCTTGACGAGATCGGCGACATCCCCCCTTCAATGCAGGTCAAGATTTTGAGAGTGATTCAAGAAAAGGAGTTGGAGAGAGTGGGGGACAGCACCCCCGTAAAGGTTGACGTGCGGATTATCTCAGCCACTCACCGCAACCTGGAAGACATGATTCAGCGAGAGAAGTTCCGAGACGACCTTTTCTATCGTCTCAACGTGATTCCCATACGACTGCCTCCTCTGAGAGACAGAAAAGAAGACCTACCGTTGCTTATCGAACATTTCCTGGAAGAGAACCGGCTCAAGACAGGTAAGGATATAGGGGGTATCTCAAACGAAGCCATGGAACACTTGCTAGCCTACCGCTGGCCGGGGAATATTCGGGAGCTTGTCAATGCTCTGGAATACGCGTTCGTCGTTTGTCGAGGAGCTAGTATAGAGGCGGCGCACCTTCCGGAAGGAATCACAGGCGCCAAAGAGACGCCGAAGACTACTCGTGCCAGACCCGGCAAAGGGGAACTGGAGGTGGTCCTGAATGCCTTAAGGCGGACGGGGGGAAAGAAGGCGGAGGCAGCTAAGCTGCTGGGTATTAGTCGGCAAGCACTCTGGAAGAAAACGATGAAACTGGGGATCAAGCAAGATTTCGGCTGGAACGGTGGGGACTTGTGATTGGACAGGAGCTTGGCACTGTCACGAAATGGCAAGCCTGGGGTCAGGCTTTGTTTCTTGCTCAGGTTAGCGGTCACCATGACCATATCCAGCAGGAAATCCCAGCGTATGTCTGGCTCCGCTCCGTCAGGTTTGAACATGATAGTTCGTCGGGAAAAGAAGACAGCAAAAAACAAGACCTGACCCTCCTCGCACGCTCAAGGCTAAAGTGATATCCTTCTCCGAGACCAAGGCCTGATTGCTCCTTGTTTCACTGCAATTCTTTCCGGAGGAGCCGGCATGCGCGAGAAAAGAGGGGCGCGTCGGCAAACCCGGATACGAGGAGGTTTGACAATGACAAAGCCGGTTGAATCTTACGGAGCACATTTGGAACACTACCAGCAGTCAGCGTACATACGCGGCAAAGACGAATACGAAAGGCTGTACGAGAGGTCCATACAGGACGCGGAAGGTTTCTGGGCCGAGCAGGCCGAAAAATATCTGTCGTGGTACAAACCCTGGGATTTTGTGCTTCGGTATGATTTCGAAGAGGCCGTGATCCAATGGTTTGGTGGGGGGGTGCTCAACTCCACGTACAACTGCCTGGACAGGCATCTGCACCGACTGAAGAATCGGGTGGCCTACTACTGGGAAGGAGATGCCCCGAGTGAGTCACGGGTGGTAACATACCTGGACCTGTACACGCAAGTCAATCGGTTTTCGGCAGTCCTCAAGTCAAGGGGAGTCAAAAAGGGGGACAGAGTAATAATTTACATGCCTATGATCGTAGAGCTCGTGGTGGCCATGTTGGCGTGCGCAAGAATCGGAGCAATCCATAGCGTGGTCTTCGGAGGGTTCAGCGCCGAATCACTCGCGAACCGTATTCGAGACTGCGGAGCCCGGCTCGTGGTCACCGTTGACGGAGGCTATCGCGGAGGCAGACAGCTCGCCCTGAAGAACAACGTGGACGAGGCCCTGCGGCAGATTCCCGAGGTCGAAACTGTGATCGTGTTTTCCAGGTGCGGGGCCGACATTCGACTCGATGGACAGAGGGAAATCTGGTGGCATGAAGCCATGGCGGATAGCTCGTTGCCGACATACGTGGAACCTGAGCCCATGGATGCCGAAGACCCCCTATTCATTCTGTACACGAGCGGCAGCACCGGAATGCCGAAAGGAGTGGTCCACACCCACGGCGGCTATCTGGTGTATGCTGCAATGACCACCCAACTCGTGTTCGATTTGAGAGAAGAAGAAACCTTCTGGTGTACAGCGGATATAGGCTGGATTACCGGCCACACGTATTCTGTATACGGACCCTTGATCAACGGTTATACGTCCGTCCTCTTTGAGGGAGTACCTAACTACCCGGATTTTGATCGATATTGGCAGATCGTCGCGAAATACCGAGTGGACAAGTTTTACACTGCCCCGACAGTGATACGGGCTCTGGCCAAAGAGGGGAACAGGCATGTGGCGAAACATGACATTTCCTCACTCAAGCTCCTGGGAACTGTTGGGGAACCCATCAATCCAGAGGCATGGCGTTGGTATTACAAACAAATTGGTCGGGATTGGTGTCCGATAATTGACACGTGGTGGCAAACAGAAACGGGAGGACACATGCTCACGCCGCTGCCGGGGGTTGCGCCTCTGAAACCCGGGTCGTGCTCGTTCCCCTTCTTTGGAGTGGATCCCGTGATCCTCGATCCCGAAACCACAGAAGAGATCCGGTTTCCCGACCAGGAAGGCGCCCTTTTTATCAGACGACCGTGGCCTGGAATGGCACGAACCGTCTACGGCGACCATGAACGGTTCAGAAAGACCTACTTCGTCAAGAAGGCAGGCCTCTATTTCACGGGGGATGGCGCAAAGAAGGATCAGGACGGTTACTACTGGATCACCGGACGGATCGACGATGTCATAAATGTCTCTGGTCATCGAATCGGAACCGCGGAGCTTGAATCTGCCATGGTGCTCCATGAGAGTGTGGCAGAAGCTGCTGTGGTAGGGTTCCCTCACCCCGTCAAAGGGCAGGGCATCTATGCCTTTGTTATGCTCAACACTGGCGTCCCCAAAACCGATCAACTGAAGAAGGAGTTGACAAACCTTGTGAGAAAACAGATCGGAGCCATCGCAACTCCCGACGCGATCCAGTGGGCGGACGCCTTGCCCAAGACCCGCAGCGGGAAGATAATGCGACGTCTCTTGCAGAAGATAGCATCCGGGGCAGTCGGAGATCTGGGTGACATTTCTACGCTCGCCGATCCAACGGTGATAGAAAAACTGATCGCAGAGCGACTGAGCGTGATCTGAAATGGAGGGCGGGGTGCAAGAGGCAGCTCTTGCGTTCGGCCCCGACTTTGCGTGGACCGTCCCTGCTCCCGCGAGACAGGTCCCCGAAGAGCATCAACATGGCGCGAATGGTGGGCATCGTTCGAGACGACAGATATCTGCTGCATCAGCCCGGTTTCGTGCACCCAGAGAGTCCGGAACGTCTCAAGGCTATCTACGCGATGGTGGACAGGGAACTCGGTGACTCAGTGGCAACAATTCAACCGGAGTTGGCAACCCTGGAACACTTGGAGCTATTCCACACCCCTAGCTACATCAGGAGGGTGCTGAAGACATCGGAAAGGAAGTTTACCTATCTGGCACCTGATACCCCGGTAAGTGCCCAATCTTATTTGTCTGCGAGTCTGGCTGTCGGTGGCTGCATCAAAGGGCTGCAGGCCGTACTCTCGGGACGGTACGACATTGTTTTTGCCCTTGTGCGACCTCCGGGTCACCATGCGCTGCCCGATACGGCGAGTGGTTTTTGTGTGTTTAACAATCTCGGTATCGCCGCCAGGTACGCACTCAAGCGACAGGGATTGGAACGAATACTCATCGTGGACTGGGATGTTCATCACGGTAATGGTATTCAAAAGGTATTTTACTCGGAGAAGGAAGTCCTGTACCTGTCTTCCCACATCTCTGGGTGGTTTCCCGGCACGGGACGCGTGGACGAGGCTGGAGAGGGAGAAGGTTTAGGATACACCATCAACGTGGAGCTGTACAGAGGTATAGAAGATGCGGATTTAGTAGCCCTGTATCGCAGCATTCTTGAGCCGATAATGAAGAGGTACAAGCCTGAGCTGGTCATGGTGGCCGCTGGATTTGACGGTCACCGCATGGACTCCATGGGTAACACCAGCTTGACTGAAGCCTGCTTCAGAGAACTTGCCCACCTGCTCGTTCAACTGGGCGCAACCGTAGACAATCCTCCTATCCTGCTTGCCCTGGAAGGAGGCTATGAAATAACAGCTCTGTCCCAATGCGTCAAAGAAGTGCTGCGTGCATTGGTGAACGGTGGATATTCTGAGCAGCCGGCGCCCACTATGTCCGGAAAGGCCCAGCAGCTCTTTGACATAGTGCGACGCACTCACAGCAAGTTCGGTGTTTGGACCTGAATGGCTATGGAGGCAAGTGTATGATCAAAGCAAAACTGGCAGCGGAAAACCCGGATGCCAATCTCAAATCTTACAAAGAAACGTACGAGCGGTTTGCCTGGGAAGATGCGTACGAAGAGTTCACTTGGCATCAGACCGGCAAGGTAAATATTGTACACGAGGCCGTGGATCGATGGGCTGATGACGAGAATCGACGCAACCACAAAGCCCTGATTTTCGAAAAGGCTGGGAAAGTGGAATATTTCACCTACGGTGATCTGAGCTCTCTTTCATCCCAGTGGGCTAATCTCTTAATCGAATACGGTTTTTCTCTGGGGGACCGGGTGTTTATCTTCCTTCCCCCCTGTCCGGAGGTGTACCTCGCTATGCTGGCCTGCGCTCGACTGGGGGTGATTTTCTGCGTCCTCTTTCCTACCTCCAGCTATGACGAGATCGGCACGCGCATTCGAAGCGCAAAGCCGAAAGGCATCATTACTCATCCGGGCCTGGCTGAACGATTGCCCACGCGAGCGATGGGGTGCGTCAAACATGTATTTCTTGCGGGAGGGAGCAAGCCGGACCTTTTCAACAGCGAGGTCATGGTGCAGGACCAGCTCAAAGGACTACCCAAGAAGCGTGCCATTAGGTGGGTCAGTGACGACACCCCGTTGTACCTCACGTACACGACCTCCGGCACCGTCTGGCCCCCAAAAGCTGTTGTTCATGCCCATAGAGGAATGGTGGGGCATTTGGTGACCGCGAGGTACGTCCTTGACATCAAGGAGAACACCATACTCTGGACCGACGCGGGTGAGCCAGGCTGGGTGACCGGCATCGTTTATGGGACTTTTGCTCCGTGGCTGTGTGGTGTGACGTCTGTAGTGCAGGGCGACCCGTTCTCAGCATCAACATGGTACAGGACACTGGAACGGCACCATGTCACGGTGTGGTACACTACGCCAAGGACCATAACGAGGCTTATGGAAGCTGGCGATGACTTACCCCTGCGATACGACTTGACAAGTCTGCGCCATATCGCAACCGTGGGTGAAGTCCTGAGTCCCGATCAACTTTACTGGACGAGGCAAAACCTGAAGCTCACCCCTCACGATACGTGGTGGATGTCTGAGACGGGAATGATTTGCCTCGCCAACTTCCCTTCCACCAGCGTGAGGCCTGGAAGCATGGGAAGGCCAGTCCCAGGCATTGAGGCCGCTGTGCTTAATGATTTGGGAGAACGGCTCCCGGAGTTTACCATGGGGGAGTTGGCACTAAAATGTCCGTGGCCGTCCATGATGATCGCTCTGTGGGAAGATGAGGAGCGCTACAAAGAGTACTTTCGCTTTGATGGCTGGTTTCTTACAGGGGATATGGTGACGAAAGACGAGGAAGGGTACTACTTCTACGACGGTCGCAATGATGACCTGATCAAGGTAGGGACCCAGGATACTGGGCCCTATGAGCTGGAACAAATCCTCGGTCTCCATCAGGCGGTAGCGGAATCGGCAGTAATTTCCGTGAAGGCTCCCGATGAAAAGCCTGCCTTCAAAATCTTTGTGAGGCTTAAGGAACCATTTCACGCCTCCCAGAGACTGTCCCTCGAGATTGAGAACTTCTTGCGGGCCTATTTTCCGCCGGACATCCCTCTGGCAGGTGTCGTGTTCATGGATGACCTGCCGAGGACACGTTCGGGCAAGCCTCTGCGCAGCGTGCTAATAGCCCAAGAATTGGGAGTGCCCAGTGGAGACCCCACCAGGCTGAGCGACCAGTGACGTGCGTCACGGATTCCACGCTGGGGTCGTTGGACATTGTCATGTGGTATCGGTTCCTTAAGTCAAGAAGAACCTGCTGAAATGACTTCGACCTGTGCGGTTATTTCGGACTCCGGGGTACCGCCTGTTACACGAGGCCGGCCTGTCTGATAACTCTGAAACGCTTTCATGGGTGCGCTCTGCCTTTACTACGCTCAAGCAGCAAGGTTTGACTCACATCCCGCCATAGGTGACGCGCGTTAGTGTAGTCCCGAGTCTCTCCTGTCAGTTTGCCCCCGAATCAGGCCTCGGAGAAACCACTCCGATTCTGGTTGTATTCTACATTATTAGGGTCTGTTCACAACGAAGTTCTGAGCACTTCATCGCAACCAATTGGCATGATTTCCATTGACGGTTCGGCTCTTTCCTGCTAGGGGTAGGAGCGGTTCGCGGGCTGAATCATCTTCCGCGCTGCAGGAAGGAGGCTGGTCATGGAATCCATGAACTTGCTGGACGTCACGATCAAGTATTTCAGCGTGATCGTGTTCCTCATGTGCGTGCTCTTCGGCATGACATCTCTGTTTGCTTCCTGGATAGCCTGGAGGGAGATCCACCGAAAGAGGAACATCATCAGAAGCGTGATCGCTGCGTACAACATTACGGAAGATTCCCTGGAGCGAGCCCGGAGGCATGACGGCACGCTCGACCTGGATCCCGCCCTTATCCAGACCATTTTTAACAGCTTGCAAGAGGTTCTCAACGCCATATATGGTGAGGTCACCGGTCGGTCGATGCCTCCTCGGGAGGAACGGGTCCACGGTGCTCGTCGCATTGGGGTCGGCGCTTTAAGGCGAGTTTTAACCGCAAAGGAGTCCTGCGAGCCGATCAACGTGGACAAAGAAGTCCCCACCCTGATTCCGTCTGAACGGGAGCGTCACCAGTGCGTGAGCAATCCGTGATTGAATCCCTCACGTGATCTTCACGGCAAGCGCCTCGCGACTTATTTCAGTATCCTTCTCCGTCTCGGATCTCCCTCATCCTCTAATCTCTGGAGCCATAGATCGCGTGAGCTTTCTCGTCGCGTGGGGTTCGTTGTCGTGCGCTGGATCTGGTTGACAGCACTGGCCCCACGCAGGGCACACCCCTGAGTCTTGGCATTCAGAGCCCTTGCAGACGCTCTCGGCGAGGTACCCGATCAAGTAGTCACAATTCAATGTGGCAAGGGGTCAGGTTGACGATTCCACGGCCCCGGCAGCGAGCGCGGTGGCACGGATGTTACTCTGGCAAGAAGTGGGCTTTGCCCCAAAAAGTCAGGAAAGGATGTCACTTCTGAGGGAGACAAGAGTTTGCGTTTAAATAAGATTCCGCTGAAAAGATAGGCAGTTAGACATTCAGAGGGAGGTAAGGGCGTTTGCTTTTAAATAACGGGACAGGCCAGAATGGGGACATCTGCCCAGGATAGAAATCGCGATCTCTCAGGTTCAGGCAACCGGAATCGGTGCGTGAAAGGGTAACCGGGTGTCCACCCCCGGCTGGGACACTTCAGCGTATCGCTTTCCCCAGGGTATCCCCCACAACTTTGACAAAGAAGGCGTCCCTCACGAGCTTGACCTCTCGATGAGAGTCGCGAGAGGAACGCCTCTGGCGAGAGTCGGCGGGGTTGTCGGGGGATGCCAAGTTCCTTGGTCCTGCCTCCAGATTTCTGGCTGGTCAAGCAGCTCTCTCATCTGCCTTCCTCTTCGCCAATGCCTTACGAACGGCATTCAAGTCTGTCGAAATAATTTGCAGCAATCTTATGGCAGGTCCTCGTGGGACTCGTCTCCGTTGTTCCCAATTTTGCAAGGTTTTAACGCTGATCCCAATCAATGAAGCTAATTCAGTCTGAGATAGTTTTTGTTTCTTCCGAAGTTCTTTTACATCTGGAACATCTACAACGAAAGTCCTCGAAGGTTCTTTCTCTCCTTTCAAGATAGACACGCCTTCTCGCACACTTTCAAATAGTTTGTCAAATAGCTCCTTTTTCATATGATTCACCTTTACATCTTTTCATATTGACATTACTTTATAGTGAGCTCTTACAAGGTTTCAAGCAACTGTTTCAGTCGTTTTCGTTGTTCACTCGTCAAATCATCCCGTTCATCCTTACCTTACATGAACATCATTGCAATCTGGTCAGCTTTTACAAGCCAATAATAGATGACCCGCACGCCGCCTCGCTTACCTTTGCCTTTCGTAGGACTGGCCCAACGCAATTTCCTGAGTCCTCCTGTGCCTATTATCCTGTCTCCCAGTTCAGGGTTTGCTACCAGGGCAGTTTGAAGCTCTGCATATTCATCGTCCGACAGTAATTCCGTTACCTGCTGCGTGAACGTACTCGTTTCCTTGAATACCATTATTCATACCTCCATATCAAAGAGCGCCAAAGGCGGATAAGTTTTTTATCCGCCTTTGGCGGACAATTGTCAAGAGGAAATCCACATGAATTCGCTCTGGAAGGAGACAAATGCCTATCAAATCATTCCTGGCTCGCTCTCAACTGCGACGAGGAATCAATCGGGATGAATTTCTCTGACCATAGGAACTAGGTCACCGGAATCCTGGGTATTAACCTCGATTGGCTCCAATCACCTTAACATGAGCCATCGACCGGAAGGGCCGCTCTTAGAGCCGACCCAATAGTGATGGAAATGTCCACTCCGAACATGCGGTCGAGGCAAGCCCGAGGAAAATGTCTCAAAACTCGGGACACGCCAAAAATCGTAGCACGATTGAGCGTCGATGCGTGGAAAGGCACCCTCACCCCAACCCTCTCCCAGAGGGAGAGGGAGCCGAAAGAATCCCCTCTCCCCCGCTTCGGGGGAGAGGGTCA
>JBFMDN010000069.1:0-30416 GCA_040753915.1 Thermodesulfobacteriota bacterium | reverse complement strand
GGGTCCATAACATATTGGAAGGACTGGATTCCGGCTTTCGCCGGAATGACGAACAATTGGCCGTTCCACTTCTAACTTAACGCCTATGCCCCCGAAGAATGGGAGAGGGGATTCTTCCGGCTCCCTCGCCCTTTGGGAGAGGGTCGGGGTGAGGGTGCCTTTCCACGCATCGACGCTCCATCGTGCTACGATTTTTTGGTATGTCCCGAGTTTTGAGACATTTTCTTCATGCCCGCCCTTCTCTGAACAGAGCTGCAATACGCAAGCGTACTTGGGCCATGTCGTACTAAGGCTCCCCCTAATTCTCGGTGAAGAACCGAAGCGCTGACCTCTTCTTTGACGCCGGGAGCGATCGGAAAAAACTATTGGCTGACTTTGACCGGAAGTCAACGACAGGCATCTTGCCACGCTCGGCAGGCGTTACCTCAGGTTTGCGACCGCCCACAGCGGCCGAGAGAAACGGTCCCACATGGTCGGCCGGGAGGCTGTGAGCAACCCGTTTCACCAGAGCAGCATCGGTATCCCAGGCTTCGGAGAAGAGCTCCGGGAAGAAATCGGCGTCCATGCATGAGGCGAGAAGCACCTCGCGCCGCAGTCTCGTGCCGTCTTTGAATTCTAGGAGCACGCGTCCAGCATCCATGTCCGCTGGCGGGTGTGCATTCCACAGGAGGCTGAACAATTCAGCGTGTGGGGAGGCGACGAGAAGCTCAAGCTCCTCCAAGGTGAAGCGTTTCGTTGCGACAGCTTCCTTGAGCGCTGGTGCCAGCACATCGATGACACCGGCCTCGACCGTGTCCAACAAATCTGCGAGATTTTCCGCGCTAAAGCCAGATAGTGACACGTGGTGCGCCAGGAGAGCCTGGTGCAAGGGCAGCCGCTCGAATAGCCCGACGATCTGATCCGGCGTCATCCGCTTCCAGGGAATCCGCTTGACCGAGTTATCGAGTTGCTCTTTTTCGAGGGTGGCAAGTTTTTGCGCAAGGATTTCGAAATCAAAATCGTCGATGACACTATCCGAGGTGAGGACCCGTTCCAGAGAGTCGGGAGCATCAGATAGAATTGCCATCCTGGACCATCGTTTGAAGAAGGTCATCTCCGATGGCGAGCTCACCGCATCCCACTCTTCGACAATTGTCTCCACCAATTTCCTGGCAGTCTCGACCAGCTCTTTCGCCAGCAGTTCTGCCTCGCGCTCACCCAGGCCTTCAGCGAGCTCCTGGATGAGATCGATAACCACGTCTTCCAATTTCTGGGGAAAGATATCTCCATCCCCAAAGAGATCCAGCGTCGATAAAAAACGTCTCACGTCCTCCATTGACACCGTCACCGGGTCGGAGCCCTCCACCACGGCTGACATCACAATGGTATTTATCAGGCCCACACGGATCGAATCCACCTCGGTCAAATTCTCGAGATTTATGAATCGGGACCGGTTCAAGAGGCTAAACGGGAGGATGTCCCGCATGTTCAGAATGAGCTCGTACCGTTCCAACTCGGCTTCGTAATATTCGAGGATTCCCAGCGACGTGAAAAGATTATCTTCCATGGTCAGGGAGCGGATGGTGTATAGCTCTGCTTCCGTAAATATACTCATGTCCATCAGTTGCTGCCGGGTCAGCTCGCTGAGCGACTCAAGATCCTGAGATCGAACAAGAATCTCCACTCGGTGATCGACCAGCAACTGCTTCCATCGCTCTCGAAGCTTTTCTATCCGGGTGTAGGCCAAGCGAAACAAATCGACGGGAGATTGTTCCAAGAGCAAACGCACCCCCTCATCGATGTCCCCTCGGGATCGAATTTCCAGACCTATGCCAACAAGCTTGATAATGGTTTCCTGGACCTTAGCTAGCTCTTCTTGGGATCGGAAATCAATCTCCTTTTGAAGCACGTATTTGTTCGCCATTGCGACCGAGATCCGAATGATCTCGTCCACGCGATCGGCAGTAAGCACCCCTTCATCAATTCCCGAGCTCACGACTTTGGCGAGAAAGGTCTGCTCGTCATGAACTACAAGTCCCCAGGATTCCATATGCCCTTCCCTTTTTCAATCTCGACTGCCCCCAAGCACCCAGCGGAGAAAACAACTCACCCTCCCAAGCTTCACGGTGACCGGTCACGCACGTCTTCGGGTCTTATAGACCTGGCAGCATGCCGCTGAATCAGCGCTACCACTTGGTCGCGGTTGCAAAGCAATCGGACAATCTGCGATCTGGGCAGACAAAGCTATTAGACACCGTACCCGCTTTTGAGATCTGAGATATAAGTTTTTTTTCGCGTAGCGCGGCAGATGGCGTGCATCCTGGTGCAACTCTCCCACGACAGACGCGCATCGAGCTCTGCGCGGACACAAGATGCTCGGGGGCTCCGAATCACCGAACGCGTTCGATGTATTTGCCCGTTCTCGTATCGATTTTCAGAACGTCGCCTTCGTTTACAAAGAGTGGCACTTGCACGGTCATTCCCGTCTCGAGTGTTGCGGGCTTAGTAGCACCCCCCGCTGTGTCCCCTCTGACCCCCGGCTCGGTGGCTGTGACCGTCAGCTCTACAAAGATCGGAACTTCAACGCCAATCGGTTTGTTATCGTGGAACAGCACCGTCACGGTAACATTCTCCTGAAGGTACTGCCGTGCATCACCCAATTGCTCACTGGTGAGAAAAGATTGCTCGTACGTCTCGGTATCCATGAAGTGGAATTGACCTTCGCTCTCATAGAGATACTGCATTTCTTTTTCTTCCAGGTTCGGCCTTCCGACTTTTTCTCCGGACCTGAACGTGCGATCCAGGACATTGCCTGTTATCATGCTCTTCAGGGTGGTCCTTACGAAAGCGCCTCCTTTGCCGGGCTTGACATGCAAGAAATCAACAATGACGTACGGCTCCCCGTTCAGCTCTATTTTCAGACCCTTCCGGAAATCAGGAGTCGAGTACATACAATCCTCCACTACATTGATACGCGTGCGACTCGAGCCGCACGATGGATTTCTCTTAGCGAGGCGATACATCCTCAATGCGGGGTCAATGACCCCCGAATGATTACTCAGTGCCACTTCCTGCTATTGAGAATGGTTTCACCGCCGGACGACGGCCGAGGTTTGCGGGTCAGTGGCCGTGTTCAGCCGAGAACGATGAGGTCCTTGGGCATATCGCAGAGCACCTCAGCGCCAGCACTTCCCAGATAAACAAGGCTCTCGAGTCTCACTCCGCCCACCCCCTCAACATAAATCCCTGGCTCTATGGTGAACACCATACCCTCGGTCAGTACCCCTCTTCCCCGAGGAGACAGATACGGTGGCTCGTGAACTTCCAATCCTACGCCATGGCCGAGCCCGTGCAAAAAGAATTTCCCGTATCCCGCGTTTTCGATCACACTCCGCGCGACCCGATCAACTTCTCGCACATTGACCCCTTCGCGCACCGCGCTCAGGGCTCGCATATGGGCATCGTACACGGCCAGGTGAATCTTTTTCTGGTCCGATGACGGTTTTCCCGTGCAACACGTCACCGTCTCATCACTACAATAACCGTGAAGCCGGCACCCGTAATCAACGACCACCAACTCCTTCTCCGCTACAAGCTTCTCCGAGGCAGCGCCATGGGGTAGGGCACTGCGAAGCCCCGATGCAACGATGGTCTCGAAGGAGGCCCCATCCGCTCCGAGCATGCGAAAATGGGACTCCAAGTCCCCGGCCACTTCCACCTCTCGGCGGCCGATCAAACCCTTGTCGAGGACTTCGCGACAGGCCTGCGAAGCTATGCGTGCGGCCTCGCACATGGTGGCCTTCTCTTCCACGCTCTTCCGAGCGCGAAACCCCTCAAGAAAACTCCGCTTCAGGGGGACCACTTCAAGGCCGGGAACCCCGTTCTTCAACCGGATCACCTGCTCGTAGCTAATCCTGGCGGACTCTACACCCAGCCGGGCAATCCCCAGAGTCCGTAGCGTACGGGTCAGCGCCCCGATCTTGTCTCTGACGGTTTCAACAATAAACTCGGTAGCCTGTTCGCGTGCCTGAGTCTTGTACCTGCCGTCTGTGAAAAACCTCCGCTCCCTCGCTGTGATCAAAATGGCAGCGTCCGAGCCCGTGAAACCCGTTAGATAGCGGAGATTCGTGGAAGGGACCACTTCCGAGGTGGTGAACAACAGAGCGTCCACGCCCATTTTGCGGAGGCGAGCGTGTAACGTCAATAATCGGTCACTCATCGTGGGGACGACTCACTAGCTTTCATCTGCTCGATATTTCCAAGCCAGCGCTGAAAAACCTCCAGAAGCCTCTTCTCGCGCTGCTTGCGCCTGGCCACATCTCGCGTCTTTCTCAAAGAATCGTCATCGGGATTCTGTAAGACAAGACGGTCGAGAATGCCTGCGGCCCGATCGTAATGCCCCTGGCTCATTAGTTGCTGAGCCATGGATCGGGTGATCGGCACAACACTTTCGTCGACTTCCCCAACCTCAGCAGGAGTAACCGCGTGGATCACTTCTCGGCCGGCCTCCTCTTCGGTCGTTTGCGCCGCTTCAAGATCGACTACCGGGATGGACTTTTGTCGCGGGCTCCTGTCTCCGATGATTCTGAAAGTGCCTTTCAGGACCTGATGCACCGTCTTGTACCGGATGCCTGCCGCAACATCCCCTTTGGCCAGAAGCGCATCCCCGAGGATGTCGAACACCTCTACGGCATACACATATTTGTGCTCCAGTTCCTCCAGGAGCCGTATGGCGCTCTCGTGTTCGCCAGTTTCGTGCAGAAGCCGCGCACGTTTGAGTCCAGTCTCAAAGTCCAATTCGGCGTCCGGGTAGGAATCGCCTGTTGAATTGCCGCTCGAATCGGTTGGGTTCATGCTGCCTCTTCGATAGATAGTCTAAGCTCCAAATTTTTATACTAATCCAGGTTTGACCATAAGTCAAGAGGCTTTAGACCGCCCATCGGGCGCTCATGTCACACATGCCCAACGAGAAGGCCCCGGCCGTCCGGTACATGATCCGGATCCAGCCGGGGCCTCATCAACGCCTTGCCTATTTCCTCTCATACGAGGCACTCAGGCTGCTCAGTGACCACTGGAGCTAAGCGACACCTTTACCTTGGCTACTTTCAGCTTGTCCGCAACCTTTTCGTACTGGTCGGGATTCTCGGCGGCACTGATAGCGGCAAGCTCTCTCTCCAACGTGGAGACCTCTTCCTGAGCAGCAGCCGTGTCCACTTCCTCCGCCGGGTACGCTTCGTCCACCAGTACGCTCACGCTGTCCCTGAGAACCTCGCAGAACCCTCGGCCGACGACAAACTTGGTGAACTTATTGTCCTCCAGGTACGAGAGAATCCCTGGCTTTATGAACGTGAGCATGGGGGTGTGCCCGATAAGCACGCCGAACTCGCCCATAATTCCAGGAGCTACAACCTCTTCTACTTCCTTGTCAAGCAGCACCCCTTTCGGTGTGACAAGCTCAACCTTAAATTTCTCCGCCATGGACATCTCCTGATCAAGCGGCCTGACCCTTCAGTCGTTCTGCTTTGGCCTTGACCTCCGCGATATCGCCTACCATGTAGAACGCCTGCTCGGGCAGATCGTCCAGCTTGCCCTCGACGATTTCCCTGAAGCCAGAAACCGTGTCCTCGATCTTTACGTAGCGCCCCGGTGTGCCGGTGAACTCCTGTGCAACAAAGAACGGCTGCGACAGGAAGCGCTGTATCCTCCGTGCACGGGCCACGACGAGTTTGTCGTCTTCGGAAAGCTCGTCCATACCGAGGATCGCGATGATATCCTGGAGATCCTTGTACCGCTGGAGAACGAGCTGCACCTGGCGAGCAACCTGGTAGTGATCCTCTCCAATGACTCGTGGGTCGAGAATTCTCGACGTCGAATCCAGCGGGTCGACGGCCGGGTAGATGCCGAGCTCGGCGACCTGCCGCGAAAGAACGACGGTCCCGTCCAAGTGCGCAAAGGTCGTTGCCGGCGCCGGGTCTGTCAAGTCGTCGGCAGGCACGTAGATGCATTCCACTGCGGTGATGGACCCGTTCTTCGTGGAGCAGATCCGCTCCTGAAGCTCGCCCATGTCGGTTCCCAGAGTAGGCTGATAGCCGACCGCGGAGGGCATCCGGCCGAGAAGAGCCGACACCTCCGAGCCCGCCTGGGTAAACCGGAAGATGTTGTCGATGAACAACATAACGTCCATGCCCATCTCGTCGCGGAAATACTCAGCAACGGTCAGAGCGGTCAGGCCGACCCGCGCCCGAGCTCCCGGAGGCTCGTTCATCTGGCCGTAGATAAGAGCTGCACGATCGATAACTCGTTCGCCCTCCGGCTTTTTCATGCCCGGAAGGACCCCGCCCATTTCGAGGTACAGGTCGTTCCCTTCTCGGGAGCGCTCGCCCACCCCGGCAAACACGGACGTGCCGCCGAATTGTTTGGCGATATTATTGATGATCTCCATCATGAAGACCGTCTTGCCCACTCCAGCGCCGCCGAAGAAGCCGATCTTTCCACCTCGCATGAACGGCGCGATGAGATCGACGACCTTGATGCCTGTCTCCTGAACGGAAATCTGCGTCACCTGCTCTTCAAAGGACGGGGCAGAGCGGTGGATCGGCCTTGTGGCCTTGGATTGGATCGGTCCGAGCTCGTCCACAGCCCGGCCGACCACGTTCATGATCCGTCCGAGGACTTCCTTACCTACCGGGACCTCGATGGGCCCGCCCGTATCCTTGACCGCCATGCCCCTGACCAGCCCATCCGTGGTGTCCATGGCGATTGTTCGCACCACGTTGTCACCGAGGTGCTGCGCGACCTCGACCACGAGATTGTCAGGCTGGTCGTTGATCGCAGGATTGGAGATGAGAAGTCCGTTGAAGATTGCCGGAAGCTCGCCTTCCGGGAATTCCACGTCAACGACCGGACCGATTACTTGAACTATTTTTCCTACAGCCATCTTCGGATATCCTCCTCAAAGCGTATACCTTTGGTTCTGCAAAACCTGTGTCGGCCAGCGGCGCGCCTATCCCTTCAAAGCCTCTGCGCCGCCGACGATCTCCATAAGCTCTGTGGTGATCGATTCCTGACGCATACGGTTCGCCTTGAGGGTCAGCTTGTAAATCATCTCCTCGGCATTCGAGGTCGCCGCTTCCATGGCCGTCATGCGCGCGCCCTGCTCGCTAGCCACGGAATCGAGGAGCGCCGTGAAAACCTGGGTCTGCACGTACCGGGGCAGAATTGCCTCGAGCAGCTCCTCCTCAGACGGCTCGTACAGATACTCCAACTGGCGCGGCCCCGCCTCTTCGGGCGCGACGGGGAGAAGCTTGCGCAGGGTCAGTATCTGTGTAACAGCAGTCCGGAACCGGTTAAACAACACATATACTTCTTCGTATTCTCCACTAGTGAATCTCTGCGCCGCCTCAGCAACAATATCCCCTGCCAGCTCATAGCTGACGTTGTTCATCACATTGGAGAATGGTTTCACGATGGTGATTGCCCGCCGCCGGAAATAGTCATTCCCTTTACGGCCCACGGTAAGCAGGTCGACTCCGATCCCTTTCGCTGTCATCTCCTTAATGAACGCTTCTGCTCGACGGATGAGGTTAGAGTTGAAGCCACCACACAGCCCTCGATCCGCTGTGATAAGGATCAGGAGAACCTTCTTGGGCTCACGGATCTCCAGCATGGGATGAGCGGTCGGGTCAGTCCTTGCCGCCAAGGACATGAGCACGTCCCTCATCTTTTCAGCGAACGGCCGGGCAGCGGTGACGTTTTCTTCTGCACGCCGGAGCTTCGCCGCAGCAACCATCTTCATCGCGTTGGTTATCTTCTGCGTGTTCTTAACGCTGGCGATGCGTTTACGAATGTCTCTGAGGCTTGCCATTTCGACCTCTGCATGAACTGTTAGAGTGCGAGTTTCATTTCTGGTATTTCACCGTGCCACTACACGAGCGAAAGCTCCGGAGGGGTGAAGACGTTTTTGAAATCCTCGAGGGCCTTGTTCATCTTTCCCTCCAACTCCGGTGAAATGACCTTCTTCTCCTTGAGCTCCTGCAGGATCTCCGGATGGCTTGTCTCCATGTAGCTGATAAGCTGCTTCTCGTATTCGCCGAGGGCTCGTACGTCGTACTGGTCCACGAACCCGTTGGTCCCGGCAAAAATGACCACGATCTGGCGCTCGACCGGCATCGGCTCATACTGAGGCTGCTTGAGAAGCTCGACGAGCCTGGTTCCTCTTGCCAACTGCGCCTGGGTCACCTTGTCCAGGTCAGATCCAAACTGAGCAAAGGCTTCCAGCTCCCGGAACTGGGCCAAGTCCAAACGGAGAGAACCGGCAACCTGCTTCATCGCTTTTATCTGGGCGTTTCCGCCGACGCGGGAGACGCTCAAGCCGACGTTCACGGCAGGCCGGACACCGGAGTAGAACAAATCCGTGGACAGGAAGATCTGACCATCCGTGATGGAAATGACGTTGGTGGGAATGTAAGCAGACACGTCGCCGGCCTGTGTCTCGATGACCGGCAGAGCCGTAAGGCTTCCACCGCCGTGAGACTCACCCATCTTTGCCGCACGTTCAAGCAATCGTGAATGCAGGTAGAAGACGTCGCCGGGGAACGCTTCGCGTCCGGGCGGTCGGCGCAGAAGCAGGGAAAGCTGCCTGTACGCCTGGGCCTGCTTGCTGAGATCGTCGTAAATTATCAGAGCGTGCTGGCCGTTATCCCGATAGTACTCACCCATCGTGACGCCGGAATACGGAGCAATATACTGCATAGGCGCTGGATCCGATGCAGTAGCGGACACCACCGTGGTATACTCCATGGCGCCGAAACGCTCGAGGGTCGCCACGACTTGCGCCACTGTGGACCTCTTCTGTCCAACCGCTACGTATATGCACTTAACGTCCGTGTCTTTCTGGTTGATAATTGTGTCCACGGCGATGGCGGTTTTTCCCGTCTGACGGTCACCGATGATGAGCTCACGCTGCCCGCGGCCGATAGGGATCATGGAGTCGATAGCCTTGAGTCCTGTCTGCAACGGCTCTTTCACCGGCTCCCTTTGAATGATACCCGGCGCAACAATCTCGATCACCCGGAATTCCTGGGTTTCGATTGGGCCCTTCCCATCGACCGGCTGACCGATGGCATTCACCACACGCCCCAGCATCGCTTTACCCACAGGGACCTGCACGATCCGGCTGGTGCGCTTGACCGTGTCCCCTTCCTTAATGTGGACGTCTTCACCCAGAATTGCGGCTCCAACATTGTCCATTTCAAGGTTGAGCACCATTCCCATGATGCCGCCGGGAAATTCGAGCAGCTCGCCGGCCATGGCGTTCTCGAGGCCGTGGAGTCGGGCGATTCCGTCTCCCACGCTTATGACAGTCCCTGTTTCACTGACTTCGACCTTCTTGTCGTAGTCCTGAATCTGCTGCTTGATAATTTCACTGATCTCTTCTGCTCTGATCTGCATGGTCCCTATCCCTTCAAGGTTTCCTTAAGCTGGCTGAGCTGGGTGCGAATGGTACCGTCAAAGACCTTGTCTCCAACCTTGGCGGTGAGTCCCCCAATGAGGGAAGGGTCAACTCTGGTTGACACCAGCACCTTCTTCCCGCTTATCTGAGACAGGGCTTCGGTAACCCGGCCCAGTTGTTCTTCGCTCAATGGCTCTGCGCTGACCACCTCACCCCGGGTGATGCCCCGAATCTCATCGACTTCCTCACGATAGGCCTTTTCGATACCTGCCAGTTGGTCGATGCGCTTGCGATCGATAAGGAGGCTGACGAAATTGACCACCATCGGGTCCGTCTCAAGTTTCGCGAGAATTTGAGCTGCGATCTTCTTCTTGTCTTCTTTGGTAAAAACCGGATTGACCAGGACTTCGCGAAAATCTCGTGATGCGTTTACCAGTGCGGTCAGTCTGGACAAATCCTCGCCGTATTTCTCCAGAGCGTCTCGCTCCTGGCCGATTTCAACCAACGCCTTGGCGTAGCGCCTGGCTAAGGTGGTGTTGATCACTTCATACCCCCGACTTTCGCCAAATAATCCTCAGTGATTCTTTGGCGGTCTTCGTCCGTGATCTTCTCGCGGACGAGGGCTTCGGCCATTCCCATTGCGAGATCCACGGCTTCATTCTTGAGCGCGGCCTTGGCTTTACGCACCTCCTGATCGGCAGTCATTCGAGCTGCCTCAACAACGGAGGCTGCCATTCTATTTGCATTGGCTAGTATTTTCTCGCCTTCGGCCTCAGCGGATTTGGAGAGCTCCTTTCGCATTTTGTCCAGCTCCTTCTCCATGTCCGCAATCTTCTGCTGGTATTCCTTGATCAGGGATTCGGCTCTGGCTCGCTGCTCCTTGGCCTCTTCAAGATCCCGGGCTATGCGCACCTTTCTTTCCGAGAAGAAGCTTGCGAGGGGTTTCTTGAGAAAATACCCGAGCAGCGCCAGCAGGGCGATGGTGTTGATGATGCGCCAAGCCTGTTTCCCCATGGTCCACGGCGAGTCGCCTTCCGCCGCGGCCCAGGCCCCGCCAGTGAACAGGAGCAACAAAACCGTACTCAGCGCGACCAAAGCGACCAAGCGATATGTCATACCACCGACCTCCCGAGCAGCTTTTGTGTGATCGACAGTGCCAAGGGGGTCATCTCCTCTTTGAGGGTCTTGCGAACCTCTTCGGATTCGGCCTGAATAGTCGCCTTCATCTGGTCCACGATGTCAGCGGCCTCCCCTCGGGCTTTGTCCAAGATCTCGGCTTCTTTCTTCTTAGCCTCAGCTACGATATTCGCCTTTTCCTGAGCAGCAGTTTGCCGAGCCTTGGTCAGTTCTTCTTGGTGTCGATTCTCCTGATTCACGACCTCCTGCTGCAGCTCACGAGCTTTCTCCCTGTTCGTGGCGATGAGGTCCGCCCTTTCCCGCATCTTTGCCATGATCGGCTTGTACAGGAGGACGTTCAGGAGATACAAGAGGACAAGGAAATTGATCAGTTGGATGATCAAGGTAAAGTTAAGCTGAATCACTGGCGTACTCTCCCGATTCGCGAGATTTTGCACATCCCCGGCGGATCTCAACCCTCGAAACGCGCCGGATGCTCATTTCCGATTGCCTATTGTTTTCTTTAAGGATGTGGTGTGAAGTCTAAACCCAGAATGAAAGCGAATGGTAACACCACGTTCGGGGGGTGTCAAGATCTTTTTCTCAAGGAATTTCGCAAAAGCGGAGGGTTCTGGACCGCTGTGTACCCCTCACTAACGGCCAGTTTTTTCCAAAGTGTGCCACGCTCTCCCCGTGCGTGCCAAATATGAGCCAGAATCGTGCCCTACTTCCTCCCCCCTCGTCACGCAGCTCGCCTCCCGCAGGTACGGTGCTCGTTCCTCTGTCTTGAGCAAAGGACCGTGATCGAGACCTCAGGCTAGGAAGACCGATCTCCTTTCGCGGCAGGCGAGCCGTCATCATCCCGCAGGGGCTCCTCGTTTTCCTCATAGGTCGGAGGCCACGCTTCAGCCGAAATGGCTTCCAGCGGCTCTTCCTCCTCCGGCATCTCCCCGGACTGCACCAGCGTCGGCAACTCCACCGGGACAGAGGACATGCTGCATGTTCCCTCGAAAATTACTCCTTCTTCCACCGTCAGGCTCGGGGTACGAATGTTGCCGTACACTCGCGCCGGCGGATACAACTCTATCTTTTCCGTGGCCGTCAGGTCGCCCCTGACTTCTCCTGCTATCTTGAGTACATTGGAAAAGATCTGGGCCCTCACCACCGATTCACTTCCCACCACAAGAGTTCCGCGACTGATAATTTCGCCCTCAAAGCTCCCATCAAGGTGTACCACGCCTGAAAAAGCTAGTTTGCCGGTAAATTCCGTCTGGGCGCCAAGAAATCCGGCCACTGCGTCTGTCTTTGTCTTTCGAAATCGGAGCATGGAACCTTCCTTTCATCGAGCCCGAGGGAACCCCTCAGTCGATCGTCCACAAGTGCAACTTTCTTTAACACAGACCCCTTTCACCTTCAAGAATTATAGTCCATTTCCCTAAACATTTTGCGTATCGTCTCGGCCTCAATACGAAAATCTTCGCATGCTCACGTTTGCGAGAACCGCGAGGACAAGAAAAGACAACACAAGGGAAGATCCTCCATAGCTGAGGAAGCTCAATGGCACACCAACCACCGGAACCATCCCCATGACCATGGCGGTGTTGATCGCCACATGCCAGAAAATAATCGACGTGCAACCGAAAGCCAAGAGCGCGCCGAAGCCGTCCCGAGCTTTCGCGGCGATCCCCAAACCTCGCAGAAAAAGGGCGCAAAATACGATGAGCACTGCCACACACCCCACGAAGCCCCACTCTTCCGCAAGAATCGAGAATATAAAGTCTGTATGCTTCACGGGAAGAAACATGAGCTGATTTTGTGTCCCATGGAGAAAACCTTTTCCGAATACCCCTCCGGACCCGATGGCGATCTGCGATTGCAGGATATGATACCCGGATCCGAGGGGGTCAAAACTGGGGTCGAGAAATGTGGCTAAGCGCTCCTTCTGATACCCGAGAAGCAACCTGTCCCCCATCAACACCAACAGAGGAACGCCAATGAGGCCGGCACCGAAGGCAAAGAACCAGACCTTTCGGGCCACTCCCACAAAGAGGATCATACCGAGGGCAACGAGTGCTATAACCACCGCAGTGCCAAGGTCCGGCTGGATCAAGACCAGGCCCACGGGAACCGCTACCAAGAGGAGCGGTCTCCACAGATCGAGAAAGCCCAGAGCAATCCGCCCCGGGTTCCCCTGAAAATACTTCGCCAAGACCACAACCACTGCTAGCTTGGCAAACTCGGACGGCTGAAACCTCATCAGGCCCAAATCGATCCATCTCTTCGATCCGGCCGTAACGTTGCCCACAGCCCAGACTACCATCAGCGAGACCACAATCGCGACATAGAGCCAGACTGCCCACCGTTCCAGAACATGGTAGTCAACCACGAGAAATGCGCCCATCACCAGCAGGCCAAGGCTGCACCAGGTGAGCTGTCGCAGAATAAAGGATCTCCCGGCCGGCCCCGCGGGAGAAGTGGCGCTGTATATGAGCCCCAGACCGACTGCCGCGAGAAACAATCCTGTCAACACGACTGTCCACTCGAACTTCGGGGATGTAAGGCTCAATTGGGTATGCCCGATTCCCATTTCCCCGATTCGCTCCTCCACCTTCTCGTGGACACAAATGAACGGTGTCCCAATCGGTCACTCCGTCGGATCTCCCGGATCCGGGACCCCATAATAATGAGCAATCACTTGTCGCGCAATGGGGGCCGCTGTGGCTCCACCACCTCCGCCATGCTCGACCACCACCACGACTGCAATTTTCTTGGGCCGGTCATTAACGTAGGCCACAAAGAGAGCATGGGTCCTTTCGTGATACGGGACCAACTCTTCTATGCCGTGTGTCACTTTTCCACTAATCACCTGGGAGGTCCCCGTCTTACCATGCACATTGATCCCAGGGATTCGGCATTTTCTCCCGGTCCCGGCTGCTCCGACAACCACGTCGCGGAAAGCCGAATCTAGCATCGACAGGGCATGCGCATCCAGGGGAATCTCGCCCCGGACGACCGGCACGTGGTCGTACACGACCTTGCCGTCAGCGGACCGAATCTGTTTTACAAGTGCGGGTTTCATGAGCTTGCCACCATTGGCAACAGCAGCGGTCATCATAGCCAACTGGATGGGCGTGGAGACCACATATCCTTGACCTATTGAAATTGCTATTGTCTCTCCGTCCTTGATATCACTTCCGTAGGTTCGTTGTTTCCACGCTACTGTGGGGATGAGACCGGGCAACTCTTGGGGCAGCCCCAGGCCGGAGGTTTGCCCGAGACCGAAGTAGGAGGCATAGCGGGCAATACGGTCCGCACCGAGTCGCAATCCGAGGTTGTAAAAGTAAATGTCGCACGACTCCACGATACCGCGGTGCAGATCGACTTTTCCATGGCCATGTTCGTTCCAGCACCGAAACGTTTTTCCACCATGCTCCATTTCTCCCTTGCATAGGATCTTTTCGTGCGGAGTCACCACCTTTTCTGCCAATGCTGCCGCCGCAGTCACTATCTTGAATGTGCTGCCCGGGGGGTATAGTCCCCGTATGGCCCGGTTCTCGAGGGGATGCGTGGGGTCGCTGTTGAGCTCTTTCCACTCTCGAGAGCTTATGGATGGTGAGAACAGAGACAGGTCGAACCCGGGCTTGCTCACGAGTGCAAGCACGCGACCGGTGTCCGGATCCACGGCAACAATCGATCCAGCCCTGTGGATAAAGAGCTGTTCTACGAACTTTTGAAACGAGGCGTCAACAGTCAGGATCAAGTCCGAGCCGGGCACAGGAGATCTGCTCGAGAGCTTCGTCAGTTGCCGGCCCTTCGCGTCAATCTCGATCTGTTCCCACCCTTCTTCTCCTCTAAGATAGGGCTCGTATTCTTTCTCGATTCCCGACTTCCCGAGCATATCACCCGCCCTGTACCCGAGTTTCTCGTTCCTGGCGAGCTCCTTTGCTGACACCTCGCCCAGGGTCCCTATCACATGGCACAGGGTGTCACGCATGGGATAGTGGCGGCACGGCTTGCTTTCGAGGACTACTCCTTTCATTCCCCATAAGTGTGTCTTGACGAGGGAGAATTCCTCGAGGCTCAGGTTCTTCTTTATGGGAAAATTCATGAACTTGGGAACTGAGGCGCTCCCTTCTATCAGCTTCCGAAACTGCTCCGGCGACAGGCCTAAAGCAGGGCCGCACGCCCGGATCACTTCATAGGGTTGGTCAAGCTCGCCGGGAACCAGCGAACACGTGAAGCTCGGCATGTTTACCGCCAGAATGCGCCCTGCCGAGTCAAAGATTGTGCCGCGCGACGGTGCGATTCTGACGAACCGAACACGGTTGTTCCACGACATCTCGTCAAAGCTCTTTCCCCGAATCATCTGCAGTTGCCAAAGCCTCGCGACGATGAGACCCATTACCAGGAGAACGACAAAGCCAGCTATCCGGATCTTTGGCCGGAGGGACGTCACTGGGCTTTCTCTCCTGAGAACGTCCGTCATTGCGAGGCTCCGATGACTCTAGAAAAGGCACCCATAGCTCGATTGAGCACGGGAAAGGCTATGAGGCACGCTATGCCGGTGATTATCGACTTGCCGGTCATCCGGAACAGAATGAGGAATCCACCATCAATGGGACCGGAGAACCATGTGGTGACCAGAATAACGGCTCCTGAGGCCATGGCGGCCATCGAAGCAGCGATCATCCTTACTGAAGGCTGATCAAGAGAAAGGGTCGTATTGAGAGCGGCACAGACCACGAATGTGATACAGTAGATCACGACAAAAAGCCCGGCAGGCGAGCCGGAGAACATATCCATGAGCATTCCGCCCCCGAACGCGAACGCCATGCCGGTCTCAAGGCGTGTGCGCAAGCTCGCCCAGATCACGGCGACAAGCATCAAATCCGGCTTGTACGCCATGGGAACAGCGGACCCCGCCGGGCTTATCTGAACCAGGCATACTGTCAGAGCCAGGGCAACAAGGAAAACACCCTCTCTCACGGTCGGCTCTCCATTCCGGATCTAATATCGAAGCCCCCCTGTTCTCCCAAGATCACCAGCACCTCCTCGATTTCTGAGAAATTGACCGCCGTTGTTACCCTGGCCTGGAGAAAGAGTCTTTGGTCGTCCTGGGAGACTGTGTCGATGCGTCCAACCGGCAGATCTCTTGGAAAGATCCCATCTAGTCCGGAGGTGACGACCTCATCTCCCGGACGCACATCCGAGCCTGGCTGGAGGTACTTCAGCACACACTTGTTTTCCGTGGCGCCGGTCAATACTCCACGGTCTCGTGTTCGTGCCACACGGCAATCTACCGCGAGATTAGGGTCTGTCACCAGCACGACCTGGGACATTTCCCCCGATGTCTTGGCTATTCGTCCCACAACGCCTTCCGCGGCAGTCACAGCCATGAAGGGAAGTATCCCGTCTTCCGAGCCTCGGTTTATGAAAAAAGTCCTGTGCCATCCCACCGCGTCTTCGCCTGTCACCTGGGCGACAACGGAGGGAAATTCGTGTTGAGCCTTGAGATTCAGTAGTTTTCGGAGGCGTCTGTTTTCCCGTTGCTCCGCAAGGAGAGCCGCGTGCTGGCGCTTCAAGTCCGCAAGTTGTTTCTTGAGGTTTCGGTTTTCTTCTTGCACGCCGACGAGCGCGACATAAGAGTCCCACGTATACCGGACGTGCCGGTATCCCGCGTACGCTGCTCTCTGCACAGGGCTCACGATGCCGTAGACCGTTCGGGTGATCACGTTTCCACCGGAGTTCTTGTCGGAGGAGAAGAGAATGACCAATCCGCCGGCTATGAGGAAAATAACGATGGCGCTATCTCTGATAGAACGAGGCATGATGTCAGTACACGCGCCTTTCCAATTCGGCGGCACCCTGCTGCCCGGGAGGGCGAAGTATTCTGAACCGATGTGCCCGCCGTCTCTCCGGGTGTGGTCCAACGATAACCGTGTCTATTCGAGGCATTGTGCGTGGCATGATGCGGTGGGGAGTCATCGGTCCGCCGCAGGCCGGAATTCCAGCCTCGCGGACTGGATCGCTCGCCGGGGGGTTGCAGCAGAACGCGAGGGCCTCCCGCGACACCTTTCTTGGGACAGTCCCTTAGCATTTTACCAATACGTCCTTCAATACATCAAAATGCTCGAACACGAGGCCGGACCCAACGACGACGGTGGAAAGGGGATCGTCAGCCACAGCGACGGGAAGGCTCGTTTCCCGCCGGATGACCTCATCGAGATTTCTCAGCAGAGAGCCACCTCCAGTCAGTACGATGCCATTGTCTACTATGTCGGCCGCCAGCTCCGGTGGGGTCTGCTCCAGAGCCGTCTTGATCGTTTCCAGAATTTGCCGGACTGGCTCTGATATGGCGTCTGTCACCTCGCTGGATCGGAGGGCGATCACCTTGGGAACCCCTGCTATCAGATCCCGGCCCTTCACCTCGATGAAGCTGTCCTCCTCTTCGTAACAAGCGCTCCCTATCATCATCTTTATCATTTCCGCGGTACGCTCGCCGATAAGCAGGCTGTATTTCTGTTTGACGTATCGGATGATGGCGTTGTCTATCTTGTCTCCGGCGATCCTCAGTGATTTGGAGTAGACGATGTCGGACATGGATATGATAGCGACCTCAGTTGTGCCACCGCCGATGTCGACGATCATGCTGCTAGTAGGCTCGGTGATGGGGAGATGCGCTCCGATTGCCGCAGCAATGGGTTCTTCTACGAGGTAGACCTCCCGGGCCCCTGCGCTCTCAGCCGCTTCCTGGACAGCGCGCATTTCCACTTGCGTGATGCCCGACGGGATACACACCACGATGCGGGGCTTGACAAGGAACCGCCTTCGATGAATTTTGAATATGAAGTGCTTAAGCATTGCCTCAGTCACTTCAAAGTCTGCGATCACCCCGTCCTTCATGGGGCGTATGGCCTTGATGTTGTCTGGGGTTCTGCCCAGCATCTTCTTCGCGTCGGTTCCTACCGCGACGATGCGAGGGCCGCGCTTGAGATCGGTTTTTACTGCGACCACGGACGGCTCCGAGAGGATAACCCCTTGGCCCCGCACGTATACCAGCGTATTGGCGGTACCGAGATCGATGGCCATGTCGTTGGAGAAGATCCCGAAGAACGAGTTGAAGAACATCTCGCTCTCCCCTCTCGAAAATTGGATCGCACAGCAAATCTTATGGAATCTAACAGAAGCCCGCTGCGCAATCAAGCCGATCGCTCCGCATCCGAAACGTGGGGTCCGGAGCGCCATTTCGAGCTTCCGCCATTGACAACACGCCATTGAGAACTTATGATTCCGCCGCGAGTGAATTGCATTGGGAAAGGAGAGGCTCGTGCTCGATCTCATGAGAAAACACGCCCGGTCGTGGTTGATCAAGGTGGCTCTGGGCGGCATAATTGTTACGTTCGTTTTCTGGTACGGATGGTCCGGTCCCGGCGAGAGAGAACGCAACTACGCCGCCAGCGTCAACGGAACCGAAATCAGCTACGGTCTTTTCTACAACATGTATGAGAGCGAGCTCGCGAAGATTCGCCTCCGGTTCAAGGGATCCGTTCCCGCAGAGCTGCTCGACAAGCTGAATCTCAAGCAAAAGGTCCTCGATGCTCTCGTCGATCAGACGTTGTTAATGCAGGAAGCTCAGCGCCTAGGAATGTTCGCGACGAACGAAGATGTTGTAGCACACATACGGGCCACTCCGGTGTTCCAGCGCGATGGCGCGTTCGATCCTGTCATGTACAGGGCGTATCTGGACTCCATAAAGCTTTCCCCTCAACTGTTCGAAGATAACCTCAGACGACAGTTGGTCGCTTCTCAGCTCATGCAATTGCTTACCGACGGGGTGAAGACCGATGCTGAGGAGCTCAAGAGACTCTGGCATTTTCAGAATGATAAGCTCGTCCTTTCCGTGCTTGAGATCAAACCTGATCCTGAGGAGACCGTATCGGATCCGGCCGCGCTCGAGTCGTTCTTTAAGAAGACTCAGTCCGCGTATGAAATTCCTCCTACCGTGCGACTGAAGTATGTGGTGTTTTCCTGGCGCGATCTTGCCAAGAAGCTCTCGGTCGGAGACTCAGAGATTCAATCCTATTACGACCTGCACCCGAAAGAATTCTTGCTTCCCGAGCGCGTCCGGGCCAGACACATTCTGGTGAAGGTGCCCGAGGGCGCAGACGCGAAGTCCAAGGAAGAGGCTCTCAGTAAGGCTCGGGACCTTCTTTCCCGGGTTCAAGCGGGTGAATCTTTCGAGTCTGTGGCCAAGGCTGCATCTGAAGATGCGACGTCGGCAGAGAGCGGCGGCGATCTTGGATACTTGTCGAGGGGTACGATGGACCCGCAATTGGAGCGGGTTGCCTTTGGCCTGGAGGTTGGAAAGGTTTCCGAGCCTGTCCTGACACAGAGTGGATACCACTTGATAATGGTGGAAGAAAAGACTCCGGAAAAGAAACTCGAGCTTGCGGAGGTCAGAGACAGAATTCGTGATAAGCTCCTTGAGGAAAGGGCGAGGAGAGAAGTGGAGAAAGAGGCGGATCGGTTCTACGAGCTGGTGTACCGCTCCGAGGACCTGGCAGGTCAGGCAAAGCAATTCGGATTTGAAGTGTACGACTCCGGCCTCGTCGCGAGAGGCGGAAGCCTGCCACACGCCGGCTCTGACCCAGCTATTGCGGAGGAAGCTTTCTTGCTGAAGACCGATGAGATCTCGAAGCTGATCAAGAGCGGCGACAACTATGTGGTTATGAAGCTGGTGGAGAAGAATAAGGAACGCTTGCCAGAGCTCGAGGAAATACGGAAAACGGTTGAGCAGGACTACCTCAAGAAACAGGCTCTTGAGCGCGCCAAGAAGAAAGCGGACGAGGTCATCGAGGCATTGAAGAAGAGCGCGACGGAAGCAGAGGCGATAGCGAAGAGTTTTGGCTACAAGTGGGAAGAAAAAGAGCCGGTCTCGAGAACAACCGGGTTGGTTCCCGGGTTGGGGAAGTCACCGCAAGTGAGCGACATGCTCACCAGCGTCACGCCTGTTAATCCGGTGTTTCCCGAGCCTGTCATCGTCCCGGGCGGGGTTGCTGTGGTCAAGCTCGACCGCATGGAGCCGGCCAGCGACGAAACATATGCGAAGGAAGCGGAAGAATTCGAAAAGTGGATAGTCGAGGTCAGGAAGACGGATTTTCTGAAAGGATGGGTCCGCCGGCTGAGGGACAGGGCGAAGATTGACATCAACCGCCGGTTTCTTTAACGGGATGCCCCTTAGGGGAGATGCGGAACAAATCCAGCCAGGCGTGTGTCTTGATCACTAAGTGGAATTCTTCCCTAAGAGCTTCTCGGCTGGTTTCGGGCGGGAAAGGACGGGGGCTGTTTATCCAGTTTCTTGGCGGCGAAAACTACTTGACATACCCAATGCTCGTTGTTAGATTTACGAATGGCGCGGGCATAGCTCAGTTGGTAGAGTGCAAGCTTCCCAAGCTTGATGTCGCGGGTTCGATCCCCGTTGCCCGCTCCAGAGAGTGGTTAAGACCACCCGGGTTGCTATCCCCGGGTTTTTTTATATGAATAGACAAAGCCCTGGAGCGCATGTCTCCGGGATCGAGGCCTATGAATAGGGAACGCATTTCTTCCCTGTGGGAGATGATAGAACCTGTCATCGAGCCGGAAGGAATCGAGCTGGTAGAGCTCGAATTCAGGCCCGAGGGCGGAAAATGGGTATTAAGACTTTACATCGATTCTCCAAGTGGCGTGACCCTCGATGATTGCGAGATGATCAGCCGCCAGGTAGGCGCACTGCTCGACATCAAGGATCCGATCGGGCACGCGTATCATCTCGAAGTATCGTCTCCAGGAATAAACCGAGTGTTGAGAAAAGCGAAGGATTTCGAACGGTATGCTGGCTCGCCCGTTCGCGTCAGGACATCCCGCAAAGTGGGCGGAAGACGGAATTTTCGTGGAATTCTGCGGGGAGCACAAGACGCGAACATTATCGTAGAGATTGAGGGGGACTTCGTGAGAATTGGTTTGGAAGATGTGGAAAAGGCCCGTCTTGACCTATCGGAAGAAGATTTGTTTCGAGAAGACCTGAGACGGCGAGCGGGCAGATCGGGAGATTGAGCATGGGAAACTTGAACAGAATGATAGACCAGGTCGCCAAAGAGCGAGGCATTCCCAGAGAGACTCTCGTAGAAGCTCTCGAAGCCGCATTGGTCTCAGCCGCTCGAAAGAAGTACGGAAACAAGGTGGAGCTCGAGGCTCAGTACAGTGAGGAAACCGGAGAAGTCGAGGTCTTCCTCTTCAAGGACGTCGTGGACCAAGTCGAGGATGCTACTGTCGAGATCGATCTGGAAACTGCTCGCAGAGAATTGGATCCTGAAGCCGAAGTGGGTGACCAGCTTGGCGTAAAGATGGAAACCGAAGCCTTCGGTCGCATTGCCGCCCAAACCGCGAAGCAGGTGATCATTCAGAAGGTGAAGGATGCAGAGCGGGAAAATATTTACACCGAATACAAGGATCGCAAGGGCGACGTGGTCACGGGTGTAGTTCAGCGTTTCGAGAAGCGCAATATCGTGGTGAACCTTGGACGAGCAGAGGCGATACTCCCGTTTAACGAGCAAATCCCCCGAGAAACCTACCGGCAAGGAGATCGTATCAGGGCGCTCATTCTCGATGTGCGTCGCACACAAAAGGACCCGCAGATTATGCTGTCCCGATCGAACCCGGCGTTCCTGGTCAAGCTATTCGAGCAGGAAGTTCCTGAAATCGCAGAAGGCATTGTCCGTGTCATGTGTGCTGCCCGCGAGCCGGGTCAGAGAGCCAAAATTGGAGTGCGCTCCACGGATGCCGATGTAGACCCGGTAGGAGCGTGTGTAGGCATGAAGGGGTCTCGGGTTCAGGCCGTGGTTCAGGAGCTCAGGGGCGAAAAGATAGACATCATCCCGTGGAATGACGATGCCGCCCACTTTGTCTGCAACGCGTTGCAGCCGGCCGAGATATCGAAGGTCATCATCGATCAGGACACGAACACTATGGAAGTAATCGTCGCGGACGATCAGCTATCTCTGGCCATCGGCAAGAAGGGACAGAATGTCCGGCTGGCCGCCAAGCTCACGGGCTGGAAGATCGACGTTCGCAGCGAGTCCAAAGAGGAAAAGATCACCGGGGAATCGTTCGAGCGCCTGCTGGCCGTGGAAGGAATGGATGAGGAGACCGCCACGATCCTGTTCGACAATGGGTACAGGACGCCGGAGGATATAGCCCGAGCAACGGTGGCAGAGCTGACGAGCTTCATGGGGATCACGGAGGACAAGGGCTCAGCACTGATACAGGGTGCCTTGCAGTACCTGGCCAATCCCGTCCCGGAGCAAGATGAGGGCGTTGAGGAAACGAGACCCGGGGAGGCAAGTGAGCTGCCTGAAGAGACTCTGGAGGGTATGGCACAAGAGTCGGAAATCACTGCGGCGCAGGAATTTGAAGATGCTGGGTCGAGCCAGGGGGCCATTGAACACGAGGCAGCCTCAGGTCTTGAGGGCCCGGAGGTACCGACCGGCTCCCATGACGAAGGTGCGGAGGCAGCTCACGCATCGGAAGGTGGCCAATAACAGACACATGGGCATGCGGAAAGGCCATATTCCCATTCGCACGTGCATAGGCTGTCGACGCAAGCGGCCTGCGCGGGAAATGATACGACTCAGAGCCGTAGGAAGCGCTGCTGTCGTTTCCTGCGGAAAGCGGGAGCGCTCCGGCAGAGGATGCTATGTATGCCCGCAGGAGGCATGCATGAAAGCGGCACAAAAACTCAGCCGTTTGGAGAGGGCATTGCGCCGAAGAATAACTGAGACCCCCTTTAGCGAGGGGGTGCTCCGAGGAATAGAACACAAAGGGGTTACCGGATGGCTTTGTTGACCGTTGATGACCTGGCCCGAGATTTGAAGGTCAAAAACGAAGATCTGCTCAGAGAACTTGCAACCCTGGGGTACCAGGTGGAAGGCCCGGACAGCCATCTCGAGACGGACGACCCCGGCGCCTTGCGTGACCAGCTTGTGACTGCGCTACCGCAGCGTGAAATTGTTGAAAAGCGGATCAAACCGACCGTAATCCGGCGCAGAATGAAAAAGCAGCCTCCTCGAGCGCGAGAACATGCTCCTGTTGAAGTGGAGCAACCTCAGGAGGAAATGGTTGAGGCTCCCGCCATTGAGGAGACGCAGGCTGTCTCTGAAGAGAGAGAGATGGTTCTAGAGCAAAGAGCTCTAGAAGAAAGAGCTGCACCCCGCCGACCAAAGAAAAAGGTGAAACGAATGGAGCCGGCCCGCATAATCGAGATGCCGCCGCCTAAGCAGGTGGTCGAAGAAACGCCCCCCCCTGCCCCTGCCGAGGAGACGCCCGAGGAAGAGAAAGTGGAGGCGCCGCAGGAATCGGTCCCCGAGATTCAGGAGGCACAGGCTCCAGAGCAGGCCGCTGAGGAAACGCCGGTCGAGGAGGCAGAGGCGCCACAAGTAGAGCCACCTGTGGCCAAGGCGCCGGAGGACAGGCTAGCTCGAAAGAAAAAGAAGAAAGAGCGGAGAATGCAGCCAGCCCAAATCATTGGGAGAATTGAGCTGAAGAAGGAACCGCCCAAGCCGGAGCCAGTCGAGATCACTCCCGAACCGTTACCGCAGGCACCTCCGAGAATAGCCAAAGCCGTAGAGAAGCCCCTGGTACCAATCGAACCTTTTTCGATCGAGCCAATTAAGGAAGAGGAAACCAGAAAGAAGAAAAAGAAGGACCGAAAGTCGCGTGACATCGCAGAGGAGGCGGTGGAAGAGGCGAAAAGCAAAATCAGGCGTCGGAAAGAGGTCGTGCTTGGAACGGACCTCTATGACGATCGCCCTCGAGCCGGTCGTCTCAGGGGCAAAGGCAAAAAGCCCAAACAAAAGAAGCCGGAAATCACCACGCCCAAGGCGAGCAAGCGTCGCTTGAAGATTCCCGAGATGATACCCGTTGCCAGTCTGGCTCACAAGCTCAGTGTGAAGGCTACGGAGGTGATCAGGCACCTGCTCTCCATGGGTGTCACGGCTTCGGTGAACGAGCCGGTGGACTTTGAGACTGCTTCCTTGGTGGCTTCCGAATTCGGATACGAAGCCGAATCTTCCGAGCAGTCGGAAACAGATCTTCTGCCTGCCCGAATGGTGGATGAAGAAGCCCATCTCGTTTCAAAGTCCCCGGTTGTGACCGTGATGGGACACGTGGATCATGGCAAGACCTCTCTCCTGGACCGGATCAGATCTACCCATGTGACCGACCAGGAGGCAGGCGGAATTACTCAGCACATTGGCGCTTACAAGGTCAAGTTGCCAAGGGGAGACCTGGTATTCCTCGACACGCCCGGTCACGAGGCCTTCACCGCTATGCGGGCTCGAGGAGCCAACGTTACTGACTTTGTCGTGCTAGTTGTTGCAGCGGATGACGGTGTCATGGAACAGACGAAAGAGGCGATCAACCATGCCAAGGCAGCCAAGGTTCCCATCATCGTTGCCGTGAACAAGATGGACAAGCCGGACGCAGACAAAGATCGGGTCATGCGGCAGCTCAGCGAGCTGGAGCTCGTTCCAGAAGCCTGGGGTGGCGATACCCTCTACAGTTTCGTGAGTGCTAAAACAGGGGAGGGCTTGGACGATTTCCTCGAACTGATTCTTCTGCAAGCCGAAATGATGGAGCTCAAGGCCAATCCGGACAAGAGGGCAACGGGAACTGTTGTCGAAGCCAAGTTGGACAAGGGAAAGGGACCTGTCGCGACAGTCCTCGTCACGGACGGGACGCTCAAGTTGGGCGATCCTTTTGTGGCAGGTACTCTTTTTGGCAAGGTGCGCGCCATGGTGGATCACGAGGGCAAGATGGTGACCGAAGCCGGTCCTGCTACGCCGGTTGAGGTCCAGGGCTTCTCGGCGGTTCCTGAGGCGGGCGAGCGTTTCATTGTCGTTGATGACGAAAAGATAGCAAGGCAAATCGGGGGACATCGTTTGGAACGGCAGCGGGCTCACGAGGTAGCCGTCTCTGCGCCTGTTTCTCTCGAGGACCTCCTGGCACGCATGCACGAACAGGAGGTCAAGGAGCTCAACCTGATCCTCAAAGCAGATGTGCAAGGCTCTGTGGAAGCATTGAAGGAATCGCTCCTCGGCATATCGGCACAGGAGATCAAGGTTAAGATCATCCACGCAGGCGTCGGGGCAATCACGGAGTCCGATGTTATGCTCGCGAGCGCGTCAAATGCGATTATCATCGGCTTCAATGTCCGGCCTTCTCCAAAGACCATTCATCTTGCCGAACAAGAGAAGGTGGACCTTCGTGTGTACTCGGTCATCTACGAAGTGCTTGACGATGTCCGCAAGGCAATGCAGGGTCTGCTTGCACCGGTAGAAAAAGAAGTTGTCATGGGCAGAGCGGAAGTCCGCCAGACCTTCAACGTCCCGAAGGTTGGGGTGATCGCCGGGTCCTACGTGACTTCAGGCAAGATCGAGCGATCCAACCATGTCCGCTTGCTCAGGGACGGAGTAGTAGTGTACGAAGGTCGAATCGTTTCCATGAAGCGGTTCAAGGATGACATTCGGGAAGCCCAGGAAGGGTATGAGTGTGGAATTCACCTGGAGAACTTCCGAGACATCAAGATAGGGGACGAGATCGAGGCCTTTATCATCGAGAAGCTCGCCGCTGAGCTTACGTAATGGTTGTCACGTGTGAGAAGAACCGTTCGGCTGCCAGCGATCCCGTTGATACCGGCTAAGGGGGTGCTGCAGAAAGCCCGAGAGCATTCCTGAGACCGCCGTCGGTCGCTCGCCGATGGGGCAATTGTTGTGGGGAACAGATAATGGTGGTGGGCGTGGGCATTATCCGGCTCATGATTCACGACTCTTCGTCTCTCAAGAGCAAGCGCAGAGTGGTGAAGAGCATTTTGGGAAAGGTACGGAGCAAATTCGACCTTTCTATTGCTGAAGTAGACGACCAGGACAAGTGGCAGAGGTGCTCTCTCGGATATGCGGTAGTCAGCAACGAAGCCGGACATGTCCATACAATGCTTCAGAACGTGGCTGATTATGTAGAAGGGCTTCACCTGGCAGAAGTGACCGACTACAACATCGAGATAGTACATTATTAAAGTTCCGCCCCTTCCTCGCAAGGGTCTACGAGCGGGACGGGGACCCGTCACACCATGTCAAAATTCCGAAAATACCGTGTAGCCGTCCTCCTCAGGGAAGTGATTTCCGACATTGTGCTGCACAAGATGAAGGATCCGCGCGTTCAAGACGTAACCATAACCGAAGTACAAATGAGCAGCGATCTGAAATCGGCTCGGGTCTATTTCAGTTGCCTTGCGTCGAGTGATTCGGAAGTCACGAAGCATGGTTTGGAGTCCGCCCTGGGATTTATCCGGCGCGAGCTACGCCATGAGGTGGATCTCAAGTACATTCCCGAGCTTTCTTTCTTTTACGATACCTCGTTCGATCATTCGAGCAAGATAAATCGAATTCTCAAGGACTTGAATATTGGCGACTCAGAAAGCGATCAATGAGGTTGTAGAAATCCTCCGGGGTTACGATCGATTTATAGTTGTAAGTCACGTCAATCCGGATGGAGACGCGGTTGGATCTTTACTCGGCCTGTACCTCGCTCTCAAGGAAATGGGTAAACAGGCGTGGGCTCTGGCAAAGGAGCCCCTACCCGAGATCTTCGATTTCTTACCCGGCTCCGGCGATGTCCTCGTGGGAGAGGTGGCCGAAGAAGTCAATCCTCAATGGATCGTGTCTCTGGATGTCGCTTCTCGGGAGAGAATTTCCGGTAGCATAGACGGATTTCGTGATGGGGTGAAGGTGATCAATATCGATCACCATCCCACGAATCCCCATTTCGGCGACGTCAATCTCGTGGAGCCCGCCTTGTCATCCACCGCTGAGCTTGTTTTCCGGGTTTTGAGGCGTCTGGTGCACACTGTCTCACCTCAAGTGGGGATGTGCCTGTACACTGGCATTATAACGGATACAGGCTGCTTTCGGTACGCTGGTGTGACCTCCGAGACCCTAAACTTGGCCGCGGAAATCCTCAACACGGGCTTCGATCCGTACGTCGTGTCACGCTCCTTGTTTGAGGAATATCCCCTCTCACGGCTGTTTCTTGAGCGCGTCATGCTCGAACGGATCCAAGTGCTCTTGGACGGCCGTGTCCTGGTCAGCGTGCTCTATCCTGACGACTTTGACCGCCTTGGAGCGGCCATGAGCGAGGCCGAAAACCTCGTCAATAGGCTCAGGGAAAATCAGGGGATCGAGGTCGGAATTCTCTTCATCGGTTTACCATCCGGGGCCTACCGGGTAAGCTTCCGCTCGAAGGGGAGGGTCGATGTCAGCTCCGTTGCCAAGACTCTGGGAGGTGGCGGACACCGAGGTGCTGCAGGGCTTAGGTCCGAGTTGCCATTTGAAGAGCTCAAGAGTCGGATAATTGAGCTAGTCGGACGTGCACTAGAAGACAAGGGGTCAGGTCTTGTTTCTTGATCTTCCTTTCACCTCTTAAACTCACCTGCTCGGTCTAGACCGGGCCAGTGGCCTACTTACAGACCATCGTCATCATAGATTCGTCGAGAAACAAAGCCCCACTCCCTGTGGGTGGTATGAAATGGCGTGCTATTTCATGGAGGTCCCCTTGGGCTGTGGGGATGTCATTTTAGGGAATGGCAGGTCTCCCATGTATTAATAACGACATTGCCAGTAATGGTTATTTGCTATCTTGACATCTGGTCTAGTATTCCGGTATAATTGTTAAAACTGGATTCTGTTCTGTCCGGACATAGGACATGAGGAGGTTTCATGCCGCGAATCCTGGCCATAGCTGCATTATTCTGCGTTTCATGTGCGCTTTGCACTCTCTCCCACGGGGACCCCATCATGCCTCAAGCACCGGCGACGCTCTCGTGGATTCCTCACGGATACGGGGCACCGATGCTCCTCGACAGTACTCTGTACACCAAGCAGAAAGGGCTTCTCGGCTTTCGTGACACTCCCGTGCATGTGGGGTGCTGGTCCACACCCATGTGGGGTTGGGACACGAACGGATATTACCTCGGCCCTCAGGTAAGCCATCCGGATCCTGCCGATTTCCAGCTTCCCATAGGGCTGATCTACCCCGACAAATCGCCCATGCTTCCGATGCGTGGGGGGCGAGCGGGGATATCCGGGGTCCATAAGTGATCTGTGTGGTCCACTGAGAGCTGCGGGGCGAAACAGGACCGGCTATTTCCTGAAAATTTGACTAGTTATGTCCGCTTATGTTAGCCTTGGGACAGGTATTGTCTACGGATCGAGCATTGATACGAGTAGGTCAGACGATTGAAAGGAGTTAGCCATGAATCGTCTTGCATACATGGGCTTATTCGCAGTCCTGGCCGGTGCACTGATTGCCGGGGCCGCGTCGGCCGAGATGTACTGGGACAGCACTCAGGATCCTGAGGAGGCCTTCGTGGATACGCGACAGGAGCCTCAGGCGAGTCCGCCTGCGCGCTCACCCTCCGTTTCGCAGACTGTAAAGATGTATGACGACAATCAGGTGCTCCAGATTGACGAAGGAGATGAGGAGCGGATTCAGGCACCCCAGCGGCCCGAAGTAGTTCCTCCGCCTGCTTCGGTGGCTCCCCCGGAGCGCAGAGTAGTACCTCCCGCCGCCCGCGAGCCGCGAACCATCATGCCAAGGAGCGAGCGCAAAGAGGTCGAGCAGCCAAAGCCGCAGCCAGTCACGGGGACGCCAGGACCGGCCACTCCCTCGGCTACCGGTCCGGCAGTAGCTCCTGCCCAAGAGGCTGAAGCCGAGCCGCCTGTGACCAAGAGGATGCCCTGGGGAAGAGTGGACGTGAAACAGGACACAAAGCCGGGACTGCAATGGGGCAAGCCGAACGAGGGACGGTAGGGCATGTCCTGTAAGAGCACAAATCTTGGAGCTTCTCGCTGGTTGTCGCGTTCCCGGTAGTAATGACGGATAGACCGAGCAGGGCCTACAAACGATTTCTTGCGGATGCTGCCATCGAGGGGAGCCCTGAAGGGAGCATCCGCCTTATTCTTTTCTTGCACCCAGAGGCAGACCCGTATCCTTTTGGAGCCTCAGGAGAGCCACTTCTATATTGTAATCTCGAATATTGAGGCCCTTTGAGATAGCAACGATTTCGCCGTCATCAACGCCGATTTCAGAAGCCATGATTTCTTTGGCCTGCTGCAGGCCTGCAAGATTGACAGGAAACCCCGACCAGAGATTCCACGATCTAAAATAAACCACCCAATGCAGCTTGCCATCCATGATCCGCGTGTCCACGAGCCTCAGGCACGGGCTTGAACCTTCCGCGTCGTTGTAGAAGAAAATGTCCTCGGGCCTCCCCACCTCCATGCACATGCGATTGGTCCGCCCGCCGTGCTTCTTGTAGTATTGGATCACGTACTCCCAGGCGATCTGGAGACGCTCTCCGTACGTGTAATGCTCGTTGGGGGCCTTTTGAGGAGACAGAAGATAGGGCATGTACTCAGCCAGGTATTTCTCGTCGGCCACAGGAGGCAGATTCAGGTGCTCGGGAATCTGAGGAAGAAGCGGCCGCACCCCGGGGTGCCGGATGTGGACCATGACAACATCGAATTCGATGCGATCGGCTCCCGGGTTTGAGCCCATATCCACAGTATATCTTCGGGCCGCGCCGTCGGGTTTTCGCGACTCCTCTATCAGGGTGTACAGACATTGGAACCAGGCATCGGGGATGGTGGTTGCTTCGATGAGGATGGGCTTCACGGAGCACCTCCTTCTACTGAGCGGCAATCTCGGCCGAAATCCATTCGGACATCTAATACACACAGGCAAATTTGTCAAATGCCAGAGAGAGTGGAAAAAAGTGCAGCTCAATTGTTCGAAATGCTGTATATTCTCGGAAAAAGGCGGTGCCGGCTATTCGTGGAGATCTGACGAAGCCAGACGCATGGACGGTTCATACTCAATTGGTTGAGGGTTATTCCGACAAGGGCAACACCGATCGGGTTGCTTCCGGACGTGGTACGGTTCCTTCGGGTCTCGAGTCATCGCTGAACTGCACTCGTTCGAGTCGGTCCCGAGGTGAGTCTCGCTTGTGGACTGCAATCGGGAGACATGTCTTTAAGCCGTTCAGGGAGTCAACGAACCCTCCGTGGTTCGATGCACGAGGCATCGCCGTGGGGCTCGCAGTCGGATTCGGTATTCCCGTGGGAGCCCAAGTGGCGGTTCTTGCCCTGTTGCGCCTCCTGTTCAAATTTAACAGCTTGGCGGCTTTTGCATTCACGTGGGTAAATAACCCGCTCACGATCATTCCTCTCTACTACGGATACTACTATCTTGGATCACTCATGTTGGGGCGGCCCATATCCCTGACGGGGGAAGGGTTCCGCATGATGATGATGCCGATCCTTCACGCGGACCGCTTCTGGTACTCTGTTACAGAATTCGCCAGACTGGGGGGTGACGTGCTACTTCGCTGGTCTCTCACGGCAATCCTGCTTGCCGCGGTTTCCTCGGTGTTCGGATACGTGATAGGTCTGATGATTCAGAAAGCCCACTGCCGACGCAAGGCTGTGCAATTAGGGATTGCGTACGAGAAGCTTGTCCAAGATCTGGAGCAATCGCTGCGCGGGAAAACTTCCGGTTCACGTTCATAGAAGGGAATGGCCCATCTCTTCACAGTCGCTCCTTCACTGACGAGCACACTTCGTTCTGAGATCGGAATCATGGCCCCAGGCAGTCGCCAGACTCGCGTTCCGCACCCCCACAAACAGTAGGTGTGGTATTTTTTTCGTCGTTAAATACGAAAAGTGATTACAGGGACTTGTACGAAGCAATGGAATATGGTACGCAGGGGGAGCTTTTGAAGGAG
>JBFMDN010000068.1:0-30931 GCA_040753915.1 Thermodesulfobacteriota bacterium | reverse complement strand
AGGCACCCTCACCCCAACCCTCTCCCAGAGGGAGAGGGAGCCGGAAGAATCCCCTCTCCCCCGCTTCGGGGGAGAGGGTCAGGGTGAGGGGGTGTGCCACGATTATCACGGACCGCCGGCTTTTGAGACACGTTCTGGATCCATACCATCACCCACCGGAGCTCTTCACGGGAGGATGCAAGGACGCTGTGCCAGCCTATAGGGAGGATGGCATTGCAGTCGGCCGGGATGGGCGGCAATATGAGGCAAATGATGGTCAGCCCCTGGCAGGGGGGCTGTTGCCTTTTCGCTTTTCTCCTATGAGGAGGCGCGCCCGCTCCACCGCTTCCAAGAGCGTGTCCATCTTCGACTGTGGGGCCGCGAGGAAGCATTGTGCGAATTGTTCCTCAGACAGCAGGGTCCGGAAATAGGCTTCCGCCTCGAAGTGCATGGCCCAGCAGGTCAAGGCCCGAGAGCAGGGCCAACCGTCGTGTTCAATTCGGCAGTACCCGAAGTGAACAGGACCGCCAAGCCGGGGACATCGAATCTGTTTTTCTTCATTGGGTGGGGTGATCGAAAGCTCAGCCATGTCAAACCGTGAGGCTGCGGAGGAGCAGCCCCGGTGAGCGGCCCCTCCCGCGGAATAAGTCGCTGCTGCGACATTTACAGGTTGGGTTTCGGAAATCCCTCCAAGGCCCGGAGAGCATTCTCAATCTCTTCCTGAGGAAGCTCGTAATCCTGAAGCTTCCCCTGGAAATACGCGTCGTACGCGGCAAGGTCTACGAGGCCATGGCCGCTCCAGTTGACAAGGATCGTCTTTTCTTTGCCTTCTTCTTTGGCGAGCTTCGCTTCTTGGATAACCGCGGCAAGGGCGTGGTTCGTTTCCGGAGCGCTAATAAAGCCCTCGGTCCTGGCCCACGTCACTCCTGCTGAGAAGGTTTCCAATTGATGGATAGCCCTCGGCTCGATGAGGCCGTCGAGAACTAACTGACTCACCAGAGGGGCCATTCCGTGATACCGGAGTCCGCCCGCGTGGATCGGCGCAGGGACGAACCCGTGTCCCAAGGTATGCATGGGGAGCAAGGGAGTCATCTGCACGGTGTCGCCAAAGTCATACAGGAACGGTCCCTTTGTCATGGTGGGGCACGATGTGGGCTCCACGGCTAGGACCTTGATTTCCTTGCCCGCTATCTTGTCGGCAATAAAGGGAAAAGCGCAACCGGCAAAATTGCTTCCTCCTCCAGCGCAACCAATCACCACATCGGGATAGTCACCGGTCTTTGCAAGTTGTTTCTTGGCTTCGAGCCCGATAATCGTCTGGTGGAGAAGTACGTGATTCAACACGCTCCCCAACGAGTAACGCGTGGGAGGCCTCCCCATGGCCTCACTGGTCACGGCGTCTTCCACAGCTTCGCTGATCGCAATGCCTAGGCTTCCAGGGGAATTCGGATCCTGAGCGAGGATCTTCTTCCCTGCCTCCGTTTCGGTGCTCGGACTGGGAACACACGTGGCGCCCCAGGTGTTCATCATGAGACGACGATAGGGCTTTTGCTCGTAGCTGATGCGGACCATGTACACCTTGGCCTCGAGGCCGAACTGACTACAGGCAAAGCTGAGAGCACTACCCCATTGACCTGCCCCGGTTTCGGTAGCAATTCGCTTGATGCCAAAGACCTTATTGTAATAGGCCTGAGGGATTGCGGTGTTGGGTTTGTGACTGCCAGCAGGGCTGACACCCTCATTCTTGTAGTAGATTTTGACAGGGCAATTCAGATACTTCTCTAATTTGACCGCTCGGTAGAGAGGGCTGGGACGCCAAAGGAGGAGCTTGTCCAAGACTTCCTCAGGGATGTCTATCCAGCGCTCCTGGCTCACCTCTTGTTCGATCAGGTTCATGGGAAACACCGGAGCCAGGTCATCCGGTCCGACCGGTTGCCCCGTCCCCGGATGCAACGGTGGCTGCATGGGGGTGGGCATGTCTGCCGCGATGTTGTACCACTGGCGAGGAATCTCATCTTCATTCAGAAAAATCTTCACTGTCATGGACGGTCCCTCCTGCTTTAGTGATGCGGTCGATTCTCCTTGGCAGGTACCTGCAAAGGGAAAGATGAATTACGAGAAGATTGCCCCCGGTCACAGAAAAGAAACCTCTAATAAGACCCGGAAAGAAGTTTTGAAGTAGCCGACCACCGAAGGTGGCCTGTGGGTGTACGAATTTTACTTGCTCTCCCCTGAGCGCGCAACTCTTTTGATCGCAAACTGCCGCGCTCCCAATACGAGGCGTCGGGACAGGCTACTGTGAAACCAGCATCCTCTCGCTCCAGTGGCCCGCCTCAAAACTGTCAGCTTGGTCAGTGATGTAGGCGGCGACGGCCGCGACCAGGCAAGGGTGACCGCCGGTCGCCCTCTGCATTGCCGGCAAAAGGAGCCAGGGCTTCCCGATAACCAGTATCCGTGGACCAGATGCACTAGAACGGGCGTCTCGCCCGTCAGCCTTAGAGATTGACGGGCGAGACGAAAGTGTCTCAAGACCGTGAACAATTAGCACCCATGCCATAAGCAGGCCATCACAACATACCGAAATGCTGTTGCCTCAGAACGGGATTCGTACGCTTAGAAATGCAACGTGCCACGATTTTGGCCTCTTTCGGAGTTTTTGCCCTTCCCCAAGAAAAGCTGTTCCCCAAATACGTAACAGGATTTACCTGAAAGTCACCTGATTACCGGGGGACGCCGGCGCTACGAAGACAACTGTAGGGCGGCTCGTGGCTGCCATCGACGCGTCCCGCGAAATTCCGGGGACTTTCATAGTCCGTTGTAACCGCGAGGCATGGATGTCTATGAAATCTTGTACGAAGCTCGATTCGCCGAGCTCCACAACAGCTCCGATCTTCAAAGATTGGGTTTTCACGAGATTGGGGTCCCTGGGGGGATTGTGCCGTTAAGCTCGCACACGGTCACGTTTCCCTTGTCCGCTGCGGCGAGGACCATGCCTTGGCTAACCCCGAATCTCATCTTTCTCGGCTTGAGATTGCTGACAACGACGACGGTGCGCCCCACGAGCTCAGCCGGCTCGTAAGATGATTTGATCCCAGCGAAGATCGTTCTCTGTTCTCTCCCCAAGTCCACGTGAAGCTCGAGCAGCTTATCCGACCCTTCCACCGCGCTGGCGGCGACGATTTTTCCTGCACGGAGATCCGCTTTCGAAAGGTCTTCGATGCTGATCTCTTCCTTGAAGGGAGGGACCTGGACATCCGTGTCCGTCTTCGGCGCGGGGCTTTGAGCGCTGGCTTCAATCAGTTTGTCGAAAACTCCGGGCTCGAGGCGATCCAGCAGTTTTTCAAAGGAACCGATGGCACAGTGTTCCAGGTCGAATCTGGCGTCATCCCAGCGTAGGTCGCGAGCTCTCAGTATTCCCTCTACCTTTGCGCAGTATGCAGGAAGGATCGGCTTCAGCAGCACCGTGATTATCTTAATGCAGTTCACGGCGAAAGTCAGATCATTCCGTGCTCGCTCGGGGTCTGACTGCATCACCTTCCATGGCTCGCGATGCTGGACGTAGTTGTTGGCCATATCGGAAAGAGCCAGAATTTCACGCGTGGCTGCGGCGATACGAAGGTTTTCGTAGTGTTCTCTGGCGCGTTGGACTACACGTTCTGCCTCTGACACGAGATCCCGAGTCTCCGCGGGGATTGCACCCAGCCGAGAGCCTAACCGCTTGTTGAGGAAGCCGACGGTCCGGCTAATCAGATTGGTTATGTTGTTGACAAGCTCCGCATTGGTCCGGTTAACAAACTCCTCCACGTTGAGGTCCAGGTCATCGATGGAATTGCCTAGCTTCGTCGCGTAGTAGTACCGCAAGTACCAGGGACTCAGGAAATCCGCGAACTGGCGAGCTGTGATAAACGTTCCCCTGCTTTTGGACATCTTGCGGGAATCGATAGTAAGAAAGCCATGGACGTGCACCTTGTCGGGCAGGCGGTACCCTGCTGCCTTCAACATGGCCGGCCAAAACAGGGTGTGGAAGTACATAATGTCTTTTCCGATGAAGTGGTGGATTTCTACGTCATCGGAAGAAGTAAGCCAATATTCGTCCACGCTCCTATCCCGATTGGAACAATAGTGCTCCGTCGCGGCTATGTACCCGATCGGAGCGTCGAGCCAGACATAGAAGTATTTGTCCGATTCTCCCGGAATCTTGAATCCAAAGTAGGGACCGTCTCTGGAAATGTCCCAGTCCTGGAGTCCCTGCTCGATCCAGTGGCGCACGAAAGCCGTCACCTCGCCCTGCAGGCGATCCGGAGAAGAAGTCCACTCGGTCAAAAAGTTTACGAAGTCACCGAGCTTGAAGAAATAGTGCTTGGATGTGCGTAGCGTTGGTTGTCCGCCGCAAATAGCACAGAGCGCGTCGAGGAGATCCGTTGGCCGGTACGTAGCTCCGCATGACTCGCAAACGTCACCGTATTGATCAGGAGCGTGGCAGCGGGGGCACGTTCCTCTAATATAGCGGTCCGGCAGAAAACGGCCGCATTGCTCGCAGTAGTATTGTTCGATTTCCCGTTCTGCAATGTGACCTTGCTCTTTGGCTTTCAGGTAAATCGATTCGGAATGCTTCTGATTTTCCGGAGAGTCTGTTGTATAGAACTCGTCAAAGCTGATTTCGTATCGGGAAAAGTCTTCTCTGTGTCTCGTATGGAACTCGCTCACCAACTCCTGCGGGGTCATTCCCCGTTTTGCGGCATTTATCTCGATGGGAGTCCCATGAGCGTCCGACGCGCAAATATAGATCACGTCTCTTCCGATCAGGCGGAGGAATCGAACGTAGATGTCCGTCTGAATGTATTCGACCAGATGACCGATATGGATGTCTCCGTTGGCATAAGGCAAAGCACTTGTGACGAGGGTTTTGTGCAATGTTTTCTCCTGAGGTTGTTGAAATCCTTTATAAATTCAGCGACGGCTAGAAAACTGGCGCAGTCGAGGTATCTCACCGTGCCAGGGACACGTGCCGGTCGCTCGGGAAACAGGATTATAGCAGGTGCCGAGAGAAATGTCCGATTTGTTGTTTGAAATCGTGCGGAAGACTCTCTCCCGCAAAGACAAGAAATGAGTTGCACCGCGGCGGCCCGCTTGAAGGCTTAGAGATTCCTCATTCACCCGTCGCGTGACAGCTCGGAGCCTGTTCCTGAGTCTCGCACGAATTTCTCTCCTGCCTATGGTCCGAGTTAGACCTTGCTCAGAGATTGTGGCCTCAAAAGAACGGTGGTCTTGCCGCGACTCGTGCTATTCAGGCACTATCTGAAGGGCTTCCAGGTTTGGATCTTTCTGCGGATCTATCCTGAATACCCGAGCGCGCATGACAATAGTTTCCATCTCTTTCAGGTTGTCCAGAACGCCAGCCATCTCTTTCTTGATCCACGCCTTGTCGAGCAGGATGTAACTGATTCGGTCGGCTATGGAGAAATTGACGTAGCCCTCTCCGAGGGGACACGGCAAGTCTCCCTTCTTGACATAACGCACAGAAAAAACGATGTCTTTATTAAGGAACTTTCGGGGATCGCGCTGCAACTCGGCAATAGTAAGGTTTTCGTCGAGCTCGCGGTATAATCCTCCCTTGAGGTACCTGGTTGCAGTGCAGGCCGTAATGGCTACGCACGCAAGCGCAATTCCGAGCATTCCGACACGTGCAACCATGCGGCGGTCACCAACCCATTGATAAAGCAGTCGTATACCATAATGGACCGCGGCATGAAAGTCAAAGGTATTCCATACGTAACCGCGGGCCTTCGCATTCGCGGGGGAGCCGAACGCACCGTGACCGAGCAATGGGAGAAAGAAACCGCGCCACGAGGACGGAACAAGGAAAGGCACCGGCTTGTCAAACGACTTATAGGGGCGCTCACTGTCGTGCAAAGTCGTACCCAAAGACAGGGAAAAGATCTTTTGCGCGGCCGACGCAATTAGAAATTTGACAAGATACCTTGCGAGTGTTAAAAGTACAGATACGGAAGAGAGAGGCTGGCTCTTCTCTCAGACGTGGAATAATACTGAGCGGTTCCCAACCGATCGAATTGAAGTAACGTGCCCGATTATCCAAGTTTCATGAGCTGTTTCGAGGCTTGAAGCCGGGGAACGGAGCGTGGGGTTAAGGGGCGCGTAGTCCTTCAGGAGAATCTCGAAAGTCTCTGCTGCAAATGAACGTTTTCGCCCTCTCAGAAGGGATCAGGGAAGAGCAACTTTGAGAAGAGTTGCGACGTATAGACGGTCCCGAAGCACGATTAGGGGAGAGGGTATGCGCGTCGCGTCTCGGAGATAGTGTAGAGCATTCAGAAAGATCGCAATAGACGTTGCCCGAGGATATTCGAGCAGTGCCGCCGCAAGGGGGGATCAACCCCGTAGAGGATGAAGTCAGCGTTCTCGAAGGCTCCAAGTTCATTGGGCTGCGATGCCGAATAAAGACGCGGGCAGGCGAGGTTCACGCGAGGTGGACCGTTTAAGAAGTGCATCGTGCAAAATCGTTGACAGCCGCGTGAGGAAAAGCTATACAGCGGCTTTCGTCATCCATATCAAGCAGAGCATACGCTTTGCGGCAACCGCGTTCAAACCCGCGGAACAATCTGTCGGACGTAACGGGCCGATCATCGGCTCGAGCAGGGAGGTACAGTTTGGTGAAGTGTAAAACGTGCGGAAGAGAATATACCGCAGTGCAGACCATGACCTATTCCGAATACGGATACTGTTCATGGGACTGCCTCATGAAAAAGAGAACTCAACCTGTAAACAATTATCGAAACAAGTCCAATCGGCGTAATAACGGACACCGGAGCCATTCAGGCCAACGCGCTACCAAGTGGGGCTAATTCGTAATTTCGACTGATTGTCACCGCTTTCACGTGCTCCCCAAGACGGAGTGAGACCTACACGCGGCGTGGACATTCCCGAATTGCAGTGCTACCCTCTGTCAATATCCTGCGTGATCGACCGCGAGACGCGTGGCTGATCTCGTTTCGCTCGAGCCTTTTTCTGGGTCGGCCCGCCCTGAGAGTCCCGCACCAGCGGGACTCGGAGTGACCGCGGCGCGAACCGCGCGCTTCGATCGCGCTTCGATACCCCTGTGATGTGATTGGATCAAATGTATGGACCGATTAAGCGTCGAAGCGATCGTCGAACAGATCGACCAGGTGCATGCCGAACTGGCTGACCTCACTGTACGCCAGTTCTTGGGAGCCGCGGCCGCACAAACCACCGCGGACATCCTTCAGGACCATCCGCTGCCGACACAGCTCAATGCCATCGCGTCATTGCGGACGCTGGCGCAAGGGACCGATGATCCCGAAGAGGCGGAAAGGCTCGAACGAATCCTGTTCGGATGCATGGACCTCGTCATCGCGAATGAAACAGCATCTCTGGAGGACATGGTAACATTCTACATGCAGCGGGGTCGCATGCACGTGGGCAGCGATAGAATTCCGGCACCGGAAGTTGTGCCGTGGCTGCAAGCGGAGCCTGATTTCTCCAGACGGGAAGAAATGCAGAAGGAGAATTCGATCTTCCTTAAAGCTATTATCAATCCCATGCTGTTGGGAATTCTCGAGCTCACCGTCCGGGCCGTTACCGAGAAATTTGGCTATGCCGATTACGCCTCTTACTGCGAAGCGAAAAAACAGACTTCTTTCGAGAGAGAGGCGGAGGAACTGCAACGATATTTGGAGGAGACAAGGAGCGCGTACCTCCGGAGGATGGCCCCGTGGGTGGAGGAGGTCATTGGCAAGCCCTTCTCGAACCTGAGCAGGTACCACGCCCTGTACCTGATTCGCATCAGGAAATTCGATCATTTCTTCGGTACTTCCAGCCTCATGAGCCTGGTTCGCAGAACCTTCATGAACCTCGGATTGGACGCGGAGTCTCGCTCGGACGTGATCGTTGACATCTCGGATTCTTCTTCGAAGAGTCCAAATGGAATATGTCTTGGGGTCAGGATTCCTGGCGAGATCCATGTCATCATGAAGCCGGTGGGCGGGCTTGTCGATGTGGAGACACTTCTCCATGAGACGGGGCACGCGTTTTTCTTGAGCCATTTCGCCCCGCTCTTGCCCATCGAGTATCGGCGTCTGAACCGATCTTCTGCCCTAGATGAGACGTTCGCGTTTCTCTTTATGAATCTCATCGAAAATCCCGCGTGGTTGACGGGGGTGGCAGGGATGCCCGTACGAGAGGCGGAGGAGTTGTCGGAATTGTACAAGACGAAACAATTCTGCTTGATCCGCAGGTACATCGGGAAGTTCCTGGCTGAAAGAGAGCTGCACGAGGGGCGCGACATCAAGAATCCGTCATATTATTGCAAGCACTTAGAGCAGGCAACGGGATTTGTTTATGAGCCGCAAGGTTACTTGATCGACATGGAGCATGGCTTCTATGCCCTGGATTATCTCCATGCGTGGGCCGGCGCTGATGTCCTGGCTCGCTTTCTTGAGGCAGAGTATGGGCTAGAATGGTTCGCGCACCCCCAGGCGGGCGCTGCGCTCAGGACCATAGCAGCGTCGGGAAGAAAGAATTCCCTGAAAGAGGTCTTGAGCTCATTTTGCGGCTCTGGATTGCGTTTACCGAGATTTGCGGTCGCTTGATGCATAGTGCCCTCCCGTGGGCGAGCATTCTAATCAGAAGTATTTTAGTGTAGAATACATCCAAAACGCGGCTCAAACGGCGGAACATTTTTCCACGGTCCGGAAACAGTTCTGTGAGATCGCACGTGAACTCGACAGCGGTCTTCGAGCCCGCGTAATAAGGCAACTCTCTTTCGGGAAGGACTGTGGCAAGATGACGAAAGGTGCGATTCAAGAGTACGCGGATTCCGACGGTCTATATGGCCGTGTGACCACCCAGTACGCTGACTTCGACGGAATCACCCTTGAGTCGGGCTACTTTCTGGGACCACTGACAGTGGCCTTCGAGACGTACGGTACTCTTTCGCCCAACCGTGACAACGCGGTGCTCATTTTACATGCCCTATCGGGGGACGCCCACGCAGCGGGAATCGACCAGCATGGCAGGCACGGATGGTGGGATGCCATGATAGGGCCTGGCAAGGGCATAGACACAGACCGGTACTTTGTCATCTGCTCCAATTGTCTGGGCGGATGTAAGGGTACCACCGGCCCTCGAAGCACCAACCCCGAGACTGGCAAGCCCTATGGAAGGTCGTTCCCGCGGATCACCATCGGAGACATGGTCAACGTTCAGGCGATGCTGGTGAAACATCTCGGCATCGAGTGCCTTCACAGCGTCGTTGGCGGATCCATGGGCGGCATGCAAGCCCTTGAATGGGCTGTGAGCCATCCGAGCGCAATTCGGTCGGCCATAGTGATCGCGGCCACAGCGCGACTCTCTCCCCAGGGAATTGCATTCAACTGGGTGGGGCGCAACGCTATCTACAGTGACCCGGTAAACCGCGAGACAGAAGGGGAAAACCAGGCGAAAGGACCCGGGAGAGGCTTGGCGGTCGCCCGGATGATCGGCCACATCACGTATCTGTCCCAGCACACCATGGAGGGCAAATTCGGGAGAAAGCTCGCACTCACCGACATGAACGGTAACCGGTATAGTCTCGGTGAAAATGGGAAGGAAGGTGTAGAGTTCGAGGTGGAATCGTACTTGGAGCACCAGGGAAACACCTTCATGCAACGATTCGATGAGGATTCCTACATCGTGATCACCAAGGCCATCGATCTGTTCGACCTCGAGGCCATTTACGGAGACCTCCGCAAGGCCTTTGCCAATGTCTCTGCGCGATTGATGATCCTCTCTTTCAGCTCGGACTGGTTATATCCCACAGAGATGTCGCTCCCTATAGTTAGAGCTCTTCAGGCAGAAAAGAAGGACGTGTCGTTTGTCGAGCTGGATTTGCCGTACGGGCACGACTCTTTCCTCGTGAACGCTGGCATGCCATATCTTACTCGCATAATACGGGGGTTCCTGAACGGTGTACGCCCAGCAACAACCGAATAAGACCCCATTCCACGAATTCCAAGTGGGGTTCAACATTATTGCCGATTTGATAACCCCGGGGACCCGCGTTCTCGACCTCGGGTGTGGCAGCGGAACACTCTTGCAGAAGTTGCGCGACGAAAAAGACGTGGAAGGCTGCGGAGTGGAGCTGGATCAGGAGAAAGTAATCCGGTGCATCGAGCGGGGTATTCGAATCATGACTCTGGACTTGGATGAGGGGCTGGGGGGGTTTCCGGACTTGAGCTATGAATACGTGGTGCTGAGCAGAACATTGCAGCAGCTCATGAATCCGGAACGCGTGGTGCGAGAAATGCTCCGGGTAGGCTCCAAATCGATCATCACCTTTCCGAACTTCGGACACTGGAAGATGGCACTCCGATACCTTATCACGGGTCGGACGCCGGTCAGTGAAACCCATCCCCACCCATGGTACAATACCCCGGACATTCACAGGCTTACGATCTCCGATTTCAGGATTTTTATTCGAAAATTGGGCGGAAAGATCGAGAAGGAAATCTTCATTATCAAGTCCAGCGGCGTCAGTGATGCCTTCTGGGCCAACCGTCGCGCAGAATGGGGCTGCTTCTTGATTTCTGCGGCGTAAATGGTTTTTCTGCAATCACCGCGGACCAGCGCCCTGGTGATTGCAGGCAAGAAGGAATAGCGGGCGGCGTGAGAGTCGGTCCGCGTTGTTCAAGACATCAGGCCTAACCCAGTACGAGGGGAGCTCCGCAATCACAACCGGCTGCAACCTGAGCCCCAAACCGCAAAGGTCCCGATGAGCGCCAGATTTTATGTGGAAGATGACTTCGCAATCTCTCTTGCAGAAGAACCAGAATTTTTCCGGATGAAGTTCCTGACCGCCGAAGTGCAAGAGCGTCATGTCGAGGAATTCATGGACACCACGGTCGAATGGCTCAGCACGAACCCTACAAAAGGCATTCTCATCGATTTCAAAGGCGTGAAGTCGGTGTGCAGCCAGTTCGCCGCATTGCTGCACCATCACTACGAAGACATAAAGAGGCGAGGACTCTACGTTCGCTTTGTCAATGTCGATCCCACCATCGAGTCGCACCTGGATGTCTCTAATATTACAATCGTGTTGCGCAGGCCGCTGCACCCTCGTCGAGCGGTCGTGAGTGCCAAACAAATTTTAGAAGATCTGGCAAACGACGTCTCAGACAAGGACCTTATGGAGAAATATGGTCTGTCGGAGACAGGTCTGACAAAGATGTTCAAGAAATTGCTCGCCGCTGGATTGATCTCCAAGAGCAAGCTCGCCCAGCGCATGGGTGTGGAGACCGACGAGGTGTCCTTCGATGTCAAGGACCTTGCTGACAACAAACCTGTGATTAACGCATCGGAAGTCCTTGAGGACATAGCAAATGACAAGACGAACGGAGAATTGATGCGTAAGTACAGACTTTCTGAAAAGGGTCTTCGCAGCCTCCTCAAAAAGCTCTATGACCGCGGCCTCATTTCAAAGATCATGTTAAAACGGAGAAAGAATCTCCAAGAATGACAAACTCAAGTCTTCCCCTGTCTTCTCGCCCTCCTGTCTCGTTCATCCGTTCTCTGCACAGTGGTTGCCAATGATAGTGTCCGTTTCCCCCGTTCGACAATGACGGGGGACTCTGGAACAGCCCGGAATCTCGCCGTTTTTCTGGGCACTCCTCTCCCAGCCATGTCACAAGAGGAGGCTTCCATCGACCTCTAGTCCCTGTATTTCTTCGTCAACCTTCTAATATCGTTCTCCGTGAACTCGACCCCGTACTCGTCCATGAGCTCGTTCTCTATCTTGAGAAGCTCTTCCAGGCGAATATCCGCGCCGAACACGCCCTGGATTTTGCTTTGTTTCGATCGAAGCGGCGCGGAAACCGTTATGCACAGAGCGCCTGTGTACCGAGACGTAAACGGCCCGACCACGTGTATCTTTCCATCCGAAAGCGGCCTTATGAACCACTCGCGATTCGAGAAATCCTCGTTCGGCTTGATGTCCACGAACTTGGATTTATCCTTGATGTCGGTAATATTCTCTGTGACCTTTTTCCCTTGCATATCGGCCACGTAGCAATATTGGATGAACGGATATTTGGTGATGAAGTCGCTCATGGCCTTTTCCATGGCCTTCGGTTTGAAACCTGTCATGCCCTCTTCGCTGACGAAGTTTTCCACAATCTTGAACGCCATTTCTCTGGCTATGAGTTTCATGCGATCCCAGTCGGAGATAAATATCTCGGGCATATGACGTTTTACTAGCGCGGTCATTTCCTTATCAGACATGGAAGTTACCCGGCCATTGTCGTATTGCGCGAGAATCTCGTCATAAATTCGCGCTATAGCAGGATGATTCTTGTCCACAGGCTCGTCTCGAGGAACCTCCATCTTTGTGTTGATCCAGTGGGCGATTCCCGCCATTCCCGATTTGTCGGTGATGTTTACCTGCGGGGGACGCCCGAGAATGGTGGTTGTGTCAAACACATTGTAGATTTCTTCGTTCTTGAGGACTCCGTCCACATGGATGCCCGCGCTCGTCACGTTGAAGGCTTTCCCAACGAGAGGATAGTTTTCAGGGATGACGTGGCCCAACTCCCGCTCGAAATACTCCGCCATTTCCGTTATTGCCAGTGTGTTCATGCCGTCGGCAGTACCCCTGAGCGCCATGTACTCGATCATGAGTGCTTCGATGGGGGTATTTCCCGTGCGCTCGCCGATTCCGAGCAACGTACCGTTCACGGTGGAGCATCCGTAGAGCCACGCGTACACCGCGTTCACAAGGCCCTTGTGAAAGTCATTGTGACCGTGCCACTCCAAAAGGTCCTCAGGGACATTCGCGTCATCGTGCATCGCCCGGATGAGCTTGGGGACGCTTCGCGGAAGCGCTGACCCGGGATACGTGACCCCGAAGCCCATGGTATCGCAGAGACGAATCTTGATGTCGGTGCCGGATTCTTCCCGCATTTCCATAAGCTTCTGAGCAAACGGTACACAGAATCCATAGATGTCTGCGCGGGTGACGTCCTCAAAGTGGCAACGAGGAGTAATCCCTTTTTCCAACGTCGCGCGGACCATGTCCACGTATTTGTCAAAGGCTTTCCGTCGATCCAGGCCCATCTTCAGGAAAATATGATAGTCCGACACCGATGTCAGAATACCGGTCTCCGTCAATCCTACGGAACGAACATGGGACAGGTCGTTCTTGTTGGCCCGTATCCACCCCGTAATCGACGGATACTGATACCCCTTGTTCCGGCAGACCTCCAGTGCCTTCTTGTCCTTCTTTGTGTACAAGAAGAATTCAGACTGCCGGATAATACCATGGGGCCCGGAGAGCTTGTGGAGCAAGTCGAATATCCGAGAGATCTGCTCCACGGAAAAAGGTGGCCGAGCCTGCTGACCGTCGCGGAACGTCGTATCCGTAATAAGAAAATGCTTGGCCGGATTGACCGGCAGGATATGAAAGTCAAAGTCGACCTTGGGGATCTCGGTATAGGGGAAGATGTTCCGCAGCAAATTGGGCGCCTTAACCTCCCTAAGGGACCTCTCCTTATTAAATTTGTTGAATTCGTGATACAAAACACCTTTTTTCGGATCCCACGTGGCCATCGCGGATCTCCTTCCAATTGGGATATCGCTCACAGCGCGGGACGCTGTTACTGCTTGGTTCTCATTCTCAGACAGTCAAATCCTGGACGTACATATGCTCACAGTGTCATCTCAACGAAAGACTGAGTCCAGAATTAATTGAAAAGCCTCGGTTCCGGCTACATTTTCAGAGTCAATTGTCATCCACATACTGCACTTCCGGCCGAACTACACTCACCTCTGCCACGCAGGGAAGACGGGCGTATTGCCGCGGCCTCACGGATCCAAGTCCGTTGAAGTACCGGACTCGATGGGCTTATGTGCGGACGGCAAGCTTCAAGCCCAATTCTTTCAATTGCCCTGGGTCCACGGGAGTCGGCGCGCCCGTGAGCAGACATGTGGCCTTCTGAGTCTTGGGAAACGCTATCACATCCCGTATCGATTCCGATTTTGTCAAGATCGCCATGATCCTGTCCAGCCCAAATGCAATTCCACCGTGGGGAGGAGCGCCGTATCGGAGCGCTTCGAGGAGAAAGCCGAACTTCTCCCGGGCCTCCTCTTGATTGATACCAAGAACAGCGAACACGCGCTCCTGGATATCGCTACGGTGAATTCGCATGCTTCCCCCACCGATCTCGGCTCCATTGAGCACGAGGTCGTACGCCCGCGAACGGACCGCCAAGGGGTCGTGCTCCAAGAGGTCCAGATCCTCTTCTCGCGGAGAGGTGAACGGATGGTGCATGGCGGAGTACCTTCCCTCGTCCTCATCGAGCTCGAACATGGGAAACTCTGTTATCCACAGGAACCGATACACACCGTTCGGGACTTCACCGAGCTTTTCGGCAAGACTGTTTCTCAGGTTCCCCAGCACGTCGTTAACAATGCGAGGGGAGTCCGCTGCAAACAAAATGACGTCGCCATTTCCTCCCTTCGCCCTCTCCACAATTGCTTTCCGCTCCTCATCGGAAAGGAACTTCGCTATGGGAGACTGCCACTCGTTTCCCTCGCGAATGCGTGTGTACGCAACTCCCTTACCGCCGAAAATCGCGGCGAAGTCTCTGAGATCGTCCAGGTCCTTTCGGGAAAGTCGCTCGCCGTTCTCAACCTTCATCGCCTTTACGATACCGCCGTCAGCCACTGCCCCACGGAATACACCAAACTGGGTGTCACGCACAATGTCTGTCAGCTCGCACAATTCCATTCCAAACCTGACATCCGGCTTGTCCAGGCCATAGCGCGCCATCGCCTCGCGATAGGGAACTCGAGGGAAGGGGGTCTCAAGCTCGATACCGAGAATCTCACGAAAAATACGTCCCATCATGCGCTCGATCATGGGAAACAGGTGCTCCTCCTCCAGGAAAGAGACCTCCATGTCCAACTGGGTAAACTCCGGCTGACGGTCCGCCCTCAGGTCCTCATCGCGGAAGCACCGAACAATCTGATAGTATCGCTCAAATCCAGCAACCATCAGAAGCTGTTTGAAAATCTGTGGCGATTGAGGCAGCGCATAGAAATGGCCAGGCTGCGTCCTGCTCGGCACAAGATAATCTCTCGCTCCCTCTGGCGTGCTCGTCGTCAAAAACGGTGTTTCGATATCCACAAAATCCTGTTCATTCAGAAATTCCCGAATCAGGGAAACCACCTTGTGGCGGATCAGCAGGTTTCTCCTCACTGCATCGTCGCGTCGTAGATCCAGGTACCGGTACTTGTACCGCACAGCATCAGTGGGAGCTGTGGCCTCGTCTAGGGGAAACGGGGGAGTGTCAGAGCGATTGAGCATCTTCATTTCATCGGCGAAGATTTCGACCGATCCTGTAGGAAGATCCGGATTCAGCGATTCCTCGGGCCTCCGACGCACCTCTCCTTTTACTGCTATGACCCATTCAGGCCTAAGGGCATGAGCCTTACCGTGCGTTTCCGGTGAGAACTCCGGATTGAAGACCAGTTGGACCAGACCACGACGGTCCCGAAGGTCTACGAAGATTACGCCGCCATGGTCTCTCCGGCGCATGACCCATCCCATGACCGTGACGCGTTCTCCAATGGCCTGCTCACCGATCTCGGTGGACAAGTGTGTTCTTTCCCACCCATTCAAGCTGTCGAGCTTCAACCTTGTTCTCCTTCGAGGAACTTCACCATATCATCGAGCTTCACTGTTGTCTGAGCCTTGGTTCGCATGTCACGAATAGTAGCTTCACCGTTTTTCAGCTCGTTTTCCCCTATCATAACGACTTTGGCAGCCCCGAGCTTGTCCGCGAGTTTCATCTGCGCTTTGAGACTCATGGACGTGTATCGCGCTTCCACGGAAATTCCGTGTGAGCGAAGTCGATTGGCCACCGTCAGTCCTACCTCCTGGGCCGGCTCGCCGAGGGTGGCCACGAAAACGTCAACAGACCGGGCAAAGCGGGGATCGTCATCCTCGATGCCCATTGCGAGGCGCTCCAACCCTATGGCAAAACCTATTCCTGAAACGTCGGGGCCGCCCAGCTCTCCCAAAAGATTGTCATATCGACCGCCCCCTCCGACCGCCTTCGATCTGCCAAGATCTTCGTGAATGATCTCGAACGCGGTTCTCGTGTAGTAGTCAAGGCCTCTGACCATTGTGGGCTCGACACGGAATTGTATTCCCAGCAAACCAAGAGTCTTCTGCACCTTCGCAAAGTGATCGCGGCATCCCTGGTCGAGGCTGTCCGTGATAAGCGGCGCGTCACGGGCAATTTCTATGCAGCGAGGCACCTTGCAGTCAAGGATCCGCAGGGGATTGGTCTGGAGACGACGGCTGCAATCGGGGCAGAGCTCCCCAATAAAGCGAGCGAAGTACTCCCGCAGCCGCGCGCGATACAGGGCTCTGCACTCGCTGCATCCCACAGAGTTGATCTCCATCACAAGGCCTGTGGTGCCCATATCGGTCATGATCGCGTGCGCTGCCGCAATAGCCTCGGCATCAGTGTAGGGGGAATCGTCTCCCAGAATTTCCGCGTCGATCTGAAAGAACTGCCTGAACCTCCCCTTCGAGGGCCTCTCACGGCGAAACATTGGTCCCACGCAATATAGCTTGAGGACCGAATCGCGATGAAGCAATGCATGCTCCGCGACCGCCCTGAGAATTCCTGCAGTGGCTTCTGGTCTGAGACTCAGGATTTCTCCGCCACGATCCTCGAAGGTGTACATCTCCTTTTCCACAATGTCCGTCACCTGGCCAATGCCGCGCACGAAAAGCTCCGTGCGCTCCACTATGGGCGGGATGATCTCCCTGAAGCCGAATCGCTCGAGCGTGTTCCTGGCAGTGGAGATGATGAAAGCCCATTTCTGGGTTTCGTCGGGAAGTATGTCGTGGAATCCTTTTACGAGTCTGATCATCCGGGGGTCCTTGTGCGGCATTGAGAACAGCAACGTTCCCCGCGCAAAGCGATTATTTTAGGATGAATGCGTCGTATGCGTCAAGTACGCTGGTCCAGGCTCGACGGAAAATCGAGAGATCTTCTCGCGGGAATTCCGACACTCGGCAGAGTGAGCACCCCTGTCGCAGCCTGGTGCTCAGCGACAATTGTTCCGGCTCCGCATGGTGGCGTCCGTTTCCCCCCATTGCGGCCAGCAACGAGAGTTGCCTCAAAGTAATGTGCAGCTCATCAAGAGCTCTACTTTTGGGACAAGGGTTACAGGTTGGACAAGACCGCGGCATCCGCGTCAGGTTGTTCGTCTCGCGAGGTGAATGGTCGGAAGGTTGAATAGGGCGCGTCGAAATAGGTTATCACTTTTCCGATGGGGCCGTTGCGTTGCTTGCCTATAATGATCTCTGCCTGCCCCCTCTTTGGGTTATCCGGGCTGTCGTTGTACACCTCATCCCGGTAAATGAACAAGATCACATCAGCATCCTGCTCGATAGCCCCAGACTCCCTCAAGTCGGCAAGGTGAGGTCTTTTGTCTGGTCGCTGCTCCACCTGGCGGTTGAGCTGGGACAGGGCGATCACGGGAACGTCCAATTCCTTGGCCAGCGCTTTCAGGTTGCGGGATATGTCAGAGATTTCTTTCTCTCGAGAGTCGGCTCTGACATGTCCCTTCATAAGCTGGAGGTAGTCCACGACAATGAGCCCAAGATTTTTTTCTTTCTTCAGCCTTCGTGCTTTTGCTCGCAACTCGAGTGAGTTGATGGCCGGAGAGTCGTCCACGAAGATGGGGGCGTCGGAAATGTTGCCCACCGCAAGGGTCAGTCGGCTCCAATCTTCAGGGCTCAGGAACCCGGTCCTCAAGCTCTTGAGATTTACCCTCGCGCGGGAGCAGAGAATTCGTAAAGCGATCTGAGCCTTGCTCATCTCAAGGGAAAAAACCCCCACCGGTATACGCGCCTCCATAGCGGCATACATGCCCACATTGAGGGCAAAGGATGTCTTGCCCATTGAAGGGCGGCCGGCAATGATAATCAGGTCGGAGCGCTGAAATCCTGCTGTGAGGTTGTCCAAGTCTCGAAAGCCGGAGGGGACACCTGTAATATTTTCTTTGCGTTCGTAAAGGTTCTCGATGGTCTCGAAGCTGGCCTTCATCAGCTCTTGAATGTGAACGAACCCCGGACCGATGCGTGATTCGCCAACGCTGAAAATGAGCTCTTCCGCCTGATCCACCAGCTCGTCCACGTCCTCTTGCATCTCATAGCTACGGGTGGAGATTTCCGTGGCTACGGAAATCAGCTTCCGCAGGGTTGCTCGCTCCTTGACCTTTTCGGCATAGTGAAGGATGTTCGCCGCGCTCGGAACCGCGTCAATCAATTCAGTAAGATAGGGGACTCCTCCCACTGTTTCGAGCAGGCCGGCAGTCTTGAGAGCGGCCGTCAAAGTAAGCCAGTCAACCGGCTCGTTCCTGCTGAAGAGTTGGACGATTGCGGCAAAGATATGTCGGTGAGCTTCTCGGTAGAAATCTTCAGGCTTGAGAATGGCCACCACTCTGGGCAGCATATCATTATCTAAGAGAAGGCCCCCCAGTACCGCGCGCTCGCCTTCCACGAACTGGGGGGGGACTTTCACGTTGGCATTGTTATCAGCCGGCATCCTCGGGTAGCTCCTCCGGTTTCACCACCACAGTCACTGCGGCTGAGACCTCAGGGTGAAGCCGAACGGTAGCTTTGAACTCGCCGAGCTTCTTAATGGGCTCCGACAGGACGATCTTCTTCCTGTCGATCTCATACCCCTGAGCTTCCAGCGCCCTGGCAATGTCCGTGGCAGTAACGGACCCGAAGAGGCGGCCATCCTCATCCCTCGATTTGCGAACGAAACTGAGTGTGAGCTCTTCGAGCTGACGTGCCTGATCCTGAGCGGTGCCCTTGAGCTTTGCCAGCCTCTTCTGTTTCGCCTCGATGAGGGTCCGATAGAAATTGAGATTCTTTTGCGTAGCCACGCACGCAAGCTTCCTGGGAAGCAGGTAATTGCGTGCGTACCCGTCCTTCACCTTGACGGTTTGGCCCACAGCTCCCAGATCGTCGATGTTCTCTAGAAGGATTATCTCCATAATCGATCTCCGACACGATGTCTAGTCTTTTCTAATAACCGGAGGGCTCAATCCCGAAGCCCGATTGCAGGGGACGGCCTGCTTGCGGCAAGGCCGAGAGCCAAGCTGACAGCCCTGCCGGAAAAATGGGAGGCCCTATCTCCGCGGCACGGTGAAAGGCAGCAAAGCGATATTCCGAGCCCGTTTGATGCACGCGGTCAATTGCCGCTGGTGCTTCGCACAATTCCCGGAAATACGCCTGGGAATAATCTTGCCGCGCTCGGTAATGAAAGCCCTGAGTATGTTGGGCTCCTTGTAGTCCATGCGTATGGACGGATCGGCGCAGAAACGGCAAACCTTGCTCCGGGGGAACGGTCGGCGTCGTTGGGGTTTCGCCATTGTCATACCTCCTCAGGCTTCTGTTCCGGCGAGGAGGCCTGGCCCTCGGAGGCCTCTGCCGGAGATTCTTCGCTTTCCTGCTCCTGCCGTCCTTGCTCAGTTGCTGCGATCGGTTCCTGCTCGGTAGCGGCTGGCATGGCCACCTGTGGTCCCTCAGCGGGTTGCGCCTCAGCAGGCTCGGTTGACTCTTCGGCACCGGGAGCAAGGGCCTCAGTGGCTGCCACGGCCTTCGCCTCAGCCTCTTTCTGGGCAGCGGCCTTGAAAGCCTCGAGGTTCACGTCCTCGTCTAGTTTGACGCTGAGGAATTTCATGACGTCTTCGGTAATCTTGAACTGTCGTTCGACTTCCTTGACGAGCGCAGAAGAGCCGACGTAATCGAAGAGAATGTACCGGCCTTTATCTTTCTTGTTGACCTGGTACGCGAGTCTCTTGGATCCCCAGTCCTCGATCTTGATAATTTCGCCGCCGTTGCTCTTGATTACGTTTCCGAATCGATCGGTGAGCCCGACGATTTCATCATCCGGCAATTCGGGATTCAGGATGATAACGGATTCATAGCGTCGCATGCTTTCTCCTTTCGAGTCTCAAGCCCCGCGGGGCAAGGAGTGCGTCACGTAAATCAGTTATTCTTACACAACTATTGTCGCTCGATCAAGAGAAAATAATCGTCCACCGTAAGCATTCACTCTTGAGCGGTATAAGAGGATCGATTAGCAGAAATCATTGACGATTTTGTTCCGTCCGCCGCGCATAAGTGAATGCTTACGGTCCACCATTTCGTCAGCGCTTGTCGAGCTCTTTGCAGTTTTCGCAATACCAGATTTTTTCTCTGATGAAGAAGAAAAGAAGGCCCACGCCGAGGAAGAGAGAGCCGATGTAATACGAGGCAGGAAGCAGGAATCGAGCATACCACGGTGTCTGGTAGAAATTCGTTGAGAGACCGTACAGGACCATGAGAGCAGATCCCGTGAAAAGCAACAAGAGCCCGGCAAGAGGCGACAAGATCATACGTGAGGATCTCTTCATGACTTCACCGCACTTCTTGCATAGCTTGACCTTGCGCCTGTGGAGTCTGTCCGGGAATGGGGGCACATCTTGCGGGGCGACAACTGCCTGGGGAAAATACGGAGCCTCCTCGGGGCCGTTCTTTCCTAATGAGAGCATTCTGCCGACCTCTTTCTTGCGGATGGGATTCGGTTCCGCGAAGGCCTGTGCCGTCCGCTGCGCGCTGGGGTCGAGACCTTCGACGCGACCGTTTGTGGCTTCGGACTGTTTCAGTGGCACCTTGCGGCCGTGATGCCAGGAACCGTCTGTAAAACTCACAATAAAGCCCTCCCTGGACTTGTCCGCTCACCAGCGCCCGTGACGCCAAGTACGCTCCTGACCTGACCGTCACTGGCAGACCGTGGTCGAGGCCGGAGCCGAGGCCAATCCTAGCAGATCCAATAGCAATGTCAATCCGAAGGCAAGCGGTTTTTTCGAGGGGTATATCCCTGGCTCCGCACCCGGAGCCAGGGATCATGCGCGGGAATGTTAGGAGATGTACGGGTTACCAAAGAGCAGAATCAGTGCGATAACCAGGGCATAGATCGTCAAGGACTCGATCATGGCCAGACCGATGATCATGGTGGTCAGGATTCGACCGCCGGCCTCGGGGTTGCGCGAAGTACCTTCGCACGCGCCACCGATGGCCGTTCCCATTCCAATACCGCTACCGATGGCCCCAAGGCCGATTGCCAGGCCAGCGGCCAAGACCGTGTACTGAATCACGCTCTGCATGCCTTCCTTTGCCTCTGCCGCGAACGCCACACCGGCGATCAGGCACAGAGCGATGACCATCAGTCCGGAAACTGCCAATTTCCTCATAGATAAAAAACCTCCTCTTTTCGCGTTATCAGTGCGCCTCTTCAAGCGATCCGACGATGTACATCATGGTCAGCATGATAAACACGAGGGTCTGGATGAATGAGGTGAACACTTGCAGCACCATCATCGGCAACGGCACCAGATAGGGCACCAATAGGGTCAAAATCACGATAGCGAGATCTTCTCCCATGATGTTGCCGAACAACCGGAAACTCAGTGAAAGGATTCGGCTGAAATGGCCGATAAGCTCGATGGGAAGCATCAGGGGAATCAACCAGGGAACCGGGCCGAGAAAATGCTTCACGTAATGCGTGCCGTGTCTGCTGATTCCCACGTAATGCGTCGTGACGAACGAGCACAGAGCAAGAGCCAACGTCGTGTTGAGATTGTTTGTCGCTGATTGGAAGTAGGGGATGATCCCGATGAGGTTGCAGCCGAGAATGAAGAGAGCAAGTGTCGCAATGAGGGGAAAATAGGGGCGCCCTTTCTCCCCCATGGTTTCGACCACAAGGTCGTCGAGGATCGATACAACCACCTCCCAGAAATTTTGGAGTCCCTTCGGAATGATTTCAAGCTTGCTCTTGACCAGGAGCGCGCCGACAATGAAAACTGCCATGACCAGCCACGTGTTGAGCACGTTGTTCAGGTCCGCGTGCTGGACCCCCCACGTGTTCCAGAACTGCTCCATCGAGTGCATAGCCGGATTGGAAATGACGTCGGTTAACATGGGTGGGTGGATGTTCGCTGACATCTAACTGACCTCCTCTGGTCTCCTGTTTGCTATGTAAATGAGGATAAGCATGATTACGAGCCCAACCGGCACTATAGAGAGGCCGGTCACTACCCCAACGGGATCCAGTTTCAGGTATCTGATGCAAGCAAAAAGACAAACCCCAAGCACGATCAGCCTCACGTAGAAACCGCCAATGAGTGAAGCCATGACCGCGTTCTTGTGGGAAAACTGTGCCTTCCTGACCCTATTGGCAGAAGCCCAGGAGTTTGCCAGAACCAACCCGCCTCCGGCCATAAATCCGAGCGTGAACCCGAAAGGAGCCAAGACGAGGCATAACACCAGCCCTGATGCATATGCAATCCCGGACAGCGTGAGCAACACTCCCGGGATCTTCTCGAATTTCATACAGACTATTTGTCCTTTTCAATCCGAAGCTGCTTTCGGACTTCAATCCACACGTTGCGGGCCGCTGCCGCAACCCCGAACAAGAAAAAGACAATACTCAGATAAGGAAAAGTGCCGAGCTTACCGTCGAGCCAGTACCCAATGAAGGCCCCGATAAATATGGCCAAGACAATGGAAGCCCCGAGCTGTAACGCGTCGCCTACCTGCCTCCATACTGTTCTTATCTGTTTCACGAAGTTCTGTCATTTAGCAGATATCAGAGTCTGCTGTCAAGCTTCTTGTCGGGTGCGCGGAAAAATCCCCTTCTCAGGACAAATCCTTATATTACTATACTGCAGATGCAGGCATCCGTCAAAGATTTCCTTGCATTTACGCCTGACTCGCCTTTCCCCCATATCCCCACGCGCACATCGAAAACAGACCGCGAGCAGTACAGCGACCAACACTATCTTGCGCTGGAGTCCCGACGAACGTTGACGGCCGCGAACGCGGGTGATAGATTTTTCCACTATCCAGCGCACCGACGTTGCAGATCAGCGGGCTTCACTGCTCGCCCGTGAGCGCAGAAAAATGGGCCTGGCAGAAAAGTACAATCTGGGATTGACGGGCCGTATTGTGGAGGCCTTCCTTGTCTCCAAACTGCCCTTCATTTTCATCATTGCCTCCCTTCTTGCGGGAGTGGCAGCCCTTGTTATCACACCTCGCGAGGAAGAGCCCCAAATAGTGGTCCCGGTCGTGGACGTTCTCATCAATTTCCCCGGCGCTTCTGCTGAGGAAGTGGAAAACCTCGTCACAATTAATCTCGAACGGAGGCTATGGGAGATCGACGGGGTGGAGTACGTCTATTCAAGCTCGAGACCTGGCTCTGCGGTTGTAACGGTTCGCTTCTACGTGGGAGAGAACCGAGAAGACAGCCTGGTGAAAACCCACAGCAAGATCATGTCCTACGTGGACCAGGTTCCTCCAGGGGTTACAGGCTGGGTCGTCAAACCTGTGGAGATTGACGACGTCCCCATCGTGGTGTTCTCCCTGTACAGTGCACGGTATTCCGATTACGAGCTCAGGCGGGTGAGCGAGGAGATTCTCCACAGGATCCAGAGAATTCCCGACGCGGGTCGGGCACATATTGTCGGAGGACGCCAGCGCCAGATGCGGGTACTGCTCCGCCCCGATGAGATGGCCTCCCGTCACATTTCCGTGCTCGACCTCAAGAGGGCTCTCAAAGGAGCTAATGCCAATGTTCGCGCGGGGACCATGGATCAGGCCAATGAAGAGATCCTGGTGGACGTCGGGCCGTTCCTGCGCTCACCCGACGAGCTTGCGACTCTTCTCGTGGGTGTCTATGAAGGGCGGCCCATATATCTGTCCGACGTGTCCCGGATCGTGGACGGCCCCGCTGAAGTAAGTTCCTATACCCGCCTGGTTTTCGGTCCCGCAGCCTCACGGGACCATGATACACGAGATTTGGTCACAGCGGTCCAGGGAGCCTCGTACAATCAGGTCTCCATAGCTGTTGCAAAGAGGAAGGGAACCAATGCTGTAGCGGTGGCCCAAGGCCTTATGCGGGAAGTGAATGAGCTCAAGAAGAGCGTTATTCCTTCTGATGTGGATGTTCTCGTCACGCGGAACTATGGCAGGACCGCTGACGAGAAGGTGAACGAGCTGATGAAGCACCTAGGCATAGCGGTGTTGAGCATTATCGCTCTTCTGACCGTTATGCTGGGGTGGAGAGAGGCCATGATTGTGGCGCTGGCCGTTCCCATGACGTTGGCGGTCACGCTTCTCGCGAACCTCTTGGTGGGATACACGATCAATCGCGTAACGCTGTTCGCCCTGATTCTCTCTCTGGGGCTCCTCGTGGACGATCCTATTGTGGATGTTGAGAACATCCACAGGCACTTTAAGATGAAGACCCATCCGCCTCTGGATGCGACGCTTCTGGCGGTCGACGAAGTGAGGCCCCCAACGATCCTGGCCACGCTCGCGGTCATAGCGTCATTCATCCCCCTGTTCTTCATCACCGGCATGATGGGACCGTACATGCGTCCCATGGCCTTCAATGTGCCCATTGCCATGCTGATGTCCTTGGTCATAGCGTTCACGGTCACACCCTGGACCACGTACCATGCGCTCAAGAGAGAATACGAAAGGCAAGAAGAGCCGTACGACTTTCGGAAAGGGTCCATCTACAGAATCTACAACCGCGTTCTTGCTCCCCTCCTCGACAGCAAGACCAAGAGCTTTTCGTTCCTGGCAGCTCTGGGAATCGCACTGCTGGCATCCATGGCTCTCGTCGCGATCAACCTCGTGCCGGTCAAGATGCTCCCTTTTGACAACAAGAACGAGTTTCTCGTCATAGTGGACATGCCAGAAGGAACGACTCTGGAAAAAACCAACGCAGTAACCGCGGATCTCGAACGGTACTTGGCTACGGTGAACGAGGTTCGGGACTTGGAATCGTACGTGGGAATCGCATCTCCCATGGATTTCAACGGCATGGTTCGCCAGTACTATTTACGGCAAGGCAGTCATGTGGCAGACATCCGCGTCAATCTCTTGGAGAAGGAAGAACGGAGCCTCCAAAGTCATGCCATCGTGTTGCGAGTCAGACCTGACATAGACAGAATCGCTCGGAAGCACGGCGCGAATGTAAAAGTCGTGGAGGTACCGCCAGGGCCGCCGGTATTCTCCACTCTGGTGGCCGAAGTCTACGGACCTATCACTGCCACCTACCGGGACATCATGGATCAGGCCAAGAAGGTGCAAGAGCTTATGAGGGCCGTCCCCAAAGTCGTAGATGTAGACAGCTCCATCGAGGCCCCTCAGGTCAAATACCAATTCGTCACGGACCGCACGAAGGCGGGACTGCACGGGATCACGGTTGAGGAAGTGGCCGAGACCGGGAAAATATTGCTGGGCGGGGAGTCGGTCACCATGATCCACGATCCGAAGGAGCGCACTCCGCTCGAGGTGAACCTTCGACTGCCGCGTTATCTGAGGTCTCGACCCGAAGACATGGGACCCATTCGCCTGCGTGCGCCTGATGGGGTTATGGTCCCGTTCAATGAGCTGGGGCGGCTCGAGGAGACGGTGGCAGACCAGACCATCTATCGCAAGAACATGCGTCAAGTCGTTTTCGTCACTGCTGAGACTGCGGGGAGGAGCCCGGTCAATGCAATCCTCGATCTGCAATCCGCAATGAAGGCAAACCCGCTGCCAGCGGGGTTTACGGTGAACTGGGCAGGCGAGGGAGAATGGAAGATCACCCTGGAAGTCTTCCGGGATCTTGGACTGGCGTTTTTCGGGGCCCTGATCCTCATCTACATCTTGCTTGTGCAGCAGACGGAATCGTTTTCCATCCCACTGGTGATCATGGTCGCGATTCCGCTGACCCTTGTGGGTATCCTACCCGGATTCGCTCTCTTGAATCTGATATTTTCCCAGACTATCGGCGAGTATCGCGATACGATCTTTTTCACCGCGACCAGCATGATTGGCATGATTGCCCTCGCTGGCATTGTGGTGCGGAATTCCATCATTCTGGTCGATTTCATACACATAGGAATTCAGGCCGGTAAGAGCCTACGGGAGGCAATCATCGAAGCCGGTGCTGTCCGGTTTGCTCCCATCCTTCTCACAGCAGGGGCAGCAGTGTTCGGCTCTTGGGTCATCACGTTGGACCCCGTGTTCTCGGGACTCGCTTGGGCGTTCATCTTTGGGATTTTCGCGTCCACTGCCTTCTCGTTGCTGGTTGTGCCGGTGGTGTATTACCTGATCTACGGTCAGCGCTCGACGAACGCGTAGGGACGTCTCTTTGCAATAACGTGCTCGTGCAGATACGCGACAGCCAACATGCCCCCAACCGCCCCATGTTTTGAGCTTCCGCAGGGCGGAGCGCACAGGCTGTGCCATGTTCGATGGAAGGAACGGGAGGACGCATCATGCTGCTGACACCGGATTGCATCATGTGCAATTACAAAGCTTCTCTTGCTGCTGTCAGGGAGCTCACCTCGGACGAAGACATGGTAAGAGAGATCATGATCAGTGTTCTGCAGGTCCCTGCAATGCGCGGGCTCGACTGGTCCCGCACGAGCCCGGAAGTGTTCGAGGTTATCTTCAGAAAAATCGTTGCTGCGTTCGGAAATCGCGATCCGTTCAGAGCCTGGAAGGAAATGCAGAACGAGAAAGGTCTCCAGTTGTACCCTCGCGTCAAGCCGATGGTGCAGAGCTCCCCGGATCCGCTGGTCACCGCTTTGAAGCTGGCAATAGCAGGAAACTCGCTCGATGTCATGTGGTCCGAAGGATCGGTCGATGTAGAGCCCCACATAAAAAGTTGCCTCGAAAGGGTCTTTCCCGAGGAGACTGTGACCCGGTTCGGGGATCGAATCGGTAAGAGCAGGCTCATCGCGTACCTCACAGACAATTGCGGTGAGATAGCGTTCGACAAATTGTTTATCGAGGTCATAAGGCAGTCCTTTCCAGCAGAGGTGGTGGTAGTGGTGCGAAACGAGCCCATACTCAATGACGCCACCATGGAGGACGCGCGGACCATTGGTTTGCCTGAGGTGGCAACCGTGATCGGAAACGGTATTGATGGTCCCTTGCCCGGTACCATTGTCCAGAGGTGCTCAGGAGAAGTCCAGCGTCTCTTGAACGATGCCGATTTGATTATCTCGAAGGGCGGAGGAAACTTCGACAGCCTCAGCGAAGCAACGAGGCTCTCCGAAAAGATTTGTTACATGCTCATGTGCAAATGCCTCCCGTACCAGAGGTCTTTCGGGGTCCCCATGTTCGAGCCCATTCTCTCGGTAGGTCTCTGCCCCAACATCTCGCAGTGAAAGCGACTTCGCTCACCGAGCTGATGGGCAGGGGTATGGAAACTGTCTCAAAACTCGGGAAACAGCAGAAAAAGTGGTACGGTAAGGGGCGATACTGCCCATGGAGCCCTCACCCCACCCTCTCCCAGAGGGAGAGGGCTCTGTCATTCCGGGCGGTTGCAAGTCCCCTCTCCCAGAGGGAGAGGGCCAGGGTGAGGGTGCAAGAAAAGAAGCGTGCCACGATCTTAACATTTGCCGCAATTCCGAGACAGTTTCGTCTTGCCCGTCATCCTCTATAATCAACGGTCTACCCGAATCTCGAATCAACGGGCGAGACGCCCGGTCTACCCGAATCGCGCCCAGGGGTAGTTGCCGTCCCGAAGCCCCGACTCCTGTTACCCGCAATTCAGAGGTCAACAGGCGGTCGCCCTCCGATTTCGTGTTCCGACTCGGTACAACCTGTTTTCTTGCCTGGTTTGCGTGGATTCTCTTGGTTGGTCCTCTTGCCTATTTGACCTCTCGGATGGGTTTGACGACGAAACGATTACGATTTAGAATAGTTATTGAACACGGGTGAAGAATTGTGTCTCCTGCTATACCCCAGGGTTTGAGAAGATGCTCAAACACGGTAATAGAGGGGTCAACCGACCGAGGCCCGGAGATCAGGGCGAGGCGCTTCACGAAGCAGCGGTCCGATGTGAGGCTCTGCTAAGAGCGTTCGACGGGTTGGTGTACATTTGCTCCCACCGCCGCGAGATCGAATTCGTGAACGATAATCTCCTGGCCAGCAGGAACGGGGTTGTACTGGGAGAGCTGTGTCATCGAGCGGTACACGACCTTCCTTCTCCCTGTCCGTGGTGCGCTCATGACAGGGTTCAAGCCGGTGAGACGGTTCGTCTGGAGATCGACGCTCCTGTGGATGGTCGGAGGTACTCGGTCGTATGCACTCCGATTCATCACCGTGACGGCTCTATATCGACCATGACAGTCCTCTGGGATATTTCGCACCCTTATGAGGCGGTGCGGCAATTGGAACAGACCCGAGAGGAGCTTGGGAGGGTTGTCCAGGAGCGAGCGACTCTCTCCCAATCCAATCACGTACTCAAGCGCAAGATTGCAGAACTCCAGCTCTTGGAATCAGCGCTGCGAAAGAGCGAACGGAAGTATCAAGAGCTTGTCGATCTGTCCCCGCAAATTGTGTTCGAGATCGACTCTAAGGGCAAATTCTCATTTGTGAATCGCACGGGGTTGAAAGCTCTCGGATATTCCGCAGCGGATCTTGCAGAGGGGATCGATTGGGTAGACATCGTGGTTCCCAAAGAGAGGGAGCGCTTCGCTCGCAACATGAGCAGCGTGGAAAAAGGAAAGAACCTGCAGGCCACTGAGTATACGCTGCAGAGGAAGGATGGCACCCGGTTTCCAGTCCTCATGTATTGCAGCGCGGTCACACGACGCCATATGGTGGTGGGGGCGAGAGGTGTGGCCGTAGACATTACCGAGCTAAGACGCGCCCAGGAAAGGCTTTGGATCAAGGACAGCGCGATAGCGTGCTCCATTAACGCAATCATAATGGCTGATCTTACCGGAAAGGTGACTTACGTGAATCCAGCGTTTCTCGATCTTTGGTGCTATACCAGCCCGAAAGAAGTACTGTCCGTGACCTTGGGGCAGCTCTGGGCGGAAGAAGAGAAAATGCGGACTGTGGTAAGTGCCTTGCAGGAAAACGGTTGGTGGTTGGGAGAGGTGGTCGCGCGGAGAAAGGATGGTTCATCGTTTTGTGCTCAGCTTTCTGCAACAATGGTCACGGACAAGTCCGGCAAGCCCTTGTGCATGATGTGCTCGATTCTCGATGTGACGGAGCGCAAGGCCGCGGAGGAAGCACTCCGGACCAGCGAAGAGCGGTTCCAGGCGGTTTTCGAGAGTGCCAGAGACTGCATTTTCCTGAAGGATCGCTCTCTTAGATATGTGCTTGTTAACCCCGCAATGGAGAAACTCTTGCGCCTGCCGGCGGCAGAAATTCTCGGCAGAAAAGCGGACGACATTTTCGGACCGGAAGCCGGGAAACGTATCAGAGAGGTGGATCTGCGTGCTTTGGCGGGGCAATCTGTGGAAGAGGAGCGCACGAAGATAGTGAGGGGGGAAGCGCTCACCTTTCATGACATCACGGTCCCTCTGCACAACGCTCGGGGAGCCATTACGGGTATTTGCACGATTTCCCGTAACATCACTGAACGGAAGAAAGCTCGGCCGGTGACCCGAGTCCCTGTCCAGAATTATCCTTCCCCGGCCATGCAAGAGACCATGGAAAAGGCGCTCCACGCGGCGGAGAGCGACGGAATAGCCCTTCTCTGTGGAGAGAGCGGTAGCGGCAAAGACTATCTCGCGCGCTGGATCCACCAGCATTCTCGGCGAGCTGACGGCCCCTTCTTTGCGATTAACTGTGCGGCTGTCCCCCACGAGCTGGCGGAATCCGAGCTGTTTGGTCACGAGGCGGGAGCGTTCACCGGCGCCAGAGGCAGGAAACGCGGTCTCCTGGAGCTCGCTGAGGGGGGCACACTTCTCCTCAATGAAATTGGCGAGCTTCCTTTGCCGCTCCAATCCAAGCTACTCACCTTCCTCGACGAAAGATCGTTCTTGCGTGTTGGGGGCGAAAAAGCGATCCACGTAAATGCTCGCCTGATGGCCGCGACGCATAGGGATTTGGAGACCGAGGTATCAGCAGGCCGCTTTCTCCCGGCTCTGTACTACCGATTGAACGTCTTCACGGTTCAGGTGCCGCCGCTTCGCGCCAGAACGCAAGATATCCCGTTGCTGGTGGAAGAAATGCTTGGCTGCCTTGCAAAAGAAATGCAGTTATCTGAGATCCCTGTCATCGAGCCTCGTACAATAGTAGCTCTCAAGCGATACCTTTGGCCGGGCAACCTTCGGGAATTGCGAAACGTTCTGGAGCGCGCTCTCATGCTGTGGGACAGGGAGGATTTCAAGCTTACCATTCCAGGCTTGGACAAATCGCGAGAGCGAAGGGAAGAGACGAAGGCTCGCCCAGTAGATCGCGGTCTCCGAGAGGTCACGGATGAGATAACGCGGGATCTGTGTGCAGAGGCCCTCCGTCTGTCTCGGGGGAACAGGCGAGAGGCGGCCCGCATGCTGAAAATTTCTCGAAATTCTCTCTACAGGTACTTGAAGCGCTACGACCTTTGGCGCGAAAGTGGTACACCTGCGTAAGCGATCTGGTATCGTTCCGGTACACACCCCTTCAAGCTCACGTTCCGCATCATGTCGGGTAGCCTTTCAGGCTGCCATGTTTCGAAGATGCAGGCTAGAAAGCCTGCACTACATGCTTTCCACCTCCCCCGATGTCGGGTAGCCTTTCAGGCTGCCATGTTTCGAAGATGCAGGCTAGAAGAGAATGTCTCAAAACTCGGGACACGCCAAAAATCGTAGCACGATTGAGCGTCGATGCGTGGAAAGGCACCCTCACCCCAACCCTCTCCCAGAGGGAGAGGGAGCTGAAAGAATCCCCTCTCCCCCGCTTCGGGGGCATAGGCGCTAACTTACCCAGGCTCCGATGAGACTCGGGCCAGGCGTTCCAACTGGTTAAGACGCTTTCTGGGTGGCTCCGCGAGCTTTTGCAAGATGGCATTCCAGTTCCTCATGCACGTTG
>JBFMDN010000067.1:0-31418 GCA_040753915.1 Thermodesulfobacteriota bacterium | reverse complement strand
AATGTCTCAAAACTGGGGACACGCCAAACATCGTAGCACGATTGAGCGTCGATGCGTGGAAAGGCACCCTCACCCCAACCCTCTCCCAGAGGGAGAGGGAGCCTAAAGAATCCCCTCTCCCCCGCTTCGGGGGAGAGGGTCAGGGTGAAGGGGTGTGCCACGATTATCACGGACTGCCGGCTTTTGAGACACTTTCCTTGTGGGTGCCCAGGGCGGGCACAAGGCCCGCCCCTACAGTGCCAACGATGCGCTCACCACGTACACCGCGGTGCAGATACGGTACCGTATTTGTGCCGTCGACCACTTAGGCACCTCTTCGTTCCAGGTCAGCCGAACAAAGGCCCAATCCTCACTGGCCCTTCTTCAGCTTTTCGATCATTTCCTCGACTTCCTCATACCCCTTCTTATAGAACTTCTCCTCGTCGGGCGCCAGCTCATTGAGCAGTCGAAGAAATTCTCCTGCGTGTTCCCGTTCCTCGTCGGCGATATCGACGAGAACCATCTTGGCCAGCTCGTTGTCGGTGGACTCCGCGAGCTGCATGTAGAGCTGCACCGCCTCATATTCAGCCGCGATCATGTAGCGGATCGCTCTCACAAGCTCCTCGTGCGTTACTTTCCGGTCCAATTTCAGTCCAGAAAACGAATTAGCAAACTCAGGCATCAGCAGACCCCTTCCATTTGAATAAGTTGTCTCATTGGGTTACGGTTGCTTCAGGGATGGCAATCGGCACATCCCTGAAGTGCAATTCGGCAACGTGACCGTGCTTGCGCCTCTGTCTTTTCGTGAGGCCTCAGGGCACCTGACACGGCTCCCGTTTCGACCAAGCTCCTTTCACGGCCTGCCCCCGCGCCTACAGGGCTCTCATAAACGCGACTAGTGCCTTCTTCTCGTCTGCCGTTAGCTTGAGCCCCTGGATAAGATTGAAAAACTCAACAGTATCCTCAAGGGTCAACAATCGTCCGTCATGAAGATAAGGAGGCGAGTCCTTGATTCCCCTGAGCGGAAAAGTCTTGATCGGACCGTCAGCCGAGGCCATCCTCCCGTTGATCATCTTGGGCTTGAAGAACCGTTCTGCCTTGAGGTTGTGCATCAGATTGTCTGTATAGTACGGGGCGGGATGGCAAACTGCACATTTTGCCTTTCCAAAGAATATTTCCTGCCCTTTGATTTCCAGCTCAGACGCCTTTGCCGGATCCAGTTTGCCGTAGATGTCGAGCTTCGGCGCTGGGGGGAAATCCAGCAGCTCCTGAAATTCAGCCATGAAGTGAACTTGGCTTCCCCGCTCCAGGATGTTCACGCCTTTCTTCGTTGCGATCACAGGATCACCATCGAAATAGGCCGCTCTCTGCTCGAATTCCGTGAAATCTTCCACTGACTTGAGCGCTCGTTGTGACCCGAACAATCTTTGAATGTTCACTCCCCGCAGAGTGGGAGTGTCCAGCCGGTGACGGAACTCCTGCGGTCGGATGTCGCCCACCAGGTGTGTGGCTCCGTTCGTGTGACCATTCACATGGCAGTCAAAGCAGGTCACACCTCTGTGAGGTTTTTCGGATCGGCGATCGTCGGTCTGATTGAACTGCTGCTGGGGAAACGGTGTGACCAAAAGACGAAGGCCCTCCAGTTGCTTGGGATTGAGTATCCCGTCAAAGAGCTCGAAGTAGTTGTTAATGGTGACTACCTTCCCCTTGGAGACATCGCCGAGATCGGGGCGTGTCGTCAAGAAAATCGCGGGCGGCGATTCAGGCAGGAAGTGTTCGGGCAGATCGAAATCAAGGTCAAACCGGGTAAGATCTCCCAAGCCCTGTTTCTTGATCTCCTCGATGTGAGTCTTGGGAAACAGCATGCCACCTTCCGGGTGGTTCGGATGCGGCAGCGGATAGAAGCCGGCAGGCCACAAGTCCTTTTCACGAATCTGCTCCGGCGTCATGGTAGCCAATTGTTCCCACGTCTGTCCCACCCGAAGCTTGACCCGAGTCCCTTCCTGGATGGGCTTCCCCCGGGACATCGTCACCCCCTGAGCCGGTCGATTGCTCAGATCGTAACGCTGTTCGAGCAAATCTTGCTGACGTTTCATCACCTCGGGCTTGGCCGCCTTCATACGTGCCATTATGGAGTCAAACGGCTCCGTAACGACGACGGGGGCGTAACTGGTAGGCTTTTTCTGAGACTCGGCGTAGAGAAGGCCGGCACCGCAGACAACAAAGCAGACAACCAGGAGCAAAGCCAGCAAGGATGCCACGGACTTTTGTCTCATCTCAATTCCCTCCTCCATTTCCTGATAATTTTTTGGAAGACTTTCAACACAGCCTGGAAAAACTAACGGTCTGCCACCACTCCCCTGTAGGGCACACGTATCGAAATCAACAATGTACTAGTTCAGAAGTCTTCCTAACTATGAAAGTAACCGACCAAGCCCTCCCCGTCAAGAAAAAACGGTGACTGAGATCTCGCCTTCAAAATCAGTCCAATGGATCGTAAAAGCGGGCTGCACTACCGCTTTCGCGAAACTGACTCAGAGCCCCATTCGGATGGAGATGTGTCTGGAGGGGCGCTCCGAGAGGCACCCGGATTTTGGGCGGTTCACGAACCGCCCCCACGACAATGGCCGTTGAGTCAGGCCTGATGCCCGATGGAGCGATAGTCTCATCCGCCCGGCGGCACCTTGCGGAGCCCCCGCAATATGCCCTAAGCTTCGGGCAACACGCCTCCGTCGTGGTGGCCTGGTTTTGCGGCTCCAACGGACACCGGATTGTCACGACGCCAGGTCGCGGTTGCGGTTTGCGATCAGACTCTCTCAAAGATGTGGATAGTCATGGAAGCCTCTTCGAAGCCGAGAGTTCCACCTCCATTTTCCGTCAGTCCGAGACGAGCGTCTTCAACCTGTCGCTTGCCGGCCTCTCCTCTGAGCTGCGTAACGATCTCGTGAATTTGTGCCATGCCGGACGCGCCTATGGGGTGGCCTCTAGATTCGAGACCGCCGCTCGTGTTGATGGGAAGCTTTCCCCCGAGCTTCGTCGCTCCGGACTCCGCAAACAAGCCTCCTGCTCCCTCGGGGCAAAAGCCGAGGACTTCGGTTTGATGGAGCTCACCATATGCGGTGGCGTCATGGACTTCGGCCACGCTGATGTCCTCCGGCCCTATTCCAGCGATTTCATATGCTTTTCTAGACAGTCTTGCTCCTATGTCTTCCCCATCGAGGCCCCTGTCGGTTCCCGATCCCAGCACAGAAGCCCTGATCTTGACAGGCCTTGCATATGGGAGCTTCTTCAAGAAAGTTGCGGAGCACAGAACTGCAGCGGTGGCCCCGTCGCCTATTGGAGCGCACATCGGCCTCGTCAGCGGATACGACACCAGCCTGTCGGCCAACACTTCCTCAACGGTGAAGTCTTTCTGGATCTGCGCCAGCGGGTTTAGAGTGCTGTGGAAGTGGTTCTTTGACGAGATAACTGCGAGCTGCCTTTGCGTGCTCCCGTATTTGGCCATGTGCCAACGAGCTCCCACGGCATACATGTCCATAAAGATACTCCGTCCCCTACCCGCTTCCTCTTGTTCCGGCGGAGGCTTCACCGGCAGGCCTTGGACGGCGGACAGCATCCTTTGCACCTGATTGGCAAAGTCCAGGACATCCATGCTACTCATGAATGATTTGAGGGAGAGCTCTTTGTCCGGATGCGTCAGTTTTTCCACTCCCAGAGCCAGCCCGACATCGTACAATCCCGAGGCTATGCTCATCCAGGCAAGATGAAATGCCGTAGAAGCGCCTGCACAGGCATTCTCCACATTCGTTATGGGGATCTTCTGGATTCCGAGCGGAAAGAGCAGGACTTGACCCTTTATGGAGTGCTGCCCCTCGAACAGTCCCCAGTAACCGTTCGACACGTATGCAAACTGCAGCTCGTCCTTTCCTATGTCAGCGTCCTTGAGCACCAGCTTCACGCATTCAGCCGCCATGTCCTTCATTGTTCGTTCCAAGTACTTGCCGAAACGGAACATGCCGACCCCGATTACGTATACATCCCTCATGGGATTCCTCCTGATTATCTCAGCTTATGTCGTTTCTTTGGCGCGACCGGACGGTACCCGAAATGCGTTAGCGGCTAGAGGGGCTCTTCTCTAGCGCTGGTTCCGCCTCAAGATCCGGTCGCGGCCGAGAAACAAAAGCGCATCCTAATACCGTGGGTAGGTCTCGATGATCTTGTGACCTGCGGCGATAGCGAGCGTGTCATTTGAGCCGTCTTCGATAAGAGTGGCTCGAGCATCTCGGAAGAGTTTTTCGATCAGGTACTCTTTGGCCATGCCATTGCCTCCAAAGATCTGTATGGCTTCATGGGTATTCTGAAATGCTGCCTCCGTACCGTGGATCTTGGCCATGACCGAGTATTCTTCTACCGGAGTAGATGTGTTCTGATTGTAAACGTAGGCAGCCCGAGAGATGAGACGGCTCGTTTCCACCCGCTTGAGCATGTGAAACAGTCTCATTTTGATGTGTGTGTATTCGATCAAAGGCTTACCACCTTGGACACGTCCTTTCGCGTAGCTCAACGCCTCTTCGAAAGCTGCCCTGGCAATTCCGGTTCCCAGTGCCCCCATCAGAGCCGTCGTTGCGGAAAGCGTGATCTCGACCATAGCCTCGTAAGCCTCCGGTCCGGCCACCATGTAAGACTTTGGAACGCTCACGTTATCGAAGAAGATCTCGCCCTGATTGAGGTCACGCTGCCCCAGCTTGTTGAGAGGCTTGCCCTTCGAGACACCTGGCAGATCCAACGGGACCACGAGCAACGCTCCACCGGCATGCCCCATGGACGGATCGGCCTGGCAATAGAGGGCGCAGTGAGTAGCGATTGTCCCACCAGACACCCAGGACGACTTTTGGCCGTTGATCACGCATTCGTCACCCTCGAATGTCACAACACAATTCGCCTTGATAGCGGGATCGCGGTAGCTGGGATATCCCGGTACGAGGGTGTCAGAGCCGTGGTCAGGTTCGGTGATGCCCCAACAGCCCCTGATGCTCCCGTCTCGACATTCGCAATAGGGCACGATAATGTTCTCAACGAGGTCGTCTTCTGGCAGCATGCTGGCAACAAACGCAGGAAAAGAGGCCACCGCGAGCTGGACAGCAAGGCCTGAGCTGCCCCAGCAGAGCTCTTCGAAGATAATCAACTGCTGCAACGAAGTGAGATCCATCCCCCCGTATGAGGAGGGAATAAGGATAGCATGATACCCGAGCTCATACGCTTTTCTCATAAAATCCCAGAATGGAGAGTCCGGGGCGATGACTTGCTCCGGAGTCATATCGTCCAGTTCTTTTGCTATGGGCCGCATGACCTCCTTCGCAAATTTGTGCGCTGCCTTCTTAAGCGCTATATCATCGTCGGTCAGATTTAGATCCAGCTCCAAAAAATCCATGAATGATCTCCTTTGCGCATGAACGTTTGTCCGTTCTTGAGAGACTATTCGTCTCTCTTGTACCGGGCCGCCACTGCATCCGCATGTTTGACCACGATCTCAGGGACCTGCTCGTAGAGAACTCTCTGCAATACTTCCATTGCCACTTCAGAATAGCCAATGCCCATAAACTCCGGTGGTGCCCACCAATCCTGTTTGGTCTTGTACATGGGATTGCCGCCGCCCGGGAAACATGCAAACATTGTCGGCACCGATTGTATAATCTCGGCCTTTTCAGCTTCATAGTTGAGCACGGAGCGAGTCTCCTCTCTGCTGTAGTACACAAGATCCCGTGGTGGACCCAGGACCAGCCCCATCTTTATGTCCGACTTGGGCAGGTAATTGAGAGCCTGCAGAGCAAAGCCCACCGAGCCCATAATCCTGTTATCCACCTTGTGCTGCCAGGCAGCGGCACAGGCCCAGTCGCACGCGATGGCATAATCGAGGATTTTCCAGTTGCAGGAAGGCCCTCCGAGCTGCCCTCCGCCTCCCTTGTCTTTGCTGTAGGCATTGAATTCGGCGCAGGTATCGAATCCACAAGCTCCGCAGTTCCAGCCGAGATTGGAACGGTTTGCTTTGCCGCCAATGCCGATGATCACCGGCGATTCACCTTTCTCGTAGCACCCCTTTATAGTCTCGTAATCCCATTGGAGGTAGCGCACTACTGGTGCCAGCGGCTCCAGCACCTCGATAATCGGAACGAGATCGTCTCCCCAAAGGATTTCCGCTTCGATTGCCGTCTTGCCCGTGATCTGAGGCGCCTTGTTGATTGCGAGAACGATACTTTTCGCCACGCCAACGAGATGCTCCAGGTAGTACCCCTTCCCTACTAGATGTCCCATTACTCGGCCTCCTCTTCGGTAGGCTTCCGCGGTTTTGGAATCCACTTCCTATAGTCAAAGCTTCTGAGGATTCTGGCCGTCTGGTATATCTTCCTCATGTTGTCCAGAGCTTTGTCCATGTTGATCAGGTGGTAATCGATATTGATGTCCACGTAGGGGTTCTTTGCTTTGGCCGCCACCAGCACCCCAACTACCATGCCGGAGCTCCGGCAGTAACCCATCTTTTGCCCGGCTATGCCCACACTGGCAAAGGCTCGTGCGTCGACCAACAACGTGTTGGCCGTCCACAATGCGCTACCGACCGCAAACCCGAGATCGTCAACCCGTGCCGTACAAAGCGGGCCGTTGACCATCCGGGTCGACGAACGATCGGTAATGTCGACAAGCCCGTACCGATGGGGCTTCCGCTCGTAGAAATAGCTGCAGTCGAGTCCGCCCCCACACAGTCCGCATCCCGCGTCCAATGGGGTTTCGTGACATCGCGTGTTCCCTATGAGGAGGATTACGTCCGAATCGCGTACCATCACCGCTTCATAGAGGAACGGCTCTGTCCACGCGGAATTCTCATGAGCGATCTCCTCGACCTTTCGAGCAACGGCTTCCACTTCTTCCTGGCCATAGACGAGGTGACATTCTGTTTGCGGGACTCCACCCGCAAACGGAGCGGTGAAGGCTGAGTTGGCCATCAGTCTTGCAGCTTCAAGTGCGCCTTTTTTGCGACGAATGTCCTGGGACGACCAGAAGGTCCACTCGTTCAAATACTCCTCTCCGCGAAAATCCAAGTCTTCCTGGTACCTTCTCATGTAGACTCCTCGTTCATTGCTGTTCACGGGGCCTTCGGAGGCCTATTTGAAGTCCTCGAGGGGGTATACGTTGTCAGCGTCTTCCTTGAAATCATCTCTCAGCAACCGATCCAGGTTCTTCTCGGAACCGCTCTTGGGTATTTCGGTTACCACTTGCAGGTAGGACGGAATGAAGTTCCCGGGAAGCTCCTGCCGGCAAAGTCGGAACAAAGAACCGGGGTCTATTCGCCGCCCTTCTGCCGCCACCACGGCTGCCACGAGATCGCTCTCGCCGGGGGCGCCCAATTCCGAAGGTATCCCGTACACACATACATCAGTGACATCGGGGTGCCCGGCCAGAACAGCTTCCACGTGCTCGGGCATGATGAAGTCACCCGCGCGCCTTAGTCCGCCACCCTTTCGGTAATCGAAGAAGAACCATCCTTGGTCGTCTTTGTGGCACATGTCACCAGTGCGGAGCCAGCCGCCGAGCGTTTTAGCCTCAGACGCTTCCTTCTTGCCGAGGTACTCGACCTCTGTCTTTTGAGCGACGCTCCGACAGATCAACTCTCCCACTTCTCCAGGCTCGCACTCGGTACCATTGTCCCTCACAACCTTCATTTCCATGACGCCTTCGATGGGCTTTCCGAATGAGCCTATCGGGCCTGACCCTGGCGGATTGTGAGCAAATCCGCCCTCTACCGCGCCGTACCATTCGTGGATATGCACGTTGAATCGCTTCTCGAAAGCCTCCCAGATAGCTCTCGGCGTGCCGGCGCTTAGCACGAGCCGCACTGGGTTGTCCGCATCGTCCGGTCTCGGAGGCTCGCTGTAAATCCCCATCATCATTCCGCCCAAGAGCGAGAACGTAGTGCAACCATGCTTTCTGCATACGTCCCAAATGGTCCTCTTCGAAAACCTTCGACTGATGACCGAAGAAATGCCCAAGAGCAGCGAAGGCATCATGGTTACTGCCTGTGCATTGCCGTGGGACAGGGAAAGCCCCGTGTATAGCTTGTCATCAATGGTGTACCGCCAGACAAGCATGGCGAGCTGAGCGAAGGGAGCGAGCCGTGTTCCCTTAATCACTACTCCTTTGGGATCGCCTGTTGTCCCAGATGTGTAAATGATCTCGATCGGGGCCGAGGGATCGTCATTTCGGGACGACGGGGCTGGAGCCTCGGGGCCTGCAAGTATTTCGTTGAGGTTGGGATACCTATCGGACACGGGGTCATTCATCCCCTCCTTGTACGCGACGCCGATCATCTTGATCCCCGGAACTCGCTTAAGCGACTCTGCCGCATTGTCCATGAATTCGCCTGACACTATGATGCCCTTTGATTTGGAATCCGCGAGCACATAGTCCAGACGCTCTCCGGTAGTGCGCGGGTCGATCGGGAGCATGATTGCGCCGATCGCTGTTGCCGCGTATAGCGAAAAGATGAATTCAGGGTGGTTTCTCATGAGCAGAGCAAACGTCTCGCCCTTTCCGATGCCTGCTCTTTCAAGCTCTCTCGCAATCTTTCTGCCGTTTAATACGATGTCAGCGTACGTAAGAGGCTCATCATCGTATTCCCCGTTGTCGAACGTTACCACGGCAACGTCTGGAACCTCCTCTGCTTTGCTCTCCAGCTCGTACGCTATGTGACCGGGAACTTTAGAAGCCATCTATTGCGCTCCTTTGATTCTTTGATCTGTATTCACAGGTGTCGTGATCCGAAGGGTCATGCCAGAGCCTCGCAATCCGGATCGACAGGAAGTACTCATGAAGACGGCATGCCGAATTTTTCGCAGTACTCGGGATACTTCTCGTAGACGGGTTTCAGAAAAGGGAGAATCTTGAGGACCTTCGGAATCGGCCCCTTGGACTTGATCTTTCTCGTCGCGAGGGCGACCGGAAGGCTGATCTGTTTGAGCCAAAATTTGTGGACCGTGTCGCCGGAGAGCTCCATCGTTATGACCGCTGCCTGGTTTGCCTGATCACCTGTGATTACCGTGTCGTGGGAAACCCAGAGGTACCCGTGCGGATCCGTTATGACAAACTTGAAGGTGATATCGTAATCCTTCAACTTGGGGCCAAACTCTGTCTCCAAGATGACATGTCTCCACAGGCTGCCGAGCATTTCATACATGGTGTCGGTGTCTTTGAATACAGGCATAGCTCACTCCTTCCGTTCGTGTTTAGGTTTGTTGTCGTTTCGCGCCGATCCGAAACCTCTTTTTAGCGGAGAAGTTCACAGGCGCACGGTTTCACAAGTTTGGGAACACTTCTTCATTTGTCTTGATGCCGGCACGACGGGGCGCGCTCACGAGCACGGCCAGGAATCTGCAAAGGGAGTGCCATAACACAAGTCATTGTTTTGACGATACAATCTGGCGTGGGGATTGGTGGTTTGTCGGTGCAGGGACATTTATTCCGTCGGTATACCGACACAGTCGTTGACCCATCGCTTTCCCCAGCGCTATGATCGTCAGAAACCTCTCCCAAGGCGAGAACCATGGAGCCACACCCCACTGGACGATCAGGTCAATCGGTCGAACCGGCCAGACTGGAGCTGGAATTGGCACGCAAATCTCTTCAAGCCGGAGACCGCGAAGCGGCATGGAACAGCACGTTCAATGCGTTGAGCCGTCTGTCGAACGAGGTCGAGTCTGTAGAGGGCGACACGTTGTTGGTTGCAGCAGCACTGGGGCTTTCCGATTTAGGGTTTGTCATGGGAAAGGGCTTCAGCGATCTGACCATCCTTCTTCAACAGGCTTTGGGCGCTGCATATCGTGTGGGAGACAGAAGATCCGAGGCGCTCATCAAGCTGCACCTCGGCAGGTTGTACTATTTCGGAGAACGGCGTCACGACGCCATAAAGGTCTTTCATGAAGGTAAGGAGCTCGTGGAAGAGCTCGGTGACGAGGACATCCTGATCCGCTCTGCTGAATTCCTGGGGCTATACTACTTCATACAGGGCTTCTTCGAGGACGCCGTTGTCCATTTCGAGCGAGCTGTACAAAGCTTCGAGACCTTCCAGAGGAATGCGATCGTTAATCCGTCGGCCCCCATCTGGCTTGGTTATTGCGCAGCCTACATGGGGCAGTTCTACCGCGCGATAGGCATCCTGGATTATTATCGCCGCCTATCGTTGGAAAAGGCTGACCGATCCCTTGCAGCTACCATCAGGTCAGTTCTCGGCATAGTGCTCGCCATAGCAAAGAAGAAACAGGAGGCAGCATATCATTTGTCCGGAGCCCTTCAGGAGGCCCTCAAGACCAACAACAATTTGGCTCTCTATTTTTCGAGAGGGGGACTGGCATACTGTCACTGCCTGGAAGGCCGATTAGCCGAAGCGCGGGAGCTCCTGATGCAGACAGTGACGGAGGGGGCAGCCGCAGGACTAATCAGGCAGTATGCATCGCCCATGGTCCTCGAAATGTTGTACGAGATTCACCGATCGGGAATTGCTCCTGTCTCCCAGCTCAATTTCCAGAGAGAGGTTCACAGGATTCTTCAGGAGCCCAACATCCATCTGCGCGGGGTTGCCTTGAGATTGCGAGCCATGGATCGCAGGAATGGGGGAGAAGATGAGGCACAAATCAGAGCCGACCTGGAGGCGAGCGAAAAATACTTGAAGCGTGCCGGAACCCCACTCCAGGTAGCCATGACCAGAATTGAACTGGCACGACTACGGCTCAGGAAAGGAGAGCAGGACGAAGCCCGTCAGTTGGCTCAGAGAGCCTGGATGATGTTGTCCGGGGACGGTGAGGATCTGTACCCTGACGACCTTCGCCACCTCTTGAGGATCAGAGACGAGACCCTGATGAGCGACGACCTCCGCGAAGAGTTCCTCACACGCTTCCTGGATGTCATCCGAGCTCTAGTACCGAGCGCTGACCTTGATAGGCTTCTTTCCAGAACCGTGGAGGCTACGAACCGATTCTTCGGGGCCGAGAGGGGGGCCATATTCTGGTTCAGCGAGCGGAGGAACAGCCGAGACCCTATCCTGAGGGCAACGTGTAACCTGACTCAACGCGATGTGGCCTCCGACGATTTCAGGCCTAATCTGGATCTCGTTCGACAAGCGTATCAGCAAAACGAGCCTCAAGTGGTGAGGCTCGAACGGTCCGATCAATGGCCCTATGCAGGGAAGGCCATTCTGTGTCTACCTTTTCAAGTAGGAAGACACACTCGGGGCGTACTTTACCATGATAACTCATATCTCCAAGGGTCCTTCAATCTCCTTGATAAGGAGAGACTTGTTCAAACTGCACAATACTTGACAATCTACCTTGGACAGATTCACGCGTATTGTCTTCGAGTAGAGAAACAGGCTTCCGAGAGCACTGTTCAACTGGATCACGGTGGCCGCGGCGAGATCCTCACCCGGGATGCTATCATGAAAAAGATACTCGCCCAGGCAGACATGATAGCCAAGTCCGACAGTACGGTGCTTATCCTTGGGGAGACCGGAGTGGGAAAGGAGTTGTTAGCCAACCGGATACACAGGACAAGTGCCCGGAGGGACCGCTCATTCGTCGTTGTGGATCCGACCACTTTGCCGGAAAACCTTGTGGAGAGCGAGCTGTTCGGACATGAGAAAGGGGCCTTCACCGGAGCTGACCGCCAGAGAAAGGGGAGAATTGAGGTAGCGCACGGTGGGACTCTGTTCATCGACGAGGTCGGAGAAATCCCGAAGTCGATACAGGTGAAGCTCCTGCGAGCGCTTCAGGAGAAAACATTTGTCAGGATCGGGGGGACCCAAACCTTGTATTCCGACTTTCGTCTCATATGTGCTACCAATAGGGACCTTGCCAGAGAAGTCTCGGCAGGCCGCTTCCGGGAAGATCTCTACTACCGCCTCAACGTGGTGCCGCTCACCATACCTTCGCTCCGGGAACGATTGGACGACGTGCGCTTGCTTGCTCATCATTTTGTTAGCCAGTATACAGCACGGTACGGCAAACCTCACCTCAAATTATCGACCGACGACGAATCGCGACTCGCGGAGTACGAATGGCCTGGAAATGTGCGGGAGCTGAAAAACATACTCGAAAGAGCAGTACTCCTTTCCACCGAAGACGGGCTTGAGATCGAGCTTCCTTCGAGGCCTCGGACGATCTCTGACGACCTCTTTGCCGATCTGCCTACTTTGGACGAGATGCAGAAGCGATACATTCGCTTTGTGCTGGCCAAGACTGACGGGCGCATCGGCGGTCCCAGGGGAGCCGCAGCAGTGTTAGGGATGAAGAGATCCAGTCTCTACACCCGAATGGAGAAGCTTGGCTTGCGATGATAGGCCGCAGTTCACCCCCAACGCATGGCATTTGTGACGACAGAATGTTCCCTGCTGACAATCCATGACCGGCCTGCGGGCCAGATATGCGTTAACTTTGTCTTCGCGATTATGTCGCGATTATACCAGTTACACCATGTCGCAGTCGTAGGTCGGGCTCTGCCCGACAGGAGAATCGGCGGCGGGCACAGCCCGCCCTACGTGGGGATAACACGGGGAGAGGTGTACCTCGGGCATGAATGCTCTGGTGTCTCTGAAACTGGAAGAACATCTCACAAAAGCTCCGAGAGGGGCATCGGAAGCGGGAATGACAGATGAAGCGACTGGTGAGACGTATCTTCAAAATGGTCTAAGCGGTCGGTGGCACAAATACGGTACCGTATCCGCACCGCGGTGTCCTTGGTGAGCGCATCGTTCGCGCTGTAGGGGCGGGCATTGTGCCCGCCCAGGGCACCCACAAGGGGTGCCCCTACATCGCTGAAGGAGCGCGAATCCCTGACGGAGTCATGGCAGAATACGTCACCGTAATTATGAAATTGCCTACTAAGTCAACGCATATGAGTGCGGCCCCCCTTCCCCATCGGGTCTTACCACGATTCGAGCTTGACCGGGCAGGTAAGTCGGAGTATTTTCTCGCACAGTCTCTACAGCCCCCCTTGAGTCAGCCCTATTGCCCGATTGTGAGACAGTGTCGGCGGCGTGCCGTTCGAGTCTGCGCTCAATGTCGGGATTACCGGCGCACCCACCGTGACCAAAGGAGAGACTATGGCAAGCCCACCAAGTCCGACCATCTGTAAGATATGCGATGAGCACTGTGGCCTCCTTGTGTCTGATGCCCATGGCAGGATCTCGATACACGGGAATCCGGACCATCCGATCAGCCACGGGTTCATTTGCGTCAAAGCGAGGAATTTCGGCGCCGTGCACCGCTCTCCCGATCGACTTAGGATGCCTCAGCTCAGGACAAAATCGGGATGGCAAAAGATATCCTTCGAGGACGCCCTCGACATCCTGGCGTCACGCTTGATCGCCTGCAAGGAGCGCTTCGGCCCGGAAAGCGTGGTCTTTTTCAAGGGAGAGGGCCTGAAGCATTTTGAAGTGGCTCAATACATGAGGCATCTGTCAAACGGGTTCGGATCGCCCAATTACATGTCCATAGGAAGCCTGTGCCACTACGCACAAGTCCTCGGCCATTCTCTCACCTATGGAGGCAAACCGGTCCCCGATTTCGAGAAGATTGGAGCAGTGATCCTGTGGGGGACCAATCCTGCAGTCTCTTCGCCGCGCACGTTCGGCGAGCTGCGGAAGGCAGTGCGAAGGGGGGTCAAGCTGATTGTTGTGGACCCCTCCGTTACAGAAAGTGCAAGGCTGGCACACATGCACCTGCGCCCCAGGCCCGGGTCTGACGGCTTTCTTGCGCTCGCTTTCCTAAAAGAAGCCATAGAAGAACGAGATCTGAAGCTTGAGGACCACGCGGCAGAAGGATGGAGTGATCTGGTCGATTTGGTCGGTGGGGTCTCCTACAGCATGCTCCTCGAAAAGACCGACATTGCCAAGGCCCAGCTCAGCGAAGCTGCAGCACTCTTGTTCGGCAACCTTCCGGGCTGGACAGCAGTCGGGTTGGGACTCGAGCATCGGCCGGGCGGAGTTCAGACCATCCGAGCGGCCGCATGCCTCCAGTCCCTTCTCGATCCGGGAAACAAGCCTTCACATATGTCAGTCCCTTTGAAACCCTTGCCCGGAGCCGACCGGTACCCTCCAATGATTGCACCTCTCGGCAGCGACTGGACTCCACTCTTCACGAACGGTCGACGAGAGGGTCAGGGAATGCTGCTGCCGAAAGCTATTCTGGACAGAGATCCCTACCCAGTCCGTGCTATGCTCATCGCCGGCGCCAATCCTATGGTCACATTCCCGGGCCATTTCCGCCAGAGAGACTCTCTCCAGAGCCTGGACTTTCTCGCGGTCTTTGATTTATTCATGACTCCCACTGCACGCTTGGCGCACCTCGTTATCCCGGGCGCCGATCAATTGGACAACCTTGAGCTCCATGATTACGGGAGAATCGGCAGGCCTTATGTCGGCCTCATTCGTCCGGCAACCTCATCCCCTCGCGGGTGGCCGACCTGGAAGCTCATCTTTGAGCTTGCTCGAAAATTCGGTCTTCATGAACTGTTTCCGTGGGACAACAATCGAGATGCCATCGAGTATAGACTCGCAGGAGCTAACATCCGATTGAGCGACTTGGAGGGCAGTCCGAGCGCGACGGCTCCGTACCCTGTCGAGCCACAAGAAAAGGATCGATGGCACACAGAGGATGGAAAAGTTCACTACCGCTCGAACGAGCTTCTTTCTGTGGGACAGCCGGGGATAACGGTTCCTGCTGCATTGGAATTGCCCGAGCGAACGGACGAGGGCTTCCCATTCTGGCTCAGCACGGGCGATCGGGTCCCGATCTACCATCACGGCCAGTTCAGGGGCATTCCCGAGTATGAAAAGATGCTCCCAGAGCCTGTTGTGGAAATTCATCCGGATGCGGCCCGTCAAATGGGTGCCGAGGACGGCGAGCTTGTCGTTCTCTCCACCAGATTCGGGACACTGGAGGTGAGAGCTCATCTTTCCCCAGAGGTACGGCGAGACTGTTTGAGACTGACTCATGGGTGGGAGACGGCAAATGCTAACGCATTGACCGGGCTCGAGCATTTCGATCCGGTCTCGGGCTTCCCCTGGCTGAAGGCTCTCCCTTCCAAGCTGGAAAGAAAGACGGCCTCGGTTGAAAAGGCCAGGTAGCTCAGCACGTTGTCGGCTGAGATTCCTTGGGATTACGGAATGATCTGGTGTACGAAAAAGAACTTGACGGGAATAAAAGATTACTAGTAAACTAATTACATGTAAGACATCTCCCCGAGGAAGAGCTGGGAGCGGGGGCACTTTCTCCCCGAAGCTTCCTGGACAATCGTTTGACGGCCGCAAGGTCTTGATCCATCTTTCCAATGCATTCGCTGAGAGGAGGGAGAACCGTGAGGTTACCGAAGTTCGAATACAGGCAACCTGAAAGCATGAAAGAGGCCTGCGAAATCTTGCTGGATGAGCCGTCGGCACGGGTATTGGCAGGCGGCACAGATCTGCTCGTTAACATGAAGCACCGAGTGGAAACGCCGACCACGGTGGTCAATCTCAAGGGCGTGGCCGGCCAGAGTTACGTTCGAAAGGACAACGGTGCACTACGGATTGGGGCTCTCACTCCATTGAAGCACGTTTACAGGGATCCGTTTGTGGCCGAGAAGTTGCCGGCCCTGGCCGCTGCGGCTTCCTCAGTGGGCTCGTATCACCACCAGACGATGGGGACTATTGGAGGGAACCTCTGTCAGCAGACTCGATGCAAGTATTTTAATCAATCCAAATGGTGGCGAAGCTCCAGGCCGCTCTGTTTCAAGGCTGGTGGCGACCTGTGCCATGTGGCCAAGAAGGAGCGGGTGTGCTACTCGACCTATTGCGGCGACGTAGCACCGGCTTTGCTGGTGTTGGATGCTGAAGTGGTTCTGTCGGCGAAGGATGGATCGAGGCAAGTCCCGTTGGAGAGCATGTATTCCGGAGAGGGCAAGATGCCCCTGCAGATCGAGCGAGGAGAGATCTTGACAGAAGTTGTGATACCGGCTTCTTCGGCGAACGCCTTCTCGACGTACAAGAAATTCGCGAATCGGGGCAGCATTGATTTTCCCATAGTGGGAGCCGCTTTCTGGACATCGACTGCCACGGGGCAATCGCGGATAGCTCTGACTGCCGTTGACCGCAAACCGGTCAGAGCACGCCAGCTCGAGGAATTCATGAGGGGAAAACCGCTCGGGCAAGACTGTTTAGAAGCGGTGGACGGTCTGGTGACGAAAGAGGCCAGGCTGATGAAGTCATCCATCGATTCGCTTTCATTCAAACGGAAACTGATGGGCCTGCTGGTCAAAGAGTCAATCAAGGAAGCCATGGGAGGTAGGTGAAGTGAAGCACGGTATCGAACTATCCGTAAATGGGGACTTGTACGAAGTCCTTGTCGCTCCGAATCAGACTCTTCTCGAGGTCCTGAGGGACAAGCTGGGACTCATGGGAACGAAGCGAGGATGCGATGTTGGCGCCTGTGGTGCGTGCACGGTGCTGCTTGATGGCGAAGCTTACCTCTCGTGCGTGATGCTTGCGATGGACGCGGTCGGAAAGAAAATAGTCACAATAGAAGGACTTGCCGAGAATGGTACGCTCCATCCCCTACAGGATTCATTTGTAAGATTGGGCGGTTTGCAGTGCGGTTTCTGTACCCCCGGCATCATTATGACCGCCAAGGCCGTGCTGGACGAAGAACCCCACCCTACAGAGGCGAGCCTCAAGAAGAAGATGGCGGGAAATCTCTGCCGCTGCACGGGGTACACGAAGGTCATAGAAGCGGTGATGGATGTGGCCAAAAGGACGGGAGGTCAGGACTAGATGGAAAAGGAATTCAGTGTCGTCGGTCAGAGGCTACCTATGGTAGATGCTGCCGCCAAGGTCACCGGGGCCGCACAATTCACGGACGATCTCGTGTTTCCCGGCATGCTCTATGGCAAGATCCTCCGAAGTCCCCTTCCCCACGCCAAGATACTGAACGTGGATGTGTCAAAGGCCGCGCGTCTCCCCGGCGTCAAGGGAGTCGTCACCGGGGCTGAAATCCCAGACCGCCAGTACGGGATAGTGCCAAAAGCGCGGGATGAGTATGCTCTCGCCAAGGGGAAGGTCAGATACATCGGCGACGAAGTAGCCGCTGTCTGCGCCATCGACCCGGAGATAGCGGAAGAGGCCATCGATCTCATTGAAGTCGATTATGAGGAGTTGCCTGCGGTATTCGACCCGCTCGACGCAATCAAAGAAGGGGCGCCGATCATACACGAGGGGGTCGCGAACAATACCTCATTTGCAATTCGAAAAGAATTCGGGGATGTTGAAAAGGCATTTTCAGAGAGTTATCTGGTTTCTGAAGACCGCTTTTATTCGCAGGCCGTGAATCACGCCCCCATGGAGCCGCACGCGGCAGTGGCACAATACGATCCGATACGGGGAGAAATGGTGCTATGGTCGAGCACTCAGATACCGTTTTTCCTGAGACGGAATCTGTCAGCCACTCTGAAAATACCCGAGAGCAGTGTCCGCGTCATAAAGCCGAAAGTAGGAGGGGGATTCGGTCAGAAGATCGACATGTTCGCTAAGGACTTCTGTGCAGCGTGGTTCGCGATGAAGACCGGCCGGCCGGTAAAATTTGTGTACGAGAGAGACGAGGTCTTCATTGCGACTCGTCAGCGGCACCCTATGTACCTCACCGTCAAGACGGGAATGAGCAAGGACGGTATGATTCTTGCCCAACAGTTTCTGGCGCATGCGGATGGCGGCGCATACAACAGCACTGCTCCGACCATGATGGCCTTATCGTGCTTCTTCCTCATGGTTCCGTACCGAGTTCCAAACTTGCTCTACGAGGGCTACCACGTGTACACGAACAAGCCCGTTGGCGGAGCCATGCGCGGGCACGGTATCCCCCAGGCGCGCTTTGCAGTTGAGCGTCAATTGGATATGATGGCGGAACGGTTGAATCTGGACCCTGCAGATGTCCGTTTCAAGAACAGCATCAAGGCAGGAGAGCCACATCCTGGAGGATTCGTTATCAATACCTGTGGGTTCGCGGATAGTGTGCAGGAGGCGGCGAAGGCAATCGGCTGGAGGGAAAAGCGCGGCAAGCTCCCCTTCGGAAGGGGAGTTGGGCTCGGTGGCGCTTCGTTCCCCAGCGGAGTGACCAACATGAGTCACATCAGCTCCGGCGCGGTAGTCCAGGTAGGGAGAGACGGAGCAGTGAACGTGCTGAGCGGTGCTGCTGACATCGGGCAAGGGGCCGAGACCGTCATAGCTCAGATCGTGGCGGAGGAGCTCGGGGTACCATATGAGGCTGTCAGGGTTACCGCTGCGGACACCGGGATTACACCGCTCGACCCGGGAACCTTTGGAAGCGGGGTAACCGTGAGGGCCGGCAACGCTGCCCGGATAGCAGCGCAATCAGTAAAAAAGAAGCTTTTCGAATGCATAGCCGATGAGCTGGAAGCCAATCCTGAAGATCTTGTGGCCAGGGACGGCAAGATATTCGTCACCGGTTCACCCGACATCAGCATCCCGTTCGGGCAGGCGATCAAGACATACCAATATAAGGACCTGCCGATGCCTCTGGTGGGAAGGGCATCGTGGATGGCTGACACCAAGGAGCCGACTACTCTGTTCAATGAGCCGGGCAACTTCTCTCCGAACTACTCGTTCATGACTCAGGCAGCGGAAGTGGAGGTCGACACGACTACAGGGAAGGTCAAGGTGCTCAAGATGGTCACGGCTCACGATTGCGGACGACCGATAAATCCCATGTTGGTTGAAGGACAATTGGAAGGCTCCATTGCAGGCGGCATGGGACAGGCCCTTTATGAGAACGTGATCGTAGAGAACGGGCAAGTCATGAACCCCTCGTTTCTCGACTATGGATTTCCCACTGCATTGGAAGTGCCCGAGATGGAGACCATTGACATCGAGACTGACGATCCGGTGGGCCCGTTTGGCGCAAAGGAGGCTGGCGAAGGAACTCAGCTCTCTCCAGCCCCCGCTATTGTCAATGCGATATACGATGCAATTGGGGTAAACTTCAATGAGCTGCCGGTGACCCCCGAGAAGATTCTCAAGGCATTGCAGGAAAAGAAGCAGGCGGAGAGCTCTTGAGACAACATCGCGCGAAGTAGCGCGATTAGAGGAAGAAATAACAAGGAGTTGCATGCGTCGAAACCCGTGCCCTGGGGAGCCATCCGAATTGTGGCCAACAGGATAGTCGAGTGCGAACCGCGTTTTCACGCTGTCATTTGTCGCCCCGTTTACGGTTTGGCCCGGACGTGCTCTCAATGCGCTCCATTCTCATTTGACATCTAGCACACTCTGTGTGCTATGAAACGGCTGAAGAGCGAGTCCCCCTTTTCCCGTCTGTCTTGGAGGGAGGGGGATTCACGACTCTTAGCGACTCGTGATGAGTGGGTTAATACCTTTGGACGGAAGGTCAATGCTCAAGAAAGATCAAACAGACTCTGTGAGCGTCAACGAAAAGATCATGATCTTTGTGGTGATGGCTTCAGAGTTATTCAAGAAGAATTCGTCGGCTGTTTTCAGAGAATATGGGCTCACGTTTTCTCATTACAATGTTCTCAAGTACCTCGTAGGATGTGAAGGGGGATGGGACACAGTCGGTAACGTAAGCAGACACATGTTGGTCACAGGTGCGAACGTGACCGGGCTGGCCAAACGGATGGAAAAAGCCGGGTTGATAGAAAGGAAGAACGATCCTCGGGATGAACGCCTGACTATGCTTCAAATCACTGCCAAGGGTAGGGATACCTTGGAAGCAATCCGCGAGGTCCAGGAAAAACACATAGCAGCGTACCTCGACTCGTACCCCCTGAAAAGAAAGGAGGAGGTCTTGTCGGTCTTGAAAGACCTCGTCCGAAAGGGGAAACATGTATAGCTGCTCGACGCCTGTGGCCCACAATTCGGCTCATTCGAGGCCGAGTGGCGTCAAGGAGATACGATTACATGTCGCGGCTCTTGAGCTCCCTTATCATTCTCATACGAGGTGCCGGCGAAATGGCCACCGGCACGGCCTGTCGGCTCCACAGAGCCGGATTCCACAACATTCTCATGACCGAAATCGAGGCTCCTTTAGCGGTCAGACGACTGGTAAGCTTCTCGGAGGCAGTCCATGATGGCTCCAGCACTGTGGAGGGAACAGAGGCCAGACTTGTGAGCCGCGCCGATGAGGTGGCTGCCCTGTGGAACAGGGGAGTGATTGCGATCATCATCGACGGCGAAAATCGGTGCAAAGAGACGATCCGACCTGATGTGGTGGTCGACGCCATACTTGCGAAGGAGAATCTCGGCACCACCAGGGAGGACGCACCCCTCGTGATAGGACTGGGGCCCGGATTCTGCGCAAGCAGTGACGTGCACGTCGTGGTAGAGACCAACCGAGGTCACAACCTTGGTCGTCTCATCTTCGACGGTCCGGCTTCGCCCAACACCGGGGTTCCTGGGGTCATTGCAGGCGAAACCACAAGCCGGGTTCTTCGAGCGCCCGACGACGGCACGTTCGAATCGAATTCCTCAATCGGCGACATGGTGGATGCCGGATCGGTTGTGGCACACGTCGCGGGAAAGCCGGTGATTGCCGCCTTGTCCGGCGTCATTCGGGGGCTTATACGACCGAAAACTCTTGTGACCAAAGGTCTGAAGGTCGGCGACATAGACCCCCGCGGCGACGTATCGTACTGTTACACTATTTCCGAGAAGGCGAGAGCAATAGGCGGAGCAGTGCTGGAAGCGATCCTCATGCGGTTCAACTCCCCTGCGGACACGGGGTCAGGTCTTGTTTTTTGATCTTCCTCTCACCTTTTAAACTCGCCTGCTTGGTCTAGACTGGGCCAGTTGCCTATTCACAGACCATCGTCATCATAGGTTCGTCAAGAAACAAGACCTGATCCCAAGCACCCGGTGGGAGCCGGAAGCGCCTATCAGGAAAGAATGCTAGAGCGCAAGGTACTTCTTCACAACCTTCTCGGTATTGAGAATCCCCTCCATGGTGTCGCTGTGGACCACACGACCCTTTTCAAGGATGTAACCGCGGTCTGACACTTTTCTGCAGAAACGAAGGTTCTGATCTGCGAGGAGGATTGTTACGCGGCTCTTGCGGATCGTGTCGACTGCATCCAGGAGGGCGCGCACGACCAAAGGAGCCAACCCTTCTGAGGGCTCATCCAGAAGAACCAGATCGGGATTGGCCATCAGGGCCCTCCCCAAGCTGAGCATCTTCTTCTCGCCCCCGGACATGTTCAGGCCTTTTTGCTTCCGACGAGCCCGAAGCACGGGAAACAGCTCCTGCACCTTGTCAAGATTCCACATACCCTGGCGTCGGGCTACCTTGGCAGCGATTTCCAGGTTTTCCTCGCACGTGAGATCCGGAAAGATACGCAGGTCATCCGGCATGTACGCGACACCGTTCACGGCCATGGTGTACGGCGGGAGACCGCACACTTCCTCCCCTTTGAAGATAATGGAGCCGCTCCGAGGAATCGTGAGCCCTATGATGGAACGCAGGGTGGTGGTCTTGCCTACTCCGTTGCGACCGAGCAATGACACCACCTCACCAAAGCCGACCTCCAGATTGATGTCCTGCAACACGTGGGAAGTACCGTAAAAGGTATTGACGTCCTTCACCGTAAGGATCACTCCGCCACCTCCTCGCCCAAGTAGCACTCCCTCACTTGCTCATCGGATCTGACGTGGTCGGGAGTGCCGTCACAGATGATGTCGCCCCGGTGGAGCACCATGACGCGGTCGGACAGGGAAAACACTATGTCCATGTCATGCTCGACGATTACGAACGTCGTCCGGCCGCTGGCCGAAAGTTTCCGGATGTTCTGAAGGATCTCTACCCGTTCTACGGGATTCATGCCTGCAGTGGGCTCGTCGAGAAAGAGGAGCAGCGGCTGGACCGCGAGAGCTATCGCCACCTCCAGCAGGCGCTGATCGCCGTGGGAAAGCTCTCCTGCAACCGTGTGAGCCTGGTTCACCAGATTCACCCGCTCCAACACACTCATTACCGCATCTCGTGCTCCGGGTTCCTTTCTCAGCTTCCGGAAGAAGTGGTGGGCCTTGCCGGCCTTTCCCAACACGGGAATCTGGATGTTCTCGAAAACAGTGAGAGCCGGAAACACGTTGACCACCTGGAAGGAGCGGCAGAGTCCTAGCCGTACTCGCCGGTGAGTAGGAAGGCGAGTTATGTCCTTGCCTCGCAGAAAGATCCGTCCGTCGTCCGCAGGAAGAGTGCCCGACAACACGTTAATGAGGGTAGATTTCCCTGCCCCATTCGGGCCGATTATCGAGGTAATACCTCCCGCATGGATCTGGAAGCTTATTTTGTTGGCAGTCACCACTCGTCCGAAGGCTTTGCTCAGGTTGTCCACTTCCAACAGGGGTGTGCTCATGGGCGGCCCTCCTCCTGGGGCTCTGTGGCAGCCTGAGCGAAATATCGCTCCACGCCGCCCATCGCTCCACCACGGAACCCCATGATAATCACGAGAAGGAGCAGTCCAAACCACAGCATCCAGTTCTGCGTGAATCGCTCGATGATTTCGCGAAGCACCACAAAGATGAGGCTTCCCACAATTGGCCCGGTAAACGTCTGCAGCCCGCCGATCAAGCTGACCAGCACGGGCTCCGCTGAATGAGTCCAGTGTGCGGAGAACGGATTGGTGTTGCTTTCCAGCATCGCAGCAAGAGAGCCGGCCAGGCCTGCAAAGGCGCCGGAAATGACGAATGCCGCCAGTCGGTAGCCTTTGACCGATAGGCCTGCAAAGGCCGCGCGCTGAGGGTTCTCTCTGATGCCGGCCAGGACAAGGCCGAAGGCTGAAGACCGAATGCGATGAACCACCCACACCGTGAGCACGAAGAAGGCCAGGACCACAAAATAGAACTGAGAGTCCCGAGCAATGGAAAAACCGAGCAACGGGGCTCTTCCGATTCCCACAAGCCCGTCGTCTCCACCGGTGATGCTTCGCAAGTTCCAGACCAGCGAAAAGATCATCATGCCAAAGGCCAAGGTAAGCATGGCGAAGTAGATTTCCGTGTGGCGAACACAGAAGAAGCCGATGATAAGGGCGGCGATCACCGCCATGGTTACCCCCGCGAGAATTCCGACCAAGGGATCGGGGGTAACATGGAGGAAGCACAAGGACATGCCGTACGACCCGCACGCGAAAAAAGCAGCGTGCCCGAACGAAAGCAAGCCGGTTCTCCCGAGCAGGAGATTGTAGCCCAGGGCAAAGATGGCCAGGAGCATCACGCGCATGGTGAGGTAGAGCACGAAACGACCTGCGAGCAGGCCGATGCCCACAAGAAGCACACCCATCAAGCCGAAAAGGAGATACGCTTTGTAACGGCCCATGTTAAGAAGCCTCTCCGAAGAAACCCTGCGGCCGCCACACCAGGACGACGGCCATCAGAATGAAGGTAAGGAACATGTCGAAGGTTGGGATGAACCTCGTGCCGAACGAGGAGAGCAGGCCGATAACCAAGGCGCCGAGAAAAGCTCCTTTGAGACTTCCCAGCCCTCCTATTACCACCACCACAAACGCTTCAATGATTATCGTCTCTCCCATGCCCGGTGTGAGCAGCCCGACGTACGGGACCGCCAGCCCACCGCCCAGCGCACCAAGCCACGTGCCGAAGACGAAGACCGCTGTGTAAAGGGCAGGCACCCGTACTCCTATGGCCGATGCCATCTCCCGGTCCGAAGACGCAGCCCTGATAATCCTGCCCGCCCACGTCTTCTCCAACACGAGCCACAACACCAATGCGAGCAGCGGCCCGGCAACCATGATGAACAGGCTGTACGTCGGGAAGTTTCTTCCCAGGATGGGTACTGACCCGGCAAGACCGGGAACGCGAGGCGACCCCAGGGAACCTGCGCCCCAAAGCACTTTGACCACGTCATCGAAGATGAGGACAAACGCGAAGGTGAGCAGCAACTGGTAAGGCAGCTCGAAGTGGTAGACATAACGAAGGAAAAACCGCTCGATCACGAAGCCGATGGCGCACACGAACAGCGGCCCCAAGAGGAGTCCTGCCCAAAAATTGTCCCCCAATGCGGACAGGAGCGTGTAACAAAAGTACGCGCCCAGCATGTAGAAACTGCCATGAGCGAAATTCAGTACCCTCAACACCCCAAAGATGAGCGTCAACCCACTGGCCACCAGCCAGACGAACATTCCCTGGGCGAGCCCGGCCAGGCAGACATGAACAAGGGATTCGAGCATGAATGGTAACCTCCGGAGTCACGCCGGGATTTCCGGGCGAATCCGATGATTGTCCCCGGTCGCTCTTGACAGCGGACCGGGGATGCTTGTGTGCCCTAGGACTTGAACGGCGGGGTGCACTCCGCCCCTTCGAATGGCGGACGGTTGAAGCATTGTTCCGGTGTGATGATTACCATCTTACCCATGATCTTGAATGGATACTTGGGGTCGCTCGCAGTCAGCCCCCAGGGGACCGTGTACATGGCCTGATGATCCTCTTTGCGGAAAATCCTTTTTCCTGCAGGGCTGTCGAGCTCCATGCCTTCGAGGGCCTGTATGACAGCCTTCGAGTCCTTGGAGCCGGATGCTTCAACAGCTTTCTTGAAGGCGTACATCGTCGAATAACCGGTCTCGGAAACGTACGCCGGATAATGGTTCCAGCGCTTGTGGAACGCTTTCACCCATTCCGTATTCTTGGGGGAATCCGGGTACATGAAGAAATACCGGCCCGACATCCACAGTCCGTCGGGCATGGCGTCGCCCAAGCCTTCCAACACATCCATAGCGGCACCGACCGGCAGCATCACGTGCTTTATGCTCTTGAAAAGCCCGGCCTCCGAGCACTGTTTGATCATCGTTATCAGCTCGCCAGCCCATTCTACCGAGTAGAGGCCGTCGGGCTTGGCATCCAGAATCGTATTGATATGCGGGCGAAAATCGGTAGTGCCGAACGGCGCCCAGGACTCGGCTACGAATTCCGCATCCGGCTTCAGCTTTGTAAGGGTGTCCTTGAACATCTGCCAGCAGGTGTACCCGTACTCGTACTTTGGGCTGATTGTGGCCCACTTCTTGGCCGGCAAATCCTTGGCGACAAACGCGGCAGCATTCCCATCCTGGTACGTGGGGGTGCAGATCCGGAATATCTGTTTGATACCGTTCTTGTAGACTTCTTGTTCCGTCAGCTTTTCCGTGGCTGCATGGGTGACCATCAACGGCTTGTCCAACTGAGCCATAACCGGAGCCAGAGCGAGCGCTTGCCCTGATGAGTCGATTCCTGCAAGAAAATCTGCCTCCCACGAGTCAACGAAATACCGGGCGTTCTTGAGGGCCTCAGGCGCCTTGAGGGTGGAGTCTCGGAATTCCACTTCCAGCTTGGCCCCGCCTATTCCTCCTGAGGCATTGATCTCATCCGCGGCCATCACTGCTCCCATCCTGTGGAATTCACCGTATCCGGCGAGGGTGCCGCTCATGATTGCCTGATACCCGACCTTGACCGGCCCCTTGATCTTGGGCTCCGCCGCCCACAGGCCCGTTGGTTTTAGAACCCCCGGACCTAGACTGGCAGCAGCGGCGGTAAGGAGACCGGCCTTCACAAAGTCCCTTCTCGTGATTTGCTTCTTTGCCATGCAGTCACTCCCTTCTCTCTGGGTGAATCGGATAACGCTCAGCCGATTCATGTGGAATTAGGACTCAAGCGCTTGTCTCAACCCCAAAGCCTACTTCCGACGCGGAGGATCTCCTGGAGGCACGAGCTGGCGCAGGTTCGTCTTGAGGACTTTGCCACCGGGATTCCGCGGCAATTCATCGAGAAACGTGACACCTGCGGGAACCTTGTAATCCGCGATGAGCCGCTCACAGTGCTCTATGAGATCATCCTCAGTGGGCTGAGTGCCCGGCGTGGGCACGACAAACGCGTGGACCACCTCACCGAAGATGCTATGAGGTCGGGGGACTACCGCCACCTCCATCACGTGGGGATGGTCGAGCAAAGCGGACTCCACCTCGATGGAATAGACGTTCTCACCCCCGCGGTTGATCATGTCCTTCATCCGGTCCACCACGTACACGAAGCCTTCCTCGTCTATTCGGGCAAAATCTCCTGTCCGCAGCCAGCCGCCTCCCAGATTCTTTGCGGTAGCTTCCGGTTTGTTCCAGTAACTGGTCACCACATTGGGCCCCTTGACCCAAAGCTCACCAACGGTATCCGGAGGGAGATCGTTGCCGTCCGCATCGACAACCCGAAGCTGCACCCCGGTGACAGGCAGGCCCACTGAGGCTCCTTTGCGAAGGGTGTCGCAGGGAGGCATGGTGGTGGTGAGAGAGCTGGTTTCGGTCAAACCGTAGGCGTTGAAAAGATCTATGTTCAGCCTTTGGTGCAGGGCCTTGATGGAGTCGAGCGCCATGGGGGCCCCTCCGTACGACAGGGCACGCAATGAGGAAAGGTCCACTTTTTCCAGCTCGGGATTCACTAACATGAGGGTGTACATCGTCGGCACAGTTATCATGGTGGTCACCTTGTGCTCAGCCAGGAGCTGGATCATCCGCGCGGTGTTGTACGACCGCATGATTACGCACGTTCCCCCTGTATAAAAGAACGCGATGAGTTGCGTGTTCAATCCTGTTACATGGAAGAGTGGTACCACGATAAGTGTGATGTCAGACTCGCGATAGCCCATATGAGCTCCCGCGTTTCGAGCATTGCAGAATATGTTGCGATGACTCATCACCGCACCTTTCGGCAATCCGGTAGTGCCTGACGTGTACATGATGCATGCAGGGTCATCGAACGAGATCGGGGGAGAAACAGGCGGTGCGGATGGATCCTTCACAAGATCCGCGAAGAAGGCAGCGCCTTCCTTGGGCTCATCCCCTGCGTAGATGAGGTCAGGTATATGATCCACATCGTCTTTGAACAACTGGTACGTGTCCCAGTACTGATACCCCAGCACCAGGGTACGGGGACTGCAATCGTTGACAATATAGGTGAATTCTTTCGGGGCGAGACGGTTGTTGAGAGGAACGACAATCGCTCCCAATCTCAGAACAGCGAAATATGCGATACAGAACTCGATGCAGTTCGGGAGGAGGAGCGCCACCCGATCGCCCGACCTCACCCCCTGCTCGGCCAGGTAGCGAGAAAACGCCTCCGTCTGGGCCAGAGTCTGGCTGAAAGTTAGTTTTACATCGCCTTCTATCAATGCAGTCTTGTCAGGTAGCCTCCCCGCAGTGTACTCGAGAATCTCGTGGACCAGCATGTCTCGCTCCCCTACCAGGCCGTCCAGCCGCCGTCAATGTAGATGGTTTGTCCTGTGATAAAGTCCGAGGCAGGCGCAGCAAGGAAGATTACGGTACCCTCGAGCTCCGGTGGGTAACCCCATCTTCCCATGGGCGTGCGCTCGTTTATGAAGTTGAAGCGCTCCGGGTCATTTCGGAGCTGGGCGACCAACTCAGTCTCGAAGTAGGTCGGTCCTATCGCGTTCACCCTCACCCCCTGCTTGGCCCACTCCAGTGCCATGACCTTGGTGAGCTGATGTACTCCCCCTTTTGATGACGCATATGCTGCCTGCATTGGCAACGCGACAGTTCCGAGAATGGACCCCATGTTGATCACTTTTCCATATCCTCGGTCTAACATCTGCGGCACAACCACTTGAGCCACGAGGAAATATCCCTTGAGGTTTGTAGCGAGAACCTTGTCCCACTGGTCCTCCGGAAATTCGAGTAGTGGTACGCGGTGATTTACGCCTGCGTTGTTGACGAGTATGTCGATCTTCCCGAAGCGGCTGAGAATCTCGGCGAATCCTGCCTCGATGCTCGGCTTGGAGGTCACGTCCAGCGAAAACCCTTCAGATTCCCGTCCGAGCTCACGAATGGTCCGAGAGACCCGCTCAAGATCGGTCTTACTGCGGCCGCACACAGCCACGTCCGCGCCTGCTTTCGCCAACGCTATGGCAGAAACCTCACCTAGGCCGCGAGTTCCCCCAGTGACCATGGCCGTTTTTCCGCTCAGATCAAATAATGCCAAGGACATGTTCACTCCATTTTCCTGATGTTATGCTTTCGCCCCCCTTGACAGCCCGCGAATCTCTCGTCAGCCCCTCGGCGTACTACGATTGTGGGATCTCGCTATGGCACGGGTGCATCTCTCCCTGGCTGCCTGCTAACTGAAACCGCGATGTGTATCGAAAATGATGTAGCTCATGCAGCGTACCGGCTGCGCAAGGCGCCACCTAGCCTCGATGCGGCTGCACGTCAGGAGTTTTTCTTTTTCGGGTTCGGTGTGAGCGTCCGAAGTCTCTCGCGCGATGGAGCTTGCCACACACATGAAGATGCGATCCTTCCCGCCTCCATCCTTATGGAATACAGTACGAGACCGGCAGGGCTTGCTGCCATATGTCCGTGTCCCGTATGAGTCTTAAGCCTAGAAGTCCGCTTTTGTTGGCATAACAAGATCCTGAAATTCTGTCAAGGATTTTTATCGCTAGGCTGAATCCCGCATGGCCATCGTTTCTATGTCAAGAGGTCCTCCATTTCCGGACACACCTGTTCCACAGCCACTTCTGAAAGATCTCTCGAGCAGCTTTCTCACCGGAAGCGCATTCTTGTGGTTGACTTCCCCTGTCGACAATACTATGCTGATTAATCGAATACTGAAATGTTTCCGGACTTGCCAGGCATGAGCTCCATTGGAAGTCGTCTGCGGGCGGTGCGCAAGGCTCGCGGGCTATCACTGAAGCAGGTAGCCGAGCTCGTTGGGTGTACGCCATCGTATCTCTCTATGGTAGAGACCGACAAGCTGGATCCCTCGGTCTCTCGGCTCAAGAAAATCGCGGACGCCCTTGGCTCCACAATTGTCGAGCTCTTCTCGGAAGGCGGCAGCGACCAACAGGTGATCTTGCGCAAGGAAGAGAGACAGCGGGTCTCTGTCCTGGGATCAAAGCTCTTGTTAGAGATTCTCGTGCGTCAGGGATCCGACAAGAAACTTGACGCAAGGCTGGCAGTGGTGGCACCGGGAGGCGGCTCCGTGGGAGATTATGTACACCCCGGAGAGGAATTCGGCTACGTCATGCGAGGCACCCTCGAATTGACGGTGAACGGGACCACTTACGTCTTGCGTGAAGGTGATACGTTCTACTTTAATTCAACCAGCCCCCACCGGTTTCGTAACGTGAGCAATGAGGAAGTCGAGGTTCTCTGGGTCAACCACCCACCGAGTTGGTAGGGCATTACAGCGGTACGGTCCTGGGAGAAGGGTGGACCACTCCTTTCGGTAGCTCCATGAAGGCAGCGGTGAAATTCTGCGGAGGATGTAATCCCGGTTATGATCGGACTGAATACTGGGAAAGCATTCGGGATGCGAGCAACGGCCGAATCGAGTGGGTGCCATTTGAAGATTGTGAGTGGACGGCCGTCCTCTTAATTTGCGGTTGCGAAACCGCTTGTCCGCGCGATGATCTGTCCCGGCGGCACGTGGTTGTGTCCGTGACTGACAATACTCTGTCCGCGGCAAGTGTTATCTCTCTTCTCCGAACGTGTAGCAAGACAAGCCCCCAAGACTTCAAAGACCCCGCGAGAAAGGAATGGTCAAATGATAGGAATCAAGACTGCAGAAGACTATGTCCGGAGCCTGCGTGAACAACCGCGTGTCGTGTACTACAATGGCGAAAGAGTGAACGACATCACTTCCCATCCAGCCTTTATCCCTCACATCAATGCCGCTGCAAAGACCTATGAAATGGCCACTCGCCCCGAGTTCGAGGACATAGCCCTTGCCACCAGCCACCTGACGGGCGAAAGGATCAACCGCTTCACCCACATCCACCAGTCCGTCGAGGATCTCATTAAGAAGGTGCAGCTCTTAAGGGCCGTCGCGCACGAAACGGGGAGCTGTTTTCAACGGTGTGTGGGGTGGGATGCTCTCAATGCCACGTACATGACCACGTACGAAATTGATGAGAAGCATGGCACAAAGTATCACGAGCGTTTTCTGGAGTACCTCAAGGAGGTGCAGAAGAGCAACAGAATGATCGTGGGTGGCATGACCGACCCAAAAGGGGATCGTTCCAAGCCCCCTCATCAGCAGGCCGATCCGGACCTCTTCACCCGAATTGCCGAGCGGCTCTCGGACGGGATTGTCATCCGTGGAGCGAAGGCACACCAAACGGGTGGAGCCAATAGTCACGAAATCCTGGTCATGCCTACTCAGATGATGAGGGAACCCGATGCGGAGTACGCTCTCGTGTGCGCGGTGCCACTGGATGCCCCCGGAGTCATCCAGATCTTCGGCCGGCAAACGAATGACGAGCGCAAGTTCGGAGGCCGCATTGACGCGGGGAACCCCGAATACGGGCTGGTTGGCGGGGAGACTCTGATTGTGTTCGAGGACGTCTTCGTTCCGTGGGAGAGGGTCTTCATGTGTGGAGAGGTAGATTTCACAGGCCTTCTCGTGGAGCGTTTTGCCACGCTTCACCGCCAGAACTACGGCGGGTGCAAGGGCGGAGTGTCCGACGTCATCGTGGGGGCATGCGCTCTCGCCAGTGAGATGCAGGGTTCGGACAAGGCATCCCACGTCAAGGAGAAGCTGGCGGAGATGATGCACCTTACCGAAACAGTCTATTCAGGTTCCATAGCCTGTTCTGCAATGGGGTTCAAGACTCGCAGTGGAGCATATTATCCTGACCCTCTGCTCGCAAATTGTACGAAGCACAACATTACCCGCCACATTTACGAGATAGCGCGGCTCGCCCACGATGTAGCGGGTGGTATTCTGGCCACCATGCCATTTGAGAACGATCTCAAGAGCGAAGAAGTTGGTAGATACGTCAAGAAATACCTGGCCGGCGTAGAGGGCGTGTCCACGGAGAACCGGCTGCGCATTCTGCGGCTCATCGAAAACATGACCGGTGGAACGGCGCTTGTAGAATCAATGCACGGGGCCGGCTCCCCTCAAACCCAAAAGGTGATGTATGGTCGGCTGGGGAAGCTCGACATGAAGAAGAAAGCTGCAGCGAAGCTTGCGGGTATAGTTGAGTGATAGACGTAGGCGGATACGGAGAAATAGTAGTCCTGCGTTTCGCTGGACTATCCTATCCTACCTGACCGGATGCTTGCGACCGCCGTCTTGTTGTGCAGGCCTTCCAGCCTGCATCTGAAGAAATGGCAGCCTGAAAGGCTACCCTACACGGACGGAAGATGGCAGCTTGGAAGAAAGTGTCTCAAAAGCCGGCAGTCCGCAATAATCGTGGCACACCCCCTCACCCTGACCCTCTCCCCCGAAGCGGGGGAGAGGGGATTCTTTCGGCTCCCTCTCCCGCTGGGAGAGGGTTGGGGTGAGGGTGCCTTTCCACGCATCGACGCTCAATCGTGCTACGAGTTTTGGTGTGTCCCGAGTTTTGAGACATTTT
>JBFMDN010000066.1:0-31639 GCA_040753915.1 Thermodesulfobacteriota bacterium | reverse complement strand
GAAAGCCGGAATCCAGTCCTTCCAATATGTTATGGACCCCGGCTTTCGCCGGGGTGACGGGGTCCTTGTTAAGTCAACGGACTGAAATCACGTGATGTCATCCACGAAGTTAACGCCTATGCCCTCTGGGAGAGGGTGGGGTGGGGGTGCCTTTCCACGCATCGACTCTCAATCGTGCTACGCTTTTTGGTGTGTCCCGAGTTTTGAGACAGTTTCGTCTCGCCCATCATCGTCGAACAGGAGAGCCGGACATGATTATTGGCAACCGTTGAAGCTTCGTTTGGCCATTTCCTATTGACAATCAGGTCTGTGGCTTCTACCAATAAGCTGCGAGACCAGTTCGCCTGTGCCCCCGTGCTGACCCCCCAGGGGCTGCATCAAAGATAGATACTCGAGGAGCCCGGATATGGATTACCTCTTGACAGAAGAGCAAAAAATGGCTCGAGATATGGCCCGCAAGTTCGCGGATAAAGAGCTGAAACCTATTGCGGATCGTTTGGACCGGGAGCATACTCATTCGCCCGAAGTCCTCAAAGCGCTTGCCGAAATGGGTATCATGGGAGTGGCCGTCCCGGATGAGTACGGTGGAGGAGGCATGGATTATGTCTCCTATGCCATGATCGTCGCGGAGATCTCCCGCGGCTGTGGTGGTACCGGCACCATAGTAGCCGCGCACAACTCGCTCTATTGCTATCCGGTCCTTAAATTCGGGAATGAAGACCAGAAGAAGAGATTCTTGGTCCCCTGTGCGTCCGGCGAGTCCGTGGGATGCTACGCCTTGACTGAGGCAGATGCTGGAAGTGATCCCGCGGCCTTGCGAACCACAGCGGTCCTGGACGGGGATTCCTGGGTGATCAACGGAGAAAAGAAATTTATCACTAACGGGAATATTGCGGATTACTGCGTCTTTGCGGCCAGCACCGACCGATCCAAGGGATATCGTGGCATAAGCCAGTTCGTATGCGATCTCAGAGAGACTCCCGGCTTTCGAGTGGGAAGAGTTGAGGAAAAGCTGGGTATCAACGCTTCAGGAACGGCAGAGCTCGTGTTCGAGGACGCGCGAATACCAAAGGAGAACATGCTTGGAGAGCCGGGAAGCGGCCTGAGACAGATGCTCGAAACTCTCGACAGCGGTCGAATCAGCATAGCAGCTCAGGCACTGGGGATTGGAAGAGCCGTGTTGGAAGAGTCACTGGAATATGCCAAGCAGAGACATCAATTCGGCAAGCCCATATCCGAATTTCAAGCGGTGCAATGGAAGCTGGCGGACATGGCCACGCAACTGGATGCTGCGGAGCTTCTCATCTGGCGAGCAGCATCGCGTGAAGATCGCGGACTTCCATTCGAGAAAGAGGCCGCTATGGCAAAGATGTTCGCATCCGATGTGGCAATGCAGGCAGCCATCGAGGGGGTCCAGATCCTGGGCGGTTATGGGTACTGCAAGGACTACCCCATGGAGAGGCATTTGCGGGATGTGAAGATAACCCAGATCTATGAAGGGACAAACGAGATCCAGCGTCTCGTCATCGCAAGGAACCTTCTCGGAAAAAGAGGTTAGGCTTACCCCGCGGAAACGGACCGGCAGGTGGACCGACCCGCCCGCGCAAGAGCAGGGAAAGGAAATTCTTGTCCGTACAGAAGATCATCAACGGTGACGTTCGAGCCACGGCGCGGATGATCCGCCGTATCGACGACGGAGACCGCGAGGTGCTGAAAGATCTGGCCGAGCTCTATCGGTACACGGGGAAGTCGCATATCATCGGCTTTACCGGGTCGCCCGGCGTGGGCAAATCCACGCTGGTGGATCGGATCGTCACGCGGTTCCGTCGCGACGGGAAAACCGTAGGGGTCCTCGCGGTGGACCCGACCAGCCCTTTCACCGGGGGCGCCATCCTAGGCGACAGGATCCGAATGCAGAAGCACTTCCTGGACGACGGGGTGTTCATACGGTCTCTCGCGACAAGAGGAAAGTTTGGAGGGCTCACTCGTTCCACCGCAGATGCTATTGTTGTTCTGCAAGCGATGGGCAAAGAAGTCATCATCGTCGAGACCGTTGGAGTGGGGCAAGACGAGGTCGACATCGTCCACAATGCCCACACCACGGTTCTCATCACCATTCCGGGTATGGGGGACGACATTCAGGCCATAAAAGCGGGTCTCATGGAGATCGGGGACATTTTCGTGGTCAACAAGGCCGACCGAGAGGGCGCAGCGAAAACGATCCGAGAGATCAGAATGATGCTGGAAATGGCCGGACCGCGCGCGAGCCAGTCTGCCTGGAATCCTCCCGTAATCGGTGCAGCAGCTCTGAACGACGAGGGGGTTGACGAGCTCTACCAGGCCATCGTAGAGCATAGGAAGTTTCTCCTGGAACAGGGAGCTGGTGAGCTCAAGAAATTGGAGCGGGACAGGGTTCGCAACCAGTTGCTGGATCTCCTCAAAGAAGGCCTCATCGAGAATTCTCTCAAGCTTCTCGGGGGAATAGATAGCTTGGAGGCGGTCATCGAAGAGATCGCGGAAAAGAAAAAAGACCCGTACGCAGTCAGCGAGGAGCTGGTTCACAGCCTCTTGGGAAGAGGAGCCCCATGAACGTCCTCAAGCAATTCCTCAAAGCCGACATCGATCCGGCATGGTTGCTGAGGATCTTCACGATAATTCCCGTGGTATTGATCTTGTTGGGTGGTGCTGGAGCCGTCTGGATCTACTTCTTCGCCCTGTCTCTCCTTCCACAGACTGACGCCCACGTTGAAACACCAGGGCTGTCCGCTGAAGTGCAGGTAGTCCGCGACGGAAACGGAATTCCCGGCATCATTGGGCAGACAGAAGAGGACGTGGCACAGGTTCTCGGGTACGTCATGGCGCAGGATCGTCTCTGGCAAATGGACTACCTTCGCCGGGCAGGCCAGGGGAAGCTGGCTGAAGTCTTCGGTCCCGCGTACCTGGAACGGGACTATCTCATGCGGTCATTGTCAGCAGCATGCGGCAATCTCGTCGAAAGAGAGCAGCTTGGGGAACGGGAGCGGACCTGGCTGCACAGGTTCGTGACGGGAATCAACCGGTACATAGCTACCCACACGAAAAAGCGTCCCGTCGAATTTTCTTTCCTGGAGTATCAACCTCGGCCGTTCACGCCGGAAGACGTCATGTCCATCGTGCTTGGGCTTGCATGGGAGAGCTCCTACGCGCCGAGAGTCGATCCACTCATGACCCGAATATTGGGACACCTGGGGAGAGAGAAAGCTCTCCAGCTATTCCCCACGGATCCTGCCGCGCCTGAACCGCTTATCGTCTCGGATCTCATCGGCTGGGAGCCCAGAGGACCACTCTTCTCTGTGGCAGGGGGATGGCACGACTACGAGCGATTTCCAGGATTCCGTGGCGGATGCGCATGGGCTGTCGGACCGCAGATCACACGCAGCGGAAAACCGATGACAGCCTGCTCGACCTACCAGGTGCTCAGCGCTCCGGGATTCTGGTATCGGGCAAGGTTGGTGGCAGGAGATTTCCGCCTCTCCGGGGTTTTCGTTCCCGGTGTGCCAGTGGCTATGGCGGGCACGAACGGTCAAGTCAGTTGGGGAAGCATTTCCACGCCTGTGGACGACGCGGATCTCTACATCGAACGGATGGACACCGATGAAGCGGAGAGCTTCTGGCGAGTGGACCGGCCCGTGAAGGTCCGACTCTCGAACGAAGCGTTTCGCATACGAGACCGTTCTGCGGTCACCCGCACGATGAAATTCACCGATCACGGACCCCTGGTTTCCGATGTACGGAATTCCAAAGCTCTCTCGCTTCGGTGGACGGCAGCTTACGGGCTAGGGCTGGTGCGGTCCTTCTATTGGTTGAATCGCGCGCCTAACGGCAACGGATTGAAGAATTCCTTGGCCACGCTAAGAGCACCGTGTCTCGAGGTCGTGTGGGCCGATGAAAAGGGAAACTGGGGAGCCCAGACAGCGGGGCTCGTTCCCATCAGACCGAGAGGAAGTGACGGCATTGTGCCCATGCCAGCGTGGACGGGCGTCCATGACTGGGTCGGATTCATCCCCTTTGCGGATCTCCCCTCGTCCAATAATCCCTCTGCAGGCATGGCCGTGGTGGCGGACGGCAGGCCGGGCGGTGACGGCTATCCCTATTTCGTGAGCTGCTATTGGAGCCCCGATTCTCGAGCCGACCGGGTGCGCTTGCTTCTCGAGCAGGGTGCGCCTCACTTTCGCGAGAGCTTTCAGCGGATCCTCAACGATACAGTCTCTCCGCTCGCACAGAGCCTATGTCCTCTGGTTTTGAACGCGGTTGAGAAGGAAGGAACCAAGAGCGGGCCGGAGGAAGAGGCACGAAAAATTCTCTCGGCCTGGGATCACGACATGAAACGCGATAGCGCCGGCGCTGCTCTATTTGGCCTGACCTACAAGTCTCTCGTGAAGGAGCTTCTTCGCGCTCCACTAGGTGAGGAGCTCTATCAGGGATTCACCGCGTTCAGTTCCGCTGCATCGCGAATGGTGACAAAGGTGTTTCTGTCCGGTCAGAAAGCGTGGATCGGTGACCGAGATCCACAGAGCATTCTGACAAAGAGTTTTAGAGAAGCCGTGCATCAAGGGACCAAGCTGCTGGGCGCGGACCTCAAACACTGGCATTGGGGCGAGATCCATCGCGCGGAATTTCGGCACCCGCTCACGGAGCGGTCCCGATTCCTCGAAATCCTTTACGACGTTGGGCCCATATCGTATCGGGGATCGGAGGACACGATCGATTACTCCGGATCATCGTTGGCCTATCCGTATCGAGTCCTGGAGGGGGTCTCGCTGAAACACGTGTCAGACATGACGGATCCTCCTATGGTTTCGAGCATCACGCCGTTGGGAAGCTCGGCTCACTTTTTCTCTACCCACTACAAGGACCAGACCAGAGCGTGGCTCGCCGGAAGATCGCTGGGTGATCCTCTCGTTGTTTCGGACATACAAAAGACCCGATCTTCCACAATTCTCTTCAAACCGTCCCGACAACCTGCTGTGACAATGAAATAACCCCCGGAAGAAGAGGCTTACCGCGCGAAACATGGGTTCAATACCATCACGGATACTGTTGGCAACACGCAATGAGGGAAAGATTAGGGAGATCAAGGACCTAGGTCGAGATCTTCCCGTGGAATTCCTGTCACTTGAGGATGTGGGGCCCGTCCCAGATGTTGTCGAAGACGGGGTCACCTTTGAAGAAAACGCACGCAAAAAGGCCAGAGAAATAGCCCGATCCACCGGCATGCCTACTCTGGCCGATGATTCCGGACTGTGTGTGGATGCTCTCGGCGGCAGGCCCGGCGTTCATTCTGCTCGTTACGTGAGCGAGACAGTTTCAGACCAAGAAAGGTGCGCGGCCATTCTCGAGGAAATGGCTGACGTCTCCGATGACAGGCGTTCCGCGCGATTCGTGTGCGTGCTTGTTCTCGCATGGCCCGATGGTCAGGAGACAGTATTTCACGGCCAGTGCGAAGGGCGAATAACGCGAGAGCTTCGTGGAACCAAGGGGTTCGGGTACGATCCCATTTTCTTTCATGAGGAGTCTGGCCGCACTTTCGCGCAAATGGATCGGGACTCGAAGAACGCTGTGAGCCACCGAGGTCGGGCTCTGAGGCAGCTCGGGGAGTACCTTCGGCATTCTTTGACCTGAGGACACCGTGGCGGAAATGCGATTGCGTGTTGCTGGCATTGCTGTTGTGCCGATCGCGGTGACACGCGTCGAGAATGGCTAGCCTGGGCACACAGTTTCGGAGGGGAGACGCCGAAAACGGTCTTCGGAAGAGCGCGGGTTTGTAGAAACTGTCTCGGAATTGCGGCAAATGTGAGGATCGTGGCACGCTTCTTTTTTTGCATCCTTACCCTAGCCCTCTTCCGAAGGGAGAGGGGACTTGCAACCGCCCGGAATCACAGAGCCCTCTTCCTCTGGGAGAAGGTGGGGTGAGGGCTCCATGGGCAGTATCACCCCTCACCGTACCGCTTTTTCTGCTGTTTCCCGAGTTTTGAAACAGTTTCTGTAATCAGCCCCTACCCGGGGATTCGTGACTCGGGTCTCTCGTAGCGCCGGCTTCTCGCCGGTATTCTTGCCACAATGAGGCGTACTCTTCGCATACGAACGGCCGGCACGCTTGATCGAGGCTCCCAGCTTGACTTTGGGCCCGCTGGAGCTTATGATCACTTCAGACGATAATCCATCGAATTTCCCCTCTTGCGGAGAAGATTATGGCAGAAACGGACAAGAGTGGCCGAAGGGCTATTGCAGCGACGTCTGAGATGAAACGGCTCATGGCAGACCATTTTCTTTCGCTCGACAGAGCGAAGAAGGACGGGAACAAGAAGGTGGCATGGTGCACCTCAGTGGGGCCTGCTGAGCTGCTCCACGCCATGGGATTCCTGGTCTACTATCCGGAGAATCATGGTGCTCTTCTCGGCGCCACCCGCATGGCTACGGACGTGATCCCTGCCGCGAATGCGGTCGGCTATTCTCCCGACATCTGTTCGTACCTCACCGCGGACGTGGGCGCATATCTCAAGGGCACCACACCGCTGACCAAAGCGTACGGGCTAGAATCCATACCGAAAGCCGATATCCTCGTTTACAACACCAACCAGTGTAGAGATGTGCAGGATTGGTTCGCCTTTTACGCCCGGGAATGGAACGTGCCCCTGATCGGAGTTCATACGCATCGGAATATCAAGTCCGTGGAACGGTACCATATTGACGACCTGGTAGAGCAGATGAAAGCCATGATTCCGACCCTCGAGGAGGTGTCAGGCAATCGGTTCGACATCGACAAACTGCGCGAGACCGTGGGCCTTGCTAAGAGATGCACGGAGCTGTGGCGCAAGGTCCTGGAATGCGGAGCTGTGACGCCCGCACCGTTGACCTTTTTCGACGCGACGATTCACATGGCGCCCGCGGTAGTCTTGCGAGGATTGCCGGAGGCGATCGGGTACTACGAGCTGCTCCTGACGGAGCTGAAGGAACGAATCGAGTGCGGAGTTGCCGCGGTTTCTGGCGAAAAGCACAGGCTGTACTGGGATGGGATGCCAATCTGGGGAAAACTGAGGGACCTCAGCGAGCTCTTCTCCGCATTGAAAACAAATGTGGTCGCCTCCACCTACTGCAATAGCTGGATTTTCGACGCATTCGATCCTGCCCAGCCCTTCGAATCCATGGCGCGCGCCTACACCGAGCTGTTCATAGTCCGTGACGAATCCTTCAAAGAGGCGTACATGGATGCCTGGATACGGGAGTTTTCCGTGGACGGGGTAATATTTCACGATGCGAAAACATGCCCCAACAATTCCAATAGCAGGTATGGAATGCCACAAAGAATGACCTCGCGATTGAATCTCCCCACATTGGTGATCAACGGGGACCTGAACGATTTACGGTGCTATTCGGAGGAACAGACGAAGACGAATATCGAGGCGTTCGTCGAACAACTCGATCAGAGGAAATTATAGGCGTTTGGAAGCCATGAAGCGCAGATTTGCGGGCGGCATCGATGTGGGGTCCGTGACGACCAAGGCGGTGATCGTGGACGCGGAATCCCGCGTCCTGGCGGGCACGGTCGTATACTCCGCTACCGATTTCGCATTAGCATCAATGCAGGCGTGGGATGAGTGCCTTTCTCAAGCGGGTCTCACCAGTGGAGACGTGGACAAGATCGTCTCTACGGGATACGGTCGCAACAGCGTGGCATTCGCAACGAAAAGCTTGACTGAGATATCGTGCCACGGAAGAGGCTGTTTGCACTATTTCCCCGGGCCGCTCACAGTCATAGACATCGGCGGGCAGGACAACAAGATTATCAAGCTCGACGGGAACGGCAAACGGGTCAGCTTCAAAATGAACAGGAAATGCGCTGCAGGAACCGGGGCGTTCTTGGAAGAAATGGCGTTGAGGCTCCGCCTGCCTCTTGAAGATCTGAATCACCTTGCAGCGAATGCGGATGGAGAAGTGACCCTCGGGAGCTATTGCACCGTATTCTCTGCCACGGAAGTGCTCGAAAAAATCAAGCAGGGACATAAGGTGGATCACATAGTCCGGGGCCTGTTCCATTCAGTCGTGAAACGGGTCCTGGAAATGGATACCCTCACCGACACGGTAGTCTTGACCGGAGGGGTCATACAGCACAATCCGTTCCTCGCTGAAATCGTCAAAGAGCACACAAGCTGCCCCGTTCACATTCCTCCCCATCCCCAGGTAACAGGCGCTCTGGGTGCTGCTTTGTACGCACTGGACGGTGTGATTGGACCGCATTGAAAATAGGTCCGGGCCCAATTCGTAAACTGAGCCGTACACGACCGCGTGGGAAAACTGTCCACGGTCCACTGTAGCTTTCACAAGTGATAGCTGGCACGCATGTTCGATGCGTGGCAGCGTGGTTCGTGCAAGAGCCCCCCCTCAATCCATATCCCACTCAATTTGGTGGAATAGCCAGTCGAGCAATTTTGTAGCGTTGGCATCTTGCCGGTGATTCTCAACCAATAGGCGATTGCGAGAATCGCGACGATGCCGGCGCTACGGGAACCGCTCGCTCTGACGTTGATCCTCGGCGAAGCTTCTCGGCGCGGTGCAAAAGGCTCGGTGTGCAAATTCGGTTTCTGGAAATAGCTGAAATCTAGCTTGGTGAGCCCATCCGAGACATGAGGATATGGGAACCGCGGACCAGATCGAGTCAAGAAACTGTCATCGAGGTGCCAACAGAAGGTTGCCCAATACTCCGGGCTAGGTCATAGTACATGATCCTTGTTTCGTTATCTTTGTCGGTATCAGTCATGAAAGCAAAGTAATTCTTTCTGTACATACCTATAGCTTCTTCTGTATTGTACGCGTCCACCGTGATGAATCTGCACCCCGTCCGATTGTTGGTCAAGAACAACAGCTTAGTTATATTCAAGAGAGCCGATCCGACCCCCTTTCTCTTGTATCCCTTCTGGACACCCAAACGAGCAATCTTGACGCCAGGCAGTGCACTGTACCGCTTCCGGAATGGCACCTCTCTAACGACCTTCTTCCATTCCCCTCTTGTGAAACGAGCCTTGAGCACAGCATCATTGCAGAAACTGATAAAAGCTGCCGGAGGCTCCGCTTCTCGGACGGTGGCACCCTCAGGAAAAAAGATGTACGACTTGGTTATCAACTCCTCTTCGTGCTGCCAAAGCTCATCTCTGTAAAAACTGTTCAAGTCCTCATTGCCGCAGTCAAAGCCAAGAAGAAGAGCTTCAGGAGTGATCGGCTCCAGCTTCCAACCGAGATACAATATGCTATTTCTTTCGGCGCTCAGCATTGGCAAGGATTTCCCGGCGAAGCTCTTCCAGTTTAGGGGTCGGAACAAGATCCAGTTTGTAGTCCTTCTCCGATTCGACTTTGCTCCAAAACTTCTCCGCTTCTTCTCCTTCGAGGACCGGGGTAGGCGTGATTGGCATAGCCATGACAGATCTCCTCTCGCTGTAACCCATGGTTCCTGTAAACACATTAGCTCAAAAACGATCCTCACTCAAGGTAATCCAATGACCGGGAAAAGTGCTCCCACGCCGGGACTCGAGCCGTATGGACGCCTAGGCACTGATCGCAGGGAACTCGACACGAAGAGCAGCGGAATTCCTACGAAGCTATGAGCCAATACCGGGGTCGCCGTGGGAACCCGACACACCAGACATCTCGGACAGAACACTGGGAAATGACTATAATCCTCGCGAAGATACGCGCGAGACGCCCGCTCTACGGGAAACGGTTCATTCTGACGTTGGTCCTCGACCAAGTTTCTAGGCCATCCACCCAAGGCTATGCGCGACGGGCGAGCCACGGGGTCAGGTGACCAGAACAGCCCACATCTCAACAATACAGGCGGGTTGTATCCCCTGAATGTTTCTGAACCGATTCTTGGATCGTCTCAAGCAACGCGACTATATCGACGGGCTTCGCGATTACCGCGTCGATGCCCAGCTTATCGATCCTCTCGTCTCTCCGAATCTGGTCTGCCATCGCAGTCACGAGGAAAAACGGTGGCCTTTTCGCCTTTCCGTTCTTGCAGACCTCACGAATCACGCGAGCCACCATCCACCCGTCCATCTCGGGCATGTTCAGATCACACAGAATTGCGTCAATGCGGTTCTCGTTGAATAGTCGGAGCCCATCCCTGCCGTTGGACGCGGCGACGACTGTGTGTCCAGCGGCGACAAGCATTTCCTCTAGAATCTTGAGGACTGAGGGAACATCGTCTATCAGGAGAAGAGTGAGAGACCCCGACGCCCCGTAAGCGGCTCCATATTCCTGACTGTCGCTGATCGATCTTCGATCTTCCATACTTCGCCCCCGGAAGACATGCCGTCCCGTGACATTCGAGGTGGCCGGTTTTGGAGAAAAGACTTCCAGTACCTCCCCCGCTGCCGTTAGGGACTGCCAGTTGATGTTCTCTACCAGTTTTAGAATATTCTGACCAGTGGTTTCTTCGTAGCCCTTACTGGAATTTCCGTTGGATTCGCAACCGAGGTTTTAGAGACTGCCCCACAATCGGGCAAAATCTTCTATGACGGGGAATTGCTGCAAGGGCTCCCTGCAAGAAAGCACCCATTCTTCCGTGAGGCAAGAGACGAGGGGCCAGCGTCACATGCCACCCTTTAGAGATCGTTTCGGCTTGTAGAGCTTTCGGCAGATGTCGCATCGGTAAGCCTCCGAGCCGTCCTTCAGTGTTATCTGTTCGAGAGGATTTCCGCACACCTTGCACGGAACCTGAAACATGACGACTGGCTGCCGGCCGGAAACTTCCTCACGGGGGGTGCGGTCGAATAGATTGCTCGTGGCGTCAATCAGGTCCTTCAGCGTTTCGGCCACGACATCGATTTCCTCCTCCACAAGGTCGAACGCTGAATCACAGGAGCATTCAAAAAGCACATTTTCAATTTGAGTCATTCCGTTTTCATATTCCGAGAAATGAAAATCGCCATCCTCAACGAGAGGCAGCTTTCCAAGACCATCGAGAATATCTCTCGCCACCCCGCGCTCCACCAATTTCGCCGCGTTACACTTGAGGCTCACAGACACAACGTTGTCCTTGTTGAAGCTCACTTCATAAATCGCCCGTCCTGGACCCCACACCACCTTCGCAGGATCTCGCAGGAACCAGAGCCAAAACCAGGGATTCCCAGACTCGACGTTTCTCACTTTCCGGTCCGACGCATCCGGCGCCCCGTTCCCGCAGAGCTGTTTGACCCGCACCAGCACCTGGCGACAGAATTCGCTAAGGATGGCTTCTCTTTCCTGGATTTTTCGGCTCATCGGCATCGCACTGAAGGCGGTCACCGGAAAATCCGCGAGTTGCCTGAGAAGTTGAGCCGATCCTGCGTCCAGCACCGCGTTGCGATCTCCGCGAAAGAGGATGTTTGTGAAAACATCAACAAAGGCGACCAACTCACGAGCACTCTCGGCACGATCCACTCCATTGGCGAACAAGGCAAACTCCTGATCCATGATAAGAACTTCCCCTGGATCTCTCAGTCGTTCCTCCATAAGCCGACCGAGAGCCTTTCCATTTGAAGACACGTTTCGGAGTAGCTGAAATACCTTCGGATATGCCATATCGAGACATATCATTCCGAAGAGAAGCTTTCGGCTGCGCGCAGCGTCCTCATTCTCGGGCTCCAGGCCACTGCCCGTTGCAAGGAGCGGCCTCAATTCAGCCACGAGCCTGTTGAAGACGAGCTTTTCCCTCCTGGGGTTAAGGCCAACGGAGTGCGTGAGAAGATCCACGTAATCGTTCACGTCGTGCTCTGCGTCGCGGAATCCGGCAATATGGAGCAATCCGGTCAGCCTATGCTTCGCGGATTCATAATCCGACCGAACAGAGACCGAGAGCTGGAAAGCTCGCTCTGAGCGGGAAAGAGGCTCGTCCGCAGCCATTTCCTCACCATAGGTAGCACCAACTGGGCTTTCCACGATTTCAGAGTCGCAGACGATCAGGAAAACGAGACCTTCGAGCTCCAGGAAGCGACGCATGGCTTCGAGGAGCTCCTGTGCAGTTGTAGAATCCAGGCGGTCCGCGTCGTCCACCATCACACAGATTCGCTCCGCAGATGCGGCATGCAGAGCGGATTCGACGAGAATGGGCAATTCTTTTTTCAACAGAGAGATCGCGGCGACGACACTGGGGTCCTCAGCTCCTTGCCTTGCCAGCGCAGCGGTCGACTCCTCTTCTTTGGACCACACTTCTGCATGAGCAAACAGCTTCAAACGATCTCGTATGTGCGCGGCAAGCACCGCCAAGTCAGTATCCCCATTTGATGAGGCGATCTCTTCGAGACCGGCAACAAACCCTTCCAAGAATAGCCACGGCACGGCGCGGTGGGAGCCCATTTTCAGATAATCGTCCGCGGCCAGGCGCATTGAAACCACCGTATCCGGGAGGAGCGCCTCAACGGCGCGAAGGAGGGTCGTCTTGCCGGTCCCTGCAGCTCCCCGAACTGCTATGCGCATGGGAGACTGGCAGGTCTTGACGATTTCAGCCAAAGTTGCCGCTTGGGTGCTCATTTGGGGAGTAAGCCTGTTGAGGTCTTTCCGTTCCAACGGCGTATCGGCGAAAGCCCCTGGGAAGCCGAGCAATTCAGTTGGGCTAGGCTCGACGGGCTCCTCCTCGCTGACCTCCTCCGTCTCGATTTCCTTCTGGAGAGCCACTGGGGACTGTTGAGCAGGGGTCTCGATTTTCTCGGAATCCGTGAACTCGGGAAATCCGTAAACCCTCGCGACCTCGCCGGAAGTTACTGCTGCAGCCTCTTGATCCGATGCGACAGATGATTCTTGCTCCCCCACGATAGCAGTCTGAGGGGTGCTTTCTGCGACCAGGGGACCCCCATCCTGAGGCTGGCTTCCACCTTCGTCGTCTTCAAGATCGAGCTCAATGTCATTGTCGTCTTCATCGCGAGTGGCCGACCCATCATGCACATGCTGGGTTGTTCCTTCGCGCTCGTCCTGGCGCAATAAGGGCTCCATAGCAACCCTATCGGGTGCGACCATCTCGCTCATGGTCGGTGCAGGCTGTTCTGCCTGTTCCGACGCATACGCAAGAGATCTGATGTCCGCCGGCCCTTCAATGGTTTCCAGCTCTGTTCCTTGGATAGTAGTATCCTCCGGAATGAGATCCAGCGGGTGATCAGAGCCACGGTCGTCGGGAGAGAGTGCTTCAAGATCTCTCACTGACAGGGCCACTGTGGATATTTCGTGCTCCGGAATGTCCAGCTCGAGCTCCACTGCGTCAACCTTTTCCAGTACAGGGACAAAAGCGCGGGCATCAGACCCTCGGGGAGGGTGCTCGGGGGCTTTCTCTTCGGTCTGTTGCTCAACGGCCGTGCGCTCTAATTTCTTGTTTTCCTTCTCCTGTTGAGGCGTTTCGGGCTCTTCTGCCCGCTTGAACAACCTGCTGAAAATTCCCTTCTTTTCTCCGCCAGCCATGAGCGGACCTCCGGGTCACGATTGCCTTTCCGATTCGATGGGTGTCCGAGGGCTCGGTGCGCAATCGTGTTAGTCGGCAACCATTGCGCTGGTGCGAAGGATACTGCAAATGGAGTGTTGTAGCAAGGATTCTGTATGAATTTCTGAGACTTCAGTCGTCCTTGCCGGGTGAGATGTACTGTTCGAACCGGGACCTTACCGATTTCTCGTCGCTCATTCAAAATACCGGACGAAACGCTTTACTAATCCCAATCCCGCAGCTTCGAAACATCACCGCTCGGCAATCCGAGCTCCATGGCCCGGAGGGCTCTCCTGACGAGCTTCCCCGACCTTGTCTTTGGGAGCTCGTCCACAAACACAAGCTCCGCGAGTGTTATCTCCTCCGGGAGATTGGTCTTCACGTACGCCCGAATTTCATGGTTAAGCCGTGCAGAAGCCGTGAACCCCTGGCCTATGGTGACAAAGGCCTTAAGCGCCGGAGCTCCCGACCCGGGGGTCTTGGCAATGACAGCAGCCTCCTCCACCGCGGGATGAAGTCGCAGAATGCCCTCGATCTCGTACGGTCCTATGAACTCCTGCCCCGCTTTGATCAGGTCATCGTTGCGACCCTGATGGTAGTAGTGTCCATCTTCGTCCTTAATCACCATGTCGCCGGTCATAAACCAGTCCCCCCGGAAATACTGGGAGTAGCGGACATGGTCTCGCCATATGGCTCTCATCATCGACGGCCATCCCACCTTGAGGCCGAGCTCGCCGAGGGTGAGAATGGGGAGCTGCTCCCCCTTGGGATCGAAGACGGCAGCCTCAACTCCGGGAACCGGTTTTCCCATGGAGCCTGCCTTGATCTGATGGGAAGGATAATTGGCTATGCAAATCATTCCGGTTTCGGTCATCCACCAGGTGTCGTGGACGGAGTGCCCCAGGTTCTTTCTGACCCAATAGAATGATTCAGGAGGCAGAGTCTCTCCCACGGACGCGATGTGACGAAGATGGGAAAAGTTGTACCGTGCAGGGAGATCGTCACCGCTTTCCATGAGTCTTCTGATAGTCCTGGGTGTGGTATACCACACCGAAATCTCATGCTGCTCTAGGGTCCGGTACCACGTGGATGCAGAAAACGGATCAGCCTGCACGACCGAAGTGGCACCGCACAACCAGGGAGCGAAAGCTCCATACACGGTTCCTGTAACCCATGCAGGACTGCCGTCTGTCCAGAGAATCGATTCTGGGGTGAGATCGAGCACGTACCTCCCCGTTACCAGGTGGCCGACCATGTCCCGATGGGCGTGAACGACACCCTTTGGCGGTCCGGTCGATCCCGAGGTGTAGAGGAGATACAAAGGAGTATCCGGAGCGACAAAGACCGTTTCAGCCTCTGTGGGCATTCGTCCTATAACTTCTTCGACCACCACTTCCCAGGGGAAGAGAGAGGGAGCCGGACCAGAGGTGTAGAAAACCACTCTAGACTTTTTCATGGAATCGTACGATATCACTTCCGCCAAGTCGAGATTGGTGAGAATGCCCCGGGGTTCCGCATTGAAAATCCTCCAGTGCAGCTCCTCGAATCCAAGTGAAGGATAGAGATTGGAGAAAACCACGCCGAGCCTTGCGCATCCAAGCATGGCGAAATAAATCTCGGGACAGGGGGGCAAGAATATGAACAGCCGGTCGCCCGTCTTGAATCCATGCCTGGAGAGAAAATTGGCCCACCGGCATGACTGCTCTTTCATAGCCCTAAACGTGAACGAGGTGACATGTCCTGCCGTTTCATATACGAGAGCTTTCTTGCCCGCGGTTTCTTGTCGATCGGCCCACTTGTCGATCGCATCGACCACGATATTTACCTCACCTCGCGCGGTGCGATACAACTCCTTTTCCGCCTTTTCCCAGGAAAAGGTTCGATAGGTCTCGTGATACGACCTCATGTTGGCCTGAGGATTCTCAGCAGGTACTCGTGCCTTAATCATTAATTAATTCCATTCCGCATGGTATGACGCGCCCGGGGCGCCACGTCTATCTTTTCGCATACCCCATGGCGCTCCAGACCCGAACGAGCACTCTCATGGTGCTTTCCAACGCCCACCGTCTCCTTATCATTTGGTCCACACACCATATTGTGCATGAACGCTCCTCGCCTTTTCAACCAATTGTGCAGCCTTGCTGGTCTTGAAGGGGGGTATGCGCTCCCTACGGCCTTCTGCAGAGAGAACTGCAAGCACCTCTCTCACGGAAGCTGCCAATGCAAAATTGTCGTATCCTCCCTCCAGGGACAAGAGGATCGGGGAGCTCCCGACTGATTCACTAACCTGGAGCACAATCTGAGTCAGCCAGCGAAAACACGTCTCCGTGAGGCGTGTTCTCCCGAGCGGGTCCCTGTGGTGAGCGTCAAATCCCGCGGCGACAATGATCAGCTCCGGTTTGTACCTCTTGACTATCGGCAGGACAAGGTCTCGATACAGGTGGATCATGTCAGCGTCTTCCAACTCTTTGAATACTGGGACATTGACAGTGTACCCCCTGCCGTCTCCCGCTCCGGTTTCCTCCCAGTCTCCCGTATGGGGGTACCACCCCATGTAATGGGTGGAGAAGTAGAGGACACCCGATTCGTCGTAAAACAGATCTTGTAGGGCATTTCCGTGGTGTATGTCCCAGTCTATTATGAGTACCCGCTCCAGACCATAGGCCTGCATGGCATATCGTGTGGCCACTCCCAAGTTGTTGAATATACAGAACCCTCCTGCCCGATCGGGAAGAGCGTGATGGCCTGGCGGCCTTACTAGACAGAAGCAAGCCCTGCACTGACCGGACATCACGAGGTCGATTCCTTTGATGCATCCCCCGACCGCGAGCCAGGATGCCAAATAGCTCCGCGAGCTCACCGATGTATCAGGGGCCAGGGAAGTGAACTCTCGATCCGCGGTCTTAAGAATTTGCCGGATATACGCAGGGGTATGGACGAGCTCCAGGTGCTCGAGGGTCGCGGGCTCAGCGGAAATCTCCACAAGGCGCCCAGAGAACTCCTTGTCCAGCATGCGATAGACGCTCCTTAGGCGACCCGGGCTTTCCGGGTGCACGATCCCCGGTTTGTGCTCCAGATATCTCGAGTCGCGTACTACTCCCACTGTGAGGCTCAATCTACACCTCTTCCGTTCCGCTGTCGCGACATCTCAGTTCCAACACTCCTTCTTGAGGCGGTGTACTACAGTGGATTCGAACCATTGCTAGAGAGCATTCAGCAAAGAGCGATCATGCTCTCTGCTCCATGACAGCTTAGACGTTCATATCACAACTGCAATATCATGGCGCGCTCTCCGTTCCCCTCGTCCACAAATCGAAAACCGGACTTGCGATATACCCGTATCGCCCGAAAGTTGAAAGCCTCCACGGTGAGCCATACCACGTGGAGGCCCTCGTGTCTCGCCTTCTCCATCCCAATCTCCGTGAGCGCACTGCCAAGGCCCTTGTTACGGTAAGGCTGGAGGACGAAGACGATGTACTCGCCGTCAGATCGGATCCGGTCGGGGATGATAGCGGAATGTCCCACAACCTTCCCCTCTTGTCTGCAGAGGAAGTTCCACCCTGTGGCGAGGAGATGCTCTACCCATGAGATTCGATCGGACTCCTTTGCTGGAGGCAATCCTTGACTCTCAGCTTTTGGATGAAACTCATCGTACATCCCCTTAAGCTCTTCGGAACATTCTTGTCCCTGCTCCCGGATTTCGTAAGGTGCCCCCTGTTTGTCAAATCCTTCTCTGCGCAGTCCCACTTTCTTTCTTCCCGTCCAGTCTTTGCCCGTACTGCCGGCTTTGTAGCTGCAACGGAGGGTAAAGCTCCGGTTCCTTACAAAAAGATGTGAGGAAGTCCCTTTCCTGGGAGATGCCGCTTCCTCCCCCTCTTATCCTGGCGCCCAATCATCAGCAGTTCAGAATTGCAGGCACCGACTACTTACCGGGCCCAATCCAGTCGGTGCTTCCTGTCGTGTATTCTGATGGAGGATGAGGACACGGTCAACACTCAATTGCGAACGAGCAATCTGAACGCTGCGATGCCCTCCCTGTGCTTCAGACGGTCGACGAGCTCGTCGGCCTCGTGCTGGGAGGAGAACTTTCCGAGGTAAAGCCTGTAAATTATTCCTGTCCTTGGTCGAGCCACTGGACGCAGGGAAACGTTGTATCCCCGCGCCTTCCATTTCTGGGCCCATTGCTGGGCCACAGCCGGATCGCTGAATGCTCCCACCTGAACTGTGTACAGTGCGGGTCCCGGCTTGGACCGCGGAAGCGCAGTGGGGAGCTGCGCTGTTCCGGGAGACATGGCAGGGGAGGAAAAGTGCTCCTGAGCCGCGGGTTTGGCCGATTTGCCAGCAGAGGCTTGATTCTCAGCGGCAGGCTCTCCGGAGGGGGGAGGCCTCTCCAATGAGGACGTGTGCTCTTGCACTGGGGAGGGCGTTTCGTCCACCTGGGTGAGTTGGCGATAAAAGGTGATCTTGGGTGGCGCGCTGCAGGATGAAGGACTGTTTGCTTCCGGCCCCTTCGATGGCTCGGTCGGGACGAATTCCGGCCCGGACTCCGTCGAGGTCCCAAATGCCTTACCACACACAGACGGATCGCTGATCAAGCGGTAGTTGAGAATACTCAGAACAACCCCGAGAACTATGGTCCCAATGACCGCCAGGGTAAGAGGGCCATTCTTGGGGCCCGTCGAATGTTGCGGAAGGCGCGGGGACGGCCCTTGCCGCGAAGTATTACGCTTTCTGCTGAAGATGCTCAACAATCCCATCGCAGTCACATGCGCTCCGGGGCTGACACCCCGAGGATAGAAAGCCCGTTGGCAACGACCTGACGCACCGCCTCTGACAGGTAGAGCCTGGCCTTTCTGAGCCGGTCGTCCTCGATCAGGACCCGATTGTCATGATAGTAGGCGTGAAACAGCTCGGCCAGATCGGTAAGGTAAAACGTAAGCCGCTGCGGCTCCAGAGATTCGGCAGCTTCAGTGAGCATGTCCGGGAAGTCTGCAAGATGTTTCATCAGCCGAAACTCTTCAGGAAGCGAAAGCACGGTTAGATCCGGCGAGCTCATATCCGCGTCTATTCCCCGTTCGGCTGCAATACGGAAGATGCTAGAAACCCGGGCATGCACATACTGAACGTAGTACACGGGGTTCTCACGTGATTGCTTCTTGGCGAGCTCCAGATCGAAATCCAGGTGGCTGTCGCAGCGTTTGCTCAGGAAGAAGAATCGGGCGGCGTCCACTCCCACCTCGTCGAGGACCTCCCGCAGTGTCACGAATTCCCCGGACCTTGTGGACATGGAGACCTTCCGGCCTTCTCTCACCAGGGTTACAAACTGGACCAACAGTACGCGCAAGACATCGGGGGAATATCCGAGGGCCTCAACAGAAGCCTTGACTCGCGGGACGTACCCGTGATGGTCCGATCCCCAAATGTCCACCAGCAGGTCATAGCCCCGCTTCAGCTTATCCCTGTGATATGCAGCATCAGCGGCAAAGTACGTGGGCTCGCCCGAAGCTCGTACGAGGACTCTATCCTTGTCGTCCTCCTGTCCTTCCATGGTGAACCAGAGTGCCCCTTCGTTTTGTTGCGTCTTTCCCCTGCGGGAAAGCTCCTCGATTGTCTGCGTCAGTGCGCCGCTTTCATGGAGAGATCGCTCGCTGAAATACCTGTCGTACGTTACGCGGAAATCCGCGAGGTCCTTTTTGATGCCTTGGAGGATAGTATCACAGGCATACCGTGAGGCTAGATCCACGGCCTCTTCTTCAGGAAGGTCGATCAGCTTCTGTCCCAGGCTCGTGCCCCGGAGCACAGCGGCGAGCTCTCCGATGTAATCCCCACGGTAATGATTTTCGGGAAATTCGATCTTCTCTCCGCAGAGCTCTTTGTACCGGTACAGGACAGACCTGCCGAGGATCCTCATTTGATTGCCTGTGTCGTTAACGTAGTACTCTGTCTCCAGGTTGTGTCCGCTGGCGCGTAAGAGCCGCGCCAGAGTATCTCCCACCGCCGCGCCTCGTCCGTGCCCAACGTGGAGAGGACCCGTAGGATTGGCACTGACGAATTCCAGAAGAATCCTTCGCGGGGACTCAACGCGGTTGTGGCCGAACAGGTCCTTCTCCCGGTGTATGGTGTGCAGCAGGTCACGCCATACGCCAGCAGCAAGAAAGAAATTTATGAATCCCGGCCCAGCCACCTCTGCGCGGTCGAGCACTTCCTCTCCTTGCGGGAGGTGGTCAACAATGATTTGCGCAAGGTCCCGAGGCTTCATTTTGGTCCCTGAGGCCAGGACAAGGCCTACGTTTGACGCGTAGTCTCCGAAACGCGGGTCCTTGGATCGCGAGACTTCGATTTTGAGAGAATCAGGCTCGGGAAGGGACAGAAAACCGCGGTCAGCAGCATTGTGCACGGCCACGGTAATCAGCTTTTTAACAACGTGTTTCATAATAAGCTCTCATGGAACACAAATCATAGGGAATTGTGAAAGTCCTGGCGCACATTCGTCGCCTGTTAAAGTCATCCCGCACATGAATCCGATTCTCGGAAAACCCCACGAGGGACTCTGAGAAGAAGGATTCCGCTGGGGCACGGATCGAAGCATTATAATGAGGAATAGCCTCTTGTCCAGTATTCTTAAAGAACAGCGTTCACCACGGCTGGGAATACGGACTTGACACCGGGGGATCGCTGCGTGACGTGCCCTTGAGCCGCCGCACGTCTCACGGGTCTCTTTCCGTTCGACTTCCTTTTCGCTTTCGACGGCTGTTCTAAACGGTTCCTTCAACGGTGCATCTCTGGTATACTTTGGCAAGCGGGTCGTTGCGGTCCCGTCGACCGGAGATTTTTCCTGAGGGCTTTTCGCTGCGCGCAGTCAACTCATAAGGATCCAGCATGTTCGATCACTCGGTTCCTCGACGTGAAATTGGTGTATCAATTCTGAGGGTTATGGTCAAGGCCTTTCGGTGTGGTTAAAGGTCCCGATGGCCGGGCGCGCGGTTATTGATGGGGGTAGCTCCTGGGTCGGCGGATATCGGGGGAGAGATGGTATTCCGGAATACTCTGGACGACCATAACGTTTTTTTGTTAACAATGACCTTGCAGGAGTAGCTCATGCAGATCGTGGACCCTGAAAAACTACGTCTCGTACCGGGGGAGAGCATCCACGCCATGTTCGGATCCGGACCCGATAACCACGTGGAAATAGGTCTCTTCGTGCGAGGCGTTACAGAGCAAGATAGCTTCGCAGGGACACCGGAAATCAAGCAGCGAGCCGGCCTGATACGTTTTAACGATGTCCTCCTCGTGGTTACCATGATCAAGGTGAAAGGCTTCGAAGAGGAGCTGTTCGACATATGGTGGAATTACCACGCTCCGGACGGCATTCGGTATTTCGATCAGATGGGCACGCAGGAACGGCTCACTGTGCACTTCTACAATGAGCGCGGCAGAAAATTCTCCGTGGACACGCAGAACGGGTTCAAGAAGTTCTTCAGCGATCTCCATCCTGTTTTTGCCAAGACCGACCCGTGGACTGAGGTTGAGTTTGACCGAGCCGTCCGTGGCTTCTGTGCCCGGTCATATCCCAAAGAGAATCTGTGGCAGATGATCGAAGTGGGCGTCCAGCCTGCCCGTGCTCCCGAGCCACCCGCGAAAACCGGGGGGGTTGAAGATTACCCAGGCCAGATTCCCGCGGAGCTCGGCCGGTTCTACACTTACGTGCCCGATCTGGGGCACTGCATCCGAGTGATACCATCCATGTTAGAGCCTCAAGCCGTGGAGGGAAACCCCGAGGACTTCCTCCACCCGGCTCCGGTCAAGACCGTTCTGCGCTGTGGTATTCGGTGGACTAACGGATTCCCCGTTGCCCCCATTCCCTTTATTCCTGGCCATGGATTGGCCGTCCCCCCTGAGGATACTGAAATGTGAAGGGGGGGTCCGGCTCCTTTTTCGCTATACCTCTCACGCAAATCGACCCTCGATCTTGGCGAGCGATATAGTGATTGCCAAATGTCTTGGTCGACTTCCCTGTGTCGAGGACATTTTTTGGGGGGGATGCATACCGGTGGGACGGGCCCTCGTCTGTTATTGTCTATGGCGGTTGCAAAGAGATAGCTCACCTACCTGTCCTGGATTCGCCGGTATTCTTCCAAGACGGCTCTTATCTCCTCTGTGTCCGCGCCTGAAGCACGAAGCACGTGTTCAACTTGGGACGGTGACAGGGAGCCAGCCCGCACTTTCCGGACGAGCACAAAGTCGTCGACATACCGGTGCACGATTCGGAGCACCCCGAGACTCAGGGATTTCGTATTGCTGTTGTTTCCGCGTACCGGCGGTTCCAAGTTTTCCCCCGATAACAAGAGGTTCTTGCAACAGGGTCCGTACTGCGTCAGGCGTCACGCCAGTAGCTGATGAAACACCTGAGGACGATTTTGTCTTCGGAATCGAGAGCGTCAAAATCCTCCCAGAGCTTTTCCCCGCCCCTCTGTCGTTCCCAAAACAGCCGCCATCCTGGCTCTTCCCACGGGTCCTGGCCGCTGTATCCCTGCCATTTTCCCCACAGTTTATGAGCCCTCTTCAAATCTCCGTCCATGAGGAACCGGGCCCACTGTCGCCGCAGGATCTCCAGATGGTCATCTGCTTCCGAGTGAGTGAAAGGCGCATTGGAGGTGGACCGAGCATTCTCCTCATCGCACCAGGGGCCTCGGTATTTTTCCGGAATGGATTCTGTGTAGCGTGCCATAATCATCAACCCTCTTGGGACGGACACGTTCTTGTGCCCGTCCGTGATCTTGAGTGTGAATATAGTTCCTTCATCTGAGGCAGGCAACCCGCTCAGAGGGAATCGAATAGAGGCGGTCATCGGTTTTGGATGAAGGCCGAGAAACGGCAGTCTAGCGCAACGCGGGACCACCCTACGTGGCTGAATGCGGCCGGCCACGGCTGTAGCGCACGCATGAAGCGCACGCTTTCAAGCGTGCGTCTCAAGAAAAATGGCAGCCCCGCGCGGACCGCGGGGATACCGTGCATGGCGGGAAATGGCAGTCTGGAAGAAAATGTCTCAAAACTCGGGACACACCAAACATCGTAGCACGATTTTGCGTCGATCGGTGGAAAGGCACCCTCACCCCAACCCTCTCCCAGAGGGAGAGGGAGCCGGAAGAATCCCCCTCTCCCCCGCTTCGGGGGAGAGGGTCAGGGTGAGGGGGTGTGCCACGATTATCACGGACTGCCGGCTTTTGAGACACCTTCGGAAAGACTACCCTACTCCTTCGACCCCAGTAGGAATAGAAAGAGCCCATTTAGGTGTTGGCATCTCCATCATCCTTAAGAATCAACCATACGCAATTTTCTTTCTCAGAGAGAAAAGGCTTGCGAACTGGCTTGCCGGAATGTCAAATGGGCGCAAAGGGTCGTGAAATAGAGCCCACAAGCTTGGCACAGTTGTGGCAGAATCAAGCGGAGCACACTAGTCAAGCACCTTGTGAAGCACGGCGCGGAACTCCTTCGCGAGGCCAGGAAACATAGCATTTTTGGACGAAAGGGAGCGATGACTGCAGTTCCAAGGCACGCGGAGATTATGGATAAACTGGCTCGCAAGATCTGTAGAGACCTCGACATTCCTTTCATGAGGTAATCATGGAGTATCATGCAGTAATCGAGGAGGCTGAGGGTTGGTGGATCGGTTGGCTGGTCGACCTCCCCGGCGCTAACGCGCAGGAACGGAGCCGTGAGGAACTGGTGGAATCATTGGCGATTTTCGCAAGGACACTCCTGGAGTTGAAAGGAATTCACGACCCACACGTGGAAATTCTCATCTCACCTGAGTTGAATTCCTGCACGTCTCTGTGCAACGAACCTCAAGAGGGCAATCTTGGCGTCTGAATTGTTGAAGGGTTCAGACATGCCATGCTCGTACAGAAGTAGAACCGTCGTTCTGGCGATTTCTCCCCAACCTTGAAAACGTGAGGATTTTCCTCAACTAGCCCAAGGGCAACCGTCTCGCCTCATCTAAGCCCTCAGCCCGCAGAGGCGTGCCCTTCTCGTTATCTGCGAGTCGTGCTCGTCAATGTTTTCATTCTCGAGGACAGGCAGCCACACAGTGAACACCGTGCCGGCTTCATCCGATTGGACCGATATGGAGCCTTTATGGGCTTCTACGATCTTCTTCGAGACCGTCAAACCGATACCTGTCCCATAATTTTTCGTGGTGAAGAACGGGCTGAATATTCTCTGGATGTCTTCTCTTTGAATGCGAGGACCGGAGTTGCGAATCTTCAGTTGAAAATAGCAGTCTGACTCGAGCCTTCCGATCTCGTGGGCCTTGTCCCCTGGGATTGAGAACGTGGTTTCCACCTCAAGAACGCCCCCGGGAGGAGACGCATCAATCGCGTTGGACAGCAAATTGCGAACCACCTGCTCGAAGCCCCCGGGATCGAGAGGGATGCTCCCCAGCTCCTCCCCGAGGTGGTCCACGATTTTCAGATTCTTTTTCTTCATCATGGGGTCAAATACGAGAAGGACTTCCCTGATGATCTTATTGGGATCGCTGTTCTCCAGCTCGATACTGTCCAGCTTGTTATAAGCGATAAGGCCTTCGAGAATCTTTTCGAGCCGTTGGATCTCGGAGCTGATAATTTCCGCGGGGTACGTACAGCCCTGAAGATCTTGGTTTCCCGCGGACTGCAGCTTCCGCGCCAGTCTGCGGGCAAAACCCCCGATGATAGCAAGCGGCTGTCTCAGCTCGTGGGCCACCTCTGCGGTGTGATCGGCAATCGCTCTGGCTTTGCCAAGCTCTACGATATGGGCGTACAGGTCATCGATAATTCTGATTTTTTCCAGGAGCTCATTCCGAGAGGCTTTCAGCTCCCGTTCCAAGGTCTTGCGCCTCGTTATGTCCCTTAGCACCCCTTCCAGCTCCAGAGGACCGTTCTCGTCCTCCCGTAGGACCCGGCAACGGATTCTCGAAAACTTCATCCTCTTGTTGGCATCGATCAACCCGATTTCTTCATCCCAGATTGCGTCCGACTTCAGGGTAAACAGCTCTTGGATCTTCTCGCGATCTTCAGGAACGACATAGGTCTTGAGCTCACTTCCCAAGAGATACTGGAGGGACCATTCGAAGAATTTCTCAGCCTGCGTGTTGAGGAACGTAAATCTGCCATGACGGTCGAGCACGAATATGACGTCGGGAACCTCTTCCACCAGGACGTGATAGAGGTGCTCGGACTCCCGCAACTGGCGCTCTACCTCGATGCGGTGAGCTATTTCCGCTCTGAGGTTTTCGTTTGCCTTGACAAGCTCCGCGGTCCGTTCACGGACCCGCAGCTCAAGCGCATCGCGGGTGTTCTGCAGCTCTATTTCCTTGCGTCTCTTTTCGGTGATGTCCGTGCCAATCCCGTAGAAGTACTGGAAGCGTCCTTCGATATCGAAGACCGGGAGTCCTCGCCATTCCACCAGGTATCGAGCTCCATCCTTGCTCACCACGTAATTCTCATTAACCGTCTGTTCATGGCGGGTGCTCAAGGTGCTGAAAATCCCAGCGAGCTCTTCCCTGCTCTCCGGGGGTACAAAACTCGCCAGATAGTTCTTGCCGATGACCTCTCCTATCTTGTACCCGAGGGTATCGAGCATGTGGCGATTCATAGCCAGAGTTTTGCCCTGAGCATCTATTGCCACAAAGAAGATCGGTGCGTTTTCGAGTATGTCGGAGGAAAATTTTCGTGCTGCTTGCACCAGTTTCGCAGCCCGTGTGGTGGAGGTAAGATCTCGCACAACGGTGGCTGCACCGATGATTGCGCCCGATCGATCTCTGATGGGAGTGACGCTGAGCGAGACCGGTACGGGGGTACCGTCTTTTCTGATCCGGACGGTTTCCAAACGAACTACCCGCTTTCCCCTGGCTATTTGCTCGAGAATCCGCCGGAGCTCGATGGCTCGTTCGGGCGGAACGATGGCGAGCAACGACTTGCCCTTCATTTCCTCGGCTGAGTAACCGTACATCCGCTCTGCGGCTCGATTCCAGCTCAGGACGATCCCGTCGAGGGTCTTCCCGATGATCGCGTCTTCAGTGGCTTCCACTACAGCAGCGAGAACGGCCTCTTCGGATATGTCCTGAGGTTTGATGACCTGATCGACTTCCACTGCACAAAACTCCATTCCCCGAGTTACAGGAGACGTAAGACCATGAGAGTCAATTGTACGTTGTGCACCCCCTATATCCTGTCAACGGAATCTGCACGAGACGCGTTCGCAAGCTAAACCACCAGGTGTGCCCTTGTCCGCAGTCCCGCATCTGCCTGCAGCATCAGGCTTGTTCCTTTTTCATGGCCTTCTTGATCCGTGCTATGATCTGCCCCTGGGAAAAGTCCGAAGCATGAATTCTCCAGATATCGGGCTTTCCTGCGTGCGATTCCAAGGTCACGATCATCAGTTCATTTTCCTTCACGACGATCACAAATTTCGATTGCTCTTCTTCAATAGTACAGACCCAGTCGTTTCCCGAAGCTCGGACAGTTGGCTCAATTCCCTCGGCCGCAGCAGCTTTCAATCTTGTTTCGATCCTACTGAGTGCCTGTTGTACGGTCATGAGTCCAGCCTTGCCTCCCCGTTCACTATCAATACGATATGCATCGAGGAAAGGTCAGTCCATGAGCGAGACCATGGAGGCATCAATGTGGTGGAAAGTCAGGCAGGACGGAATCTTACGCTGCTCAACGGAACCGTAATCTGAAGCCGGTCCTCGTGTCGAGCCGAGTTATTCCTTCTTCTTTGGCCATTTCGATGGCGTGAGCGTATTCCTCTCGGTTTATCGACCGCGCTATGTCAGGATCCTTGAAGGCTTCTCCGCAGGGCCTGTACTGGTCCATGATATTGACGTACGTATTGGGAGAGATCTCCCGGGCGAGGAATCGCATGATCTGGCGGGTACCGGCGAGGTCCTTGGGCATGACCAGGTGGCGCACGAGGAGCCCGCGAGTGGCGATGCCATTCTCGTTGATCTGCAGGTCTCCAACCTGCCTATGCATCTCCCGGACAGCACTGAAAGCTATTTCGGGGTAATCTTCCGCGTCCATGAGTTTTCCCGCGATGGTCCTGTCCGCGAACTTAATATCGGGCATGTAGATGTCCACTACCCCGTCAAGGATTTTCAAGGTTTCCAGGGAATCGTACCCGCCAGTGTTGTACACGAGCGGCACCTGTAGGCCGCGGTTGGCTGCGAATTGCAGCGCAGCAAGAAGCTGCGGTACCTGGTGGGATGGGGTTACGATATTGATGTTGTGGCATCCCATATTCTGAAGTCCCAGCATGAGCTTGCCAAAACCCTCGTCATCCATTTCTGCCCCGTCCATGAGGTGACTGATTTCAAAGTTCTGGCAAAACACGCACTTGAGATTGCAGGATGTCATGAATATGGTGCCTGAACCATTGACGCCCACGAGAGGCGATTCTTCGCCGAAGTGAGGGGAAGCGGAAGAGATCACGGCATTGGCGCCGACGCCGCAGAAGCCGAGCTCGCCTTCGAGCCTGTTGACATTGCACATGCGAGGGCAAAGCGTGCATGATTCCATCATCTTGCGAGCTGCCGCCACTTTTTCTTGCAGCCGGCCTTCCCTGAGGGTCTTCAGGTATGCAGCCTCAAACATCGGATCATCTCCAGTAGGTGGATTCAGGCAGACAGCCCTTCCTCTGCTCTGTACACGTCATCGTACTCCACCGACGTAAGGCACAGGCCTCGCGAAGGTGCTGTCGGGCCTGCAAGAGACCGATTTCGGGAACCCAGTACTCGGGAGAAGTCATCCGGCGACATCTTCCCGCGCCCCACCAGCACCATGGTACCAACAAGAGATCTTACCATGTACCTGAGAAACCCTGTGCCTCGAATCGAGAACGAAAGGATCTCATCGCGAGGATCAATTTCCCAATGGGCTTCCCGAATTTCACGCACGGTGGAAGGAGTCCCGTCCGTGGGGGAGCCGAACGCTGCAAAATCATGGCTGCCGAGCAAGTGCTCTGCAGCGCGGTTCATTGTCCGTACGTCCAGACGATCCGGGATGTGCCACATATAAAGGCGTGCAAGCGGAGAGGCAACAGGTCGAGACAGGATAGTGTACACGTAGGTCTTTGTACGGGCCGAATGCCGCGCATGAAATGATTCTGTAACAAGCTCGATCTTTCTCGTCACGATATCGGCCGGGAGAAGAGCATTGCATGCACGCAAGAGAGCGTCTGGGGAGTGTCGCCACGTGATATCGAAATGAGCGACTTGACCCAGCGCGTGGACTCCCGCGTCGGTTCTCCCTGCGCCGTGTACGCGTGTGGGAACGCGCACTATCCGCTCCAGCGCCCGTTCCATTTCCCCCTGAATGGTGGGCAGGTCTTTTTGGAGTTGCCAGCCGTGGTATGCAGTTCCGTCATATTCCACGACCGCTTTGAATCTTTGCATGAGTGGAGACTCGTGGCAAGGGACAGCGGTAGGATCGGCCGAGGTGAACGGAATTCCTCCTCCACGCAGACCCTACCGAGCCGGTCACGACGTGCTTTCTGCCGCCATATTGAGGAAATACCTATGTAGCCGGTCGTCGGAAGTCAACTCCGGGTGGAATGAAGTGCCCATGAGGCGTCCCTGGCGAACTGCGACGATACGACCGTCCGAAAGCGTGCAAAGGATTTCCACAGCCGGTCCCACTTCCTTTATCACCGGGGCTCTGATGAAGATCCCGCGGAAGGGACCACCGTCCACACCCTTTATGCGAAGATCTTCCTCGAAGCTGTCCACCTGACGACCGAAAGCATTGCGCTCAACAGTCACGTCCATAATGCCAAGAATTGGCTGGGGCATGCCTACGTCGCGAGCCATGAATATCAGGCCACCGCAGGTCCCCCAAATGGGCATGTTTTTCGCCGCCTCGCTAAGCGGCCGCTCAAGGCCGAAATCGCGGGCCAGCTTGCCGATAGTAGTGCTTTCACCGCCGGGCATGACGATACCGTCAAGGCCATCGATGTCTTTGGGAAGCCGCACTTCCCGCACCTCAACACCCAAACGTTTCAAGATCAGACAATGCTCTTCAAAATCTCCCTGGAGCGCTAGCACACCTATTCTCATGGCACGGTCACCATCCTCGAACAGCGAGTCGGGCAGATTCAGGTAGCTCTGTCACTCCGATGCCGACCATGGCCTCTCCGAGACCTTTGCTCACTTCAGCCAAGATTTTCGGGTCGTTATAGTGGGTGACGGCCTTGACGATGGCCTTGGCCCGCGCTGACGGATTCCCGCTCTTGAAAATGCCGGAACCGACAAACACGCCGTCCATTCCCAGTTGCATCATCAAAGCAGCGTCAGCAGGAGTTGCGACTCCTCCCGCGGCAAAATTAACCACCGGTAACCGACCTTTCTCCGCGGTTTCCACAACAAGCTCGAAGGGGGCGCCGATCTCTTTTGCATAAGCCATGAGCTCATCTCTCCGCATGGTCCCTAACCTTCGAATCTCGCCCATCACGGCCCTGGCATGGCGAACCGCTTCCACCACGTCGCCGGTGCCGGCCTCTCCTTTGGTCCTGATCATGGAAGCGCCTTCACCGATTCTGCGGAGTGCTTCCCCCAGGTTCCTGCACCCGCACACGAACGGGACCTTGAACTCTCGCTTATCAATATGGTGCTCTTCGTCGGCTGGAGTGAGTACTTCGCTCTCGTCTATGTAATCGACGCCGATCGCTTCGAGAATCTGGGCTTCAACAAAGTGGCCGATGCGACATTTTGCCATGACAGGGATCGTGACCGCGGCCATAATTTCAAGAATGAGACCAGGGTCGCTCATACGCGCAACTCCGCCGTGCGCGCGAATGTCTGCTGGGACCCTCTCCAAAGCCATGACCGCACACGCACCGGCATCTTCGGCGATCCTGGCATGTTCCGGAGTCACAACATCCATAATGACTCCACCCTTGAGCATTTGGGCATGACCACGCTTGACGACTTCAGTCCCTGTTTCCATAGCCTTACTCCACGTGTTGAATCGTGTGGGAACCGTTCCCACGGATACGTTGCACCTCCGCCGAGCTGTCCATCGGCAGTATGTGTCGTGACTCGCGCGGTGGCGATGAGTGTGAGACGTACCACAACCTAACAAGTTTATCGGATTAGGGAGCCACTCGTCAAGGAATCAAAATTGCCAAATTCCACGGAAAGGCTCCTGTTCGCCATGGATGAAGGGCTGATGTGACAGCCCTTAGTCGGCCTTCATGACCTGTAACGCTGCACGGGTCAGAAAAGCCGATCTAGACATGTTGTGCTTCCGAGCGTACGTATCAATCTCTTTAAGGACATCCTCTGGAATAGTGATATCGACACGTCTGGATTTCTTTTCCGGGATTTGAACCAGGAACGGTATGGCTCCCTCACTTTCAGGATCGGCCATTATCTTGTCGAGAGAGGACGGTTCCGGGATCTCCTCTCCGTCCTCCAACATCCCTTTGATATGGCATTGCAGAGCCTCTGGTGCTTCTCTATAGGCGATATCCATAGTCTCACCCCCCGTGACACATCCCGGAAAATCAGGGAAGTCTACGCCATAACTGCTGCCCTCTTCTTTTCGGAGTAGTGCAATGTAAGTCTTCATCGCCAGCCTCCATGGTCCTCATCGCTAATCCAAGCCGGATTGACGGCGAATGCTCGCAAGAGTGCCTTTTGGAATGTCCTTGAGTGGATGTTTGACCGTGACGCGCCCCGGCTTGGTCGGATGTTTGAAGTAGAGATGAGATCCCACCTGACCAACCTGATTCCACCCATCGGCTTCGAGTCTCGCTATGACCTCGCTACTGCCATGAGGAGCATTCCACACTTATACACATGACGCAAGAAAAAGTTCCACCATCTTATTGTCAACATTTCCCCTCGTTGCAGCTCTGACGATATCGACTCCTGAGTATGTCTACTGCCCTACAGCGTGAGATGGATTACTGTCTTTAACAGACCTTATCAACAGTAATAAAAGCCCTCCCAGGATCCAGATCGATTTTGAACACCGTGAGGCCCGTTTCAAATATCGTCCGCACATGAGGGATTCCTCCTCCCATTATCCCGAGACAGCGATACAGTACACTCGTGGACACGACTTCCTCGCATTCTCAGAACCCAAGAAATGCAGGAAACCATGTCCTCTTTTGACCTGGAAGCCGGTACGCACCTACGCGAACAGCCTGGATTTTCTCTTGACAATCCTCCGCGAAGTGTCCCAGCCGGGGGTGGATATCCGGTTACCCTTCACGCACCGATTCCGGTAGCCTGAACCTGAGAGATTGCGATTTCTGTCCTGGGCAGATGTTCCGTTTTGGACCCTTCCCGTTATTCAAGAGCAAACGCCCTTTACCTCTATGGCTTCCTTCCTGCATCTAACCGCGGCGGCTGCAAGCCGGAACGACCTCAGAGAAGTTGCTCAAATTCGTCCCAGGTCATGTCACAGTCGTTGATAATCTTGGTCAGCAACCCTGGCCCGACAGTTTCACCGGTATGTACAGGCACTACGGTCACGCGGCCGTCAGGATGTCTGAGGAAGCGTGGCTGCCCTTGATTCGGGCGACCTCGAAACCGGCCTCGGCCAAAGCGGCAATCACCGTCTTTTCATCGACACGCCGAAGTCGGCTCATACCTGCACCGTGATGCGCTGGATTCCAACGAACTCGCTCGATGAAACGGGAGAGCCTTGCTCCTCAAGACACAAGTCTATCGCCTCCCTCACTCTTTCCATTAGGGTATCGAGAGATCGAGCCTGAGTGTGGCACCCGCGAAGCTCCGGAACCGTAGCAACGTAGAACCCTTCCTCATCGCGTTCCACAATGACGTTGAAAGCCATTTCCATGGACTTGCCTCCTGTCCTCTCCTTGGAGGTATGGCCGGAAACATTCTACCACAGGCTTCCAGGACTTGCCGAGCGTTCGCGGTTTCCGGGCCGTGTGCCTGTTGTTGGCACTACTGATCCACTGCCCACATGGAATCGAGCAGTCGACCAGGAATAATCCCATGCAAGGGTAACCACTCGGAAAGTGTCTCAAAAGCCGGCAGTCCGTGATAATCGTGGCACACCCCCTCACCCTGACCCTCTCCCCCGAAGCGGGGGAGAGGGGATTCTTTCGGCTCCCTCTCCCTCTGGGAGAGGGTTGGGGTGAGGGTGC
>JBFMDN010000065.1:0-32215 GCA_040753915.1 Thermodesulfobacteriota bacterium | reverse complement strand
CTCATAACCCTTATCCAGCGGCCCCAGAGCGACAAACTCCAGGGGGCCCGGGGGACAGAGTCCCCCGCTGCGACCACGCGTGATAGCACTCACGCCTTTTACATGATTATCAGGTCTTGTTTCTTGAATCTGGTTCATTCGACTTTCTTCTCTGACAGTCCGGTGAGGATCAGGCATCCACGTGCCCTTTCTCAACGCCTCATCTTCACCGTGGCTCCCCTCGGCACAGGGGTGCGCGGGTGGGAGACTCGATCGCTGCACCATAGGCCGGATTGGAAAGGCGGGGAGAAAGAAGGCTGGGGGCGAGCCTGGTAACCATCTAAAAGACGTACTTGCGATCCCGCAGGGACTTTGGGATGGGTTGATGCAACAGCATCCTTATCTCGGGTTCCAGGGGAAATCTTTGTCGATCTGGGCTCTATGGGGGTACCTGCCACTGAGCTCCCGGTTGGGCTTTTTCCGGACTCTCCCTTGGCTCCATTGGTTAGTATACCGTTTGTCGACAATCCTATCTGAATCAGGAAGACCGAAGCGGCAGTCAGCCCTTCCACTCAGGAACTATTGCACCATGCGTCGCTCCGGCCGCAGGCTCCAGATCTTCGGGGGAATAACTCTCCCCCGATTCTAAGGCACAAAATTCATGGTTCTCGTCACGACATGCAGGGGAAACGCGCAGATTTGATGTCAGGAGGCCTCATTGCGAAGCCTCCCACGGCCAACGTCACACCCGGTCAGTTCGAATTCTTTGTAACGGCGAACGACTTCATCGCTGCATCGAACACCTTATCCAATGCGGCTCCGTCCTCCGCAAGACTGGAACAAGTCGCAACCAACTTCTTGTTTCCGGCATCAAAAAAATAGAAAATCTGGCGGAGCCTTTTCTTGGTCTGGTCATCGTCCCTCTCTGTCACCATTCTTATGACCCGGGCACCGTCTGAAGTTGTAAAATCATTTTGACCAAGTATCTTCAGACCCTGAAAAAGTTTTTGCATATTGGCTACGTTATCTTTGACATAATCGTCAAGGGGTTTTTCGGAAGCTTCATCAACTACGGTAATATTCGACGCAAATCCTTTGGCAGGCTGTCCGCTACACACCTTGAACTTCATGCCCGGAAATTCCCAGACTTTCCATCCATCGGGGGGGACGTACGAAAAAAGTCCGTCGCTCCCAAAAGCCTGCCGTTCGCCCTGTTGGGCGGAGACAACCGAAACCAAGGCCATGCTCAACAAAACGATTACGCCGAGATGAAGTGCTACGATGTACTTCCGGGCTTGTTTCCGGCTCGCGGTGGCCTTATGCCCCTGCCCTGAGGAACCGGACGACGTGAAGACCGTTTTGTTCAGCCTTGCGTTCATATAGTTCTTGGGTTCACACACGAATTCATTTTTGGCGTTCATAGGTTCCTCCCACGAAATCCCTTTCGATCACTGCCGGCAATTGGTACGACATTCTAATAACTGAGATGCGAAAACAAGGATGAAGGTTCGCAGCCTGTGAAACGGTCGCTGCATAATACCGGTTCTCATGCTCTCGGCGCTGGATGGGAGCCGGTCGTCACCGTCGGCAGCGGTCTTGACCGTTCCTATGTCCGTGCTATGCGCGCTTGCCGACCTTGGCCTCGGTGGCATGGAGAACACTATCGTGGCGCTGGAGTTTTACGTGGTGATGCGCATGCTGGCAAGCTACTCACACTAAACGTCAGTGCCCGGTCAACAGAACTTGAATATAGGAAAAAGGTGAGACTATAATATAAACTCAGTCGGTTATGGTGAATGGGGGTCTATGGCGGGACCAACCTCTGATGGCGTTTCTTCAGGATTAAATTCACGGGGAGGTGAAACATCATGAAGGACATCAAACAGATGTGCGACAATCTGCCAGCACGGATGCTCATCGATCGCTCTTGGGATCATGTTTGTTGAGCCTTATCCAGTGAGCTTATGGAGCAGGCAAAGTAATTTCGCTTACCAATTGCTTTGCGGAGCTCCAGGCCTTCTCAAGGATCTCCAAAGTTCCGAGCCGGACTTCCGTTCGGAGACCGTAATTTTTATTGAATTCCTGAATCCCCAATGCCAGCTCCTGTTCCGATGCCACAGGAGTTGGCAAGAGCAAGCTTCTTTCGTAACTTGCCATCAGCCTCTTCATCATTCCGAGACCGAATTTTTCCGCGTGGCGTCCTTTATGAAGCAGAGTTTCCCAGTGTCGCGAGAACCCGGAATTTATGAACATGGTTCCCGCGACTCTACATTGTTCCTCATAGTAATTCTCTCGTCCTCCGATTATGAGGCCGACACAATCATCGACGGGATGTTCCCCGTCCATTGGAAGGAGTACCGGAACCACGGAAGCGGGCAATAGTTCGTCGTGGTCTTTCAATGCGTTTCCACACAACCCATAACCGAGCAAGATCGCATCTACGTATGGCTCCATCTCTATTACCGCCTGCCTGACTCCATCCCTTAGATCCTTGATCACGCTGTGAAGTCCCACTTTCATCACACGGATGATTACTTGTAGTCCTTCTGAAGCCGGGGCCGCGTATTCGGCAATGGAGACCAATGATCTTGGTCTGACGTTGGTCTTTCGCCATATAGTTTCGCTCAATTCCTTTGAATACTCATTGTCCAGGATGCTGACCGCCAAGACCTCCGGGTCATTCGCCAGAAGATAGGCGAATTCCAACTCGAGAATTTGACAGGTAATGATACCCAATACCGCCATTTCAATCATCCTTCCGCTGGTCCTCGTCCGCCTTGCACCTGAGGACAACTTGGCTTCTGAAATCAGGTTATATTCCTCAAGATTCACCTCGTGTCATGAAGGAAAGCAGCCTGCAAAGGCTTTCATCAAACTAATCGGACCCTTCACTGGGTGCAGCGCGTTTGCGTGGCAAATCTACCCAGCCTGGGGAACCGGCTACAGAAAATCAGTCGGTTATGGCGCTGGTCGCCAGCTTTACCATGAAAAAGCGCGGCACCCTCTTTCGAATACATACTGCCTCCTAACGATTTCGATGCCTTTCCTTTTGGAGAGTCAAGCAGGTGCTCGCGGCTTTGGCGACAAGACGGCCTTGAGAATCTGTGATATCGCACTCGACCATGCCTACGGTGCGACCCCGATTCACAATCTTGCCCATTGCAAATAACTTTTCTTTCCAAACGGGTCTGAGGAAATTGATTTTTAGTTCCACTGTCGTAAAGGTCTCCCCGCGCTCCAAAGTACTGGCATAGGCCGCACCCATGGCCAGGTCGGCCAGGTCGCACAAGACTCCGCCGTGTAATGTTCCCATTGGGTTGGCGTGCTGAGGACCTGCATCGAGCTCAAGGCGGGACTCGCCCGGTAGTACGGAGATGACTCTGACCCCTAACAACTGTGCTATGGGCGGGTCGGGCAATTCTCCCGAGATCATTATTCGGTCCAGCATTGTTTCTGCCTTTGCTGCTGCTTCCATGTCTTGCTCCTCCGGAGTATGTGTATTTACACCTATCTAGACAAAAAATTATGTGAGGGCCACCAGATCAGAGATTCCTTCCAACAGAGAAGCCCAACGGTCTGTTCCCAATTCTTTGAGTATTTCTCCTTGCGCCTTTTGCCATAGAGGGAAAGCCGCAACCAGTGCCATGTGTCCGTGTTCAGTCAGCGTGAGTTTTCGGGTGCGAAGATCATCACCCGGCTCTATGTCAATCATTCCTTTCTTGCTCAACAAGGACACATTGCGACTCAGGGTGGTTCGATCCATGACAATGGCCTTGGCGAGCCGCTTAATGGTTACCGGTTCCAGGACTCTGATGGCCGTGAGAAGAGTCATTTGAGTTGCTTTCAAGCCGGAAGGCTTCAGAGCAGCATCATAAAAGCTCGTGACACGTCTGGTGGCTTTTCGGAGATTGAAACACGTACAGGTCTTTCCCATTTCGAGGGCAGTTTCAAGCGGCAGCCTCTCCAAATTTGTCGATATTTCTCGTCTCTTTTCAGAAGCCATTTTTCGTCTCCGAAGCTTGTAATAAGTGTATATGCACCTTTTGCTCCTTGTCAACAGAAAAGAGTAGTAGCACCCAATTCTGAGACGCCAGTTCCGCATTCTCGAATGGCCAAGCAGCTTGAACATAGATCAAATGCTGATCGGAAGACCTTTACCGTCCCACCCTGTGTGCCAGGTGTTCCTATCCGCGATTCATAGGCGACAAGGGGTAGAGGCACCTGTGGCATTTTATGCAATCCACATCGTCAAGGGAGCATACACCCAGGTCGCACCGACCAGGGTTTATTTGGGGTGAGTGCCTCCTTAGGAGCGAGACCTTATTGAACAGCGCCAAGATTGCTCCGGCCGGACAGAGGTACCGACACCAGAATCGGAAATAAAACACTGAAGCGACCAACACGGTCGCGCAAAGGACCCAGACCCACCAGTCCATGCGGCCGAAGAAGAAATCAGCAGTGTGGCGGCCGAAAAAGTGCTGGAGTGGGCTGAAAGTAAACCAGATAGTGTCGTTGGTCACGAGAAGGAGGCAGACCAGCACTGAGAGAAGAACGAACTTGAAATACCGGCCTGCCCGTTCCACTGCTCGAGATGGACGAACCCTCAGTCTCTCCACTGAGAGCAGCTCCTGCAGCGCGCCGAACGGACAGAGAAATCCACAGAAAGCCTGGCCCCACAGCAGCGAGATTGCCAAAACGGATATCAGCGCAGCGTTCCGCCACATCGTTCCCGAAGCGGGCAGGCTGCCACGAATTATCTCTGCAGCATCGAGAGAAGTGAACGGAGCATTGAGGTACAGCCCCAGGATAGCCAACGCGGCCACGAGGCACACTGTGCGGATTCTTCGGGAACGCGAGTAGAACGCGTACACGAAGAAGACCATGAGTCCGATAACAGCCCACAAACGCGCATCCAGAAAAAAACTGGCAAGGGACTGTTTTCGCACATCTTCTCCCGAGTTATACGATGTCCCCAGAAGGGGGCCGGCGATTCGCCTCCCGGTCATCTCCAGGGAGCTCACTATTGCCCGGCACGAGATCGTGGCTCCTGTAAGAGCATCCACCTCCTGGTGAAGGGGTTTGACTATGGACTTTCCGCGGAATTGCTCCAACCAGCTATCCATGCCCCGCATGTACGCCGGAGTCTCCTGAGATTGCGCTATTGCGACGCCCTGGATGATGCCGCTGTCCGACACTGATACGAGGAGATTGATGGGGCCCCCGTACCCTCGCACCTGTGCTCCTGCACCCATGGTGCTCAGGCTCACGGTCAGGCCGTTCTCACCGTGGGACGTTCCAACGTAATGAGGCAGTGGGGATTCTTCGAACCGGAAGTTCTCCGAGCCGGAGACCTTCTTGAGCGTTTCCTCGGGAAATCTGACCTGAGGCTCCGTGCCGGGCGGACCGATGATCACGTGCCAGGCAAAGGCGCCGGCAACGCAAAACGAGAGCACCCAAGAGAACCGCTGGTATGGAAAGGAGGGAAGGGATCTGGGCCGGAGAGCAGTGAGCTCTGATTCGATCCGCACGAAAAGGAGCTCGGCTCCCATGAGCAGACCGGGAACCGCCACAATCAGCGCCAGCACAAAGCACGCTTTCTCGATGCCCAGGAGCGGCACGAGGAGTGTTCCCGTCACCGCGGCGCCCAGTGCCGCGCCGAAATGATCCGCAGCGTCGGTCCAGCCCGAGGTGACCCCGCTATCGCCGGTCATCTTGAGGTGTCGTGACGCGACGAGAGGAAAAGCAACGCCGGTCAGAATACCGCTAACAAACACCATTCCGAACACCGCTGTTTCTATCAGCCAGCAGGCCCTGTCCGCGATGAGCCGGAGAGATGCCGGCGACGCCAGACACAGCCCCGCAAAGAGGCCGAGCACCGTGAGGAGCCATGCGGTCGTGTGCCGGGATCGGTGCACCAACTCTCCACCCCCAAATCCTCCCGTCACGAGCCCTGCCATGAACACTCCGGCAAGGAGCCCAATCCGCTCGAAAACATATCCAAAAAGGCTCTGATAAGAATAGATGAGCACGACTTGGATGCCCATAGCTGCGGCCCCGATTGCGGCCATTGCGAGAAGTGACTGGAAGCGCGCTTCCTTGTCTCCACGCGGCCCCCAGCGGACTCGAAAGCTCACCCTCGCGAGAACGAAGACCAGGATGGGGATGATGAAGGCCACCAGCCCTGCGCTCCTTATAGTGTTGAGCACGTTCAGGTACCCTGTTCCCGAGAACCGACCCCAAAGGATCATGGCCAGAGACGAAGATATCGGATCGAAGTCCGTGTTAATAAGGACCGGCGAGGCCTTGAGCTCCTTTTCGACGAACTCTGTTCGTTTGGGCGGCACGAGGGTGTCGAATCCGGCCGGGTCGAAGGATCCGCCCCCGATTGTCTGGTACCGTTCCTTGAGGGTGAACGGATCGAGGCTTATGACTGACGGGGCGCTGGAAGCGAAAAAGAGCGTCTCATCTCCCGGAGTCCCCTTCACGAATGGAAACACGAGCAGCAGGGTGTGGTACACTGAGCCGGCATAGGAAGCCACCTCCGAACCCCAGAAATTCTCCGCGGACGTCACGCTCGTTGCGAGAACACCTCGCGTCGTGAGAGCCCGAGACGCGGCCCGAAAGAATTCTACCGTATAGTACCGATTCCAGTACGACGACACCGGGTCCGGAACCTGGCAATAGATTATGTCGTACATTTGCTCGTGAAGCTGGTTCGCGTACAAACGGCCATCGCTGACAATGATGTGCACCCGAGGATCTTGGAGAGCGGTCGCCTCTTCGGGTGGCAGGTAGGTCCGCGCCGTTTCCAGGGCCCACGGGTCCGGTTCCACCACATCGAGCCGGTCTACGGGATACTCCAGAAACGATCGGACCAGACTCCCTATGCCGCCTCCGATCAGGAGCACCCTTTGTGCATCCGGTCTCTGCGCCATGACCAGAGCCACGGTGCGATTCGCGGTAAGCGGATCGGGGAATGAAGCGACGATCTTACCGTTTCCGAACAGGGAAAACTGTTTTCCCAGTGACGCGATCTCCACGTGCTGGTACGGAGTGGGCGTGGATTCCAAGAGCTTCAAGCCGGGATGGAGCGATTCCCAGCGCGACAGCACGGTCCAGTCCGAGAACACACGGCTCTGAGGCAGTAGGAGCACAACCGCTGCCAGGAAGAACGGAACCGCTCCGATCAGGGGGCTCTTGATTCCTTGTCTCAGGCAGTAGATGATGGAGCCTGCTGCAAGGCACACGCACATGATTGCTGCGGAGTGCAGCGGCTCCACGAATCGGGCAAGAAAGAAGGTGAAGGCAAGCCCACCTGCAAGACCGCCCAGGCCCTCATAGGCGTACAGTCGGCCAATGGAGCGGCCGCCGGCGTCTCTCACGCACCGGCACCCAACGGGAAACAAGAAACCTGTCAGGAACGAGGTGACAAACGTCCCTGCCGGCACAGCGAGCAGCAAACCGTGCAAAGCGGTGAGCTCAGCAGGGGATGCGCCGAATAGGCGCGGCCCGAGCCGGATCAACACGATGTGAAAGACAAGCGACAGCCCAAGCAAGACGAAAGAATGCGCGAATAGGCCGTGCGGTTCTCCAGGGCTTTGCTTGACAACGCGTGCGCCCACGGAAGCCCCGATTCCTATCCCCAGAAGCCACGACGAAAAGAAGATCCCCAGAGAGATCTCGGTGCCATGGAAGATCACCAGGATCTCCCGCAGCAAGAGGATCTGCCCGGTCAGCGACGCGAGACCAAAGAGAAAGAACATCCAGGACATGAAAGGAATCGCCCCACACCACTCTGCAAACGTCCCCATGATAGCATAATCCTGACTCCGCCTTTCCGAGTGACTATATGTACTACGCGGAACAGTTGACGAACGCGAGGGAGAGACACGATGAATACGCAACAAATGGCAGAATGGGTAGATGCCCGGCTATGCAACCAATGCAGACAGGGATACACCTGTGACGACTACGACTGCGAGCAAGCCAAGAAGGTCTCCGAAATCCTGCGGAAGATGGTTCCTTTCGCGGGCAAGGACCGGTCAGGAAACGAAGTTTCCGGATGGCTCGTCCCGGAATAATGGGCTGCAGCGTCAAGCCTTGGTACGGTCTTTCGTGAGGCCGGTGCCAAATCAGGCGGCCCCACCCCAACCCTCCCCGTTGACGGGGAGGGAGTCCCCCCTTTCACGGGGGATCAGAGGGGGATTGCCGGTTCAGAATCCGTGAGCTTACTGGTGAAATGCTGTACTTAGGCCCCCGACGATGCGGGGATCCGCACTGGGCTCACTGCAGTTTGTCAAACTTGAGCAAGTAGCGGATCTCCGCCTCTGTTTCTCTGGGATGGTCCGTGAGGAGAGAGACTTTGCCAAGGTAGTAGTGCCGCTCAGCCTCCTTCTGGGGTTTGAGCACGAGAGTAAACGAAGTGCGAGCCCCAGCGCGGGCCACCACCTGCTCGGGCTGGAGTAGGGCCATCACCCCCTCCGTTTGACTCTTCACCCCCTTCACCGTAACGTCTTCGTTCGAGTTGTTGTTAACCTGCACGGGAAAGGAAACCGTGTCGGTGAAACCGGACAATTCCTTGGCTACCGTAGGAGGGTCGACGGTAAGATCCCTCACCACTTCAGCCCGAACGGTCAATTGCAGGACTGGTGTCTTGGGATCGTTGGAATGGACATCCACGGTTTGCTTCTTGACCCCTGCTCTCAGGCCAACCGTGTCGAAAGCGACTGTGATCCTGCTCTTCCCTCCAGGCGGTATCTTTGTGCTTCCCTTGTTGGTGGTAGTGCATCCGCAGCTCGTTCGCAGTTTCTCAATGACGAGCGTCTCGTCGCCGACGTTGGTGAAGGTGAAGTCCTCGGTCACTGTCTCGCCGTATCTGATCTTGCCGTAATCGTGGACAATCCTGTCGAACACTATGCGGGGCCCCTGACCTGCCATGGCCAGAGCAGGAATCAAGAGAAAAGCCAAGGTCGCTGCCTGTCTGATTAGCATCATTATGGACGTTCTCCTTTTCAAGGTCGATGCTGAGTGCTATCATTCGATACGAGTCGAAACAAGTTCAGTGTATCGCTCTCAGCCGTCACAGACAGATGAGGGTGTCTGGTGTCGGCAAAAACTGGGGCTCGGTCTAATGCCCGGTCGATCTCGATTATAACCGCGGACCTCGTTTGGTCAAATCCTTTTTGGATTTGGATCTCCTCCGGAGCGCTTCCGGAGCCCGATTCACTATTCAAGGGCAAGGGAGAAGGACATGCCCACATCAGAGTCTTTTGCTGAGCTGTGCAGCCTATGCCGACAACGGGAAGCAATGTTACCAGAGGAGGAAGCCGAGCTGTGCCCCGAATGCTATGCCAGGTCCGAAGCCTTGTTTGACGAGGAGATGCGAAGGGTGGAGCTCATCCGTACCATTCGAGGACGAGATGTCGAGCTCTACGACATCAAGCATCCCGATTGCTCCGAGCAGCATCACCATTGCGGCCAGGTGATCATTATCAGGGCGGGACAGGGGTTCGAAGTCAAGATTTGCCTCCGTTCCAATGCCTTGGATTGGATGACTCATCTCTCGGAGAAGGATACGGGATTTGGCTCCCACGATACTCGTCTCGACGCTCTGATTGGCAATGTGAGCCTGCTCATCGAATCATGGGGAGGCGGTCCGTATTACATGGACATTTTCAATGTGGACTCCGTCGTTTCCACGGAGGGAGAGGTTTGATTGATCGTCCGGCTCTCCACCTAGTGGACGGGCATGCCCAGCCGGTGAATGCGGAATCGGTTGCGAAAACATGGTATAGTAGCTCAATAACTTGTTGGAGATCCGTCTCGTGTTTCAGATGTCCATGTGGGAAATAGGGCTCATTGTGCTGATTGCGCTCATAGTTCTGGGTCCTCGTCAGCTCACTGAGGCTGCAAGGGTTGTTGGGCGGCTCTATAGAGAGCTCACCAGAATGGCGGACGATATGCGCAGAAGTGTCGATCTCGATTCCATCACGTCCGCTCCCTACCATTACGAGTCAAAAACGAATTCCAATTCGTCAAAAGACAAGTCCGATGAGGACATGCACAAGGTCGTCGATCCCATTGGTGGATCGGGGCCGGATTTCTACGCCGAGCTCCTCGAGCAATCTCAAGAGGCTCAGCCCGGTTCGGAAGCTCGATCCTCTGAAGCGGAATCAAGAACAGAAGACCAACCAAGCGTACACACAAGCGACAAGAAGAAAGAAAAAGAGACTGAAGAGACGGGGACTTCCCATTGAGGGTCGTCAGTGTCCAATGATGGGAATTAACGTCTGCCTCTTTGGAGAACTGCGAGCGAAATGAATAGGGTGTTGTTGCTGCTGAGCCCCCGCTGGAAGAGACTACGTCACAGGCTTGCCAAGCCCGGCCATGAAAGGCTGCGCGTAGGAATGCTTGCGCTCCTAATTGGGGCGCTTTGGGCCGGCATCTATATTGTCTTTGTCAAAGCTCTGGCTTACTTTACCGCGGAAGAGATGTTCGGTACCATAGCGGCCACAAAGCTCTTGTCCATGGTTCTCGTGACGTTTGCGTTTGTGGCGATTGTGAGCAATATCATCACGACATTTTCCACCTATTTCCTCTCGGATGATCTCGATCTGCTCATTGCTGCGCCGGTGCCCGCGCGTTCTCTGTATGCAGCTCGATTTATCGAAACCTCCTTCGAATCCTCCTGGATGGTGCTGGTCTTCGGACTTCCCGTGTTCCTTGCATACGGGAGGGTCTTCTCTGCTCCGTGGTCGTTCTACGCGGTAAGCGTGGTATCGTTCGGCGCCCTGCTGGCGATTGTAACGGCTCTGTCGGTCTTCATAGTGCAGACCTTGGTCAGGACCTTTCCTGTCAGGCGTCTGCGCGATCTGTTCGTGTTCGTGGGAATCCTGATGTTCGTTGGTGCGTACCTGCTGTTTCGGATGATCAGGCCAGAAGAGTTCCTCAACCCCGAAGGGTTCGCCTCCATCATGGATTATCTCTCCATCATGGGCGAAGCCAGCTCGCCCCTTCTTCCCACCACATGGGCTATGGAGGCGCTTCGACCGTATGTGACGGGGTACGGATTTGAGCACGTCCCGTTCTATCTTGCCCTCCTCATTTCGTGTGCAATCGCAACCTATAGGCTGGTGGGACACCATCACGAGGCTGTCCACTTCTTCGGGTACTCGAAATCGGTTGAAGCCAGGGGGGCACGTCTGAGCAAGAGCGCAGTCATGGCGTTGTGGTCCAGAATTCTGAACAAGTACTTGGAAAGGCCAACTGCGGCGGTGGTGTACAAGGAGACGCTCCTCATGGCTCGGGACTGGGGAAGAATCAGTCAGCTCTTGCTCCTGCTGGCCCTCATCTTGGTTTACCTTTACAATTTCAGCGTTCTGCCCTCTCTCGACAACCCAGTCGCGACAAGATTTCTTAAAAATGCCGTGGCATTCATCAACATCGGGCTCGCAGGATTCGTGCTTTCCTCGCTGGGGGTCAGGTTTCTCTTTCCGGCCATTTCGGCGGAAGGTCGGGCGTTTTGGATTTTGAAAGGGTCTCCTTTGAACCTGCGACGAATTCTTTGGATCAAGTTCTTTTTCTATCTGGTTCCCATGCTCGCCCTGGGGCTGTTTCTCGTTGTCATGACCAATCGGCTGCTCGGATTGGAATTCTTCGTTTCTCTCGTTTCCACTGTGACCGTAGGACTGCTCACTGTTGGGATTACATCCCTGTCCGTGGGGATGGGGGTTCTCTATGCCGATTTCAAGATTTCCGATCCGAACAGGGCTTTCAGCGGTGTGGGCGGGCTGCTCACCATGATTTACGCAGCTCTGGCGGTTCTGGCCGTGATCGTCTTGGAAGCATATCCCGTATATCGCATCGTAACCGCGGGGCATTGGACAGGTGTTCTCTCCGCCCAGGATTACCTGGTGGCAACTGCCTGTTTTGCCGGTGCCTTGGCAGTTGCTATCTTCTTGATAGTGAAACCTTTTCAGATGGGACTGAAACGAGTTGCCCATCTGGAGATATGAGGCGTGGCGAAACCAATTGGGAGGCCGCGAAACAAACTGGTCCGAGCATTCATGCGACAGTCTTGTACAGGAACATGAGATATGCCTGAACGCAGAGACGTATTCTTTCCCTGTGGTAGCATAGCGCTGGAAGGGGTGTTGGAAATTCCAGACGATTCGCGCAAACCCTCGCCGGCCGCGGTTATCTGCCATCCGCATCCGTTGTATGGCGGAAACATGTACAACAATGTCACCAGCGCCCTCAAGAGAGGGCTTCTCGAAAGGGGATTTATCACTCTCCGCTTCAACTTCCGCGGCACGGGCCGCAGCGAAGGGTCTCACGGAGAAGGAGTGGACGAAGAACAGGACGTGCGCGCAGCCGTGGACTACCTTTCCGGCCAGGAAGGCGTGGATTCGGAACGGCTCGTCCTGGCAGGTTATTCTTTTGGATGCTGGGTAGCGCTCAAAGCAGCACGACACGACCATCGCCCCAAGAGACTCGTAGGTATTTCCCCGCCATTGGACGCGTACGACTTCGATTTTCTCATGGACGAGACTCGGCCCAAACTCCTCGTGGCAGGAGACCAGGACTTCATTTGCCCCAAAACCAAGCTCGAGGAGCTCATTCGGAAGATTCCCGAACCCAAAGCAGGCAAGATACTTCCCGGGGCCGATCACTTCCACTCGGGTCGAGAGGATGAGCTTGTCAAAGAGATGAACGCTTTCCTGGATACGTATCCGCTCGACGGCGCATAAGAGAAGCTACAAGCCAAAATCGCGACAAAAGCCGTGTGAAAGCGAATTGCCCGGTAGTTCTTAATTATCCGGCGCGGACTCCCCCCCTCGCTGGACCCTGAAAGAGACTTGGGCACGCACGCGCCACACGTCGATCTTGTCGTTGATCATGCGCACATCCTGTTCCACTACCCCGATGCGCGTGATGCCGCGAAGGGTCTTCTGGGCTTCTTTGATGACCTGTTTCATTGCGTCTTCCCAGCCATCCGGGGATTCGCCCACCAGCTCGATGATCTTAACTACCGACATGTCAGCTCCTTTTCCGTAGTGCGCCATTTGGTAGACACGGTTACGTATTCACCGCTGCAATTGTACACGGACTCTGGAAATTTGCTACCCCCCGATGCATTCCCGAGCGAGCCCCTTGATCCCTCGCCGCTTTTTCACTATTCTGGGCGACCACCACGACGCTGAGGAGAGGAGAAAACCAGATGGGGTTCATTTCACGTTCGGTATCCATGATGAGGTATCGCGTAAAGGGAGAGATCGAGGGCGCCTTCTGGGAAGCCGTGGACGACGGGGTGAGAAAATACACGTTTCGCAGCGTCGATGGGCCAGGTGACGAGGTCGGGATAGGCTGGACATCCATCGAGGATTTTACTGATACTGAGTTCCGTGGCGCATCATATGTTCGGGGTAATTACGTGGCCCTGGGACTGCGCGTTGACACTGTGAGAGTCCCCCCGCGGATTCTCGAGATGCACGTGAAGCAGGAGATGAAGAAAAGGCTGGCCGAAACAGGCAGACAGCGACTCTCATCGAGTCAGCGTCGCGAGCTGAAGGAATATGTCAAGGAATCTCTCAAGAAGAGCACGCTCCCATCAATACAGGTGTTCGACCTCGTCTGGGACACGTCCCAAGGACTGGCCTACTTCGCTAGCCTCAGCATAAAGGCTCGAGAGAGGGTTGAAGACCTGTTCAAGAGAAGCTTTGGCCTCACCTTCATCCCCCTGGTACCGTACCTCAGAGCAGAGGAGCTTCTCACCGACTCATCGCAGAGAAGACTCCTGGAGAATCTCACACCGTGCTCGATGGTTCCATGAACGGCCCGGATTGGGCTGTGCCGCAGGAAGATGACCCACGTATTGGAGGAACGCTGGCATGGATTTTCTGGATCTTCTTCGCGAGAAGGCCTTCTTGGGCAGGGAATTCTTGACCTGGTTATGGTTCAAATCGGACGTTTCCGGCGGTCGGATCGAGATTCCTGGTGGAAAGGTAGTAGAGGTGACGTACCTGGATCGGATGACCCTCGACCTTGCAGAAGCCGAGACACCTCAGAGCGTGACCCTCAAGGGAGAGCATTCCGAGCTCAGGGAGGGGCTCGCAGCTCTCAGGGAGGGAAAGAAGATCGAAGAGGCCCGGCTATCCCTCAGGTCCTCAGACAATGAATTTACCACTGTGATCAAGAGTACGTGGCTTTCCTTTGGCTCCTTCAGAACACCTCCCATCCTCCCCGCTCAGGAGCTGGGCGAAGATGAATCGGCCGAAGCCACCTTCCTTGAAAAAGCTGCGCTGGTGGAAGAAGGCATGGAGCTGGTAGATACCCTCTTCCGTTACTTTCTGGAGCTCCGAATCTCGGACACCTGGGAGGCAAGCGAGTTGCCCGCGCTGCGTCGCTGGATAGCTTCTGAGACGTGACCCCTTCAGAATCAGACCCGTCCCGCGTGTATATCGAAATCATCGGGAGACGCAGGCATCCCCCCCCGGATCATGCTCTTGAGGTTGGCGATAACCTCATGATCTTCGCCGAGAATCGGTATCAACGAGAGCACTGCCCTTCCGAGGGTACCGTCACACATTGGTTGGATTTCCGCACGAATTTCTGCAGGTAGGGCGTTGTACTGCTTCACAAGATTGCCGGACCATACCGGCAAGTACTTGGGATCCATTTCTTTGGGCCGGTACACGTACCCTTCGAACGCGCCCGCGCTCGAAGCGAAATCGTAGAGCTCACTGTAGATTCCCATGTGACCTCCCTGGACTGATGCTGGTTGTCATATCGGATGGCCAATTCATTGGGCACCGAATCTTCTGCTTTGTCTTTGAAATCTGTTCAGGAATGCCGCGACACAGGTGCCGGACGTTGTCCCTGTTCCGTGTCACGCAGCTATTACGCGACAGAGATGATGAAACAGGGTGTCTCCATGGGAGATTCCCGTCAAAAGGGAACTGACCCAAGGCTGCCATCGAGTCACCCATCGAGCTCATTGAGGTTTAACAAGTCGGGGATGCAGGTAACATCTTCCACCAGCACAGTAGGTTGAGCGGCTTCCAACTGGCTGCGATTGGCCAGTCCCGTGAGAACGCCCACGGTCAGGACGCCAACCTCCTTTCCCACTCGGATATCCATCAGAGTGTCACCCACTATCATTGCATGCTCGGGATCCACCTCCATCCGCCTCAGACATTCTCTCAGGCCTTGCGAATCGGGCTTGCGAGGGAATCCATCGTCCCGGGTAACAATGGCCGCAAATTGCTCGATCAGGTCCTGAGAGCGCAAAGGCTCCAGCGAGCTCGACGCAGAATCCGTCACCACACCGAGGCGAATTCCGTGTTGCCGGAGCCTCGCTAACACCTCCGACACTCCCGGCAGCACGCGCACCCTGCGCGTCGCCTCGACATAGGCTGGCTTCATGACACGTCGGAATTCCCGCATAGTCCGTTCCCGATCGGGTAGATCCATGGGAAATGCTTGATCCCATGGCTCTGTGCCCTCTGCCAAGGGTCCGAAGATGTCCTCTTTCCTGATGTTCACGCCTACAGCGACGGTTACCCGGCGGAAAGCCTCGTAGAAGACGCGTATGGAATCGGTCAGCGTTCCGTCCAGATCGAAAATAATGCCTTTGAGCACTCTGCCGGAGTAGAGGACCTGGGAATCAGGTTTCATCGTTTTCCTTGACCCACGCGGATAACTTGTTTTCAGGCATCTGGAGAGGGCCGGAGCCGATGGCTCGCGGGAAACAGAGACAAAATCCGTCATCGAGCTGAATGCTCAACGTCGCCCTTGTAATCGGTCAAGATCACGGAATCCCCGTCTTTCAGCTTCAGTCTTTCTTTGACGTGACAGCCTGCTATGATCTCTATAACATGGTTATCGTGAATACGCACGTCATCGCTCGGGAAAACTGCCGCCGCAGGCAGGCCGTTGATGGTAAGACGCTTGACGCCAGCCCTACAGAAAGAGGGGTCTTCGGGAACAAGATCGAAGTCTTTTTGGGAAAAAAAATCTTCGGCAGCAGAAAGGTCCTGCCCGAGCACTCTCACATTCAGGGTCCCCGGGTACGGAGTAAATCCCATATTTGCTCTGAATTGGCGCACTACCCAGTCCAGTCCCACGAAGAAAGCGCCCTTCCCCGCTCCTGTTTCGATTACGCCCCGAATTATCATTGCTCCTTCGCCCCAAAGTGATGCCGAGCGAATTGAACGCGCTCGGAAAGTGTCCTGAGATTCTTATGCTCCTCCTCGACCAGGTTCAGTCTGGGGATCAGTCCTGACCGGTTCGCGATCTGGATATTCAGACCGGGCCTGGCGTTCAGCTCGAGGATGAGTGGCCCCTTGTCTCTGTCCAAGACTATGTCCACACCCTGGTACCCGAGTCCTGTGATCTCGGAGCATTTGGCCGCGAGCTCGAGAAGAGTGGACCAGAACGGTATCTGAATCCCGACCACCGAATGGCCCGTATCCGGATGCACAGACACGGTTTCCTGTCCCCATACCGCTGTGAGGGTTCTCCCCTCCGCAAGGCAAATTCCCGCGCCTAACGCCCCCTGATGCAGGTTCGCCTTTCCATCAGACATCCTGGTCGGCAACCGGATCATGGCCATGACAGGCACTCCGAGAAACACGATGATCCGGACATCCGGAACTCCCTGATATGTCACATTGTTAAAGGCCGGATCAAAGTTGACCCGGTACTCGATCAGCGCGGAATCGGGTTGTCCGCCGAGACTATAGAGACCGGCAAGCACTCTGAACACGTGGTAGCTCAATTGTTCCTGGCTCAGAGTCTTGCCGTCAGGTTTGCGATACTTATCGTGGATCCGGTCAGCGATAACCAGGATTCCTTCTCCTCCGCTCCCATGACTCGGTTTGATCACGAAATCCTGGTGTCCCTGCAGAATTTTCCCCAGTCTTCTGACCTGGCCCTCGACTTCTACAACCCCATAAAGATCCGGAACAGCGATACCGTGCTCCATGGCCAGTCTTTTTGTCTTAAGCTTATCGTCAACAAGGGGATAGAACTTTCTTTGATTGTACTTAAGGGTATAGTCCCCATTTCTCCTGTTTACGGCTAACACTCCCCTGTCTCTCAAAGCTCGAATAACCGAAAACATGCGCTAACCTTTGGCAAGCTCTCGAAATCGATAGAGGTCTGTGAGACGATATCCCGTATAGCGCCCAAGGAGGACCAATATCGCCAACAGGACCAGCAGTAGCTCCGGAAAAACAAATATGAGATGCTCGATGTATTTTACGTTCATCACGATAAAGGCCACTGCTGCAGTTGCGAGGCTACCTATACCTGTAATGAGCGCTTCCTCGGGTCCGCGCTCTTCCCATATGATCGTCATTCGCTCTATCGTCATGGTGAGAATGACCATGGGAAAAAGGGCTACCGACAAGCCGGTGTGGCCTCCCAACGCGTGGGACACAACGCTCAAAGAAGCCATAACACCTACTACCACCACCAGCACGGCTGCAAGACGAGGTACCAGAAGCAACTTGAGGCGCTCCAAGTAGAACCGGAGGGCCAGCCCGAGGGCCACCACAACAGAGAACAGAATAATGCCCCGAAGCAGCCCCGTTTCACGGAAAGATAGAGCGATAAGAACTGGCATAAACGTCCCGAAAGTCTTTATTCCCACCAAATTCCTCAAGAGAGCCAAGATCACAGCTCCGACTGGGACAAGAAGCATTACCCGATAAACGGCCTGCGTGTTCACTGGCAAGCTGAAGAGAGAGAACCGGAGGAGCCAGGGTTTGCTGATTTCCGTCTTCGTGACCGCGGCAGCGATGGCTTCCTCTATCTTCGGGCTTACGGAGATGATGACGTGGAGCCGGGAGCCTCCTTCCAGGTCTACCAGCTTCTTCGGTCCGCGCCACCACGGAAACCAATCGCTCCGTATTCTTTGCTCTCCGGTCGTGGCATTGAACGGAAGCCACTTGTCATGATGGTAAACCTCCAGCCAGTGCAGAAGAGGGGCCTTGGTGGAAAAATCGTATTTCGCTTCCTGTAGGCGAATACCGTTTACCTGGCGCGCACGTATGCCTGCGAGCCGGAGGATGTTGACAGCGAGCCTCACCTTCTTCTGTAAGTCCGGTTTCTGCCCTAGAAGGAGGTTGACGTTCTCGTCCGGCTTCGATTCGTTAAGTCGTTGCAAGAGGGTAGCCACCATGCTGGGGGTATCGGCGGATTTTGCTCGGATCTCCTTGATGAGAGCGTGCGCGGCGGCACTCCTCGGTCCTTCCAACGCGGGCGGTGCAGTTTGATAAGGCTCGTCCTCCGGGAGCGAGATTTTCAAACGGGCAGCCCTTATAACGGTTTGGTAGTACAAGTTCATTCTGCCCTTCGCGCTCCGCGCAGACCACACGACCTTACGATTGCCTTCCTCCCCGGCTACGACGAAGCCGAACCCCCCGGAAATGAAGTGCTCGTCGGAAACGACGAACCCACTCGTGCTCCCCGGAATGAAAAGACTTGCTTTGACGGGTCTGTTGTCCGCATCGAACCTGATCCGGACCTCGACGTTCCATACCCTGGCCTTGCTCTCAGGCACGAGAGGAAAGCCGAGCACCGAGGCTTTGTACGCGGCAATCCCGATTCCCGTAGCAAACAGCAAGGCAGAGAGAATGTATACGTGGGTACGACTCACTCTTTTTCCCCGTCCTTTGTGCACGTCGGCTCCGTGAGATACTCACTGGCCGAATCCACAAGGAACCCTTCCCGCAGAAAGCTCCTTCCTATCAGCATGAGATAGGAGAAACGGCTCCTATCCACCAGGTTCACTTCTGCGTCCGCACGGTAGTCCCCCAGGCAAATTCCGAGCAACACCACCGGGCGGTTCTGACCGGGTTCTTTGTGTCTCTTGATCTTTGCCATGCGGACAACCGGCCGTTCCAGGGAAACGGTGCGTCCCGCTTCATCGAATGCCTCGAAACGGACCCATTGGCTCCCGTCTCTCGTGAACAATTGGAAATCGGCAACGTGGAGGGAAGAGTTGTCAGCTCCTGTATCCAGTTTGGCCGTAACGACCAGATTTCCGGGAAATATTCGCACCCTTTCCACCCACCCGACGACGACCTTCTTGTCCATGGCTGACGCTCCGTCGGGAATGAGGCCTGCGACTGCTGCTACCGCTGCAAGTGCGCAAATGGTTATCTTGACTTTCGGTCTCATCGGGCCTCCATTCCCATCCGCCGTACTATCGTGTGGAGCCATACATATCGTGAGAGTGTTTCGGTGTCAAATGTCGTCATGGTTGGCGGCCGTGGCCACTCACGGGAATTTCTGCTAATCAAGAGGGCAGGGTCCCGTAAGGATCCCTGCGAACGGATTCAGAGTTGGGCGCAGCCAAGTGCTGCGGCAGCTCCACAGGACTCTCACGCGGATCGGGGAAGGTGCTCCCATGGTGCTCGGCAGCTCGCCCATTGACCGGCTCGAAGAGATCAAGACCTTCGTGTTCACCTACATCCTTATAGGCCCTCTTCTGTCTGCTCTGTTCGCCGAGGAGATCGACAGTCGGTTCGTGGTTGCAGTTATTTTTGTGGTCGGCATAGGTGCAGCCCTCACGTGGACTCGCAATCGGATGGCAGAGTTGGAAGAATCCATTCGGGATCAGGAAAGGCGGCTTCTAGAGCTAATCCGGGAACGGGAAGAGCGTTCGATGCCCCAGGAGGTGGACCAGTTGTAGTCTCTTGGCGTGTGCTCTTCTACCGCTGATCCTCTTGGAGCATGAAAGAGTCGAAAGCTGCGCTCCTTGAGAGGATTCATAAAGAGACAGAACCGTTGCCATGTCGGGGAGCTGCCGATGGCTCGAAGGCTGCCTCACAGGTGTCGACATATTTAGCAACGAAATCAAAATACTATAACGATTTCTGCCGACACCCATAAATAACTAGACCTCACCCCCCTGAAGACTTTGCCTTTTTGATGAATTCTATTGAAATTGCGAGTGTATTCCTCTATACCGATAAAGAGTGCACCGGTTGCGTGCTGAGACCGGGCACCCCGGAGAGAGAGGAGTCAGCAAGTGATGCCGTCATTTGAGAAATCGCCGAGCTCGATGAATCCATTTCGGGAGTTGGAAACCCGCACCAAGCAAGAAAAGGGGGGCAGGTCTTTCTTTGGCGGCATCGTACGGCTCCTGCTTCTCGTCGCAATTGGCTGCATCGCCGGTCTGGCTGGGATGGCCACGCAGGGCTATGTCTATTTCACTCATAATCTCCCTAGCATAGAGAGTCTCAAGAATTACGCGCCGCCGATCGTCACCAGCTTTTATTCCCATGACGGACAGCTCATAGGGGAGTTCTCTTTTCAACGACGTTATGTCGTGCCGATCCAGGCAATCCCTCCGACGCTCCAAAACGCGTTTATCGCAGCGGAGGACAAGAACTTTCGGCATCACGACGGCTTGGATAAGGAAGCTATCATCCGAGCTGCTAAGGACAACTTGTTGAAGGGGGGGATAGTAGGGGGTGGCAGCACAATTACTCAGCAGGTGGCCAAAACGTTCCTCCTGACTCCGGAGCGTAAGTTCACTCGTAAGATCAAAGAAGCGGTTCTCGCCATGAGAATCGAAAGAACCCTCGACAAGGAGCAAATCCTCCACCTGTACCTCAACCAGATCTACCTCGGAAGCTCCGCATATGGTGTCGAGGCTGCGGCAAGAGCCTACTTTGGGAAGCATGTCCAGGACTTGACCGTGGCAGAGTGCGCCATGCTAGCCGGGCTGGCCAAGGCACCATCCGCCCATTCGCCAAGAAAGAACCTCGCCAGAGCCCTCGAGCGTCGCGCCTACGTTCTCAAGAGGATGCTCGATGACGGCTACATAACCGAGGCCGAGCACAAGCAGGCCACTCAGGAACCGCCGAACCTTATTGCTGTGACCAATGACCGAACCGAGCTTGCGGCCGACTTCGTGGAGCACGTCAGGAGATATATAGAGCGGAAATATGGCCCAGAAGCCCTAAACAAAGAGGGCCTGCACGTTTACACGACTGTCGACCTCGAGATGACCCGCGCAGCTCGAGCCGCTATGGATCAGGGCCTCAGGGAGCTTGATAAGCGCCAGGGATATCGCGGTCCCATCAAGACTCTCAACGTCAAAGGGGTCGTCGATTTCCTGCGGGAGAAGAGCCAGTCCATGGAGGAGCCCTTGCGGTTCGGCCAGGTCACCGAGGGCGTCATAACCCAGATCGACAGCCAGCACATCTACGTACGAATGGGAAGCTACCTGAAGGACGGCGCCAAGCGAGAGTACGTGGGCCAAATCAAGATCGATCCCAATAAGGACTGGTGGGTCCGAAAGCCGTTCATGCGCCCGGAAGGACGAACGCGAGACTTCGCCGAAGGAGATCTTCCCTTTCAGGTGGGAGACCTGATCTGGGTCCGAATTTCTGACCCCAACATCAAGCGGCGAGAGCTTTACCTGAGCAAATTCGGCAAGCAGGATCCGGAGATGAAGAACTACAAAGAATATACGGAAGACATGATGCCGTACTTCATCCTGGAGCCTGAACAGAGCCCCATGGTGCAATCCGCCCTCATGCTGCGCGAGAACAAGACCGGATACGTGCGTGTGATGGTTGGCGGGTACAACCCATCGGAGTCTCAATATAACCGTGCGGTTCAGGCGAGACGGCAGGCAGGCTCGTCTTTCAAGCCGGCAATCTATGCGGCCGCGTTGAACAAGGGCTTTACCTGTTCGGACATCATTATGGACAGCCCGCTGGTTCTGCCTATCCCGGGGACTGGAGAAGTCTGGAGGCCAAAGAACTATCGGGGAGGATTTCAAGGCCCCGTAAGCTTCAGAAACGCTCTGGTAAAGTCACGGAACATTCCCACAATAAAAATTTTGCAACAGATCGGTATCGAGCACGCGAAGGCCTATGCGCGGAAGCTGGGGTACACATCTCCCCTTGTGGACAACCTGACACTTGCCCTCGGCTCCACAGGGGTATCTCTGGAAGAACAACTGGACGTCTTCTCCGTATTTCCGAACAAGGGATACCTGGTTCCCAATGTGTACGTCACCAAGATTCTGGATCGCCATGGGAGGATTCTGGAGAAGCACGATCCACCGGTTCTGCTCGACGACACCAACAGGCAGGAAGCCCCCCAGGTTCGACAGGTAGCGGACACCAAGCCCCCCCAACGGCCGTTTGGAAGACAGGATTCGTCGAGTACATCGACTTTATTGGCACGCCGCCAAATCGATGAAGCAACCGCATACATCATGACATCGCTTCTTCGCGACGTGGTTCAGGAAGGCACAGCAACAATTCTCAAGAAGATCGTAGGCAGACCCGATCTGGCAGGAAAGACAGGGACCACCAACGACAACGTGGATGCATGGTTTATGGGCTTTAATCCAGACTACACGTGCGGGGTCTGGGTCGGATTCGACGACGAAGTCTCCATCGGACAGGGAGAAACCGGAGGGAAAGCCGCAGCCCCTATCTGGGGGTATTTCATGCGGCAGATTCTCAAAGACAAGCCGGTAAAGGAATTCGAGGCACCTGCTTCGGTGGAATGGCGTCGAATAGACCCAGGCTCGGGCCTGGTGACCAATTCCTCGTCTGGTATTGAAGAAGTATTCAAGGTAGGCAGCGGTCCGGCAGCGGAACGCCCTACCTTGATCAAAGGTGCGCGGTGGGATCACACAGGATCGGATCTGGATCAGTTTTAGAGATCGGCCCACCAGGAATCCCCGGTGCGAGATCCGGGTCAGATACGCAGGCCCCGATCGTTAACCAAGGATCGGCATCAGGATGAGCCGTTCCATTACCCGCGGCAGTCCGAAGGCACCTCCTCTCCTGTAGCGCCAGAGTCTGGCCGGTATTCTCGTTCTCAGCTTGCCTTGAGGGACCGAGGGATTCGAAACCCGCTCTTACCACGGGCATCTCGGTGCGAATGTCTCTTTGCACGGCGTCTCGCCGGCAATACCCACGTCCCCAAACGGTCTTACCCTGCGCTCTTCACGCGGAAGGTACCACCGTGTTGATCAACCCACCGTGGAGGAGAATTCTGCGCTCCCGTTCCGTGACATCCAGCTTGAGCTGAATTTTCTTTCCGGTTCCAACGACCTCTGCGACGATCGTGTCTCCTCCGGTCTCGACCACGTGTTTCACGGATTCCAGTCGGACTCGGTCGCCCTGTCCTATCAGGTCATAATCCCCCGGATTCTGAAAGGTGAGGGGAAGTATGCCGAAATTAATCAGGTTGGCCTTGTGGATGCGGGCAAAGCTCTTGGCCAGCTTGGCGCGTATCCCGAGGTACCGAGGGGCAATTGCCGCGTGTTCTCTGGATGATCCTTGCCCGTAATTCTCGCCTCCCACAATGATGCCGCCTCCAGATTCTCGTGCCCGCTTAGCAAAATCCGCGTCAACCCTGGTGAATACGAATTCGCTGATGGCTTCTATGTTGCTCCTCAGCGGCAGTATCTTGCTCCCGGCCGGCATAATGTGGTCCGTAGTGATGTTGTCCTCCACCTTGAGAAGCACCTCCCCCTCGATAAAGTCCTCGAGGGGACCAAATTTCGGGAATGGCTTGATGTTGGGCCCCATCAGGATCTCAACATCGGAATCCTCGGGAGGGAAAATGAGGTTGTCGTCGTTCGTCGTGTACCGCTCCGGGTCTTTTACCAGTGGATAGTCACCCAACTTGCGAGGATCGGTAATCTTTCCGAAGATTGCCGCAGCGACCGCCGTCTCGGGTGAGCACAGATATACCTGGTCGGGGAACGTGCCGCTCCTGCCTGGAAAATTCCTGGGAAACGTGCGGAGGGATACCACACCGGTTCCAGGGGCCTGCCCCATCCCAATGCAGCCAAGGCATCCGGACTGATGAATCCGAGCGCCAGCTCGGATCAGGCTGTTCACACCTCCTGCCTCAGCCACATTGAGCAGCACTTGCGCGCTGCCGGGATTAATCTCGAAGCTTACGTCCGGGTCACAGTGCAACCCGTCTGCAGCCTTTGCCGTGATCATGAGATCGCGGAAGGAAGAATTGACCGAGGATCCCACGATGACCTGACCTACCTTGATGCCTTCCACTTCGGAAACTCTCTTCACATTGTCTGGAGACGAAGGCAAGGCTATCAGCGGCTCGATCGAGCTGAGATCGATCTCCACAATCTCGCTGTACGAAGCATCGGGATCGGCAACAATTTCTGTCCAAGCCTCTCCCCTTCCCTGGCTCTCCAGGAATTCCTTCACCCGCCGGTCGGAAGGAAAGATGCTTGTCGTGGCTCCTAGCTCAGTCCCCATGTTGCAAATGGTTCCCCTGTCCGTAGTGGACAGAGTTTCCACTCCCGGTCCGAAATACTCGTATATCTTTCCCACCCCGCCTTTGACGGAGAAGCGCCGGAGCATTTCGAGGATCACGTCCTTTCCGGAGACCCAGGGTTGCAGCTTTCCCGTGAGCCGGACTCCGACGATCTTGGGCATGGTGAAGAAAAAAGGCTGTCCTGCCATGGCCATGGCCACATCGAGTCCTCCTGCCCCAATCGACAGCATCGCACCTGCACCATTTGTGGGCGTGTGGCTGTCCGAGCCGAGGAGAGTCTTTCCCGGCGCACTGAACCGCTCCAGGTGGACCTGGTGGGAAACCCCATTGCCGGGCCTGCTGTAAATGACCCCGAATTTGGCTGCAGCGCTTCTCAGGAATCTGTGGTCATCGGCATTCTTGTAATCTGTCTGAAGGAGATTGTGGTCCACGTACACCGCCGAAAGCTCGGTTCTCACTCGCGGCACACCCATGGCAATGAATTCCAAGAACGCCATGGTGCCTGTGGCATCCTGCAACAGCGTATGATCGATCTTTATGCCAATTTCGGAGCCGGTTTCCATGCGGCCTTGCACTATATGCGCTTCAATGATCTTCTCAGCAACTGTTTTTCCCATGACACTATCCTCTCAAACGTACTGCTCTGTTAAAAATTGCGATCAAATCCCGCGGCAGCCCCGTGGAGTGCGGGTCACGAGCCAAGGAGAGCCCCCCACTGCCGAACGGTGTTCCGAACCATCGGATCCGCGCCGCCCTTAACAATTCGATTGTGACACGGCAAAAGTATATCAACCCGCAGGTCCGCTATTCGCTCCAATGATTTTTTGAGCTGCCCTGCATCAGCGGACGCAAGATCGTATCTGCCAATTGCTCCGTCCGCATAGATCGTGTCGCCTGACATGAAGAGCCTGTGCTCTTCATTGAACAATCCGATACTTCCGACGCTATGCCCGGGAATGTGGAGGATGCGGAAGGGAATTCCCCCGAGGTTCACTTCTTCTTCCCCTTCGAGCTTTCTGTGAGCCTTGATCGTAAATGTGCCATCCGGGACGCGATACTGGGAACGAATGGCTGACTCGAACATCTTGTTGCCATATACGATTCTGTCGTCGCCCCGTTCCAGGTATGCTGCTTCGTCTTTATGAATCCACACCTCCGCGTGCGGAACGGCTGCCAGGATTTCTGGAAGGCACCCGATGTGATCGATGTGCGTATGAGTCATAATGATACGCTTCACCGCCTTCAACGATATCCCCGCATGTTCTAATTCTTCAAGCTTGTACGCCCCCATTTCCATGAGACCGCAATCGACGAGAGTATATTCCCCAAATTCCGCCTTTCCGATCACGTACATGTGGGAATCGGGAAGAAAACGGTCTCTGCCCGGTATCCACCAGACACCTTCTATTACGTTCTCTATCACGTGTTCACCTCTGATGAGATAGGTATGTTGCGCCCGTAACTATCGAGGAGAGAGCGCAACTACCGTCCCGCGTCTCGCGGACGCTCTTATCATTCGTCTTTCCTGTTCGCGGCGCTGAATATCCAACTCCAATCATCTTCCGGGAGCAGGTTAGTCTTGATCTGTTCCGTGTAGAGGCCCAGAATCACCCATTCACCGTGCCCGTACGCGATCAATTCGGGACTCTGGGGATCGGCCATGCCGAGAACCAATCCCTCGGCTCTGAAAAAGCGCGGAGCCCTGGGATTGCCTCGGACGCCCGCTGGTCGACCGAGAAAGAGCAGACGCTCGTTCTTTGCTACAGGCCGAAGGAGCGTGAACTCCATTCTCACGGAGAGGCCCGCAGATCCCGTGGCCAGGAACCCACCCCAGGCTGTGTTTTCGTCGAATATGGATATGAGGACCGCAGGATGGAGCTCATTCCTGTCAATGCGAAAGATTTCCGCTCTTTCCTCGTCATCGGGGTCTCCGCCCCAGAGAGTGCTGACCAGAGGGGCCCCATCTGCTTCGTGGAGCCTGAACTGCCTCTGGAGCCCAACCACGGACCGGTGATGCCCGCACACAAAACAATTCCTGTAGTAGGGAAGCCTTCGAAACTCGTCTGCCGGCCGCGAAGGAACCCACGAGCCGTTGCGTGAATCAGCAGGGGCTATCTGTGCGCTCAAATAGGGCGTCTTGTCCCCCACTTTGGTCACCCGGGCTGCAACCCCTGGATTCCCGTTCTCAGAATCCCACTCGACGCTGAAGACCGCCTGGTCACCGATGCTCATGCCGGATCCGCCGAATTTGAAGCGAACGTGCACCGGGTACGAGGGGGTCCCAACGCTGCGCCACGCGTCGAGACACAATCCCATGGGTATCCCCCCGTGCGGAATACCGATAAACCCCTCATGGTGCAGATCGAAACGGAGAGATGCCTCGAATCTCTTTTCAGCCGTTTCTATCGGAGTCATCCTCATGAAAGCATCATCCCCGGTCAGAAACGAGATCGGATTGCTTCTCAGTTCCATACCATACCATACCTCATAGCCCTTCAACGTGGGCCGAAACACCAAATCATCAGCGATCTATGTACAGAGAAACCGACTCACCACCGCCTAAGCACAGAGACGCCATGCCGGTCTTCTTGTCCCGGTTCTTCATGGCATAAATGAGCGTGGTCAGCACCCGAGCCCCACTCGCGCCAATAGGATGTCCAAGGGAGACAGAACCACCGTTCACATTGCACCGGTCCGGGTCGAGCCCAAGCTCTCGCATCACTCCCACGGTAGACCCGGAGAACGCCTCGTTGACCTCCATGAGATCTATCGACTTGTAATCGACCCCTTCCTTTGAAGCGCACTTGGGAATAGAGAGAATCGGCGCCATGAGTACGTACTTCATGTCAAGGCCCGCGCTGGCCTGGGCTCCAACCCGCGCCAGAATCTCAATGCCTTTCGCCTTTGCCACTTCTTCAGCCATGACGCACAGTGCGCTCGCTCCGTCGGAAATGACCGACGAGTTTCCTGCTGTTGCGTAACCGTTTTTCTGGAACGCGGGTTTCATCCGACTCAGCAGCTCGTAACTCGTTTCTCTCGGGCACTCGTCCCGATCGAAGACCTTCGGGTCGCCTTTCTTCTGAGGGATCATGACTGGAAAGATCTCCTCCTTGAAACGGCCTTTTTCGATAGATTCCAGGGAACGGCTGTAGCTCATTTCAGCATATCGATCCTGGTCTTCACGGGAAACGTTGTACTTTTCAGAGCACAGATCATTACTGATTCCCATGTGGAAATCGTTGACGATATCCCAAAGACCGTCGTGGACCATATGATCGTGAAGCGTGTCATCCCCCATGCGGTACCCGAATCTGGCTCGCTGGAGATAGTACGGAGCATCGCTCATGCTCTCCATTCCTCCTGCGATGACAATATCCGCATCGCGGAGCTGAATTGCCTGGGCAGCCAGCATCACAGCTTTCAAACCGGAGCCGCACACTTTGTTAATGGTGAAGCATTCGCTTTCGTACGGGAGGCCGGCCTTGAGAGCGGCTTGTCGAGCCGGATTCTGGCCGTATCCACAGGGCAGTACCTGCCCCATGATGACCTCGTTCACCTCGGTCTTTTCAATCCCGGCACGCCGTACCGCTTCCTCTATGGCCAGCCCGCCGAGCGTGGTGGCACCGATTCCGGTCAAGCTTCCGTTGAACGCACCGAGGGGTGTCCGGCACGCGCTGACGATAACGGCTTCACGCTTTGAGCTCATCCGATCTCCTTTCCAAATGAACTACCGATAGCACGTTAGGGCTTCCTCACCAAAGCTCCCCGAACCACTCTACAGGTATCGCTCAACGAGGATCTCCGCTATCTGAACCGCGTTGAGCGCGGCTCCCTTAAGGATGTTGTCAGATACTATCCAGAGGTTGAGGCCGTTCTTTATCGATTCGTCCTCGCGGATACGGCCCACCAGCGTGACGTCCTGACCGGCGGCCAGAGCTGTGAGAGGGTAAGCCAACCGCGAAGGGTCGTCTACTACCTTGACGCCCGGCGCGCTCCCCAGGATCTCACGTGCTCGGTCCGCTGTCAGCGGACGGTTCGTTTCGATGTTGACGGATTCCGAATGACCGAAGAATGTGGGGACCCTCACGGTCGTGGCCGTGACTCTAATCGCGGGATCCAGGATCTTCCCTGTCTCCCACACCATTTTCATCTCCTCTTTGGTGTACGCATTATCGAGGAAAACGTCTATGTGTGGCAGACATTCGAAAGCTATCCGGTACGGATACACAGTGGTCTTCATGGTCATGTGGGGCTCGATTCCGGCCCACAGCTTGTCCAACCCGTCTTCTTTCATCCAGTCCACCGAGGAGCAGATTTGCTTCGACTGGATGAGCATCTCCTCCAACGCATCCTTGCCCGTTCCGGAAACGGACTGATAGGTCGAGACCACTACACGTTTAATGTGCGCCTCGTCATGAAGGGGTTTGAGCACTACCACCATCTGGATCGTGGAGCAATTGGGGTTCGCAATAATGTTCTTAGCTCGGTATCCCCCGATGGCCTCGGCGTTTACTTCAGGCACTACCAGCGGTACATCCGGATCCATTCGAAAGTGCGCGGTATTGTCTATCACGACGCAACCTGCCTCGGCCGCTATGGGCGCAAACTTTGCACTGATGGATCCGCCGGCGGAAAACAAGCCGATATCGACACCGGCAAACGAGGATTCCGTGAGCTCCTGGACCGGGTGCTCCTCCCCTTTGAATATGAGTGTCTTGCCCGCAGAGCGCTCCGACGCGAGCAACACGATCTCTCGCACAGGGAACGAACGACGCTCCAGGACCCGTATCATCATGTTGCCCACAGCCCCGGTCGCCCCAACTACCGCAACTTTGTAGCCTTTATTCTGCATTCCAGATTCTGCTCCTCAAACAAGTGCTTTGCGTTCCGAAAATCCTCGTGGCGGCATCGTAGTCCGTTGCATGGTGTAACGTCACTTTTCTGCTGGAGCTTTGTCCTTCGAATCGTCTTTCCTGGCACCGTCCACTTCTTGCACAGCCACCCGCTCCATCGAGAACAACCCCGTCGTGCCGTCTTTCTTCAGTATCCACATCCTCCCGGAATCTGTGTCCAGCATAAAGGTCTCTCCTTTGACATTGGGAGAGGTAAAGATCTGGAATCTGCCCGAAACGGTTATTGTCGGGCCGGGCTCCTGTTTGATCCCGGGGAGGGCCTCTCTGCCGAGCGGCCACTGACCGTTGCAGACAACCGCGGCGAGAAGAACCAGGGCGATAGCAACCGAGATGATGACACGCTTCATGTCTCTCTCTCCGAGGAATTTCTCGACTTTCTTATATACCAGCCTCTTCATAAGCCGTCAAACAACAGAATTGCGCCCGGGAACGAGCGGTCCAGAGTGCAGAGCACCGTGATTTCCACAGGTAGACTACCTTCAACCCTGCCTGAACCGTTGTTCAATCGTCTCACGAAAATCGGTATACTGGACGTGGAGCATGTGACGGAGATTTCGCCCTCCCAGCGCAGCCCTTGTCGGTGGCTGTGGTGGCTGCAAGGAAATGGCTTCCCGCAGTATATCAGACGATCGACTTCGAGGTATCACCCCATTGGAAGTGTCAACTTCCGCACAAAGAATCTTCTTTGATCCAGGGAATGTCGCCTTCGTAGTTCTCCTGGTTGTCTGCGTGCTCATTGCCGTGGCCGCGGTCTTTTCCAGTTTGGAGAAACGGGAAGCTGCGTTGGTTCCAGGAGGAGCGCGTACAGTTGACGCTGCGAAGATTCGAAAACAGATGCTCGATGGCCACCTGTCACCGCAGAAGGCTTTGTTCTACCGACAGGTTCCGCGTTAGAGCAGTGTGTGCTGGGCTGTGTTGCAGCTCACCTGGATTGCTTTTTTGGTTGCATCCGCGATCAATCTATGGCTCTTTGTTTATTGATATATTAAAATACTGTGAGCTGGTCGCAGGCGCACTCCCCTTGTTCCTGGACCACGCGAGAGCCCACAAGAGCTAACGAAAGGAGATGTCATGGGAAAACGAGCGCTTACCGCTGCGGTCTTCACCGTAGCTTTCCTCGCTCTGACCGTGGGAGCTTCACTCTTCGTCAGTGCCGGCTCGGAGGAAAGTCTTCCTTCCAAGTCGGACGCGAGTTGCTTGAAGTGCCACAATTATGACAAGCAGGCCAACATCCTTGCCGGCAAATTCGTCGATTTGTCGAGGAAAGCCAAAACCATTCAGCTCCAGATCGGTCCCGAGATGGAAGTGATTCACTTCGACGACGCGACGGTGCTCAAGAACGCGCCGGCGATGAAGGATATTCCTAAGCAGGAGTCGGTGCGCGTCACCTATGCGAAGAAGGACGGGAAGACGTACGCCAGGGAAGTCGAAGTGAAAAAGGGTCTGGAAGTTCCTGGAGATAAGTTGGCTTCCGTCGAGGAAGTCGCGAAGCTCGTGGCTATGGGTCCTGAAAAAGGTAGGTACGTGCTCCTCGACTCTCGTCCCGGCCCCGCGTACGATGAGGGTCATATCCCCACGGCCAAGAAGATGCCGTTCTTCGCCTTCGACGAGCTCCAGGAGAAGGTTCTTCCCGCGGACAAGGAAATGCTTCAGATCTACTACTGCAGCGGCTTCTCTTGAGTTCTCAGTCCACTAGCCGCCAGGAAGGCGGAAAAGCTCGGGTACAAGAATGTCAAGGTGTTTCGTGCAGGACTACCAGCGTGGAAGAAGGCGGGTCATCTCGTGGTGTCCAACATAGATGCCCTGGATCGGTACAATAAGGAAGACCTCTCGTACATATTGATCGACCTCAGACCCAAAGAGGAAGTGGAGAAGGGGCACATACCGAAGGCCGTGGGGATGCCGGAAGGGGGCATAACGGTCTTGAAGGACCAGTTCCCTAAGTACAAGGGCGCGCAGGTTATTCTCTACAATGAGGACGGACAACTGGCATCCGCGGAAAAACCGTTCAAAGAAATCGCCGGATGGGGTTACAACAACGTTTCCGTGCTGTCCGGCGGTTTGTCAGAGTGGAAGAAGGCTGGTAAGCAGGTGGCGCAAGGACCGGCAGCGACAAAGATTTCGTACGTAAGGAAGCTCTTGCCGGGTGAATTCGAGGTAGACGCCTTCAAGGCACTGGTGGCCAACCCCAAGGAAGAAATCATTGTCCTCGACGTCAGGACGCCGCAAGAAATAGAAGAGGGAATCCTACCCAAGGCCAGAGCTATCCCTCTGGACACGCTCGAAACAAAGCTCTCCGAGCTTCCCAAGGACAGGACGATCGTGATCCATTGCAGCACCGGCCTCCGAGCGGAAATGGCCTACAACGTGCTAAAGAAAGCCGGCTACAATGCGAAGTACGTGAAGGCCAAAGTGGACTTCGACAAGGAAAAGAAAGGCTCTTACACGATAGAGGAGTAAGCTGAAGAAAGGGCGGGCATGAAGAAACCGTCTCAAAACTCGGGACACACCAAACATCGTAGCACGATTGGGCGTCGCTGCGCGAAAAGGCACCCTCACCCAAACCCTCTCCCAGAGGGAGAGGGAAGAATCCCCTCTCCCCCGCTTCGGGGGAGAGGGTCAGGGTGAGGGGGTGTGCCACGATTATCACGGACTGCAGGCTTTTGAGACAGTTTCAGATGCCCGTCCCACCAAGGGAACGCGCCTCCAACCACAGAGAATCCGATGCAATCGGTATTCGCTTCAGCTCTTTTCGGGGAAGGGGCTGTTTCAGAAACTGTCTCAAGACCCGGGAAGCAGCAGAAAAAGTGGTACGGTGAGGGAGGATACTGCCCATGGAGCCCTCACCCCCCTATGCGTTACCTTTGTATTCGCGGTTATGTGGTCCGTTTCCTAAATACGTTCACGTAATCTGCCACGACGTAGGGGCACCCCTTGTGGGTGCCCAGGGCGGGCACAAGGCCCGCCCCTACAGTGCCAACGATGCGCTCACCACGTACCCCGCGGTGCAGATACAGTACCGTATTTGT